>JAOLXX010000036.1 GCA_028343155.1 Polaribacter sp.
ATTTCACCTTTTTCCCCAGGCATAATTGGTGCTTCTGGTTTTTTAGGAACAGTACAACCACAAGAAGATTTAATAGTTTCTATAATTAAAGGCTTGTCACCAATATTTGTAAAAACAAAAACTCTCGCTCCTTCTGATGCTTTTTCAATTTTCCCATAATCAATAGTTTCTTGTTCAAATTTAAATTCTTGAGAATATAAAGAAAGGCTGCTAAAAATGACCACTAAAAATAATCCGATTTTTTTCATTACTAAAAATTTATTTTGTAAAAATAATATTAATAATTTGTTTTAAAAAATCAACTACTAATTTTTTCCACAAAATAGATAATTGTATTTTTGCGAATTATATTCCAAAAATTACTTCAAAGTATGACAATTCCATCTAAATATAATGCAAGTCAAGTAGAAGGTAAGTGGTATGAATACTGGATGAAAAATAATTATTTTCATTCAACGCCAGATGAAAGAGAGCCTTATGCTATTGTAATTCCTCCACCAAACGTAACAGGAGTATTGCATATGGGACACATGCTAAATAATACGATTCAAGATGTATTAATTAGACGCGCTCGTTTGTTGGGTAAAAATGCATGTTGGGTACCTGGAACTGATCATGCATCTATTGCTACAGAAGCGAAGGTAGTTGCGAAATTAAAAGAACAAGGAATTCATAAAAGCGACTTAACACGTAAAGAATTTTTACAACACGCATTTGATTGGAAAGATGAATATGGAGGGAAAATTTTAGAACAATTAAAAAAGTTAGGTGCCTCATGTGATTGGGAAAGAACGGCGTTTACAATGGATCCTGAAATGTCTGAATCTGTGATTAAAGTTTTTGTTGATTTATACAACAAAGGACTGATATATAGGGGGTATAGAATGGTTAACTGGGATCCTGAAGCGAAAACGACCTTGTCTGATGAAGAGGTAATTCACGAAGAAAGACAAGGGAATTTATACTATCTTAGATACAAAATTGTATCCCCAATCCTTTTCGAAGGAAAGGGAGCTGAGAAAGAAATTCTTCACAATGGTGAGACTTCTTCTCTTTTGGATGGGGCAGTAGAGGATGAGTATTTAACAATTGCAACCACACGCCCAGAAACTATTTTTGGAGATACTGCAATTTGTATAAACCCAAATGATGAACGTTTTAAACATTTAAAAGGAAAGAAAGTAATTGTACCGTTATGTAATAGAGTAATCCCTATTATTGAAGATGAATATGTTGATTTAGAATTCGGTACAGGCTGTTTGAAAGTAACGCCTGCTCACGATGAAAATGATAAAAGTTTAGGCGACAAACACCAATTAGAAGTCATTGATATTTTTAATGAGGATGCTTCCTTAAATTCCTTCGGATTGCATTATCAAGGAAAAGATAGATTTGTAGTAAGAAAAGAAATTGCAAAAGAGTTAGAAGAAAAAGGGGTATTAGTGAAGACTGAATCTCACATTAATAAAGTAGGAACTTCAGAAAGAACCAAAGCGGTCATAGAACCAAGATTATCTGATCAATGGTTTTTAAAGATGAAAGATCTAGCAAAACCTGCAATAGAAGCCGTTTTAGGTGAAGATGCTGCAATTAATTTATATCCAAAGAAGTTTGAAAACACCTATCGTCATTGGATGGAAAATGTGCGTGATTGGAATATTTCTCGTCAATTGTGGTGGGGACAACAAATTCCTGCGTATTTCTACGGAGATGGAAAAGAAGACTTTGTTGTTGCAGAGAATATTGCAGATGCATTAATTCTTGCTAAAGAAAAAACAGGTAACACTTCGCTTTCGGTATCCAGCCTTAGCCAAGACGAAGACGCACTAGATACATGGTTTTCTTCTTGGTTGTGGCCTATTTCTGTTTTTGATGGAATTCGGAATCCTGAAAACGAAGAAATTAAATATTATTATCCAACAAACGATTTAGTTACTGGTCCAGATATTTTATTTTTCTGGGTGGCAAGAATGATCGTTGCTGGATATGAGTATAAAGATGAAAAACCTTTTCAAAATGTTTATTTAACAGGTTTAGTTAGAGACAAGCAAAGACGTAAAATGTCTAAATCTTTAGGAAACTCACCAGATGCTTTAAAATTAATTGAAGATTATGGAGCAGATGGGGTTAGAGTGGGGCTTTTATTAAGTTCTGCTGCTGGTAACGATTTAATGTTTGAGGAAGATTTATGTCAGCAAGGAAAAGGATTTGCAAATAAAATTTGGAATGCTTTCCGTTTGATAAAAGGTTGGGAAGTTGATACAACTCTAAAGCAACCAGAAACTGCGAGTATTGGTTTAGTTTGGTATGAAGCGAAATTTCAAAAAACGCTTGCAGAAATAGAAGACCATTTTTCTAAATACCGTTTATCAGATGCTTTAATGGCAATTTATAAATTGATTAATGATGATTTTTCTTCATGGTTATTAGAAATTGTTAAACCAGCATACCAACATCCCATTGATAAAAAGACATTTGATGCGATTATTATAGTTTTAGAGAATAATTTAAAAGTGCTACACCCTTTTATGCCTTTTTTATCTGAAGACATTTGGCACTATATAACAGATAGAGCTCCAGAGGAAGCATTAATTATTGCGAAATACCCAATAATTAAAGGTTTTGATCCTAAAATTATTACTGATTTTGAGTTTGCAACTGATGTTGTGTCAGGAATTAGAACCATTAGAAAAGATAAAAACATTTCTTTTAAAGACACTGTAGAATTATTTGTTGTTGATACTGAGAAAAATACAAAAGAACTCAATGCTGTGATTCAGAAATTAACAAATGTATCTGCAATTAATTACGTTTCAAAAAAAGTAGAAGGAACTTCATTTAGAGTAAAATCTAACGAGTATTTTATTCCAGTTCCTATAGAAAATATTGATGTAGAAGCTGAAATTAAGAAGCTAGAAGGCGAACTTAAAAGAGCAGAAGGTTTCTTATTTGGAGTGACAAAAAAGCTTTCTAACGAGCGTTTTGTTTCTAATGCACCAGAACAAGTACTTGCTTTAGAACGTAAAAAAGAAGCCGATACAGTTGCAAAAATTGAAACGATTAAAAGTAGTTTAGCAAGTTTGAAGTAAAACTTTGATACCTCATTGGTTTTAAAATTGGTGAGGTTTTTAACTACTAATATTATTTAATATTTCAGATGTGAAATAGTCGTTTTTTTTAAACTCTTAAGGATGCACTCGAATTAAAGTAAAACAGTATTGATATTCATTAATTCTTCCTCAGAAAAATGAGTATTTTCAGTGGCTTTTACGCTGTCCAAAATTTGCTCTGTTTTACTGGCTCCAATCAAAACAGAGGTAATTCTATCATCTTTTAAAATCCAAGAAATAGCCATTTGTGCTAAGCTCTGATTTCTGTTTTTTGCAATTTCATTCAATTCTTTAATCTTTGGAAGCATCTCAAAAACTGTATCCGTATTTAAAAACGGGCTTTCTTTTACAGCTCTAGAATCTTTTGGTAATCCATTGATGTATTTATCGGTCAACATTCCCTGAGCCAAGGGAGAAAAACAAATTGTTCCAACGCCAGATTTTTTCAATGTATTTAATAATCCATCTTCAATCCAACGATCAAATAAATTATATTTTGGTTGATGAATCAAACAGGGGGTTCCTAAGTTTTTCAATATTTTGAACGCTTTTTCTGCTTCTTTTGGATGATAATTAGAAATTCCAACATACAGTGTTTTTCCTTGTTTTACCATTAAATCTAGCGCACTCATGGTTTCCTCTAAAGGGGTTTCATGATCAGGTCTGTGATGATAAAAAATATCTACATACTCCAAACCCATTCTTCGTAGACTTTGGTCTAAACTCGAAATTAAATACTTTTTAGACCCATTATCTCCATAAGGTCCAGGCCACATTCCATAACCAGCTTTTGATGAAATGATCAATTCATCTCGATAGTTCTTAAAGTCTTTCTTTAAAATTTTACCAAAATTTTCTTCTGCAGCACCAGGAGAAGGCCCATAATTATTGGCTAAATCAAAATGCGTAATTCCATTGTCAAAAGCACATTTTAAAAGATTCCTTGCATTTTTGAAATTGTCATTGTCTCCGAAATTATGCCATAAACCTAAAGAGAGTTCAGGGAGTAACAAACCGCTATTTCCCGTCCTTCTATAATTCATTTTTTGATAGCGATTCTCAGCGGCAATATAATTGTTGTTTTTAGTCATAATTATTAAAGCAAGGCTTCTTTTAATAATGTAATTGGATGTTTTGCAGTTCGCTTTGTCCCATCAAAAATTTGATGTCTA
>JAOLXX010000037.1 GCA_028343155.1 Polaribacter sp.
TTTTCTCAAAAAAATGAAAAGGAAAAAGAAAAAATGGAAACCTTAGAAGAAGTAGTTGTTACAGCAACAAAGTTCAAACTTAAAAAGGAGAATACGGGTAAAATAATTCATAAAATTACTCAAAAACAATTGCAGCAAAATGCTGGAAAAAGTATTATTGAAATTCTAAATACAGTTGCTGGTATTGATGTAAGAGGTGTAAATGCAAATACTGCAGAACCAAGGAGCATCAATATTAGAGGAGGAAGAAGTAGGCAGGTTTTGGTTTTAATTGATGGTGTTCCAGTAACAGATCAATCTGCAATAAACCAAGAGTTTGATTTGCGTTTATTAGCTGTTAGTCAGATAGATAGTATCGAGATTTTAAAAGGATCTTCATCAACTTTATATGGTTCTGGTGCTGCAACTGGAGTGATTAATATTATTTTAAAGAAAGCATCAAAAGTTAAGATTTCGGGTTTTTTTGAAACAAGTATTGGTACAAATAATACAATAAATACTACCTCAAGTGTTTTATCTGATATTAACCAAAATTTGTCTATAAATGGAAATCTAGGAAAGGTTAATTTTTTAAGTTCTTTTAATTTTATTGGTGTAAAGGGGATGTCTTCTGCAAAGAGTAAAACCGGTGCAATTTTTGAAGATGATTTATATGAGTCTAAAAACAGTTTACTAAAAATAGGTTATAAAGTCAGTGACAAAATCAATATAGAAACCTTTTTAAATTATGATGAATTTGATTACGACTTTGATGCAGGAGCATTTTCTGATAGTGATGTAAACACGGGGAATCAAGAGCAATTTAGATTCGGAATTAAGCCCAGCTTTAAATACGCCAAAGGACAATTATATGCTTTAGCTTCTATAAACGAAGTGAAAAGAAGTATAGGTCAGTTTAATTCTTATGCTAAAAAGTTAGATAATTACACATATAATGGAAGAAGCATTAATGTAGATTTGGTAAATAAACATGAATTTTCTTCAAGTTTTCAATTGATTACTGGAGTGAATTATCAAGAACACAGCAACCAAACTGAAACTCCTTTTGCAACAATAGACAGAGGAATTGCTAATTTTAAGACAATAGATCCTTATGCAAGTGCTGTTTATCTTTCTGATTATGGTTTAAGCGCAAATATTGGTGGACGCTTAAATATACATAATTTGTATGGAAATCATTTTGTGTATGATGGAAACCTTGCATACTCAATTTTAAAAAATCAAAACAGTTCTTTAAAATTATTGACTTCTTACAGTACAGCATTTATAGCACCAAGTCTATATCAATTGTATGATGGTTCTGCTGGAAATATTGACTTAAAACCAGAATCTAATAAAACTTTTGAAGCTGGTTTTGATGTGACTTATCAAGATTGGATTCAGTTTGATGCTGTGTACTTTAACAGAAAAGAAGAAGAGGCTATTATTTTTGATAATACTACTTTTAAATATGGAAATGGGACCTCTGACGCTATTGGATTTGAAGTAAATACTAAAATTACACCAGTTAGTTTTTTAACTGTAAATGCTTCTTACACATATGTTGATAAGGATAAATTTGAAGATTTTAATGATTATATTCCTGCTAATAAAATAGTAGCAGGAATTGATATTATTGCATCAGAAAATGCCTTTTTCAATTTTACATATAGAAATGTGAGTGAAAGAACAATTTTTGATCGATATGGTTCTTTTGGAGCTTTAGGTGAAGATGTTATTTTAAAAAGTTATCAAGTTTTAGACTTTATGTCAAACTGTAAATTATTAGATGAAACGGTAACTTTATTTGGTGCTGTAACGAATGTTTTGGATGAAGATTATGATGATATTTTAGGTTTCTCTACAAGAGGTAGAAACTTTAAAGTAGGGGTTAGGCTTCGGTTCTAAGCGGCATAAATATTTACATAAAATTAAAGACGCTTCATAGAATTTTCTATGAAGCGTCTTTTTTATTAGATTATTTTCCTTACTTCATTTTTTATAAATGAGATGGCAGTTTCTGTTGGTGGAATTGTTTTTGTATAATATGTGATAACACTTTCTCGCAATTCGCTTGCTGAATTTACCGTTTCAGATACTGCTTTTAATTTAATAATGATTGCATTTTTTGTAGCTAAAATGGTAGTCCAAGAAGCATCAGAAATATAAATTTGTTGCACTAAATTATGTTCAAATTCTTGTGTTAAGTTTGTAATTAATAATTGTAAATAGTCTTGTGTGTTTTCTGAGATTGGCTTTATTCTTACTAACATTTTAACAGGATTCATACGCTCGCAAAATAACAACATCCGTTCATAAGCTTGGAGTTTTATTGGTAAAGCCTCTTTTTTTCTTTCTGACACAAGTGTCAGTCTCTTTTCAGAATTTTGCTGTTTTATAGTTCCTTTAAACATGTAATACCCAACCAAACCTGTAACAATTGCAGGTAAAACATACCCAATACTTTCTATTATTTTGTCTTCCATGAAGTTTAATTAGCTTTAAAACATACAAATATAGGATTCCTAAAAACATCGCAAAGTTAAAAATGAATAAAGTACCAATCTAACTTCTGCTTTAGCAATAAAAACATGATTTTTACTTTAAGGATTCTTCTTTACAATTATTATTTCAATACTGAATAACTTGTGAATAAAAAAAAAGCATCTTCTTCAATAAAACCAATAGTTTCGCTAAATTTACTTTTTTTTAAATATCTTCAAAATAAACAATTGAATACCTACTTAAATTCTTTAAACGAAGCTCAAAAAGAAGCAGTCTTACAGAAAGACGGCCCTATGATTATTATTGCAGGTGCAGGTTCTGGTAAAACACGTGTATTAACATACCGAATTGCACATTTAATGCAGCAAGGAGTAGATGCATTTAACATTTTATCGCTTACGTTTACCAATAAAGCGGCCAAAGAAATGAAGGCAAGAATTGCAGGAGTTGTAGGTGTAAGTGAAGCCAAGAATCTTTGGATGGGAACTTTTCACTCTGTTTTTGCAAGGATTTTAAGGTCGGAAGCAGACAAAATAGGTTTTCCAACTAATTTTACAATTTACGATTCACAAGATTCAGTTCGTTTGATAAGTTCCATTATTAAAGAAATGAATTTAGATAGAGAACGCTACAAATCAAAACAGATTTTAGGACGCATTTCCTCTTTTAAAAATAGTTTAATAACCGTTAGAGCTTATTTTAATAATTCTGATTTACAAGAAGCTGATCTTCATGCAAGTCGACCTCAAGTAGGAGCTATTTATAAAGAATATGTAGACAGGTGTTTTAAAGCAGGTGCGATGGATTTTGATGATTTATTGTTAAGAACCAACGAGTTACTAGCCCGTTTTCCAGAAACTTTGGCAAAGTATCAAGACCGCTTTCGGTATATCATGGTGGATGAGTATCAGGATACAAACCACTCACAATATATTATTGTAAGAGCTTTGGCAGATAAATTTGGAAATATTTGTGTAGTAGGTGATGATTCTCAGAGTATTTATAGTTTTAGAGGAGCAAACATTCAAAATATTTTAAATTTTCAGAAAGATTACCCTGATGTAAAAACCTTTAAACTAGAGCAGAATTATCGCTCTACAAGTAATATTGTAAATGCAGCAAATTCTGTTATTTCAAAAAATAAAACAAAATTAGATAAAGAAGTTTGGACGTCTAATGAAGCTGGAGATGCAATCAATGTCATGCGAACAATTTCTGATGGAGAAGAAGGAAGGTTTGTAGTACAGTCTATTTGGGAAAACCAAATGAACCATCAATTAAATTCAGATAGTTTCTGCGTTCTATATAGAACAAATTCGCAATCAAGAGCCTTAGAAGATGCCCTACGTAAAAAAGGAATTGATTATAAAATTTACGGTGGAATTTCCTTTTATCAACGAAAAGAAATCAAAGATATTTTGTCTTATTTACGTATTCTAATAAATCCAAACGATGAAGAAGCGTTAAAAAGAATTATCAATTATCCTGCACGTGGAATTGGCGCAACAACAATCGATAAATTAACA
>JAOLXX010000038.1 GCA_028343155.1 Polaribacter sp.
ACTTTACTCCTCTTGACTCCAAAATTATTCTTGGAAATAACATTTTATTCTTGAAGATAATTTCTTGTTATTACATCCAAATCTTCCCCAAAATAGTGTGACTTAACACTCCTCTTGGCTCCAAAATTATTCTTGGAAATAACATTTTATTCTTGAAGATAATTTTCACTAATAACATATAAATATTTCCCAAAATAATTTGAAGTAACTCTCTTAATTTGCGAGTCACAATCTCAAAAAACGAAATTAATTATCTAGAAATTGAAAAAAAAATATTATTTTAGGACCTACTAAAATTAAACAAATGAGAACATTTCTATTTATAATTTCTACTATTTTTTTTATCGGTTGCAAATCTAATAAAACAAAAAAAGATGAATCCTTAGTTATTGAAACTACAATACCAACGTTATTAAGTGTAGAGGAAAAAAATGATTCTAGATGGATTAAAATAAACAATTCAGATTGTTACATATTTGATTATTTTACAGAGGATGAGATTACATTTGAATGGGAAGGCGATTGTTTTGATGGCAAAGTAAATGGTTATGGTAAGGCTATTAAATATTTAAATGGCCAATATTACTCTACTTATGAGGGGGAATACGTAAACGGTATAAGAAAAGGTAAAGGTAAATGGGAGAAATTTAATGGAGAAATTATAGAAGGAAACTTTTTTTACGTTAGCCATGGAAAAGTTAAAAAGACAGAAGTAAACGGGGAAGTTATTGAAGGTTACTATAATATAGGTGGAGTTTATACCGCTAAAAAAACTCTCCCTAATGGAAATGATATATATTTTATTGATAGCGATTCTGTAAGCAAAACAGAATATGAAAATGACATCAAAAATAGAAATGATTTTATCTATCCTACAAGTGGAATCCAAACAAAATATTATTACGATGAAAACTGGGAATCATGTGAATTAAAAGATGCTAAATATTATCGATTAATTAACTTAGAATCCAAATACTATCCTAAAGATGGTCTAGTTCAAGATTTCTATATTTCTGGTGAAATTCAAAATAGATTCTATGTTTCTTATATAGATTTGTATGATGATAATATAATTTATGAGGGATTGAATGAGAGATTTAACAATGACGGCACTAGGCTAGAGGAATCACAATATGTGCATGGTAGACTAAATTACTTGAATAAGTGGGACGAGAATGGAAACTTATCACAGCAGAAAAAATATGACAAGGGAAAAATTATTGAAAGAAATTATCCTTTAAATAATTATAAGTTTACATATAATGATTCCTTACGTGAATTAGGTAAAAGCCGTTATTTAGAATACGACATTCAAGGCAACCTAATAG
Source organism: Polaribacter sp. (assembly GCA_028343155.1). Classification (GTDB taxonomy): domain Bacteria; phylum Bacteroidota; class Bacteroidia; order Flavobacteriales; family Flavobacteriaceae; genus Polaribacter. The sequence continues at coordinate 1,329 of JAOLXX010000038.1, forward strand.
AAGAAGGTATATATTCATTTACTAGTGGAGATGATAGTTGGTATCCCACTGGTATATTAAAAAAGTATAATAACGATGGAAGTGGAGAAGAAGTTTATAGAGTAAATTTTAGGGACAAAAATTGGAAAGAAAAATTAGATAAAATAAAATCAATAAACACCGATGAAACTAATTATCTCAAAAACAATGCAATAGAAATCGATTATGGTAATTCTGGCACTTTAAATTATATAGACTTTGAATCACCACTTGAGTTAAGTGAAAACTTTTCCATTGAAACTAATTTTACAAAAACATCAGGGCCTAATGATAGTAGTTTTACTGGCATTATTTTTAATTACAAAAATTGGGATAATTATGTAAGTTTTAAAATTTCAGGGAATGGATATTACAGGATAGATAGAGAATTCGAAGAGATAGATTTTGAAATTGAAGATTGGAAAAGAAGCAGCAAAATAAATAAATACAACGCTTCAAACACATTAAAAATTTTAAAGCTTGGAAAAAAAATTCATTTTTCCATCAATGGGGAGATTGTTAAAAGTATAGATAGCTTTAATATAACCTCAAATAAAGTTGGATTAATAATGGGTGAGTCTAATGTTGTCTACGCTGGACTTGAGGTTAAAAATTTCTTAGAAAAAGAACAAATTGTTAAGAAAAAACCAGATGTTGAGAAACCGAACATTGGAGACACTGAGTGGGCTGGTTCTGGCTCTGGTATTATAATATCAAGAGACGGATACATTGCAACAAATTATCATGTAATTGAAGAGTCAAAGTACACAGAGGTTAGTTTTTTAGTTAATAATGAAATGAAAAATTATAAGGCGAGAATTGTTAAAAGCGATTCAATTAATGATCTAGCAATACTAAAAATTGATGACCAAGAATTTGAAAATCTTAAAGAATTAAATTATAATTTTAAACTAGAGCAATCATCTGTTGGTATAGATGTTTTTACATTGGGTTACCCCCTAACCGATATTCTGGGTGGAGAAATTAAACTTACAGACGGAAGAATAAGTTCAAGAACTGGAATTCTTGGAGATATTCGTGAATACCAGCATACAGCTCCTTTACAACCGGGTAACAGTGGTGGTCCATTATTTGACTTTAATGGCAATTTAATAGGAATCAATACTGCAACAATTAAGAAAGAAATAGCCGAGAATGTGTCTTATTCAATAAAAACAATTTATTTAAAAAATCTAATTGATGTGTTATCATCTGATATAAGTTTACCCGTTGATGATTCTATTACAGATTTAAAAATTGAAGAGCAGGTAAAAATACTTTCAAATTATACTGTATTCATTAAGGTTAAATAGAGTGTTATAATTTAGTTTAAAAAAATATGAAATGATTCCAAATCTTCCCCAAAATAGTGTGACTTCACTCCTATGGGCTCCACAATGACCTGTATATCTACTTGATTTACAGGTCATTATTTTTTTGGGTGACAAATAAGGTGACAAATATTTATGAAAAAATAATAAATAAACACCCATTAACCCTAACAAAAAACTTAACTTTTTTAACAAAAAGTAATCAAATACAACAGGCAATAAATACGGAGGTAGAGAAAAGGGTACCCTTTACGGTTCCATTCTCGAACTCTTTCTACCAAAACCTAACAGACATCTACGCTTTAAAGGAACTGCTATATAATGAGGGTATAGCGGATTATAACGGCTTACCCCTTATTAAACCTGATAATAGTAATACTTTACTACTACCTCAAGGATATTAAACTATAATAGTATTAAATAGTATGGCAAATACATCAGGAATTAAATACGGAGGTATACAGAAAG
>JAOLXX010000039.1 GCA_028343155.1 Polaribacter sp.
CAGAACCCCTAAGAGAGTATTTAGCTAATAATTTAAAAATAAATATTTTTTTTTGATTTTTGGCTATTTAAATTCTAATATCTACTTTTACTAAGTATTTTGAACCTAAAAATAGGTACCAACCGAGAGAAGTCTCCACGGTGGTAAGACAATACGGACTAACGTCAAAATAAACGTCTATATCAAAGTACAAATAAAACTATTTGTATGAGAAAATTAATATTACACATTCCACACTCATCAACTAACATTCCATTCTTTGACGGTTACATTGTTGATAAACAAAAGATTACAAAAGAAATTGAGAAATTAACGGATTGGTATACCGATGACCTATTTGGAACCGAGACTGACGATAAGGTTATAACACCATTCTCTAGAATATTCTGTGATGTAGAACGATTTGAAGACGATAATCAAGAGGAAATGGCGAGGTTCGGCATGGGAGTCCTCTATGAGAAGTTTGATAATGGCGATACGCTTCGTACAGTAACTCCAGAGCTTCGCAAAACAATACTCCAAAACTATTACCGAAAACACCACGAAAAGCTCTTAAACCTTGTTAAATCAAGCCTCGAAGCTAAGGGGAAGTGTTTGATTGTAGACTGTCATTCATTCCCTGAAGAATCTTTTAATTGCGCTGTTAACAAGTCCTCCTTTAGACCTGACTTTAATATAGGCACAGACAGTTTTCACACCCCAAAGAGGCTGATTGAAATCTCTAAGAGATATTTTGAGGAGCTAGGGTATAGTTTGGGTATTGACGAGCCTTATAGTGGCTCTATAGTTCCAATGGAATACTATAAAAAGGACGAAAGGGTTCAGTCTATAATGTTGGAAGTAAACAGGAAACTATACCTATCACGAACAGAGAAATCCGATGGTTATGAGAAGATTAAAGAGGTGGTGCAGGGATACTTGAAGTTGTTAAAGAAAACTACAAAATTATACACACTTAATCAGGCATTGACATCCAAACTAAAAAACTTAGAATGGATTACTTCATACATGAAGGATGACCGTTTTAAAAATGTAAGGTTTAAACACTATATAGAGGATGATAAATTTTTAGGTTTTGAGTTTATCTCTGAATGGATTGATCTTGTTTCAGACTTGGAAGAGTTTAATCGTTTGGAGATAAATAGAATTCCTTTAATAGTAGGTGATCAATTTGACATGTTACCAGCCGTTATTACTGAAATAAAAGAGTTAAAAACTCCGATAATAGCTGTACTCCGTCAACAACTCTGGGATGAAGAAATTAAAGGTTTAAGTATATGTTCTGTCAATCTAAAAAAGAAACCAATTACAGCTTATTTAGCCAGGAAAGAATTAGTTAATTTTAAATAGTTAACTTGTACAAGAAAAATACTAAGACTAATGATAATACAAACCAAATAGAAAATCCGTAAGGGCTTTCGTAAGTATGCTAGAACTAGCAATAAATTATATACTTTGTTAGCTACTTTTTTTTATTAATTCGTATACTTTCCCCTTTATTTCTGTACTAACCTTATTACTTTCAAATACATTAATTAATGCTTCTATTTCTCCACCAGACCTGAATATTGATTTTGCTTTTGATAATCTCGAACGCTGAGAATTTTCTGTGAAACTGCTGTATTTTAAATGCTTTTCTGAAATTTCATAATGTTTTATATCTATATTTTTTGAAATCTCAGGATAAAGAATAGTTGCATAAATTTCTTTACCAATAGCTCTTAACGATTTTTCGATATTGAACTCCGATAAAATTTCATTTTCACTGTTTTCTACTTTCGTTATAGACGATTTTGAATCTTTTATTTCTTTTGAATTCTTATTATCTTTTACTGGCTTAGGTTTGTTTTTTGGATTCTCAAACCATTTAATTTCACTAATAATTTTATCTGATTCAGGAACGATATATTTAATTGATTTTTCATCAAATTCTTTATATTCTTCAGGGAATAATTTCTCAAGGTAATTCCTTACATAGTTTATTAATTCATTTTCCTCTCCGATATTATTTCCGTTGTATTCAATATGATTTCTTTTTGGAACTAAAAATGAATTGAAAGGGTGTATAAGTCTTAAAAAGTGAGCTCTTAGAATTTCAACTTGTTCATTTGTTAATACATCGTTTACTTGCCTAATGTTATTTTGCTCTTGAAATAACTCTCTAGTTGGATTTGGAAATAATTTTGTTAGACTTGTGTCATTATATCCATATCCAGTAGGTTTTATATGAGCTTGATACCAACCTTTTGCATTAATATTAGCTCTTTTAGCACCTTTTGGGGTAAAAAAACTTAATTCTTTTTCTTCAGATACTTGACCAAAACCTACAATTAATTTTCTCTGATTAAATAATTTGTCTATGTCTTCATAACTATATGGGATTCCTGCTAGTTTCATTCCCGTAAACAATAACGTAAAGGTATTATCACAAAAAGTAAGCCTAGTGTTGTCTTTATATTCACTAAGAAAACCTCTTCGTTGAAGATGATAATTAGTTTTTGAATATGAACCATAAAGTCTTAAAAAGAAAACTGGGCTTTTGGAGTTTATATATTTTAAAAGAGATGAATGTATTTTTCTTATTTCTTCTTTATTCTCAAATTGAAATTTGATTATACACTTAAAAAAGTTAGGAATATCTTCTGCATAACCATTTTGGACTTTAGGTAGAATTTTATTTTCTAATTTATTAAAGGCATTCATATTTTCGTAATGTTAGCTAACTGGTTATATGGAGAATAAAATTCCTGTTTCTATGGTGTTATTCGCGGATAAAAGGAACTTTTCTTCTCGTTTATTATTTTTTAATAACACCTACATAAGATCTGTTTCATGATTAAATTTATATAATCAACCTCAATCTATTTTATTAAGCTAAATAGTATTCGACACCATTACATTTAATTCTTAATACACTACCTAAATTTAATGTATAGTTCCTTTTGTCATTAATTGAATACAAGGTAAAGTTACCTTTTAAACTTGATTTTGTTTTCTTTAGGTTTTTCTGAACAACTAATTTTGCGTTTGTTTTACAGAACTCACCATTCTTTTTAATAAATGTCACACTAAAAATTTTACCATTTTTTAATTCGTCTGTAGTAAATTTCATA
>JAOLXX010000004.1 GCA_028343155.1 Polaribacter sp.
CTTGTAATTTACTGAGTATAAAAAACAATCATATTCATTCAACCACTAATTTCCTTTTCTTTACAATTTTATAAATTAGTATGCTACTGTCTCATCTTTTAGATATTTATCACTATTTTGTGATCAAAACGAACTTCATTGGATAAAATCGATAAAAAACTTCATTTAAATATTTTCAAAGCTAAAAATGGAAATCAAGCTGCTTTTAGATATTTATTAGATACATTTTGGGCAAATGTTTATAATTATCAATTAAAAAGAACCCAAAGTGAAAATGATGCAGAAGATATTACGATACAAACATTTTCTAAAGCTTTTGATAAAATTGATACTTATGATGAGAAATACCTTTTTAATACTTGGCTAATTACAATTTCAAAAAATATACACATCGATTTATTTCGTAAAAAAAATATTTCAATTGCAGCAGATACAACGAAAGAGCAAGAAGAAAAAGCATATTTAATTGCAGACGAAAATCCCACTCCAGAAGACAAAATTATTACCGAACAAAATTTAGCAAGACTACTAAGAGATATCAAGAAAATAAAACCTAAATATCAAGAAGTTATTCAGTTGCGTTATTTTCAAGAACTAAGTTATAAAGAAATTTCAATCCAAATTAATGAACCAATGAACAACGTAAAAGTAAAATTATTACGTGCAAAAAAATTATTATCTGAAATTCTTAAGAGGGCCTAATTTTGAAAAAAACATTTTTACAATCTTTAGGTCCAGGTTTACTATTTGCAGGAGCTGCAATTGGAGTTTCACATTTGGTTCAATCCACCAGAGCGGGTGCCGAATTTGGTTTTGGTTTAATTTGGGCTTTGTTATTGGTTCATTTATTTAAATATCCTTTTTTTCAATTTGGACCCCGTTATGCAGCTGCAACAGGAGAAACGTTATTAGATGGATATCGTAAACTAGGCAAAGGCGTTTTAATTGCCTATTATATTCTCAATTTCGCAACCATGTTTACCATACAAGCAGCTGTAACAATTGTTACTGCTGGTTTAGCTTCACAACTTTTTGGATTGACAAATGATTTGGTTTTATGGGCGACACTTTTATTGTTTACCAGTGTTGTTTTTTTAGTTGTTGGTAAGTATAAACTACTAGATAATTTAATGAAATACATTATTGTTATTTTAACAATTAGTACCATTCTTGCTGTCGGGATTGCTATGTTTAGTACAAAAGAATCTTTTGATGTTACTCAAATTATTCCTTCTGGAACAGTCGAACTTACCTTTTTGATTGCTTTTTTAGGTTGGATGCCAGCGCCTTTAGATATTTCAATTTGGCATTCTATTTGGTCTGTTGAAAAAGACAAAACTACCGTTATAAAAACGAAAAGAACAGCAGCAATTTTTGATTTTAATGTGGGATATATCAGTACCCTATGTCTTGGTATTTGCTTCTTACTATTAGGTGCTTTGGTAATGTATAAATCTGGAGAAACTTTTTCTAATAAAGGAGGTCTTTTTGCGACACAATTAATAAATCTGTACACTAAGAATTTAGGTGAATCTTCTCATTTACTTATCGCTATTGCTGCATTTACAACGATGTTCAGTACAACAATTACAACCATGGATGCTTCTCCAAGAGCAATGAACAGAACCACGAAACTCTTATGGAATAAAGAACTTAAATTTGGGTATTGGTTTTGGATTCTTCTTTTATTTTTAGGTACATATTTAATCTTAAATTACTATATGGATAATATGGGATTACTGGTTAAATTTGCTACCATTTTATCTTTTTTAACAGCACCATTTTATGCCATTTTAAATTATAAATTGATTACAGGAAAGCATACCCCAAAAGAACATCAACCTGGAACTTCCTTGCGAATTTTGAGTGTTGTTGGAATTGTTTTTTTAATAGGATTTAGTACTTGGTTTTTGATGAGTATTTAAAAATTTCCTTTGTATCTTTGCATTTTAAACTCAACAAAAATGGCAACAACAGCTGTAGCACTTCAAGAAAGACCTCAAAAGCCAAAATGGTTACGTGTAAAACTACCCGTTGGTAAAAAATACACGGAACTAAGAGGTTTAGTAGATAAATATAAATTAAACACCATTTGTACAAGTGGTAGCTGCCCAAACATGGGGGAATGTTGGGGAGAGGGAACGGCAACGTTTATGATTTTAGGAAATATCTGTACGCGTTCCTGTGGATTTTGCGGTGTAAAAACAGGAAGACCAGATACGGTTGAATGGGATGAACCAGAAAAAGTAGCGCGTTCAATAAAAATCATGAATATAAAACATGCAGTAATTACCTCTGTTGATAGAGATGATTTAAAAGATGGTGGTTCTATTATTTGGGCCGAAACTGTAGAGGCAATTCGCAGAGCAAACCCAAAAACAACTTTAGAAACTTTAATTCCTGATTTTCAAGGAAATACAAAGCAAATAAATCGAATCATAGCAGTGCAACCAGAAGTAGTTTCTCATAATATGGAAACTGTTAGAAGACTCACACGTGAAGTTCGAATACAAGCAAAATACGATAGAAGTTTAGAAGTTTTAAGATATCTAAAGGAAAACGGAATGCGAACCAAAACAGGTTTAATGCTTGGTTTAGGAGAAACGGAAGAGGAAGTGATACAAACAATGAATGACTTACAAGGTGTTGGGTTAGACGTTTTAACTATTGGTCAGTACCTACAACCTACAAAAAAACATCTCCCTGTTAAAGAATTCATTACTCCAGAGCAATTTAAGAAATATGAAACTTTAGGCTTAGAAATGGGCTTTATGTATGTAGAAAGTGGTCCTTTGGTTCGTTCTTCTTACAAAGCACACAAACATGCTGTCTAAAAAATTATTTAGAATAGTAATAAATATTTTTTTTAAAATTTGGTGATGCTAATTATTTAAGACATCGTTGAGCATAATACCTCAACAATTTATAATTCAACATTAAATTATAAAATTAGTGAAAGATTCTAAAAAGACGTATACACAATTTTTTCAATATTAAAAACCCCAAGTTTAACTTGGGGTTTTCTATGAATTCTTTACTCTTTTAACCAAAGCGATATTCGCCTTAATCATTATGCATAAAGCGCTGTTTTTCTAACAATGCTTCTTCTGTTTCAACAACATCTTCATCTGGCACACAACAATCGACAGGACAAACTGCAGCACATTGTGGCTCATCATGAAAACCTTTACACTCCGTACACTTGTCTGGTACAATGTAATAAATTTCATCTGAAATAGGTTCTTGGTCATCGTCTGCGTTTACAGACTTACCGTCTGGCAACACAACATTTCCTTTTAAATCTGTACCTTGTGAATACTTCCAATCATCTGCTCCTTCATAAATTGCAGTATTAGGACATTCTGGTTCACAAGCCCCACAATTTATACATTCATCTGTTATTATAATTGCCATAATTTTCTGTTCTGTTTTTGTACCTTTGCAGTTGCAAAAATAAAGCCAAAATCATAGACAACCAAAATAAATGATTAGTATTCAAAACAGAATTACTGCATTCGCAAAATTAGGCGACTTTTTAAGTCAATACGCTATCGAAAGTATAAAAAAAAACGATCGTATTGAACATAATGAAATCTTTTTTGATGGCTTTTTACATCAAATACAATTAGCACAAGAAAAAAACTCTTGGTTTACCAAAGAGAATATTCTATTTACACTTGAATCATGGAGTATTACACTGACTAAAAGCAATTTAAAAGCCTATACAGCACCTTATGATTGCAACAGTAGTTCCTCAAAAAAAGTAGCTATTGTGATGGCTGGAAATATACCTTTGGTTGGGTTTCATGATTTTTTATCCGTATTGATTTATGGTCATTCTGTGTTGGTAAAGCAATCCTCTCGTGATAAACATTTATTACCCTTTTTAGCGAAGTATTTAGAGCATGTTGAAGAAGATTTTAAAGGAAAAATCACTTTTACAGAAGAAAAACTGATAGATTATGACGCAATTATTGCTACTGGAAGTGATAATACTGCGCGTTATTTTGAGTATTACTTTAAAAACAAGCCAAATATTATAAGAAAAAATAGGAATTCTGTAGCAGTTTTGACTGGAAATGAAACGAAAGACGATTTTATAAAATTATCTGATGATATTTTTCAATATTTTGGATTAGGATGTAGAAGTGTATCAAAATTATATATACCAAAAGGATTTAATTTTAATCTGTTTTTTAAAGGAATGTATTCCAAAAAAGAACATATTAATAATTCAAAATATGCCAATAATTACGATTATAACAAAGCCGTTTACCTAATGAGTGAGTTTGAATTATTAGAAAACGGATTTCTAATGATTAAAGAAGATGCAAGTTACTCCTCTCCTATTGCTACTATTTTTTATGAGTTTTATGATACAGAAAGTGATTTAAAAATCAAATTAGATCATGACAAAGAAAAAATTCAATGTATTGTTGCGAATGGTTTTATAGAAAATGAAGTTGCTTTTGGGCAGACTCAACATCCAAAGTTAACAGATTTTGCTGATGGAATAAATACATTAGAATTTTTAAACCAATTATAAATCACGAACTTTATACGCAAAAAATGAAAAGTGATTTTTAAAAATTTAATTTTAACATTCTTTTTTTGAATTCTTGAATCTTTTAATATTAAAATATTACAAATGAAAATACATAATTTTAGTGCAGGTCCTTGTATTTTACCTGAAGAAGTGCTCAAAAAAGCTTCTGAATCAATTTTAAATTTTAATAATGATCATTTATCATTAATAGAAATTTCCCACAGAAGTAAATCTTTTGTTGCCGTAATGGAAAAAGCACGTTCTTTGTCTTTAGAGCTTTTAGGTTTAGAAAATAAAGGATACAAAGCCTTATTCTTACAAGGTGGCGCAAGTTTAGAATTTTTAATGGTTGCTTATAATTTATTGAATAAAAAAGCAGCCTATTTGAATACAGGTACTTGGTCTGACAAAGCAATAAAAGAAGCAAAAATATTTGGAGAAATGGATGAAGTTGCCTCCTCTAAAGACAAAAATTACGCATACATACCCAAAGAATATTTAATTCCTGAAGATGCCGATTATTTTCACTGTACAAGTAACAATACAATCGTGGGAACACAAATGAAAGAATTTCCAAAAACGGAGGTTCCGGTAGTTTGTGATATGAGTTCAGATATTTTTTCTCGCCAATTAGATTTTGAGAAATTTGATTTAATTTATGCGGGTGCGCAAAAAAACATGGGACCTGCAGGCGCTACTTTAGTCATCATTAAAGAAGCAATTTTAGGAAAAGTGGAAAGACAGATTCCTTCAATGTTAAATTATCAAGTTCATATTGATAAAGAAAGTATGTTCAATACACCTTCTGTATTCGCTATCTATGTCTCTATGTTGACTTTACAGTGGTTAAAAGATTTAGGTGGTATTGAGTTTATTGAAGAAGTAAACAACAAAAAAGCAGCACTTTTATACAATGAAATCGACAGAAACCCTTTATTTAAAGGAGTTGTGGCGAAAGAAGATAGAAGTACGATGAATGCGACTTTTGTTTTAACTGATGAAAAATTACAAGAGAAATTTAACACCATGTGGGCAGCAGCAGGAATTAGTGGGATCAATGGTCATAGAAGTGTAGGAGGTTATAGGGCCAGTATGTATAATGCATTACCATTATATAGTGTTCAAGCTTTGGTCGATGTTATGCAGGAATTAGAAAATAGCCAATCCTCACCTTCTTAGAAGGAAAGAGCTCTCATTCTTGAGAGACAATTAATATCATAATTTTTGAATATTTAAAATGTAATAATTTTTGAATATTTCATTTTTTTAACTTTTAATGAATGATGAAAATATTAGCAAATGATGGAATTTCTGAAACCGGAATAGCCATTTTACAAAAAGGTGGATTTGAAGTGATGCATGTAAAAGTTGCTCAAAACCAATTAGAAAACTTTATTAATGAAAATGCTATTGATGCAATTCTAGTTAAAAGTGCAACTCAAGTAAGACAAGAATTAATTGAAGCTTGCCCAAGTTTAAAACTAATTGGGCGCGCAGGAGTGGGCTTAGATAATATTGATGTTGAATATGCAGAAGACAACGGGTTACACGTTATAAACACCTCCTTAGCTTCTTCTAGTGCAGTCGCAGAATTAGTTTTCGCACATTTATTTGGTATGGTACGATTTCTTCATTCATCCAATAGAGAAATGCCTTTAGAAGGAGATTCTCGTTTTAATGACCTAAAAAAAGCATACTCCAAAGGAGTTGAATTAAGAGGGAAGACAATTGGAATTATTGGTTTTGGAAAAATTGGTCAAGCCGTTGCAAAAATAGCAATTGGACTAGGAATGCACATATTAGCTACTGACAAGAAAATTAAAAGCGCTCCCATAACTTTAGATTTTTTTAACGGACAAAAAACTGTTTTCACTATTGATACGGTAGCTCAAGATGTCGTATTGAAAGAAGCAGATTTTATAACATTACATATTCCTGCGCAAGAGGATTACATTATTACAGTATTGGAATTTGAACAAATGAAAGAAGGTGTTGGAATCATAAACACTGCACGAGGAGGAATTTTACATGAAGTCGACTTAGTAAAGGCTATAGAAAGTGGTAAAGTACAGTTTGCTGGTTTAGATGTTTTTGAAACAGAACCTACACCTGCTGTTCAATTATTAATGAATCCAGAAATTTCTTTAACACCACATATTGGTGGAGCAACACAAGAAGCTCAAGAAAGAATTGATATCGAATTGGCAAATCAAATTATTACTTTATTAAAGAATTAATCTTTGGTTTTTGATTGATTTTTTTGTCAAAGAAATCAAACTCTGAAAATTTAAAACGTTGAAAATTTAAAACTTAAAATGATCAAAGAAAACTTAATAAAAATAAAACAATCACTTCCTAAAAATGTAACGTTAGTTGCCGTTTCTAAAACCAAACCGCTTGTCGATTTACAAGAAGCATATGCTGCTGGTCAACGCGTTTTTGGAGAGAACAAAATTCAAGAAATGGTTGATAAATACGATGCGCTTCCCAAAGACATTCAATGGCATATGATCGGGCATTTGCAGCGTAATAAGGTAAAATACATGGCTCATTTTGTCGATTTAATTCACGGAGTCGATTCTTTGAAAACGTTGAAAGAAATTAACAAACAAGCAAAAAAACACGATCGATCAATCAATTGTTTATTACAAGCAAAAATTGCCAAAGAAGAGACAAAATTTGGTCTTTCTTTTCAAGAAATTGAAGCTATTTTCTGCTCAGAAGAATTTTTAGAATTAAAGAATATAAAGGTGGTTGGTTTTATGGGAATGGCAACATTCACAGACAATCAACAACAATTACAAGAAGAGTTTTTAGCACTTAAAGATTTTTTTAATAAACTGAAGACACAAGACTCAAAACTCAACATTTTATCTATGGGAATGAGTGGAGATTACCCATTAGCAATCTCTAAGGGTAGCAACATGATTAGAGTTGGAAGCGCTATATTTGGTCATAGAAATTATAATTAGTAAATTTCGTTTTAAACAAAAAAAAATTTGTACGCAATTTTAGATATTGAAACTACGGGAGGAAAATTTAATGAAGAAGGCATCACAGAAATTGCCATCTATAAATTTGACGGTCATACTACTGTAGACCAATTCATTAGTCTCGTAAACCCAGAAAAACCTATTCAGGAATTTGTTGTAAAACTGACAGGAATTAGCAACAAGATGCTTACAAATGCGCCCAAATTTTATGAGGTTGCAAAGCGGATTATAGAAATTACTTCTGAATGTATTTTAGTAGCTCATAACACCGACTTTGACTATAGAATTTTAAGTACCGAATTTGATCGATTAGGGTATGATTTTAATAGAAACACCTTATGTACGGTCGAATTAAGTCAGAAATTAATTTTAGACCAAGCGTCTTATAGCTTAGGGAAATTGACAAGATCTTTAGGGATTCCTATTACTGACAGACACCGAGCTTCCGGTGATGCTTTGGCTACGGTGCAATTATTTAAGCTTTTGTTAGTAAAAGATAGTAGTAAAACAATCATACAAAATTCTATAAAATATTTTGATGGTAGAAAACAGCAACAAAAAACAAAAGATTTAATAGACAAAGTACCCGCGACTATTGGCGTTTTTTATATACATGATAAAGAAGGGAAAGTCATATATGTTGGAAAAGGAAAAGATATTAAGCTAGCAGTGAATAATCTCTTTTTAAGAACAACAAAAAGAGCGCTAAAAGTTCAGGAAAGAGCACAATCTATTTCTTTTGACAAAACTGGGAATGAACTTTTTACACAATTGAAATACACCATAGCCTTGGAGGTTTTATCTCCAAAATTTAACTTTAAAAAGAAACTAAAAACAGCGGTAAAAGTATTTAATAATGCTGATTTTATTGTTATAGACAAAGGAAGAGAAGTGGAAGAAAATGCCATTATCTTAATTGAAAACAATGAGGTTTTTGGGTATGGATATACCAATTTAAATTATCAAGAAAAGAATTTGGAGATTTTAAAAGCGGTTTTAACACCTATTGAAAACAAAATGCACACTAAAAATATCATAAAAAATTATATCGATAAAAATAAGGTTCAGAAAATTATTAGATTGTAAATGAGATCACAATAAAAATAAAAACATTGAATAAAATAAAAAATAACGCTTCTTGGAAACACAGACTTCATGAAATTATTTATGAAGCAGATACGCAGGCTGGTAAAGTATTTGATGTTGTTTTATTAATTGCAATTCTTGCCAGTGTTTTATTAGTAATGCTAGAAAGTGTAGAAAGTTTTGATACAAAATATCATTCCTTTTTAGATATTTCTGAATGGGTAATTACCCTCCTATTTTCGATAGAATATGTTTTAAGAATAATCGCTATTAAGAAACCTTTAAGATATATTTTTAGCTTTTATGGACTGATCGATTTGCTATCAACAATGCCTAAATACCTTTCATTATTTTTTGTTGGCTCACATCACCTTGCAGCTCTAAGAGCATTGCGTTTACTAAGAATTTTTAGAATTTTAAAATTGGCAAGATACATTGGTGCTTCTAATAAATTGTTAATTGCTTTAAAAGCGAGTAAAGCTAAAATTGCAGTTTTTTTATTTTTTGTCGTTATTTTGTGCATCATCTTAGGGACGATAATGTACATGATTGAAGGAGCCGAAAATGGCTTTACAAGTATCCCAAGAAGTGTCTATTGGGCAATCGTAACATTAACGACTGTAGGCTATGGAGACATTGCACCTCATTCACCTTTTGGACAGTTAATTGCAAGTGCTGTTATGATTTTAGGATATGCAATTATTGCAATTCCTACTGGAATTGTAAGCTCTGAAATGACAAAAAATCGTGATAATGAAATAGAGACAAACACACAAGTATGTCCAAGTTGTGCGGTAGAAAACCATAAAGATGGAGCAGATTTTTGTTATAACTGTGGTAGTAAATTGAATTAAATGACTTCAAATAACATTCTAATCACTATTGTGGGGCCAACGGCTATTGGTAAAACAGCGTTGAGTATCCAACTAGCAAATCATTTTAAAAGCGATATTATTTCTTGTGATTCGCGTCAGTTTTTCAAGGAAATGACAATTGGCACAGCAGTTCCTAATACTGATGAGTTAGCGGCTGCCACTCATCATTTTATTCAAAACAGAAGTATTTTAGAAGAGTATAATGTTGGAGCTTTTGAAAGAGATGCACTCAAAAAATTAGACGAACTCTTTTCAGAAAACCCCATTCAAATTATGGTTGGTGGTTCTGGCCTCTATGTAGATGCTGTTTTGAAAGGCTTGGATTATTTTCCAAAAGTAGCTCCAGAAATTCGACAAACATTAACCCTACAATTGGAAAAAGAAGGTATTGAATTTCTTCAAAATAAATTAAAAGAATTAGATTTCGAAACGTACAACATTATTGAATTAAAAAATCCAAAAAGACTTATTAGAGCGCTAGAAATTTGCATTGGAACAGGCACGCCTTATTCCACTTTTAAAAACAAACCAAAAATACCTAGAAATTTTCATTCGATAAAAATAGGACTAAACGCAGACAGGGAGGTTGTTTATAATCGTATAAATAGGCGGGTAGATATCATGATTAAAAATGGTTTGTTAGAAGAAGCAAAAAAATTACAGCAATATAAAAATTTGAATGCGCTTCAAACTGTGGGGTATCGAGAATTATTTTCTTGTTTTGAGGGAGATTTCACCAAGGAATTTGCCATTTCAGAAATAAAAAAGAATACAAGAAGGTTTGCAAAAAGACAAGAAACTTGGTTCAAAAGAGATGAAAACACGTTGTGGTTTGATCATTTAACAGAAACTAATGCTATCATTGCTAAAATTTCTGATAAAATTAACATTTTAAATGGCTAACAGATTTTTGTAATTCATTCCCTTTTATACCTTTGTCGCATAAAAAACAGAAAGACATGAAATCAAAAATTATACTTATTTGTATTGCTTTATTAAGTACCGTTGCTATTGCACAAACTAAGCTTGGTACTATTGATAGCAATTATATTGTAAATTTAATGCCAGAAACAACAGTTGTATTAAAAAAGTCTCAAGAGTACGGAGCAAAATTAGACACTGCGTTTTCTATCAAAGTAACAGCATATCAAACAAAAGTGGAAGCTTTTAAAAAGAATGAAAAAACACTTGGCGCATTAGCAAAACAAGCAGATTATAAAGAGCTTACAGAAATGGAAGCGGATATTCAAAAATACCAACAAAATGGAAATAAGTTAATTCAATTGAAAAAAGAAGAGTTAATGCGTCCTTTATATACTAAATTAAGTGATGCTATCGCTATCATTGCAAAAGCAGAAGGATATACACAAATTTTAACATTAACAGGGAATGAATTTGCTTACATTGATAACAAATTTGACATTACAGACCTAGTAATCAAAAATTTAGGCATTCAAATTCCTGCTGCTAAATAATTGATTATTTATTCTCAGAAAATATTTTAAAAACCTCACAAAATTGTGAGGTTTTTTTTTTTTAAAAACGTACATGTTTTTTTCCTGCTGGATTACTACAAAATCATCATTTTCTGAAAAACTAATACACCTCCTTTTTCAACAACTCAGGAAACTTCTTTTTAAAGGCATTTAATCGCGGTATAGAAACGGCTCTTATATACCTATGATTTGGATTTCTTCTTTCAAAATCTTGGTGGTATTTTTCAGCTTCGTAAAACGTTGTTTGCATTATAACTTCAGTAGCAATTTCACCATTATAAACCTCTTTATTTAGTTTGAAGATTTTATTTTCTATGGCTAATTTCTCTGTAGCATTCGTATAAAAAGCAATAGACCGATATTGGGATCCATAGTCTGGATGTTGACCATTGACGGTTGTAGGATTATGAGAACCAAAAAAAACGGCAACCAAAGTTTCAAAAGAAACAATTTTTGGGTTATAATAAACTGCGACAGTTTCAGAATGACCGGTAGTACCTGTCCCTATAGATCGATAGGTTGGATTTTTTGTAAAACCACCCGCATACCCAGAAATAGCTTCTTCTACCCCTTTTACGCTCTCAAAAATAGCTTCAACACACCAAAAGCATCCACTTGCAAAATAAGCAATTTTGGTGTTTTCGTTAGATAAATAAACTGCTTTAGGTTTAATTTCCTTTTTATCAGAAAAACCAAAACAAGAAATTAATATTACAGAGAAACATACTACGGTAATACATTTTAAAACATTCATATTTCAAATAATTAGATTGATTAAAGAAAATTGTACTAAAATATTATATTTATGGTAGTACAATTATCCGAACTTTAATTTAAACAATAACAATATTAACTATATAGTCTTAACAAAATACTCCTATTTACAAGTTGTTTACAACTTTAGCATTTTGTTAAGAAACCTCCTTGTAAAAAAAGAAGTAGATACTTACTTTTGTTTGACAAATATTTTTCAATAAATGGAGCATTTTATAGTTTCTGCGCGTAAGTACCGTCCTCAAAATTTTAAGGATGTTGTAGGGCAACAAGCTATTACTAATACCTTAGAAAATGCTATAAAAAACAATCATTTAGCACAAGCCCTATTATTTACAGGTCCACGTGGAGTTGGCAAGACATCTTGTGCTAGAATATTGGCAAAAAATATCAATCAACAAGATACAACGTTTTCTGAAGACGAAGACTTTGCTTTTAATATTTTTGAGTTGGATGCAGCTTCTAATAATTCTGTAGATGATATTAGAAGTTTAACAGACCAAGTTCGAATTCCGCCTCAAACAGGTAAGTATAAGGTGTATATTATAGATGAAGTACACATGTTGTCTCAAGCAGCATTTAATGCTTTCTTGAAGACACTAGAAGAACCACCTGCTCATGCTATTTTTATTCTAGCAACGACTGAAAAACATAAAATTATTCCTACTATTTTATCTCGATGTCAAATTTTTGACTTCAAAAGAATTGGTGTTTTGGATGCTAAAAATTATCTAAAAGTAATTTGTGATAAAGAAAATATTACAGCTGAAGATGATGCTTTGCATGTGATTGCTCAAAAAGCAGATGGCGCAATGAGAGATGCTTTATCTATTTTTGATAGAGTTGTTAGTTTTTCTGGAAGCAATCTAACCAGAAAGGCAGTTACCGAAAATCTAAACGTATTAGACTACGAAACGTACTTTAATATGACTGATTTGTTGTTAGAAAACAAAATTCCTCAAGTATTAAATGCATTTAATGATGTGTTAGCAAAAGGTTTTGAAGGCCATCATTTTATCAATGGTTTGGCAAGTCATTTTAGAGATTTATTAGTCGCTAAAGATAAAGTAACTTTAGAATTACTTGAAGTGGGTGATGCAACAAAAAAGAACTATTTAGAACAAGCCACAAAGGCAAGTATTCCTTTTTTAATGCAGGCTATTCAGAAAGCCAATGCGTGTGATTTAAACTATAGGGCTAGTAAAAATCAGCGATTACTCGTAGAATTAACCATCATGCAAGTTGCCTCTATCACTTTTGATGGAGAAAAAAAAAAGTCAGCTAATTACATAATTCCTGCTACTTTTTTTCAAGCACTTTCTCCTGCTTTAAAAACGGTTGCAACACCAATTCAGAAAAAAATAATAATTGAGACACCTCCAACTATTGAGATACCAAAACCCAAGTTAGAAAAACCAATTTTAAATTCTGTAGTAAGACGCACTTCTTCCCTATCGTTAAAGAGTATTCACCAGAAAAAAACAACTATAAAAACGGATATTGAAGTAAATTATGACAATCATCCCAAAACTATTTTTACAGAAAAAACATTGCAAGAACTTTGGAAAGCTTATGTTACTACATTAAATGAAAAAGGGGAACGAAGTATGGCTTCTATTGTAGGATCTGATTTACCAAAACTAGGAAAAAATTTTAAAATTTCATTTACAGTACCTAATAAATTAATGGAAGATCAATTTAGAAAAGGAAGAACAAAATTATTGAACTTTTTAAGAGAAAAATTAAATAATTTTGGAATTGAGATTCTTGTAACTTTAAATGAAACTGTTGAAAAGAAATTTGCTTATACTCCACTAGAAAAGTATAAAAAAATGAAAGAAATAAATCCTCTTGTAGAAAAATTAATTCAAACTTTTGAATTAGACCTCTAAGGTTTAAATTCTTTTCCTAAATAAATTAAGCTACAATTATCTTTTGGTAGTTCGATTTTTTCAAATTCTGGGATTAAAAAAAGTCTTCCTCCTTTTTTAACAAATAAAGGCACAGATTTTAATTCATTAAAGCATTTAGATAGCACTTTCCTATAAACTTTTTCAGTGGTTATTTCGATTTCATGAATTTCAGGATTGTCTCTATACGCCTCACTTAAATTTAAATAATCGTCTTTAGGTGTTAAGAATTTTGTTTGATTTTCAACAGGTAAGTTTGTATTTAAAACCTCTTTTGAAGTTGCCAATCTATAAGCCCCTTGCTCTCCAAAATATTTAGAAAAACTATCGACTGCATAAGTATTGACAGCTTCACTACCTGTCATTGCAATTAAATAACCAACATCATTTAATTCTATATTATCAGATAAATCTTGATTATAAATATCTATTTGAAAAGCCTCTAAATCAGACTTTATAGCCTGTGCTATAAAGTCTTTATTCGAATCAATTAATATAACTCTTTTACCGTTATCTTTTAAGTACTTCGCAATTAATCTTGCTGGACTTGAAGCACCAACAAATAAAATTGCATCCGAAGTTTTTAGAAGAACACCTACAATTTTTGCAAATAACCTTGCTGTTGTTGCATTAAATAAAACGGTTCCTAAAACAATCATAAAAACCAATGGTGTAATGTATTCTGCTCCATATACTCCCTGTTTTAGTAACTTACTTCCAAATAAAGAAGCAATCCCTGCAGCCACAATTCCTCGAGGCCCTACCCAACTTATAAACAACTTTTCGTTCAATTTTAGTTTAGAATTTCGGGTACTTGCAAAAACTGCTAATGGTCTTATTATAAAGACAACGATTGCAAAAAGCACCGCTGTTCTCCATGTATATAGCAGTAACAAATCTTCAATATTTATATTTGCTGATAATAGGATAAATAAGATAGAAATTAATAAAACGCTTAACGATTCTTTAAAGTAAAGTAACTCTTTTAAATTTGCTAATTTTCCGTTTCCTAAAACCATTCCCATTACAACAACAGCCAATAAACCAGATTCATGTGCAAACATTTCTGATAAAACAAAAACTAATAAAACTGCTGACAATGAAACTACATTTAACAAATAATGTGGTATCAGTTTTTTATTGATCGAAAAAGCCAAAGCATGTGCAAAGGTAAATCCGAAAGTCGTCCCAAAAAGTAAAATTTTACTAAATTCCATTAAAGCCGTTTTTGTAAAACCACTTCCTCCCCCAACACTAATAAACTCAAAAACTAATACTGCGACTAAGGCTCCAATGGGATCTATTAAAATACCTTCCCATTTTAAAACGGTAGAAATGTCTTTTTTTAAAGGTATATTTCTTAAAATCGGTGTAATAACTGTAGGTCCTGTAACAATAATTAACCCAGAAAACAAGAATGAAAGTTCCCAACCTAAATCAAAAATAAAATGAGCTACAATTCCCGCACCAAAAAAAGTAATGGCAGATCCTAAAGTGATTAATTTAGTAATTACAGGCCCTACGTTTTTTATTTCACTTCTTTTTAAAGTCAACCCCCCTTCAAAAAGCACAATACTAATGGCTAAAGAAACGAAGTAATACAATCCATCTCCTGGGAAAAGCCCTTTTTTACCATTCCAAATTGGTTCTATCCATTTTGTACCATCTTCACTTAAAAATGCTGCAGCAATTGGTCCTACTAATAAACCAATTAATATCAAAGGTAAGATTGCTGGTATTTTAAATTTCCATGCTACCCATTGTGCTAGTATCCCTAAAATAATAATCCCTGCTAATTCTAACATATTTTCAAATTTAAAAAGTAAATTTAAGAATCTTTGGGCACCATAAAAATAAAAATATTGTTTTTTTCATTCTTGTAAAGTCACTATATTGTGCCTAATACAGAACCTTTAAACTACTTTTTTGCAAAAAATTCATAAAATTTTAATTGGTGTTGCTTTTTCACCAAACTTAAAACCAAATATATTTGAAGCTGTAAGGCTTGCAAATATGTTTGATGCTGAATTAGTTGGCGTACATGTCGGTACTAAATCTAATAAAAAAAAAACAGATCTAAAAGCCCTTTTATCAAAAGCAGATCCTTTAAAAAAGCCTTTCAAAACAATTTGGAAAGAAGGAAATCCTGTCAATGTAATCATAGAAACGTGTGCTTCAGAACAAATAGACCTGCTTATTTTGGGTGCAATTCAAAAAGAAAATCTATTAAAATACTATGTAGGTTCTATTGCTAGAAAAATTACAAGAAAAGCACCTTGTTCAGTATTGCTTCTTATTAAACCTTCTGTCTTAAGAGTTGCATGTAATCACATTGTTGTCAATGGATTAAAAGACGACAGAACTGAAGAAACAATAAAAACAGCCTTTGTTTTTTCTAAACTGTTACATTGTAATAAGATTACAATTGTTGAAGAAGTTAGCCAGGGAGAATTACATGTTAAAGTTAGTGATGACAAGACTTTGCGTAAATCTAGTATTGCAAGGGAAAGGTTAAGCACGAGAGAAAACCAACGTGTAAAACACATCTTAGAAGATATTAAAAGTAAAAATATTACTGTAAATACACAGCCTATTTTTGGAAAAAGAGGTTATTCTATAGGGCATTATGCAAAAGTAAAAAGAGCGGATTTATTAGTGATGAATGCGCCGAACAAACTCGGTTTTTTCGATCGGATTTTTCCACACGATATTGAGTATATTTTATCTGAATTACCAACGGATGTTTTAATTGTAAAATAGATGGAGAAGAAAAAGGCTTTTAAAACGTTTTTAAGTGACATTCCACAGAACTTGTTCTCTGGTTTTGTTGTATCATTAATTGCACTTCCTTTGGGCCTAGGATTGGCCCTAGCTTCTGGCGCTCCTCCTATTTCAGGAGTTATTGCTGCCATCGTTGGTGGTACTGTCGTTTCCTTAATTGGGGGGGCAAACGTAACAATAACGGGACCTGGAAATGGCTTGGTCGTTGTCATTCTCGCTTCAATAACAACACTGGGCGAAGGGAACATGCAACAAGGTTTTTTATATACGTTAGCTGCCATTGTTATCTCTGGAGTAATCATGATTATTCTTGGTTTTATTAGAATGGGGTCTTTAGGTGATTTCTTTCCTGGCTCTGCAATTCAGGGAATGTTGGCTGCCATTGGTATTGGTATTTTTGCCAAACAAATTCACGTAATGTTTGGTAATTTAGAGGCAAAAGGAAGTATTATCGAGTTGCTTTTACACATACCGGAAGGCATTCTAAACCTTATAAAAACTACTGATTCTAGTATGTTTTATGCAGGGTTGGTAGGAATTGGAAGTTTTTTAATTATGGTTTTTTATAGCAAAATAAGAAATCGATATTTTCAGTTAATTCCTGCGCCGATGTGGATTGTCGTTTTAAGTGTAGGAATGTATTATTATTTTGAGTTGGTTGCTACTTCAGCATATCCAATAGATAAAAGGCTACTAATTTCACTTCCAGACGATATTTTATCCAATTTTGCGTTTCCAGATTTTTCAAAAATATACCATGCCAATTTTATAAATGCGGTCATAGCAATTACTTTAATTGCAAGTATAGAAAGTTTATTAAGTATTAAAGCAGTAGATAAACTTGATCCTCTGAAAAGACGCTCGAATGTAAATAAAGACATTCGAGCTTTAGGTATTGCTACCGTAATTAGTGGTTTTTTAGGCGGATTAAATGTAGTCACAGTAATTGCAAGAAGCTCTGTAAATGTAAATAATAAAGGAACAAATAGATCTGCCAACTTTTTTCATGCCGCTTTTTTAGTTGCTTTTATTTTATTATTTGCAACCGAATTGCGCAAAATTCCGCTGCCTGCTTTGGCTGCCATTTTAGTTTTTACGGGCTATAAATTAGCGTCTCCAAACAATATTAAAAAAATTTTTAGCATAGGTTCTGAACAATTAATTATCTTTTTAATCACATTATTTACGACCATCCTAACGAGTTTAATTACAGGCATAATTGTTGGTATTTTAATCACATTCATCATTCATGTTATCATCAATAAAAACATCCTTTTATTTATAAAAAATATTTTAAAGCCGAATGTTTTAATGTTTAAAGAAGAAGGAAAATACTATGTGAGTGTAAAAAACTTTTCTAGTTTTTTAAACTACACAAAACTAAAAACGAAACTCGATCAAATTCCTGAATCAGAAGAAGCAATTATCGATTTCTCATTGTGTGATTTTGTAGATCATTCTGTGATGGAAAACATGAATAATTATACAGAATCTTTCACAAGAAAAGGAGGCCATTTTGAGGTAATTGGCTTGGATGACTCTAAATCTGGAAGTGAGCACCCATTTGCATTACGGAAAATTTTACCAAAACAAATCATTCCAAAAGAAGGTGTTTTAACTAAAAGGCAAAAATCTATTCAGAAGATTAGTGAAGAAATGCATTGGAAATATTATGCTTTTTCTGCACAAGAAACAGAAGAACTACCCACTTTTGGATATTTTAAGACGCGTAAAATAGACAAAGTGTCTAATGTACTTTCAAACGAAGATTGTACCATTATGGATGTCCAATTTTCCGAAGGTGAAATGATTGCAAAACAAGTTATTAAGGCAACAATACTTCACATTCACACAACAAAGCCTGTTCCGTCTTTCACGCTAGACAGGGAAGGTATTTTTGAATACCTCTTAGATTTTGCGGGTTACAAAGACATTCATATAGAAGGACATTCAGACTTTACCAGACGTTTTTATTTGTCTGGAAAAAATCAAGAAAAGATAAGAGCCTTTTTTTCAGATGAATTAGTTTTGTTCTTTGAAAGTAACAAACAATATCATATTGAAGCAACAATAAATGGGCTTTTAGTTATTGGTAATGAACGTTTATCTAGTGTAAAAGAAATTAAAGCGCTTGCCTATTTTGGAATGGGGCTACAAAAAACAATATAATTAGGATGTTAGGATTACAATTTGAAACCGAAACTTCTTGGGCAGAAATTGCCAAGGATGATTTACAGCAAATACTTACAGATCATGCTTTTTTAGAGCAAAAAGCGGCTTCTAATGCCGTTTCAATTATCATCAATTATTCAGAAGATACTGAATTAGTAAAAGAGATGAGCAACATTGCTATTGAAGAAATGCAGCACTTTAAAATGGTGCATTTATTAATGGTAAAACGCGGAATGGTTTTAGGAAGAGAACAAAAGAATGATTATGCAATTCGATTGCAAAAATTCTTCAATAAAACAAGAGATAGAACAGATGCTTTAGTGCAACGCTTGTTAGTTGCTGCGCTAATTGAAGCCAGAAGTTGTGAACGCTTTAAAGTGTTTTCTAAAAACATGGAAGATGAAGAATTGTCTAAATTTTATAACAATTTAATGATTTCTGAAGCCAGTCATTATACTACTTTTTTACAATTCGCAAGAAACTATCAGGAAAGGGAAATTGTTGACAAAAAATGGAATGCATTGGTTGCTTTTGAAGCAGAGATGATGCGAGATCGTGGAAATGTCGCTAAAATACATGGGTAGTTTTTCGGTTATCTGCTATTGCCATAATTTTTAAAAAAAAATCAACTTTTAAACTAACTGAATGTTCTCTAAAAAAGAAGCGGCTCAATTACGTATAGAATTTTGGACAAGTTTTGGTAAATCATTTCCAAGAAAGTGGTTGCTATACAATACCAAAATGAAAGGTTTCTCTTTTAAATTTGTCGCTGACAGAAAAAAAGCACTTGTCTGTTTAGATATTGAAAACCCAGATGAATTGGTAAACTTATGCTATTATGACCAATTACTTTCTCTAAAAGTATTGCTAGAAACCGAACTTCCTGAAGTTATTTTTGATGATGAATATGAATTGGAAAGTGGTAAACAAATCCATAGAATTTATGTTCCTTTTCAAGAAAAATTTAGTATCCATAATAAAAACACATGGAGAGACTGTTTTGAGTTTTATGTTGCTACTATGAGTAAGTTTGAGCTTTTCTTTCACGAATATGAAGATGTTATAAAGTTGTAGAATTTTGTTGTTTAGTTGTTTAGTTGTAAAGTATTGAATTTTCTATAAATAGTAAACAAAGACATTTTTTGGCTATCCTTTTATAAAGAAGCCCACGTTAAGGATTGAAGTGGAAATCCTTTTATTGTCAGTTCGAGTATCACGCTTTGGGGCGTGATGTATCGAGAACAAAATAAAAGATTGTAGCGAAAAGCCTGACCTGAAAGATAACGCCCAAATTCTCTTTATTTAACACAAAAATTTTGTGCATCGTATTATAAATTAATTAAGCGATGTATATTTGCATTATGATTAAAAATGACACTATTATCGCTTTAGCTACACCCGCAGGTGTAGGCGCAATTTCTGTAATTAGACTTTCTGGTGAAAATGCGATTGCTATTGTAGACAGACACTTTAAATCTATAAAAAAAAATAAAACTTTAAAATCTCAAAAAACACATACAATTCATTTAGGAAATATTATTCAAAATAATATTATTTTAGATGAAGTGCTGGTTTCTGTATTTAAGAATCCGAATTCCTATACTGGAGAAAATGTCGTAGAAATTTCTTGTCATGGTTCTTCTTTTATTCAACAAGAAATTATACAATTATTTTTAGAAAATGGTTGCAAAATAGCAGATAATGGAGAATTTACATTGCGTGCTTTTTTAAATGGGAAAATGGATTTATCTCAAGCAGAAGCAGTAGCAGACGTAATTGCTTCTAACTCTGCTGCGAGCCATCAAATAGCAATACAGCAAATGCGTGGAGGCATCACCAATGAGTTGAAAGAACTACGTGTACAATTATTAGATTTTGCGGCTTTAATTGAATTAGAATTAGATTTTTCTGGCGAAGATGTTGAATTTGCAGACAGGACAAAGTTTATAGAATTGGTCACAAAAATAACAGGTGTTTTAAAACGTTTGATTGATTCTTTTTCTTTTGGAAATGCCATTAAAAATGGAATTCCGGTTGCTATTATTGGGGAACCTAATGTTGGTAAATCCACTTTATTAAATACCATTTTAAACGAAGAAAAAGCGATTGTCTCTGATATTGCTGGTACCACAAGAGATGCTATTGAAGATGAAATTATTATCGATGGTGTTGCATTTCGATTTATTGATACTGCAGGAATTAGAGAAACTCAAGATGTTATAGAAAGTATCGGAATTAAAAAAGCGTATGAGAAAGCTGAAAATGCACAATTAATTATTTTTCTAATTGATTCTAATAAATTTTCATATGCTAGTGCTCTTTTTTTACAAGAAATAGAAACTATAAAAGAGCGTTTTCCAAAAAAACGTTTGCTGGTGGTTGCCAATAAAATTGATACTTTATCTTGTCACGACGCTGCTATTTTAAAATCAGAAATAGCGCATCTAATTTTACTTTCTGCAAAACAAAAAATCGGGATTGAACAATTAAAGTCTGAATTAACTTCTCTTGTAAATACGGGTGCTTTAAGTAATAATGAAACAATTGTTACCAATTCTCGTCATTTTGAAGCATTGAATAATGCCTTAACAGCAATCACCTCTGTACAACAAGGAATTGATTTAGAAATTTCTACTGATTTATTTTCTATTGATATTCGTGAATGTTTACGTCATCTCGGAAACATCACAGGAGAATATGATGTTGACAAAGATATTTTAGGGCATATATTTTCTAATTTCTGTATCGGAAAGTAACCACACAAAACAATCATTTAAAAAACATACTAAAAACAATTACTAAACCTTATTAATAAAGCTTTTACTTAAAATAAAGGTACTATTTACTTTGTGATATTATGCGTTTATTCGGTACAAATTTGTACCTTTATTGTACCTTGATCGATTGAGGTACAAAATTTTAGGGTATTACCCTTTTTATTTTGCACTTAAATACACTTAATGATATTTAATGCTACTTAATGAGCAGTAAAATTGAGATACAACGAATTTGCCAGTATTGTGAACAGGAATTTACAGCCAAAACAACGGTAACTAAATACTGTTCTTTACAATGCAACCAAAAAGATTATAAAGCCCGTAAAAGAAATCGTCTAAAACTAGTGCTAATGACGATTGGTAAAAAGCCACTCAATTAATAACAGCTAATTAAAAATAACCAATGAAAAAACTACTTCTTCTCTCCGCTTTATTAATCTTCGCTTGTAGTAGTGATAGCGAGGGCAACCCTTGTATCTATGAGCCAACTCTAACAACACAAGCTGCTACTGATATAACAGAGACCTCAGCTACTTTAAATGGTGTTATAAGTATCGTATCAGAGAACTGTGATGTTCCTAATAATACAGAACAAGGGTTTGTTTATTCTACTGAAATACAGCCCACCCTAGAAGATATTCAAATTAATGTAAATGGGACTAATATCTTAACTACTATTGAGGGTTTAACGCCTAATACTACTTATTATGTTAGGGCTTTCTTAACTAATAATTTTGGGGATTTCTATGGAGATGAAGTTGAGTTTACGACTAATGAAGGAGGAAGTTGTGATGGTGTCCCATATGATAGTATTGTTTACGGAACACAAGAATGGACTGTTGAAAATGCTTGTCATATAACATATAGAGATGGCACTCCTATTCCAGAGGTTACAGATAATACAGAGTGGGAAAGTCTCACCACAGGTGCTTGGAGCTATTATGACAACGACCCTACAAAGCCAAGACTTTATAACTGGTATGCTGTAATGGGTATTCACGACTCAGACCCTAATACTCCTAACAAAGAATTTGCACCAGAAGGCTGGCACGTACCCACAGATGCCGAGTGGACAACGCTTGAAAACTACCTCATAGCCAATGGCTATAATTATGATGGGACAACTTCAGGAGACAGAATAGCCAAGGCAATGGCCTCCACAACAGGCTGGGATAGTTCGACCAATACAGGAGCAGTAGGCAACGACCAAAGCCTTAACAACAGCAGCGGCTTTAATGCCTTACCTGTGGGTGACCGTAACTACGATGGTTCGTTCCACGCTGAGGGTGGCAATGCAGTCTTTTGGAGTTCCACTGAGAAAATTATGAATGTCGTATGGCACCGCAACCTGAACTCTGGTAGAAGTTCCGTGCCCACGTACTTCAGTAACAAGTCTTCCGGCTTTTCAGTACGTTTTGTTAGGGATTAAAAATCTTGACTACACGATATTGCTTTATGTTAAGTTGAAATGTTAGGCGGTAAGTTTCTTAATTCCCGTTTTAGAAGTCCTAAAATCAAAATCACTATTTTAACCCCGAAAGGTTTTTTTTAATGCAGTAATGTACCTTATTTGTACCTTGAAAACGTAAAGCATTGATAATCAATTGAAGTTATTTTCTGTATCGGAAAATAATAACCTTGCATTCTTATATTTTTAGTTCTTTAATTTTTGATAAATTCTAATTCTAATTGCTCTAAAGATTTCCCTTTAGTTTCTGGTAATATTTTTAGGAGGATGAAAAAGCCAGCTAAAGCAATAATACCAAACAAGAAAAAACTCAATGCATTTCCTAAATTAGATAATTCCCATGGGAAAACAAGTTGCACTAAAGAACTGATTAAAGAGTTTATAAAAGCAATGACACCAATTGCCAAACCTCGATATTTTAATGGGTATAATTCTGACAACAGAACCCACATAACTGGGCCTAAAGAAAATGCAAAGCAAGCAATAAAGCCTAGGATTCCTATCAATATTAAATTGGCATTAATGGTTGTTGCTGCTTCTAAAATTGCACCATCATTTTTACTATATACTTTATTTCCTAAAGCCGATTTTAAATCATTCTTAAAGTCAACATCATTATCGTATACCATATCTGAAAAAGGCATTAATTTTTCAGCATCTTGAAACTCAAACTGATTGATGTTTTTTTCTGTTAACTGATAAGTGGCTTGGTTAAAACCATAGCCACACAATAACAAACTAATAGCGATTCCTGCTGTACCAATTAACAACAAAGGCCTTCTCCCCATTCTATCAATTAAATAGATTGCTACAAAAGTAAATAGTACGGATATTGTACTTAATAAAACCCCTGATGAGAAAGCAGCATCTGTTCCAATACCTGTTTGTTTAAATATGGATGTAGCATAGAAATACACAGCGTTTATCCCTGTGATCTGTTGCAAAACACCAACGACTAAACCCACAACTAAAATAAAACGCAAAGCAGGTTTTAATAAATCTTTAATTTTTAATACAGATTTATTTTGATCTGCAGCAATATTTGCTTCTATAGCAGCTATTTCAATACCTCCTCTTTCGCTCCCATGAATCTGGTTTAAAACGTTCTTAGCTTCTTCAAAATTTCCTTTTAAGTATAACCAGCGAGGGCTTTTAGGAACAAAAAATAAGAAAATAAAATAGATGACTGCAGGAATTAACTCCACTCCTAGCATCCATCTCCAAACGTTTTCATCAGTTAAAAACACAGTTTCTGCGCTTTTGTAACTATTAAAAAAATAATTGCTTAGGAATGCTGCAAAAAAACCAAAAACAATATTTAGTTGTTGCAAAGAAACTAACTTCCCTCTATTTTCTGCTGTTGAAATTTCTGCAATATAAATTGGTGCTAAAACCAACGCTGCTCCAAAAGCAACACCTCCAATAATTCGTGCGATGTACAACATCTCATAAGAAGTTGCTATCGCAGAAAAAATAGCAGAAATAGCATATAAAAAAGCAACAAAAATGAGTGTTTTTTTTCTTCCAATAAGATCACTTATTCTTCCTGAAAACAACATAGCAAACATTGCTGCAAATGAAGGAGCACTTACCACCCAACCATATTGTATTTCACTTAAATTAAATTCAGGACCTGCAAAAGACATAACTCCCGAAATGATGCCAGCATCAAAGCCAAAAAGAAAGCCACCTAGGGCTACTATAAAACTGATAAAAATTGTGTAAGTCTTATTATCCATATTTGTTTCTTAAATATTTAAAAAAGAAAAATTAGTAAATTATTGATTACATTGCACGTGGTCCAATCTCTATGAGGGTTTCACTATCGCCAACAATAAGTTTATAAGTTATCTTTAAAGCTGTTTTATTAATTTATAGAGAGTTTATAAGGTGATAGAATTTCATTATCATCTACATATGTTTAAAAGTACTAAAAAAAAAGTAAATCACTAAAATCTTATATCTTTACAATATATAATTTTTTAGCATCATGAACGTACAAGATTTAGCAGGCAATTATTCTATTATTGGCAATAATCAAGAAGCTGAAGAGAACTTTTATAAGGGAGAACTTTCTTTATCTTTGGATAAAAATTATAGAATTATTGCTAAATGGAGCATCGATAACACTCAAGAGCAACATGGCACTGGTTTTTTTAAAAATAATATTCTTGTCATCAACTTTAATTACATCGGTTTGGAAAACAAAACCTACAAGGGAGTTGTCGTATACAAGTGCTTAAATAAAAACATCCTAGAGGGTTTTTGGTCTGAAGAGCATGGAAATCCTAAATTTTTAGGAAGTGAAAATTGTTTTAGAATCTGTAATTCTAAAACAATTTTCACTTAAAAACATACTTTTTAACAACTTCAATACTAATCTAAATGCTAGTATTTTAAGTTTTTATTCTTATCCCAAATACTCCAGCATGCACCCAGTTTTCCTTCTACACGAACTTTCCAAGATTCATCAAATGATGAGAAATGGAACATTGCGATCCCTTCTTTCATTACCCATTCTTAAGTTTGAATAAAATATTTCGTTGCATTAAATTTACTTGGTGCTGCATCTTTTATCATTTCACTTTGACTTGGCTGTTGCTATTAAATTATTTTCAGTTTTACGTTCATCAAGTTTTGTTCGAATCACAAGAGCACTTTCTTCAGTAACACTATAATTACGCATTACATACATTGCTATAAGTGTTCCTATTATAGGGATTCCTGAGAAAGCGAGTCGCAACCCATCAACAGCACCTTCGGGCTGTAGAGTTTGTCCTGAATCAAAACCTACCGAACTCATAATGACACCACTCAATCCACCTGCAATAGCAAAACCAAATTTCACCATCAACCAATAGATCGCTCCAAAGGAACCTTCTCTTCTTAGACCTGTATTAAGCTCATCTATATCAATAACATCAGCCGTCATAGACATCATTAATAAAAATAGACTTCCGATACCAAATGAAAAAAAAGGAAGTGCAAAAATAAATAGATAAGGCTTGCCTGGAATAAATAAGAACCAAAGCATCAGATATCCTACAACAGAAATTGCTTGCGAAATCAAAAAGGCCTTCTTTTTTCCTAACACTTTAGACAACCTAGCCACAGTAGGAATTACTAAAAAGGTAGTTCCAAGAGCTCCTAAACAACCAAAAAGTGTTGGCCATATACCTGAAGCACCTGCGTCACCATCAAAAAGATGATATACAATAATAAAGAATGAAAACGAGGCAATTGTCATAAATGCGTTATACACTAAGAAAGTAGCAATACATAGTTTTCTAAATGGTTTTATTTTAAAAGCACTTACAAAACCTGCACCTATTTCTTTCAGACTATTTCCTATGTTTTTTAGATTGAGAGGAGAATAATCTTCGTTTAAAGTTGATTTACTTTTAATAAAAATACCGGGTACAATCGCACAAATAGTACAAATTACACCTACCCAAACAGCAAGTGTCCTCGTTGCAACTTCCGCAGATTCAAACCAAGTGGGATCATACATTATCACCCAAAACCAAGGTGCAATAACCCAGGCCCATTGCCCAATCCATTGAGCAGTTGCCATAATATTAGTACGTTCATGAAAATCATTACTCATCTCATAGCCCATCGCAACGTATGGAACGCTAAAAATGGTAATCCCTAAATAAAATATAAATGACCAAATCATAAAGTAGATGAAATTATAATCAACTCCAGCCCCTTTATAAAGTTGCCACATAACAATAAATGCAGTACCCGTGATAATCCCCCCAAGAATCACATAAGGGCGCCGTCTTCCCCATCTTGATTTGGTATTATCTGAGATATATCCCATAATAGGATCCGTAAAACTATCAAAAAGTCTTGGGAAGAAATAAATGACTCCCCACATCCAACCCGGAAAGCCTAAATCTTGAACTAAAACGACCATAAAGATACCTAACACAGCAGGAAACATTTGATTCGCAAGCATTCCTATACCGAAGGCAACCTTTTGGCCAAACGGCACTTTTATTTCTTTAGCCATATTATTGGGTTTGATTAGTTTTATTAATGATTTTATAAGTTATATTTTAAACATTTAACTACTGAATAACAATTGTTTGTATTGCTTGTGCATCAATATTTATACATGTTTCTTTTCCTCCTATTTGTAATTTAAAATTTTTTTTTGTTTTCCCTTCATTAAAAACCACGACAGCTATGGAACCATCTGGGTTTTCTGCTGCTGTCACTTGTAATTCTTTAGCTGAGTTTTCTATACCAATTACTTGTGCTTTTGGTCTAATGTATTTACTAAAATGGGCCATTGTATAAAAAAGAGGCGTAAAATAAACTTCATCTTTTTCTGGATCTACAATCACTGGAGCGACACACCAATTCTTAAACCAATTTGGTCCTCCTTGTCTGTCTAAAACCATATTCCAATCTACCCAACCATCTACCCAATTGTTTAAGCAGCCAATAATATCTCTTGCATATCGGTTTACTGGTGCGTACTTCGGGTGCAAATATTTATCTTTTTCTGGTGCCCAATCCCAACCCCAATCTGTGGATTCCTTTGCCCAATACCAGGCATCATTTTTCCACTCTGGTACTTGAGAGTCGATACATCCTTCTGTTTCAATTAAGTATTTGTTTGGCGCTTTTTTATGAGCATATTGCAGAGCTTCTGGAAAAACTTCATAGGTACTTTCATACCAATGAATTGCTGTTCCGTCATAATATTTTGAGGAAGCTTCATCTTTAAACATCACATCTACCCATTCTTTGATGCCAGCCCTATTCTGGTCATATCCTAAAATAATTTTATCTCCATGACCGTCAGCTTCTAATTTTGGACCTAGATGATGTTGCACAAAGTCCGTCATTTCCTCAGGTGAATAATGCATACTTTCCCAATTATTACCATTTCCATGCGGTTCGTTTTCTACCGTAAATCCCCAAATATCAATTCCTTCTTCTTTGTAGGCATCTACATATTTAGAAAAGAATAACGCCCAAGTATCGTAGTATTTTGGCAACAATTTTCCTCCAACCCATTTTTTATTATCTTTCATCCAAGGAGCAGCTGTCCAAGGAGAAGCAAAGATTTTAAAGCCATCTTTAGAGATTTTCATTGCATCCTTTATCATCGGAATTAAATCATCTCTGTCCTCTTTAATAGTGAAATGCTCTAATTCCATATCGTCTTCTACTGGAGAATATGAATATTGACTTAAAGAAAAATCACAAGAATTCATATGCGTTCTTGTCAAAGAATAATTTGCACCATCATTTGAAAAATAGGCTTCTAAAATAGTATCCTTGTTTTTCTTACTCAAACGATTTAGTAAATAAGCTGAAGACTCCGTAAAAGCCCCCCCGAAACCAGTAATGGTTTGAAATTTCTGACTTGGATCCAACTTGATTACAGACGCATTTTCAGCCAAAGTAAACTCAGAAATAGTGGTTAGTTTATTTCCTGCCTGAGAAGTTTCATAGACAGCAACGTCTAATTTAGAACTCTTTTGGCTACAACTCATAATTAAAATTAACATCAAAAAATAATAGTTATTTAGTTTCATCTTTTATCGAATGTATTTGGAACTAAAACACCTTTCAATAGGGTTTCTTTATTTCCATTATATGTTTTTGTTACTGATTTACCATTTCTCGTTAATCCTTTAAAAACTCCTTTATCAACTAGACCCCAAAGTGGAAATTTAGCTTCCCCTTTTAAGGTGAATAAGCCAAAATGGTTTTCTGATCCTCCTGGGTTTTGAGCATCTTTCCATATTTCATCAAACGCTTCAAAATAAAAACAGGACATCCCTTCATTAAGAGTCCATGCACGCGTATATTGATAGTAAAGTCCAGATTTAAGTTCGTCTGTAGCTTTTGAACCCTGATCTCCATAGAGGTCATTTGAAAATGTTGACCAACCTGTTTCACCAATATGAATCGGTTTGTAAACACCAATACTGTTCATATATCTTTTTACCTCTTCATATTGTAAAGCAGCATACTGTGTAGAACGCTGCATCGCTTTGTCTATTTTTTCTAAATCAGATAGGTTTTGTTCTTCTGCTAACACTCCCCAAAATTTCGGGTTATAATGCGTGTCATGCATTGGATAGGTATGAACTGAAAGATAATCTACAGCCTTAATAAGCTTCTCTAAATTTTCAACATGATATACTGGATCTCCTCCACCCCAAGAAGCAAAATTATCTGAACTTGTAATCCAAACATCTTTAGACAATGCGCCATTTTTCTTTAAATCTTGTAAATGATTTACCCATTTTAAGATAACATTTGGCTGCACATAATAACTTATTGCCCATTTTACCATGGCTTCATTACCAACTGCAATTACCTTTACAATGTCTGGATATTGATTTGCCAACGCTACAGCTCTTAAAATTTCGCCTTCGTTTTGTTGACTTTCAATATCATGATTAGGCACTTTATCCGTCCAAGCATTCAAACAGTCTATCCAAGCACCCAACATTACATACATTTCGAAAGTAGGGTCTTCTTTTTTAAGCTGATAAATTGCTTCTAAAACATTGGATGCATGCGGTAAGTTTGGTTGCACATTATAGGTTCTTAATATTCTAATTCCCATAGCGTGCAACAACCTTAGATCTTCCTTTAGTTGTAAAATGGTAGGCTGATAATCTTCCCTTGATTTTAATCTATATCCCCCATAAGAGATTGCCAAATAGTTAGGATTCCCTAAAATTTGAGCTGCTGTTATCACTACTTTTTGATTTTTTTTATTTTCTTTCATTTTATAAATCAAGATCATAACTGTCAACAAAAAAAAACAAATCAAGTAAATTAAATTGCGCCTTTCCATTAAAACTATTTACTAATGGATACTTCTATATGGCTAATTTCATTGGACCTACTGAATACTTTTGTACTCGTTGCTATATCTAAAGTCAAAGTATTAAAAACAGTTTTTGATGCATCGTTAAAAACAACTTCAATACCCACTTTTTCTGACAAATTATATACAATTGGTATTTGACAATAAGTAAAACAAAGCGAACCTACTTTCAAATTAATTGTTTTTTCTTCTTTGCTTATTGCGGTATACTTAAAAGTTTGAGGAGTGGTAATAAACTCATTTTCTCTTAGTAATTTTGGACTAAAGTTAAGTTTACCCTCTTTTACAAAAACACCAAGCTCTCCGATTCTGCTCAACACATCTTCTTTCACCTGGCCTGTCATTCCTGGTTGTTGTGCTCCTTTCCCTGCTGGTGTATGAGAATATGGATCCGTTGGAAATGCTCCATATAATTGTGGCGATTTATGTACTCCAACACCTGCTTGAATTTCATAATAATGGTCAAAAAGTCGACCAATCAATGCTGGGTCTTCATTATTTTTAACGGCTATTAAACAGTTTTCTTGAACAGCTAATAATAGTTTTGAAAGCATGTGCCAATAAATAGAACCTAAACCTTCATAACCAAAGAAAGTACCTGAACGTCCTGTAAATGCTTTGTGATTAAAAACTTCTTCAAAAATATCTAACAGCAATTGTGCTTCTTTCCCTAACAAATCTTCATAAGCTTCTGGTAGTTCTGCAAAAGCTTCTTTTAATCTATTTGCATTATTAAAATTGGCATTGAAATGATATTTCCCAGTAACATCTTGATTAATGATTTGAGTATTTCCATCACCAACAAGCTTTGATAATAGTTTAGAATTTTCTACGGAAATTTTAGAAATCACATTTTTCTCGTCAAAACGTGCCAATTCTTTATTGGGATATAAAATATAACTGTACTGATCTTCTCTGAACAATGCACTTGCCTTCATTCCGTCTAAAACAGCTAACACTTCTTTTGACGATAAGTATTCTGCACTTAAAACAGCTACTTGCCCTTCTAACATTTCAGGCAAATAGGAAACAGAAACTTCTGTATCATTCTCTATCGTCATTAAATTATAAGAATGGTATAAATTATCTGAACGTTTATTTGCTTTGATTGTATGTTCTAGATATTGTTTTGTAATGGTAAAAAAGGCTAACAACGCTGTTTTTGTAACCTTACTTCGATCACTAGAAAATCCATTTTCATAAATCTGAGTTCTATAGACACTTGCTGCCTCACCTAAACCATCTAAAACTGTTTTTCTTTCTGAATCTGATACACTCCCAGATAGAATCTTTTTATTTTGGATGAAAGTGGCAACTACTTCATTAAAAAATATTGCCAATTCTGCAGAAATTTCTACTTCTTCTGTTGCCGATTTTAAAACTACTTTTTCAAAGAATTTTATAAAACGGTTTAAATAGTTAAGTGTAACCATAGAAACACCGTTCCCAACGAGCGCATTATTCGCATCATTCCATTCCGGACGCTGCGTATTCATCCAAATACCACCTTCAGGAATAAAGTTGGATACTTTAGCGAGCACAGTTGCCAATAATTTTTCTATTAAGTTTACTTTATATATAAAGAAATTTTCATCTCTTAACAAAGCGCCATCCGCTCCTAATTCTTCTTTCTTTTGATGAATTTTCGCATCTAAATCATGGTCAAATTCAATCGTATCTTTAGGGTTTTCAAGTATGCTTTTATAATCTTTTATTTTGTAAGGCACATTTGCATAGACAAAAATGTCTTCAGAAAACCTTTTTTCCAATTGATTTGGATAATGATTTTCTATAAATTCTAAGAATTTTAATAAGTAAATTATTTGATGATCTCCCCAATAGCCAATGTATGACCAAGGATCATTTTCTTCAATAATTTCCCAATCAAAACCATCTTTTGTAACTCGGTAAGGATTGTAACCATCAAAAGTTGTTGCATTCAAAAACTTATGAATCATGCTTTCAATAAAAGCAGGATAGGAATGTGCTAATGTTTCCCAATTCTGGAAAATATCACGCCAGTTTCCTTCATAATCTAAAATTTTAGAACCATCTATTTCATTTTTTGTATTGATAGAAAACTTGTTCCAAGGTCTACTTGGATCTCCATGTCTTCTACTAAATTTTAATGGTAAATATTCAAAACAAAGTCTTTTAAAGTTTTGATCCTCATCTTTCTCTGCAATTTCAAGGATTGTATTTAGGTTAAAGATGTCTGGCAAACCATTTAACAATGCCTCTTTTTTCTTGATAACTTTTTTATTCGCCTTTCCGATGTATTTTATAAAATCTTCTTTTTCAATCTTATAATCATCATCAAAAGTTCCACCTCTCATTAAATTGAAAAGCGTGTTTGCAAAGTGTCTGGTACTAATTAAGGAATCGTTTGTAACCTGAACACCATCAGCAGCTCCTGTTAAGGCAATTAAATTTTTTGTTCCTAATTCAATATCCTCTTGAATTTCTTTCGATAAATTTTCATTATCCGTAATTGCTTTCGAAATTCTTTGAATAGCTCCTATTGTTTGATTGACATTCGCAATAAAATGCCACTCTTTGGTTTCGTTTGCTGACAAATCTAAATCAGCACTAATAAAATAAGCACCTTTTTCTGCCTTTACATCAATTTCTTGATGAAGCGCTTTTCCTCTTCTAAAATTATCTAATTGTAATGATGATAGTAAATAGGTTGGATTTTCAATACCTAAAGACCAAACGATGTTTGCCTTTAAAGCTTCACTTGGCTCTGCTTTATCTACAATAATAGCGCTTAGGGCATAAATACCTAAACCCGACTCTGTTTGTAATTCACTCTTTTTGTAAGCGTCTACTAAATTACTTCTCGAATTTTGTAAATCGGTTTCAACGTCTGAAGGGATAATATTTTGTAAACCATCTAAAAATGTAACTTGTACATTTTCTGAAGAAGTGTTAATTAAGGTTGATTTTTTTACGAAGCCAAAAACATCAGAGGAACTCCATTGATATCTAAATGTGATACCTAGGTCTTCATTAATTTCTTCAAAAATAACTTTGTTACCAAAACTGTTCTTGTATAAGTTTTGTTTCACTTGATACAAACCAATTTGTCTTTGAGAAAAAGGTTCCCATAAGTAAGTATTTCCATTTTTTAAAACTTGAAAAATAGATTTACTTCCTGTAACATCCGCAGCTTCTGTAATTTTATCATCTGTATAATAAGGAAATAATGAATACTCACTGTTTTTTCTACCTGCAGTAAGACCTCCATTACTTGAAATAAACATCCAATGATTTGAGTCTGAAACAATACTCATAAAAAAAGGCCTCATTTCATTACTATTGGCAATCTTATAATAGGTTTCATTTTCAAAATGAATCATTTCACCTTTTACCAATTGCGTTTGAAAATCTGCTTTATTTTTTCCTAAAAAAATAGTCTTTTTTGTCATTAAATTGTCCTTCTATGAACCTCTATATAATTCTTTTGAAGAGGTTTGTTATTTAAATTTGGTAGAATACTTTTTATATATTCGTTTGATTACTTTTTTGATCTTCTTCGTTAGAAGAAACTCACTTTTTATTATTATTTTTAG
This sequence comes from Polaribacter sp., assembly GCA_028343155.1. Classification (GTDB taxonomy): domain Bacteria; phylum Bacteroidota; class Bacteroidia; order Flavobacteriales; family Flavobacteriaceae; genus Polaribacter. Next base: position 33,322 of record JAOLXX010000004.1, read on the forward strand.
AAGTCTCTACAAATTCAAGGCCTCCAAAAAAACAGTCTTAACAAAGCCGCTACATTTAGTTTTAAGAGGTCTTTATTAATAAATAGCTTGAGTTAAGCATAATTTGCCTACTCAAGCTATATAATATTATAAAACCTTAATTATTGAGCTTTTATTACTACATTATCAATATTAACTGAAGCATTACTGTTTACCAATTCCGCTAAAAATGAAACTCCTCCTGCTACTTGATTTGCGTTTCCTGGAGTTGTAAAAGTATAGGATTTAGACTCCCAAGATGTTGAAGAAATACTACTTGTATCGATAGTAAGATCATGCTTAGTTGCAGGTACGTCTCCACCATTTTCTCCTTCAGAAAAAACAAATGCCTTGAAAACACCACCTTCTCCAAAAGCTCCTGATGCTTTGATATCAAAAGTAACGACATAGGTCGTATTTGGTTGAATGATACCAACACCAAGTCTTTCTTGTTTTAATGCTGGATTCTTTCCACTTGCAGATTGAATTTGAGCAGATCTAGAGCCACCGTTATCAATCGTTTCTGAGATTGATACTGTACCTCCATTCCCAATTAATTGCCAATCACAATCACACGCCTCAAAATCACCATTAAATAATAATTCACCAGTAGGAGCGTCAGGACACGTAGTGGTATCTGCACATCCGTCTCCACCGCCCACGGTATTAGAAGAACCACCACCAGTTCCACCACCGCCACCGCCGGTTCCGAGATTTAATTTTAAATCATCAAAATAATAGGTGTTTCCATTTTTGGTTTCTAAATCAAAAAAGAATACTACTTTATCATATTTATCACTATCTGAAGCGTTAAATGAAATTGTTAACTCTTCCCATTCATCTGTTTTTGTGGTTACTCCAGAAGCTACTTGTTTAAAAGCTCCTGAGTTTGCTTTATCTTCTAATTTAAGTGTTACTTTATAACCAGACTGTGGTGAGTAAACTTTGATCGTGAAATTTGATCCGTCCGTAAAAATTAATTTATTTGCAAAATCAAATTGCAAATTATCCCAAGCAGCTGCATTATGGTTGATAACCTTCGCTACTTTGCATGAATTATTTCCAGCAGAAACTGCAGGGTTATCAGCATACTCATACGTTACATTATCTTGAAAGAATTTAAAATTTTCTGAATTCTTTACTGCTATAGTGCCCGGATCTGTTTGAAAAGTTAAATGGAAATTCACAGCCGTTAATGTTTGTGCTACGTCTGCAGTACAAAGTCCAACAACAACAGTATTTACGTTTACAGTTCTTGTTACTTCAACCGCTTCATTGTCCGCTGCATCAGAGACATTGTATGTAATTACATACGTGCCTGCAGTTGTTGTATCTACGATATCTCCTCCTACCACAATGTTTTCAGAAATATCACCATCTACCGCGTCAGTAGCAGTTGCTCCTTGATCTGTAAAGCTCTCATTGACATCAATCTCAATAGTTGCCAGTCCCGTTAGGGTAATTACTGGTATTGTCGTATCAGGACCAACCTGAATAGGACCAACAACAATAATATCTTCAAAATAAGAGACTGCTCCTGCAGCGTTCATTGCTTTTAATATAACAGTATACGTACCATTAATATACGTTTTAATTGGATTAATATCTGATGAAATTAATTCCGATACTAAAGGGGTTTCATCTCCAAAATCCCAAGAATAGGTAGTTGCATTCTCAGAAATATTAATAAATTCTACTGTACCTGTATTTTCGTTTAAAGTATACGTAAAGCCTGCAGTAATTTTAGGCAATTCAACAACATCCTCTGAACAACCTGCGTATATTATTGCCATCAAAAAGAAAACAATAAGCTTACTATTTTTTAATACTAATTTCATAATTTTATGTTTGTTTATAAATATTTACTATTTGTTATATACTCTTACGTAATCGATTAACATTGTTTGTGGAAAAACAGTTTCCTCATTTGGTGCGCCTATAAAATTTCCACCTACTGCTAAGTTGATAATAATGTAGAAAGGTTGATCAAATACCCAAGTCCCTTTTTCTTCTACTTGTGCGCGTGTGATTTGATTGTATAAAACATCATCCACATAATAATTAATATATTCTGGAGTCCATTCTATTCCAAAAACATGGAAACCTGTATCAAAACGATCGTTTTCTAATGCATACGTTTTAGTAATCGCATTACCTGCAGCATAACCAGGGCCATGAACACTTCCATGAACCACTGTTGGCTCTTGTCCTCGGTATTCCATAATATCTATTTCACCGCAATTTGGCCACACTTCTGTATCTGCTGTTCCATCACCACAATTAGCGCCTAACAACCAGAAAGCAGGCCACATTCCTTGACCTGTTGGCAATTGTATACGTGCTTCAAAACGACCATATGCTTGTTCTTTTAAACCTTTGGTTAAAATTTTACTAGAGGTATAATCAAAACCACTATAATCTTCTTTAAGAGCTTTAATTATTAGTATACCGTTTTGTACAGAAACATTTTCTGTACGCTTTGTATAAAATTGTTCTTCATTATTACCCCATCCATTGGTACCATTTCCAATATCAAAAGTCCAAATATCACTATCTATAAAATCATCTGTATCAAATTCATCAGATAACACAATATTTTTAAATTCTGCAACGGTTTGTGTTTCGTCTAGATTACAACTAAAGGCTATAAGAAGAACTAGTGCGCCAAACGTTTTCAACAAAGTGGTTGTTATACGCATGCTATTTTTATTATTTTTATCCATTTTTCTTGTTTTAATATTGTTCTTTATTATTCTTTATAGAAATATAAATTATCGATATGAAGATCAGTTACATTAGAAGATTTTATTCTTTCTATAATAATAAGATTGACTCCTGTCTTATCCAAACCAGTTTCTGCTGTAGGCCTAATAGGTATTTTGATAGTTTTCCATACACCACCTTCAAAGGTTGCATTACTTTCAGTATCATTAATATCTCCTGTTCGGGGATCCCATGCGTATGTTTGACCACCAATTCGCTGCTGTTGGAAAGTTGTCTCAGTAGCACTTTCATTCTTTAAAGTAATCAGCATATCAATATCAGTTGGCAAGACCTCAGGCATTAAAATATCTATACTAAGATGGGTCATCTCCGAAATATCTAAAGGTGTTGTTAATTGAGTACCTACAAAATTAAAGTTCGTATAGTTAAGCACGTTTTGCCCATCTATAACAGTTTCGCCCCCTAAAGTTGTTTGATAAGGTGCCCAGAATCCATTGTAGTAATTTACTGCTTCATCTGTATACGCATCACTAAATATTGAAATCACATCACTTGCTGCTAATGATGGTGTAGGTGCAACAGGAAAGCCTCCTGCAACATTAACTGTTAAAGAACCAGCTACTGAAACCCCAGCAATAGAAGCAGTTATTTTTGCTGACCCTGAACCAACAAGACTTACAATTCCTGACTCATTTACTCTTGCAACTTCAATATCAGAAGAGGTAAAAGAAAAATAAGATGGCGCGGCAATTACCGTTTGATTTATACCGGAAGCCAAATTAAATGTTTGTCTCAAACCATAATCAGCCATACTAAATTGATCTCCTAAAAATTTAGTTTCTACTTTGTCTTCCTTATTTGCCATAGCAGGTTGGGGCTGACCAAGGGTTCCTAATTTTTCAAATTTTAATTCATCCATCCAAAAGGTATAGCCCATTTCAGGAAAAACGCCAATTCCTCCAGCAGAAAAAATAAACATTCCTTTTTCTTGTATAAGTTTAGAAGCATCTGGAATTGGTATCGTATATTTTCTCCAATCAGTAGAAAGTTTTATATTTTCTAAACCGACAGCATATTTGTCATCAATAAAATCAGTTCCAAAACCAACCAATGCAATTGTAGCTGTTGTAGATCCTTTTGCCCAAAATGTTAACACATCATAACCCGTTAAGTTTCTTCCAGTACCACGATCTACAAAAATACCACCAATGTATCCACCGTTAGCGTCGTCTCCAGCGGGTACATCTATACGGATAGCACTCGCACCTTGATAGGTAATACTCTCGTCGGTTCCAAAACCTTCGGTATTTGCTCCTCCGGCGGGATCAAAAGAAACAAAAAATTGATCGGTAAGACCTACTGGAGTATCCGTAAAGATATCACCAGTTGTTCCATAAGTAGCAAATTCAACTTTGTCTGAAAGCTCTCTTTCGCAACTAGTAATACTGAGCGCCAACAGGAATAAAAAGGTAGCTTTTATGTATTTATATTTTGTTGTTTTCATCTTATCTTTTTTTATATTATTTACCAATATTGATATGAATGTAAGTTCTAATTTCCCATTCTGAACCATTCGGAAATCCTACAGGACTAATCGTTGGTGCGGTCGCAAATTCTATCGCGTTATTCGGGCTAAATCTTGGAGAGTTTTCATCAAGAGATCTCCACGTTCCGCGAATACCCACTTTAGTGCTTGGTAACACAAACCATCCTGGCTTTCCTAGAGTAGTTGATACATCCAACATTAATTGTGCTGGATATGTCAAGTTAAAATCTCTGTGATAATCAAAAGGACCCCAATCGTTAAATTTTGCTTGTGCGGTTATTTTTAGTTTGTTGATGATCATTCGTACATCTCCACCAAAACGTTTTATCAACCTGGCATTGTCACCATTTGCTTGTCCATTTCCATAGAAGAAGTTCCCTATAAACCCAAATTCTGGACTCACTTTAGAAACTACTCTAGAGCTAACTTCCCATAAATCTTCTGCTGGAGCCGCATTTGGAAATGCAAAAAATTGACGATTTGCTAAAAATCCGATGTGTGCATCTTGGGTTGTAGGTAAATGACGATAAACAAAACCTAAATTCATAGCAAACTTCGCATCTTCTGCTCTATCATTGTCCCATTCATACATCCATGTTCCTGGGGTTGGATCATAAGTAAACAACCATTCTACTCCCATCGTCTCTCTATTTCCTCTCACTGCAAACGGGTCGTCAATCACATTTCTTAATCTTCCAGCACCTGTTACATCGTTTGGCATTGCTGCAATCAATGGTTTTTGATACAAGAAATTAGGTGCGATTTGTAAATTTCCAGTAGTAAAAGTAGCACCCGTTAAAACGTTTACTTGATTTCCACTTCCGTTGTCTTTTAATTTCCAACCTGTAAAAGTCTGTGTTTGATCAGAACCGCCACTCGCGACTAAGCCCATATACCCTCCTTGAGCATACCAATTAAAAAGTCCATTTTGGTATGTAACTTTCGCTTTACCACCCCAATTGTCTTTTGAGTTAATTTTGTCATTATAGATAATATAATTCCCAGAGGTTCCTCTTGCTTCTTGGAAAGAACTCCCGTTTAATGGACTACCTCCCCAGATAGCGCCAAGATCAATTTTAAATTTTCCAAAGTTTTTTTCTAATGCAAGCGCAAATCTTTCCGTTGGAAATGCAGGAATAATACCACTACGTAATTGATTCGCATCTAAAACTCTACGACCTGTTAAAGGGTCAACATTGATGTCTGTTTCTAAATCTCTGTGGTAAATTCCTGTTACGCCCCAATCACCAATTTTTCTACTGTATTTGAGTAAGACGGTTGGATTTGCTCCCCACCAAAGTTGTGGTCCAAAAGCTGCTTTTAAGCCTTTTAAAGCGCCTTTACCATCTACTTCTATTCCTAAAATTTCACCACCATAAATATCTAAATTTGGCCCGTAATTTGCTTCTCTATATATATTGAAGAAATCTCCTTCGTATGCCCAATGATAATGACCTGTTCTATAGAAACCTCTCAAATCAAAATCTTTGGCAGCCCATTCAAATTCTGCATTGTATACATTTAATCGATTTACATCGTTTAAGGTAACATTCCCATTGTCTGAATTTAAAGTTACTGGTCTTCCTCTATTTTCGTAAAAGATTTCATCGATCGGATTTGCAGCAACATTCCCTAAAATATTGAAGTTTACATTCGCTCTCATATTTGGAGCTGGATTTCCTTCTACACCAATATAATAAGACTCCATGTGATCAAATCCTAATTGATTTGGAAAAGTACCTCCATTTGGGTCTGCAGTATCAGGAGTCGTCAATAAACTACCTCCTGTGTTAAATGTTGAAAACTCTGCACGTAAATTACTTAATTTAATTTTTTCGCTACCACCTAAGGCTGCTTTGTCTCCTCGAGCTTTTAAAACACCTTCCATTAAACTAATCTTAGAAAAATGATCAGCAACTGCCTCGGCAGTAATTCCTTTTCCTAAAGGATTGATGCGGTGTGCTTCTTTTAAAGAATAATAAGCTGCTCTTGGATATAAAGTATACAATCCTTTTGAGTTAATTGGTCCTTTTGCACAAATACCAAACCACTCTTCATTCATGTTATTGTTACTCCCTTCTAGATCAAGATAGTACCCTCCATTAGACCAAGAGGCATTGTTATCATGAACCTCTAAGTTTTTTGTCTGGCCATATTTCCACCATCCGTCTGAGAATTGAAATGTAAAACCTCCAATTGCATTTTCTGATTTCCCTAAACCTGCCGCATTCTGATAGATCTCTTTCCAGTTTTCGACCATAAAAAATGATTGCATTTTTTGGTCTTCTTGGTTGCTAACAGCATTGAATGCATCTGCTCCAAACTCGGTAAATAAGATGGGCATGTTTAATTCTTTTTTTACTCTCTCAAAAGCATCTGTAAATGATTTTCCACGATACATATTTGTTCCATAGATATCAACATCTTTACATTCTTCAGCAACGATTTCTGAAAATAATAAATCTCCATTACAAATCGCAACTGGTAAGTTACCATCGATAGATTTAATTTTGAGAGCCGCCTCGTTCATTAACTTATACATCGGTCTCCCACGGGTTTCACCAATAAATTTTTTCTTTTCTTCTTCTTCTGGAAAATCTTCTGTTTCTGATCCTGCCCAAAAAAGTCCGTAATTATTTTCGTTTCCTAATAAGTACAATAATAACCCTGGTGTATTCTTATACTCGTTTACCAATGTTGTTATCTCAGAAAGTAATAAGTTTTTTGTTTTCGCCTCACTGTAGTCTGTTACAGGTGTCCAAACACCATTTATAGTCAAACCATATCTACCGAAAGAATGGTTTAACATGGTATAGATACCGTATGTTTCATAAACATAAGTAATCCATTTTGGTTGCATTCCTGTATAAACACGAATCGTATTGACCCCCATGTTCTTTAAAAGACCCATTTCGGCATCTAAAGCTGCTTTAATCAATTCATCTGATTGCTTCCACAGACTATAAGCATAATTTGTTCCAATTGGAACATAATCCCAATTCATTCCATTGACCATAAAAGGTTTCCCTTTTACTTCCAACCTAATTCCTTGAGCATCGCTTACTACAGAGACTTTATCTGCTTGAGCAAAAAGATGCATTGTAAATAATAGAAAGGCTAGCCTTAAATAACTTTTTTTCATAATTAAATTTAGTTAAATTAATAATATAGACTCTTAAACAGAATACGTTAGAATCTAAAATCTACATAGTTTTTGTAAATATATTCCTTTTATTAAATTAAAAAAGATTCAAAACCAATACAAAAAACATACACCAATTAAAAAAAACATTAAACACTATCTAACAATAGGCTCACTGCTGCTCATACAAGTGGATAATAGGGCGGTTTAAAAAAAATGTTGTACCAATGTTGTGTTCTACTCAACTACTGAATGGGTGGTTTATTTTAAATTTACAAATTGTTATATTCTCTGCAACAATAAACACAAGGGTTTAAAGAGTTTTTAGAAGCATTTCATAGCGTCTCTCTAGATCTTTCTGTAAGCTACCTACTTTATAATAAAGTCCTTACCACAAGAAATAAATGAAAACGAACAAAGAACTATTGATCAAAAAAACAGGCAATCTTATAATTCAATATCATGTTCTAAATTTTAAGGGTATCAATAAAGCGAACTCTTCTAGGGAGCTATTATTCTGGTTGCCGAAAAACGGTAATAAGAAAAATCAGAACACCCACCTGTCTGGATCTATCAGGAGAAGACTGCCGTTCAAGAAAAGGAATTAAGCAAGAAGATCAAATAAAAGTAGCTACGGGTTTTTACGAGTACTGGACTTTCTAGACAACGTTTATAATGTATTAATCTCCAAGATAAAAAAGGAACGTATTTAAGCAAAATTTAAAACACTATAAATATGTAGGAGAAACTTTTTTTTTAAAAATATAAATATTTTTTTCCGATACAAGAAAAAGAGGACACTCCTTTTATAATTTAAGGATGTCATCTGAGTTTTACGGAATCTTGTAGCAGAGATTGCTAGAAAAGTTAATTGGATACCTATAAAAAGAAGGAATGCATAAATAAAAAAAACCAGAAGATGTAACATCTTCTGGTTTTTAATATAAAAGTTAGATACCTTTTAAGGTATTCTTTTTTTTAAGTACTATTATTGTTTTACCAATTTATATATCCAAAAACCAGGTCCAAAATTGATGTCTAATGTTATTGTACCAACTGCTTCATCAAATTCTGTTACATCATAAGTAATTGAATCTGGAGCATCTCCTGGTGCTGCTAATTCTCCTGCATTATTAACTTTAGCCAATCCAAGAAAAGCACCTTTACCATCAATCTTTATTATTCCTGCAGCTTCATCATAAGCATAAGTTGCAGTTGCTGTTCCATCATGAGGGAATACTGGTGTTCCACATGCATCTGGATCCGTTCCTTGCCATGCTTCTAAAAATGTTTCTGTTCCTAATACATTTTTGAAAGATCTATCTGCATTGAATACATACTCATCATCAAAAAAGCAAGCTCTTGTTGTTAAACCTCCAACTGCATTAGAGAACCAAGAAATATCTCCTAATGCTGGACCAACTCCAAAAGCTCCTGCTTCTGGAGCTATCCTCCAAATACCTTCTAGAGGACTTCCTCCTCCTACTGGTGGAGCTACAACAACTGAATAAAAGAACATATGACAATGTTATCAAGTGTTTTCTGAAAATAAAAAAAAATAACATTTAGGTGATGTTATAGCAATATTGTGTTAAAGTATAGGAAATAACTTCGTTTTTAAGGGCTATAATTCTAAAATATAATTTGTCAAATTTGAATCATGAGGTAATTCCATTTTTTTTCTCAATCGATATCTTTTAACCTCTACACTTCTTGAAGAGATATTAAGCAATGGAGCAATTTCTTTCGAAGACAAATTCAATCGTAAATAAGCACAAAGTCTTAAATCATTAGGGGTTAAACCTGGGTGCTTATCTTTCACTTTCTTCAAAAAGTTTTTATCTGCATTGTTAAATGCTTCTTGAAACATTTTCCAATCATCTGTGTTGTTTAGATTTTGATCAATAATCTTCACGACCTTAGAAACACTTTTAGCATCACCATTTATCAATTCTGTTTTTATGGTACTTAAGAAATCATTTTTTTTAATGATGTTCATTGTCGAACTTGCTAACTCCCTGTTTTTACTTTCAATATCACTTCTCAGCTTATCGTTATTTAGTTTAATAATTTGCTGAGAACTCTCTAATTCTTTTAATTCTGAAACCTGTTTTGCTTTCTCTAACAAGTCTTCTCGTTGTTTTTTATAGTATCGTTTTGAAGCAATATGAACTAAATAGAAGGCTAATAACGACAACAACACATAGATCGTTATTATTGTGTCAGACAAAAACCATGGTCTTTCTATTACAAAACTAAAAATAGCTTCATTGCTCATTTTTTCTCCATCTACAAGAGCTCTTACTTTAAAAGTATAACTACCATAAGAGATGTTTTCAAATAAAACCGAAGTAGAAGGTGAAGGGATACTCCATTGCTTACTTTGTCCTACTAAAAGTTGTTGGTATTTTACACTTGTAATTTTATTATAATTAGGAACACCATAAAAGAATTCAAAATTATTTTCTTTATACAAAAATTCTTTTTTTGAAGAAAGTTCCACATTTACTCTTGATTCATCTATGACGAAATTATTAATTTTATTGATTTCGATCTTAAAATCTTTCAGAATATTCAGTTTATTTAAATCCACTACAACATATCCATTAGAAGTACCGATTAAGTATTTTTCATTTTCTAAATGACTGATATTTTCATTACCAAAAGTTGCCTTAGGAACAGTTGCAGAAAGCGGGACACTCCTAACAATTGGTTGACTACTTAAGTTACCTGGTATTAAATACTTTATACTTTCCTTAGAAAAAGACCACAGTTTATTATTCGACTTATTATGAGCAAGTTTTGCTGAAATAAAATCATCCTCAGAAATTAACTGGCTATAAATAGCATCTCTTTTGAAAATATCCTCCTTTATATCATATAAAAAAACACCCTTTTTACTTGAATATACAATCTTATCTTGATAGGAAATCAAACAAGAATGAAGTCCTTTTCTAAGCGACTCTTCTTTTTTAATATGCGTTACTTTATTAAATCCCTCATCTAACGTAAGCTTAAAAACCCCCTTATATTCATGATTTACAATAAATTTATGGGAATCATACATCACTAAATACTTGCTAGAAGTATTAAAACCTTCAACTTTATTTCTTAATTCCCAACGATTATTCTTTTTTTCAAGGACATATAACCCATCGTAACACCCTTGAATAATAATATTCTCAGAGATTTGTTTAAACATCCAAGTACCTTGTTTATTAAAAATTAAATTTGAGAGCCCTTGTTTTATCAGGAAAGTACCAGAAGTATGACCACAAAACAATTTGCCATCAATAACTTCTAAATTCCAAACTTGTCCTTGGGTATTATCAACAAGCCGAAAAGGTTTTTTTAAATCTTTTTTCCTGAAAAAAAGCCCTTGGTTTGTGCCTAAATATAAATTACCCTCATAAACAATAGATGCATAAACAGTACCAATAAAATTACTTATATTATTATAAATCTTAAGAGGAGAAGTATTATTCACACAATTAATTCCATTATCTAAACCTAACCAAATATTATTTTCAGCATCTTCAAAAACAGCAAGTACTGTATTGTTGTTTAAGCCCGATTTTTGTGTTATTTCATAATTGACACTACCATTTTCATTTAGATAGATAAAACCATCTGAAATAGTTCCCAGTGCATAGTCTTTATTCTTTAATTGTTTTACACTATAAACTGTAACCTTATTAAGAATTGCATCAGAAGGAGTTTTCCATTTGACAATTTTCCCTTTATCTAGATAGAAAAAACCTAATTTTTGAGTTAAAAAAAGTAATTTATTCTCTTTTTTAAAAATTTCGACAATAATGTTTTCTTTTAATATTTGATGATCTGAAATTAATTTAGGAACACCGTTTTCTATTTTAAAAACACCTTTATTACTTTCTTGAAAATAAACTACACCATTTACTTTTGATAATTTAGTCAGACTAAATTCTGAATTGATTATTTTTACTTCTTTCGTTCCTATATTATAAAGATAAACTCTTTCTAAAGACTTGAAAATCAACCAACCATCAAGTTCTAAGATTGTCCATATTTGCTCATCTTCAATCATTTGGATATTTTTTTTTTCAACAATAGAAGTATATTCTAGTAGTCCAAAATCATTTTTTTTCCAAAAACCAAAATCCATGTAAAAACCCGTGTAAACTTTATCCTTTATTACCTTTACAGATCTCATTATGGTTTTATTGGGCGTAGGATACAATTGCCAAATGGAACCGTTAAACTCCAACAAACCTTTGTTATTTGCTATATAAATAAACTTGTTCTCTGATTGAGATATATCCCAATTTTGATTTTCTGCTTTATACTCTTTCGTAGTATAAGTATTTATAGGTGGTAGTTCTTGTGCAATGAAAACACAAGAAAATGAAATAAAAATTAATAGCAAAAAAACTCTAATCATATTTGTTACAGCAATGTTTGGTTACTAAAGTACAATAAATATCTTAAAACTTAAGAAAATATAAGAGATCTATCATTTTTGTATGGGTAAAAATAAAATCTTACAACCTACTTCTTGCACCTCTAAAATGGATTTATAAGCTTGAGACGGAAAACCTCTTTAAGAAAAGCTTAAGCTGGAATCTTTATGTGTACCGTTTTTGTAACCTAAATTTTGTGCTTCCATAAATAATTTAGTGTTCAGACATAGTACTATTTCAAAGCTAGAATTTTTTTAAATTTAAAAGCCCAAGTTTTAAACTTGAGCTTTTTAATTTTATATAATATTTCTTTTTGTTTTAAAGAAGAAAAGGAAGAAGTATTACCCTTTAAAAACAATCTTCCGCATACGTAAACTATCTGGTGTAACTTCTAAATACTCATCAGATTTAATATACTCCATATTTTCCTCTAAAGAAAAATCTACTTTTGGAGCAATTTTCATAGCATCATCTGTTCCCGATTTACGCATGTTTGTCAATTGCTTTCCTTTAATTAAATTTACCGCTAAATCATCTGATTTAGAATTTTCTCCAATTACCTGACCAATATAAATTTCTTGATTAACATCGATAAAGAAACGTCCTCTATCCTGTAAACGATTTAAGGCATAAGCAGTTGCTTTACCAACTGCAGAAGAAACAATTGCTCCTTTTACATCTTCTGTAAAGTCTCCTTTATAAGGACCATATTCTGAAAAACGGTGATTAACAATAGCTGTTCCTGCAGTTGCTGTTAAAATTCTGTTTCTTAAACCAATGAGTCCTCTTGAAGGAATTGAGAATTCTAAATGTTGTAAATCTCCTTTTGGCTCCATAATTAATAAATCTCCTTTTCTAAGAGAGACTAAGTTTATTGCTTTAGAAGCAACATCTTCTGGTACATCAATAGACAATGTTTCCATTGGTTCATGTTTCTTACCATCTACCATTTTTATAATTACTTGTGGTCTTCCCACTTGTAATTCATATCCTTCTCTACGCATGGTCTCTATCAATACAGATAAGTGTAAAACTCCACGTCCAAAAACGTTGAACTTATCTTCACTATCTGTAGTTTCAACTTTTAATGCAAGGTTTTTTTCTAATTCTTTGAATAGACGATCACGAATATGACGAGATGTAACATATTTACCTTCTTTACCGAAGAAAGGAGAATTATTAATTGTAAACAACATACTCATTGTAGGTTGATCAATTTCAGTTCTTGGCAATGCTTCTGGGTTTTCTAAATCTGCAATTGTATCACCAATTTCAAATCCTTCTATTCCAGTAATAGCACAAATATCTCCACAAGGAACTTTATCTACCTGAACCTTACCCATTCCTTCAAAAACGTGTAACTCTTTAATTCTTACTTTTTTTGTAGAACCATCAGCTTTACAAAGCATATAATCTTTGGCTACTTCTAAATCTCCACGAAAAACACGTCCAATAGCAATTCTACCTGTAAAAGAAGAAAAATCTAAAGAAGTAATTTGCATTTGAGGAGTTCCTTCATTGTACTTTGTTTCTGGAATAGATTCTAATACAGCATCTAATAAAGGTACAATATTATCAGTTTCATTTTTCCAGTCTGTAGACATCCAATTATTTTTAGCAGAACCATAAACAGTGGTAAAATCTAATTGCTCTTCTGTAGCTTCTAAAGCAAACATTAAATCGAAAACTTTTTCGTGCACTAAATCTGGTGTACAGTTTTCTTTATCTACTTTATTTACAACAACAATAGGTGTTAATCCTAATTCTAAGGCTTTACCTAATACAAAACGAGTTTGAGGCATTGGCCCTTCAAATGCATCTACTAATAATAAAACACCATCTGCCATTTTTAACACACGCTCAACTTCTCCACCAAAATCGGCGTGACCAGGAGTATCAATTACATTGATTTTTGTGTTTTTATAATTTACAGATACGTTTTTAGAAAGAATCGTAATTCCTCTTTCACGTTCTAAATCATTATTATCTAACAATAAATCTTTACGCTCTTTACGATCGTCTAAAATTTTTGCTTGATCTATAATTTTATCTACTAACGTTGTTTTTCCGTGATCGACGTGGGCAATAATTGCGATATTTCTAATTGGTTGCATTTGTACTTTCTTAAAATTTCGTGCAAAAGTAGTTGTTTAAAAGTAATTTATAGCAATTCTATACATATATTTTGATTCGCTATAAATTATTGATTTTCTGTGAGCTAACAAATAGTTTATTCGTAACTGAAAGTATTCAAATAACTTATGGAGATTTAAAACTCTTTTGTTACATTTATAGGATCAGAAACTTTTGATTCAAGACTGTTTCACTCTAAAAAGTCAAGATATAAAAATTCTGAAAATTAATGTATTATCGATTTTTATTTTGATATGTTGAATTGTGATTAGAATTTATGTATTTGTAAAAAAATGAAAAACAAAATATAAATGCTATTTTTTTGGAGGATCTTCTCTAAATGCTGATGGTAAAATATCTGGAATTAATTTGATTAGAAGTGGTAACAATAAAGCGCCTCCTGGCAATAGAAAAACAGCCAAAGCGGGTATTGACTTGCAAATATCTAACAACTGAGTTTTAACTTTTTCTTTTTCTTCTGAAGTTAAATTTTTACTAGCTGATTTACGAATTAAAGAAATTGCCTCTTTACTCTGAGATAATTCCTCATAGAGTCTTAGCTTATTTTTATTCAATAATTCTTTTATTTCTTCTACAGTAGTCATTATAAATTTCTTCTCTTTTTTTCAATTTTCAAGAGTTTTAACTCTCTACTTGTTTGTCCTGCAACGGATGTATTTTCTTCTACTCTTCTAATTAGATAGGGCATTACATCTCTTATAAGTCCAAATGGTAAGTATTTTGCAACATTATAACTTGGCTAGCTAAATTATAGCTAATATGATCACTCATACCAAATAATTGTCCAAACCACAAACGATTATTATTTTTTTTAATATTTTATTTTTTCGCCAAACCCATTACCAAATAAGAACTTTCTTCATTATGAGCACCTAAAAATAATATCATTTTCTACAACTATTTTAAATAAATTTAAGTACTTGTTTATGACTATTTGTATCGTTTTTAATTCAAAAGATAACAACAACAACAATAGATACTCAAAAAAGTGAAAATTCAACTAAACAAATATAACTAATGAATAGTAATAATTGAATAATTTATTTTTAATTTTGTAGCCTTAATAAACAATCAATGAAATCTATACAAGCAGTATCTTACCCTGTTCTTTTTGAAAAGAAAGCCTATTTAGAGCTTTCTAATTTAATTGATAAAAATAACTATTCAACTATTTTTATTTTAGTTGACGAAAACACTTTAGCGCATTGCTATCCTAAGTTTACTCCTAATTTAGCTACTCAAAAAAGAATTGAAATCATTGAAATTGAATCTGGAGAAATTAATAAAAACCTAGAAACTTGTATTGGTGTTTGGAATGCAATTACTGAATTAGGTGGCGATAGAAAAAGTTTATTAATTACTTTAGGTGGTGGCGTTATTACAGATTTAGGCGGTTTTGTTGCTTCTTGTTTTAAACGTGGAATCGATTTTGTAAACATACCAACTACTTTATTATCTATGGTAGATGCTTCTGTTGGTGGAAAAACAGGCGTAGATTTAGGCGTTTTAAAAAATCAAATTGGTTTGTTTGCAAACCCCGAAATAGTTATTGTTGATACCGATTATTTAGAAACTGTTACAGAAAGAGAAATAAAATCTGGAACTGCAGAAATTATTAAATATGGTGTTACTTACGATATTAACTTGTTCAATGAAATAAAAGATAATAAAAGTTTAAACATCAGCGATTTAATTTTTCGTTCTGTAGAAATAAAAAACGAAGTAGTTTTACAAGATCCTAAAGAGAAAAACTTACGAAAGATTCTTAATTTTGGTCATACTTTAGGGCATGCCATTGAATCTTTTTATTTAGAATCTGAAAATAAAGAAAACCTAACACATGGTGAAGCAATTGCTATTGGTATGGTTTGCGAATGCTATATGAGTTCTAAATTATTAGGTTTTCCTATAGAAAAAGTAAATGAGGTTAAGGAAGTTGTTTTATCAATTTATAATAAGACATCTCTATTAAAAGAAGATTTTTCTGCTATTATGGAATTATTAAAACATGATAAGAAAAATATAAACGGACAAGTAAATTTTGTGCTTCTAAACGATTTTGAAGATTATAAATTAGATTGTAAAGTTTCTGAAGAATTGATTGTGGAAAGTATGGAATTTTATAATGTATAAGATTTTTAGACCGCTTCGCTTTTAAATAGTAGCATCAAAACATAAAAGACCTTTCTACTTAAAATAGAAAGGTCTTTTTCTTTTCTAAAATTCCCTCTTTCCAAACTCACTATCAATAAATTTCGATTTATTTTTTGCAGCATTAAAGGTATAAGAAAGATTTAAAGTGACCATATCTACTTCATAGACATAGTTTGTAGTTGTATAAAACTGGTTTGGTCTTGCCGTTGTAATACGCTGTTCATTGGTTTTTAACAAACCCATGTCAATATTTTGCCATTGCAAAGTAGCTGTTAATTTATCATCCATAAACTTTTTTCTAAACGTTAAGTTGGGTGAGTAAAAACGAGAATCTTCCCCCATTGCAGTATTTCTATCTGACAAATAATTAAATGTAAATTGCAAAGAAGCATTCTCCCAGAAATTATATGTTGAATTTAAATTAAAAGAATAAATTGTGGATTTAGAATCAATAGTATAATTTCTTTCAATTCCATCTCTGTGTCTAAAATTTAAAACACCATCAATGGCATAATTATATACATTGGCACCAATAAAATTTGTCCAATTTTTGGTTGGTTTTATCGTTGCTCCAACTTCTAAACCTATCGTTTTACTTTTACCAACATTAGAATATACCCTGTTAAGAATACTATCTATTACTACTCCATTAGCTTCATAAGCCAGTGTATTTACTCGATTGATTACATTATCTACATGTCTAAAATAAGCAGTTGCATAGACCGAATTTCCTCTTTTTAGTTTTTTCGTAATTCCAAGTTCTACTAAATCTATAAATTCGGGCAACAACGTATTATCTCCTTGTTCAAAAACCTCCGAATGCTCGCGTTCTGCAAAACTGTTCATTTTAAAAGTTGTGGTTCTTTCAACCCGCTTACTGAATGCCGTTTTAATGTTTGTTTTATCATCAATCTTATATTGTAAAGATGCGGATGGAAATAATTTTACAAAATCGTAATTATATACGTTTTCAGCTTGCTTTACTAAAGTCTCTTTATAGGCTCTATCCATAGATTCTAAACGAACTCCAGCATTATAATCCCATTTATTTTTAGCGCCTGAAAGTTGTGCATATCCAGAATGGATTTTTCTTTTTAAACTTACATCACTTGAAAATTCATCAACATCATTTCCATCTCTTTTGTAAACAAATTTCCCTGTATGATCTAGGTCTCTGTATTGATAACCGGTTTCTAAAGTTCCAAAAGAAAAAGGTTTGAATTGATAATCTAAATTAAAACGCGCTCCGTATAGAGGATTGTCATTGGTGTTATACTCTCTTTGATAAATAATAGTATTATCAGGATGCCCTAAATTATCATTTTCAGTTGGACCTCCTAAAAAAGTATATTCATATAAAATTGAAGTAGCTATTTTTGATTGATCATCAAATTTATGAGCATAGTCAAAACTACCTAAGGCAAAATCTCCTTTTCTAATTCTTAAATTATGGTTGTAATATTGAAATTCATACAAACGACTGTTATCAATTATAGAAACAGCAGAATTACTATAAACAATATCTGCCAAACGTTCTTTTGTGCGTTTTCCTGCGAAAAAACCAAGAGAATAAGTATCTGAGTTATTGGGTGTAAAATCAACATTAAATCGGCCATTATAAGTAACTTCATCAAAACTACGCTCTCCATCTGAAGGTAAAAAAGTCGTTTTATTTTCTTTCGTGTTTACAATAAACAGGTCCCCTTCTCTTCTACCCGATTTATCATTTCTTTGATAACTTGCGCCTACAGAAAAATTCCAATTACCGGTTCTTTTGTTAATTGTTGCATCAACTCCAAATCGTTGGGCAGCAACTTTCGTATCATAATCTTCTATGGAAGGAAAACCACTTCTGACATTCACTTGTACAAAAGTTCCTTTAATTGCGCCCTTTTTAGTGATTACATTTAAAATCCCCCCTTTTCCTTCTGGATCATATTTCGCAGAAGGAGCTGTAATTAATTCTACGCTTTCTAGAGCATTCGCTGGCAATTGTGCTAAAATTGCACTTGTATCTCCTTGTGTTGGTTTTCCGTTTATTAAAATAGTAAAACCCTTACTCCCTCTGACACTTATATCTCCGAGACCATCAATCGTTACAGAAGGCAAATTTTTAACAATATCGATCGCGTTTCCACCAACGGTACTTTGATATTTTTTAGTATAAAAAACTTGTCTATCAATTTTATGTAAAACTGTACTTTTTTCCGCTTTTACAACCACTTCATTTAATTGATTTTCAGAGCCTAAAACTAACCTTATAATTCCTACCTCTTTTTTCTCTCCTTTTTTACGGATGCTAATTCCAGTGATTTTTTTTACTTGATAACCAATAAAAGAAGCTTCTATATAGTAACTTCCTGGCTTTACATTTGAAATAAAGAACTGACCATCAATAGTGGTTACAACTCCTGTTACTAATGTATTACTTTCTGTTTCATACAAAGCGATTGTTGCATATTCTAAAGGGTTATTCTCATCTGATTCAATTGTTTTACCAGTAATTTGAGCAGATAAATACTGACTTAAAATAAGTAATAAAATTGAAAAGTAATGTTTATTAAGTTTCATAAATCAATTGTTCACTAATTTTTAAAAGGGTCGGTATAAATACTTTAAAAATTCTATTTTTATTAAATTAGACAAAATAAAAAAAGTAAGGTTTAATTCGTGAAATATTTTTATGAATACCATAAAAAAGTCCTTCTAAAATAGAAGGACTTTTAAATATTATGTAAGAAAATTAAATTTTCGTCACTTTTACGGCGTTCATACCACGCATTCCTCTTTCTAATTCAAAAGAAACTTTGTCGTTTTCTGCAATTTCATCAATTAAGCCACTCACGTGTGTAAAATACTTTTCGTTATTTTCTATATCTAAAATAAAACCAAAGCCTTTGGAAGAATCAAAGAAAGAAACCTTTCCTTTTCTAACAGGGTCTTCTTCTGGTAAATCTTCTTTTTTGGATACAGAAATTTGAATATCTTCCAATTCATATTCTACTTTTAAATCTGGATCTGGTGGAGTATCTGTTAAGTTTCCATTATGATCTACATAAGCAAACTGAATACCTGCTGATCCATTTTCATCTTTTTCCGCTTTTCTGGCGTCCATTTTCTTTTGCTTGTCTAAACGTTTTTTCAAACGTTTTTTTTCTTTTTCACTTTTACTAAATGTCTGTTGCGATTTTGCCATTAAAAAAATAAAGGTTTTTTAAATTATTGTTCTTGATAAGATAAAATACCTAACTAAAAACTCAAAATCAAACTAATGTTAACTAGTGTAATGACAGGAGTGTATTCTTTCTTATTTTACAAATATACTAATTATTCAGGAATTATTATTCATTGTAATAATGTAGATTTAAAAATAAGTTTTTTAAAAAAACGCTTTAGAGAATATTTAACTAGATGTCATTTTAAAAAAAGAATGCTAAATAACTGAAAATTAAGGCGAAACGAGTGTTTGTAATGAAGATATCTAATCTTTTTTTTGTATTATTTTTTTTTGTGCTTTTATTCTGTTAATAAATTAGACTTAAAATTATGACAACTGACACTAAGAAACCAGGAAGTACTTTTTGGGTGATAGGTATTATTGGATTGATTTGGAATTTAATGGGGATTGATGGTTATATAAATCAATCTTACCAAACCGAACGTTTTAAGTCTATGTATACAGAAGAGCAATTAGAAATTATACTTAATCTAC
Source organism: Polaribacter sp. (assembly GCA_028343155.1). GTDB lineage: Bacteria > Bacteroidota > Bacteroidia > Flavobacteriales > Flavobacteriaceae > Polaribacter. Next base: position 53,211 of record JAOLXX010000004.1, read on the forward strand.
CCCCTTGGGTTACGGCTGCTTTTGCTGTTGCGGTCTTCTCTTCGGTATTTGCTTGTTTCTTTTTATTACTAAAGAAAAAAATAGCAAAAACATTCTTCCTGACAGGGTTGTTAGCTGTTTTAGTTCAAACTTCTTACAATCTTTTTATAAATCCTGGAAAAAACTTTTACGGATCAATGGATTATTCAATGTTAATAATGATACCTATAATTTCTGTTTTTCTCTTTTGGTACTCGAAAAAATGTACAGAGGGTGGAACGCTATCTTAATCAATAAAATTCAATAAATTATAAATCGATTTTTTATTCAAAAAAAGCTGCAATAAATTCAGCTACGCAAGCTGGCTTTTCTTGTCTTTTAATTTCGATGGTGCAGGAGAAGGTAACTTTAAGTCCGTTATTAGCAATCACTTCGATATCTTTTACAAAAGAAATCATTCTTAACTGACTATTTACTGGAACTGGATTTGGAAAACGAACTTTGTTTAAACCATAATTCAAACCCATTTTTACACTTTTAATGGAGAATGCTTCTTCTAAAAGTTTAGAAATCATCGCTACAGACATAAAACCATGGGCAATAGTACTTTTAAATGGACTCTCGATAGCGGCTCTTTTTTGATCAATATGAATCCATTGCTTGTCTAAAGTTGCATTTGCAAAATCAGTAATCATTTCTTGGCTAATTGTATACCAATTTCCCACTGGTAATTGTTGTCCTTTTATCTTTCTAAATTCTTCGAAATTTGTAAATACTTTTGGTTTCATTTCTTATTTTTTAGTAAATAAATCATCCTTAATTTTCGGCAATTGTAAATGGAATTTTACAGCAATTACTCTAATCATAACAATTACTCCAGCAGAGATAATAAAAACGATATTTTCAGGTACACTAAAATAACTTAAAACTAAATAAGTAATTCCACCAGCTAAACAAGCGGAAGCATATATTTCTTTTTCAAAAATTAATGGAATTTTATTAGTTAGAACATCTCGTAAAACTCCACCAAAAACAGCAGAAATCATTCCCATTATTATAGCAACAATTGGATGTAAATTAAAAGACAAACCTTTTTCTAAACCTAATAAAGTAAAAACACTAATACCAATAGTATCAAACAAAAATAGGGTCTTACTTAAATATGCTATTTTACTTTTAAAAAGAAAGGTAAAAACAACAGCTACAAAAATGGTGTATAGATAATTCAAATCTCCAATCCAATTAATAGGATGAGCATCAATTAAAACATCACGCAACATTCCTCCACCAACTGCAGTTACAAATGCAATGATAATAACTCCAAATAAATCAAATTTTTTATCTGAAGCAACTAATGCTCCACTAATTGCAAAGGCGAAAGTTCCTAATATATCTAAAACATAAATGAGTTCCATTTACATTAATTTAATTTAATGCCTGAATAGATATTATACTGTAACTTCAGAAAATTTTATATTTAATTCTTTCTGAATTTCATGAATTCTAGTAATTTCTGAAGGCAAAATAAAAGCGATTGAAACACCTGTTTTTCCAGCTCTTGCTGTTCTTCCACTTCGATGAGTATAATATTCTAATTGTTCTGGCAACTGATGATGAATCACAAATTCTAACCCGCTTACATCAATTCCACGTGCAGAAACATCTGTAGAAACTAAATACTGTAAATTTTCTTTCTTAAAAGCACGCATTACTTTATCGCGTTCTTTTTGTTGCATGTCTCCTTCTAAAGCAGCTGTAGAAAAACCTTCTTCGATTAAATGTGCTGCTAAATTTTGTGCTCCTGCTTTTGTTCTACAAAAAATAATTCCTCTTTGATCTTGTCTTTTATCTAAAAAAGCAACAATATCATTTGTTTTTTCTTTTAAAGTCGTTTTTGCAAAATGGTGGCGAATGTTTTCATTCACCAAAGTGCTTCTATTGATTTCTACTCGAGGAGCATTCGAATCCATATACGTCTTCACAATTCTTTTTATTTCTTCTGGCATGGTTGCTGAAAATAACCATGTTTTTTTATTAGATCCATTGGTAAACTTTAAAATTCTATTTAAATCTTGTTTAAAACCCATGCTAAGCATTTCATCCGCTTCATCTAAAACTACTGTTTTCACATGACTGATATCAATACTTCCTCTTTCTATTAAATCAATTAACCTACCCGGAGTCGCCACAACGATATGTGTCGTTCTCTTCAGATTATTCATCTGTCTGTCAATTTTCTCTCCTCCAAAAACAGCTTCCACAAAAATCTTATCTTCACGAAACTTTGTGAATTTAAATAATTGCTTTTTAATTTGTTGCACCAATTCTCTTGTAGGCGACAAAATTAACGCTTGTATATTGCCTGAACCTACATCAATATGATGTAAAATAGGCAAACCAAAAGCGGCAGTTTTACCAGTACCTGTTTGAGCTAAACCGATAAAATCAGTGGCAGCGTCTAATAAAATAGGAATTGTTTTTTCTTGAATTTCTGATGGGGTAGAAATTCCTAATTCTTTAATCGCTTGAATATAATCTTTATGAATTCCTAAGGAAGAAAAAGTTGACATTTTGTATCTAAATTTTGCGTAAAGATACTTTTATTTAGGAGGTTGTAATACTTTTAAAACATTTTCTCTAATTCTAACAGGCTTAAAACTTTTTGAATCTAACATTGCCCAAGTCGTCTTTGCTTTTACCAGTAAAATTCCATGTCGATAAAACTCCATAAAACGAACCGATGTAATTCCTTTAGTCTCCCCAACCCAAGTTTTTACAGTAATTTCATCCCCTAATCCTGCTTGTTTTAAGTAATCGATTTCATGCCGCATTACTACCCAAACATATTGAGGCAAAGGAGTCTCTTGTGTTAAATAAGCCCAATGTTTAATTGCAATTTTATCCATCCATTTTACATAGACCAAATTATTTACATGACTTAGATTATCAATGTCTTCAGTAGAAACAGTAATTGTAAGGGTGAAAATATTTTTCAAGGTTGGTTAGGTTTTTAATTTTTAGTTTTAATGAAAATTAAATTAAAGACTCTCCATTTAAATCTGTCGTTAAAACATCACTAAAAAGATTAAAAAACGGACGTAAAGCTTTGAAACTTTCAGTGACTTCCTCTAAAAAATTGGGTGCTAAAACTTCTGCATCTGAAAAATTTCTAACAGAAATAAAACCTTTTTTTCTTAATAAATCAATGTCCTTATGGCCTTTATCAAATCCTCTTGGAGCTGACTTTAATTCTGCTCCTTCAAATATTCCTCCAAAATATTTCATGTAATTATCGTCTTTTAAAATAGCACGAATTTCAGATGCATCTTGTTCAATCTCTTTTCTAATTCTTAACAAATCTTCTTTGTTTGGCTCCCAAAACCCACCTGCTAAAAAAGATTCACCTGGTCTGATTCTTAAATAATAACCACCTCTTAATTCTTTTCCTAATCGAGAATAAGAGCCTGCAAAATGTGCTTTATAAGGCGTTTTATCTTTAGAAAAACGCACATCTCTATAAATTCTAAAAAGTTTAAATTTATCTATTTCATCGTGATTTTCTAACCCTTCTCTAATAGAAGCATACATTGCTTTGGCATTGTCTTGCGCTTTTTTAAAGGTAGGTTTTGTATCTGCAAACCAATCTCTATTGTTATTTTTTTTTAGCGCTATTAAATATTGGAGGCTCGATTTTTCGAATTGCATTGTAATGAGTTTTAGATTTTCAATGTACAAATTATTCCATAATATAAAAGCTTTAATTCATAAATTATAAGCAGTATAAAATAAATAAATACGTAAATTTGGGACTCTAAAGATGCATCAAAAAAACAAAGACATTCAAAAAAAATATGAGGGTTTTCTCCAAACAAATTGTTTGTGGGAAAGTGATTCAGTTTACAATTTAAATCAATTTGAAATTCAACCTACATCTGCTAAGATTGATATAAAAATAGATGATAAACTACGCCTTGGAAAATATATAGAAAGGTTAGTTTCTTATCAGATAACACAGGAAAAGTCTATTGCTATTTTATCTGAAAATATTCAAATTCAAAAAGAAAAAGTCACTTTAGGCGAACTGGATTGCATTCTTTTAAAAGAAAAAAAACCGATTCACTTAGAAATCATTTACAAGTTTTATCTATATGATCCTGCTATTGGTGATAATGAAATTGCTCATCTTATTGGTCCAAACAGAAAAGATTCTTTGATTGATAAATTAAAGAAATTAAAAGAGAATCAACTGCCTCTTCTCTTCACTAAAGAGTGCGCTGATTATCTAAAGTCTATAAATTTAAAAGCTACTGACATCAAACAAGAAGTCTATTTTAAAGGACAAATATTTGTACCTTTTTCAGATAAAAAAATTCAGTTATCAGTCTTAAACCAAGCCTGTGTTTCTGGGTTTTATATCCACAGGAATGAAGTGGCAATCTTCAAGGAATGCAAATTTTATATTCCAAGAAAAAATGATTGGATTGTCATACCACATAAAAATATAAACTGGCTGAAATTTGAAGAATTTTATTTAATTGCAGAAGATTATTTTCAAAAAAAAACAGCCCCGCTTTGCTGGTTGAAAAATAAAAATGGTACGCTTGAAAAATTTTTTTTGATATGGTGGTGATTGAAAAAATAGATGCTTTCTTAAAGGCTTTTCAAAATTGAGTTTACTTCATTTTGATCATTTACATTGTATAAACTCCAATGTAAATCATAGGAGATACGCTCTCCAATTTGCAGTGTTTTTTGGGGGCTTAAACATTCTAACTCCGTAAACAAATTATTTCCAAAAATAGTAACTGAAGTTCCATTATCTGGATAAACACCCTTCTCATCAAATGTGAATTTTTCTATAAATAGGTTTTTTTCTAAAAAACCTGCAATCCAATTTTTAGCATCAGAACCCACTTTTTGAGGCAAAGTTTCTGATGATTTTATTTTTAAAATAGCGCTATTTGTAGTAACATTTATTGCTGCATTATTTTTTGCATCTGGCCATACAGGTATTAAAAAACCATCCTTAAAAATACTTTCATGATGAATCGGGAAATAACTACAATTCGGTGTTTTAATTTTTGATAAACTCCAAATTGTCAGCGGAATTTTTTCTATTTCGGCATTTTGGGCTGGCATTTTTTTTATCAACTCTTGTTGAATATCAACACCAGTTCCTTTCTCTGAGATCGTAATCGTCCGCTGTATTTGTACTCCTAATATTTTACTAATTGGACTTTCTAAAACAATTCCGTTTTTTAGGAAAGTTACATCATAAGAACTCGCGTTTATAAATGGATCTGGAATGTGCCGACTTCCTGTTAAAACATGAAAGTAGTCTTCTGAACAAGGTAAAACTCTATTTCCTCCCACATTCGGGGCTTGAATTTCATCGTTTTCTTTATAATATTCACCAGTATTAAATAGCACACCCTTCAATGCTGAATTTTCATAAAGGACATTTTCACCTCCTACAAAACCGTAATACATGATTCTTCCCGTTGCAGGAACTACTAAAATTTTAATTTCTGAATTAGAAATTTCAATCGTTTTTTTCCAACCTTTATAAGAAACCGTATTAATATATATTGCTGACATCTATTTGTTTTCAATTGCAAAAATGGCGAAAAATATTCAAGTATTTATATTCTAACAATCAATATTGATAAATCATATTTGAAAAGAACTCCCACTCAAACAATTACGAATCATAAATGAGAATTCCTTGAATTTGAAGAGTAGATTATTTGTTTTAATAGTACATTTGAATACAAATAATCCGTTGTGCACTTAAATTTAAAATTGCTTTTCCGGTGTCAGTTCGATTTCGCTTTTTTGACGGAATCCTATCGAAAACAAGTTTAGAAGTTAAAATTGGTATTCTCGATACATCAAGCAAAAAGTCGTGACACTCGAATTGACAGAATTTTATCAAAATGTACAACAGGTACAAATAATCTAGTTTTTTACCAGCTGAATGAAGAAAAACAAGAATAAAAATAAGAAAACAAAGAATCCATGGCCAACGAAAGAGGCGATGAAACAGGTGTATGAAATGAATCTTTGGGGCACCAACAATGCCCAGTTTTATTCAGGTGAGGGATCACACCACCCTGAAATAGTCCGTCCTTATTTAACTGCCGTATCCTCCTTTTTGATGGGTTTCAAAAAACCAATTACCGTCTGTGATTTGGGTTGTGGCGATTTTAATATTGGTAAAGAACTCGTGAAGCATACAGATAACTATTTTGCAGTAGATATTGTGCCAGAATTAATAGCACACCTTCAATTAACATATAAAGAAGAAAAATTAAAATTCTTTTGTTTAGATATTTCTACCGATGATTTACCAACCGGTGATTGTGTGATATTAAGGCAAGTACTTCAGCATTTATCGAATATTGAAGTACATAATATTCTGAATAAATTAAAGTATTTTAAATTCATTATTCTAACAGAACACCTTCCTAATGGAAGTTTTACACCTAATAAAAACATTCTTTCAGGACAAGGAATCAGAATAAAAAAACAAAGCGGAATAAAAATAATAGCACCTCCTTTCAATTTCCAAGTCAAGGAAGAAAAACAATTATTATCTAATAAATTAAGTGAGAACAAAGGCATTATCGTAACGACACTTTATACCGTTTTTTAAAAAAATCGCTTAACGAGTCATCTATTTCATTTTACAATAGCATCGTATGCTTCCTTTATTATTTGAGGTTTTAATTTAGTAGAATACATCTAAAAATATAATAGCAAGCATTTTATCAAGAAAAGTTTAACATAACTTTTTTACAGATGTAGTAAGAGAAGATCATTTTTCTGTCAAAAAAAAGAAAATACAGTTAATGAAACCTTGGCACAACAATTGTTTTTATAATATATATAAGAAGATAGTTTATTAATAAATTATTGATTATAAGTAAATTATAAAAACAAAATTGACATTTATTTTCTGTTTTTAGAAAATAAATGTCAGTATGACAGAGATATAACAAATGAGCAAACCAAAAATAATGCATTTAGACAATTTGTCGCTTCATAGTATGTTAAATGAAGATTCTGAATTAATTCCTTTAATGACTCCTGAAGATGAGGAAATAATTAACAAGGAAAGTGTTCCAGAAGTTTTATCTATTTTACCTTTAAGAAATACCGTCTTGTTTCCTGGTGTTGTAATTCCAATTACTGCAGGAAGAGATGCTTCTATTCAATTAATAAAAGATGCAAATAAAGGCGACAAAGTAATTGGCGTTGTTGCTCAGAAAAATGGAGACATTGAAAAACCCAGTTTAAAAGACATACATACAACTGGAGTTGTAGCACAAATTTTACGTGTTTTAAAAATGCCAGATGGCAACACAACCGTAATCATACAAGGTAAAAAACGTTTTGAAATTGATGCAATTATTCAGGACAAACCTTATTTAAAAGCAACTGTCAAAGAAGTTATCGAAGATAAAGAGGTTGAAAATAAAAAGGAATTTGAAGCAATTATAGAATCTATAAAAGAACAAGCTTTAGAAGTGATTAAGGAAAATCCGATGTTACCTTCAGAAGCTTCTTTTGCAATTAAAAACATAAAATCTAATTCTTTTCTGGTGAATTTTATTTCATCAAACATGGATTTATCTGTTGCACAAAAACAAACAATTTTAGAAAAAAACAATCTAAAAGAACGTGCTTTATTAGCCTTAAAAAACTTAAATAAAGAGCTTCAAAAACTACAATTACGAAATGATATTCAGTCTAAAACGCGTGAAGATTTAGACCAACAACAACGTGAATATTATTTACATCAGCAATTAAAAACTATTCAAGAAGAATTGGGTGGCGCTTCAAATGACGAAGAATTAGAAGAAATGCGAGCGCAATCGAAATCTAAAAAATGGACAAAAGAAGTTGGGGAAACTTTTGAAAAAGAGCTGAATCGTTTAAAAAGAATGAATCCGCAAGCAGCTGAATATGGCGTTCAAAGAAGTTATCTAGAATTGTTATTAGAATTGCCTTGGGGAATTTACTCGGAAGACAAATTCGATTTAAAACACGCAACAAAGGTTTTAGACAAAGATCACTTTGGTTTAGAAAAGGTAAAAGAAAGAATCATAGAACATTTAGCTGTTTTAAAGTTAAGAGGAGATATGAAATCGCCAATTATCTGTTTATACGGACCTCCAGGAGTTGGTAAAACTTCTTTAGGAAAATCTGTTGCAGAAGCTTTGGGTCGTAAATATGTGCGTATGTCTTTGGGTGGTTTACGCGACGAAGCAGAAATTAGAGGACACAGAAAAACATATATTGGCGCCATGCCGGGGCGTTTAATTCAAAACTTAAAAAAATCTGGAACATCAAATCCAGTTTTTGTTTTGGATGAAATTGATAAGTTAGGACAAAGTCATCAAGGAGATCCTTCCTCTGCTATGTTAGAAGTATTAGATCCAGAACAAAATGAAGCTTTTTACGACAACTACCTTGAAATAGGATACGATTTATCGAAAGTTCTTTTTATTGCAACTGCTAACAATTTAGGCCAAATTCCATGGGCGTTGCGCGATAGAATGGAAATTATAAATGTTACGGGGTACACAATTGAAGAGAAAATCGAAATTACCAAAAGACACTTATTACCTAAACAATTAAAAGAACATGGTTTAACTCCAAAGCATTTAAAGTTAGGAAAAAAACAAATTGAACAAATTATTGAAGGCTACACCCGAGAATCTGGTGTTCGTGGTTTAGAAAAGAAAATTGCAAAAGTGGTTCGTTTTGCAGCAAAATCTATTGCCTTAGACGAAGCGTATGACATTGCTGTCTCTTCAGAAAAAATAGAGACCATTTTAGGAACACCAAGAAACAGAGATAAATTTGAAAATAATGACGTAGCTGGTGTCGTAACAGGTTTAGCCTGGACACAGGTTGGCGGCGATATTTTATTCATAGAATCGATCTTATCGAAAGGGAAAGGAACACTCTCTATTACTGGTAATTTAGGAACCGTAATGAAAGAATCTGCAACAATAGCCTTGCAGTACATCAAATCGAATGCAAAAGAATTTGGTATCAAACCGACAGTTTTAGAAAGCTACAATGTACATATTCACGTCCCTGAAGGCGCTACTCCAAAGGATGGCCCAAGTGCTGGTATCACAATGTTGACCTCTTTAGTTTCGTCTTTTACGCAACGTAAAATTAAAAACAAATTAGCCATGACGGGCGAAATCACCTTGCGTGGAAAAGTATTACCTGTTGGTGGAATTAAAGAAAAAATATTAGCTGCAAAAAGAGCCAATATTAAAGAAATCATTTTGTGTAAAGAAAATGAAAAAGATATTTTAGAAATAAAAGAAAGCTACTTAAAAGGTCTGACTTTTCATTATGTTTCAGAAATGAAAGAAGTCATAGAATTAGCACTCACAAAGCAAAAAGTAAAAAACGCTAAGAAATTAGCCTAAATTTAAAAAAGCCTCTCAGAATTGAGAGGCTTTTTTTATGTTGATTTTTCATTGTAATTTCATCAAGTTTTCTCTTCAAAAGGAAGAATATACCACCTTAAAAGGTATCTTCTCTAAAGCAATCACTACAATTTGAGCTACATTTATTTACGGATTTATTCCAAAACGAAAGCAACCCATTCTTTAGGTTTATCTAGCATCGGAAAATAACCGCAATTTTCAATCTAAAATAAGTCGTTATTTGGTATTTCTTTGCTTAATAGTTTAGCTATTGCTGCAATAGTAATAGAATCATTTTTTGCCCAAATAATTTTTACAAGTATTTGAGTTTCTTTTAAAGCTCCAATCTTCAGGTCTCATATTGTTTGTAAATTTCTGAATACAATGTAGTGATTTTTATGTAATTTTGAATAAATTAATCTGTACGGTTGTCAGTTCGAGAGCTTCCCTTTTTTTTAATTGGAATTTTATCGATATTTTTTCAATAACGACTTCCCGATACTGTTTTACTTATTTCAACCGTAAAAATTATCCGAAGTGACCATGCATTTTATAGACGTCATATTGCCGATTCCAATTCAGAAAACATTTACGTATACTGTAACTGAAGACGAAGCTAATTTTCTACAAAAAGGAATGCGAGTTGCGGTTTCATTTGGGAAATCGAAGATGTATTCTGCATTGGTTTTCAACATTCACCAAACAAAGCCAACGCTTTATGAAGCCAAAGAAATTCATCAAATCTTAGATGAAACGCCTTTAGTAAATGAGCAACAATTGCAACATTGGCAATGGATATCTAACTATTACATGTGTTCTTTAGGTGATGTATACAGGGCTTCTTTGCCTTCTGCCTTTTTGTTAGAAAGCGAAACAATTATTAATAAGAACGAAGCATTTACGGAGGAAGCTATTTTAACAGATGATGCGTATTTAATTTTTGAAGCTTTACAACATCAATCTCAATTAACCATTCATCAAGTTGCAGCTATTTTAGGTAAGAAAAAAGTAATGCCTATTGTAAATCAACTACTAAAAGAATCGGTCATTACCATCAAAGAAGAAATTTACGAACAATACAAACCGAAGTTGGTCAAATATGTTCGTTTACATCCAGCGTATACTTCTGATGAATCTTTAAATAAATTACTAGAAGAACTCGCTAGAGCAAAAAAACAAAGGGAAGCCGTTTTAGGTTTTTTTCAGTTATCAACTTCTAAAAAACCGATAAAAGCAAAAGATTTAGAAACAAAAGCCAACGTTTCTTCTACGATTTTAAAATCGTTAGTAGCTAAAAACATTTTTGAATTTTATCATATTCAAATAGATAGAATTCAATTTAAAGGAGCTACAAATGATTTAAAAATACTAAATGAATATCAAACAAAAACACTTTCTGAAATTAAAGAAAGTTTTAACGAAAAGGAGGTTACACTTTTACACGGTATAACAAGCTCTGGAAAAACGGAAGTGTATACAAAGTTAATTCAAGAAGTATTAGATGAAGAGAAACAAGTTTTATTTTTGTTGCCAGAAATTGCGTTGACTACACAAATCATAACCCGTTTACAATTTTATTTTGGCGAACAAATTTCTGTTTTTCATTCAAAATACTCGATGAATGAACGTGTAGAAGTTTGGAATAATGTGTTAGAAAATAAAACAAAAGCAAAAATTATTTTAGGTGCAAGATCTTCTATTTTTTTGCCATTTTCTAATTTAGGGTTAATTGTTGTTGATGAAGAGCATGAAACTTCTTACAAACAATTTGAACCTTCTCCAAGATACAATGCACGGGATGCTGCTATTGTTTTAGCAAAAATTCACAAAGCAAAAGTTTTGTTAGGTTCTGCTACTCCTTCTTTAGAAAGTTATTTTAATGCACAACAAAATAAATATGGGTTTGTGGAATTAAATAGACGTCATGGAAATGTACAAATGCCTAAAATTGAATTGATCGATTTGAAAGAGAAGCAACGCAAGAAAGAAATGAATGGTCATTTTTCTGACAGGTTGCTAAAACTGATTCAAGAAGCTTTAGACGCAAAGGAACAAGTTATTTTGTTTCAAAATAGACGTGGCTTTTCACCAGTTGTGGCATGCAAAACCTGTGGAACTTCCCCACAATGTCCAAATTGTGATGTAAGTTTAACCTATCATAAATTCAAACACGAATTACGTTGCCATTATTGCAATTATCAGCGGGCAATGCCGAGTAGCTGTGGTGCTTGTGGAAGCAATACTTTAGACAACAAAGGTTTTGGAACTGAGCAAATTGAATTAGAATTAAAGGAATTATTTCCCAATTTTAAAATTGGAAGAATGGATTTAGACACCACGCGTGGCAAACATGGCTATCAGAAAATAATTGCTGCTTTTGAAGCGAGAGAAATAGATGTTCTCGTTGGAACGCAGATGCTCTCTAAAGGGTTAGATTTTGATAACGTTTCTTTGGTTGGCGTTCTAAATGCAGATTCTATGTTAAATTTCCCAGATTTTAGAGCACATGAACGTGCTTATGACATGATGGTACAAGTTTCTGGAAGAGCAGGAAGAGCCAAAAAACAAGGAAATGTTGCAATACAAACCTACAATCCTTATCATCAAATATTGCAACAAGTTGCTACTACAAACTATACAGAAATGTATAAAGAACAGCTACAGGAACGCTGGCAATATAAATATCCTCCGTATTATCGATTGATTAAAATCACCCTGAAACACAAGGACTATAACAAAGTTGATACTGGAGTTCAATGGTTAGCAAAAGCATTGCAAAATTCTTTTGGAGAATATGTTTTAGGACCTACAGCACCTGCGGTTTCTAGAATTAGAAATCAATACATAAAGAATATTGTGATTAAAATTCCGCCAAAACAGCATTTATCAATCACAAAAAAACAACTTCAAAAGATTAAAAACACTTTTGAAGCTGTTAAAGATTTTAGGCCGATCCGTTTTATTACAGATGTAGATGCTTATTAGCTTTTAGCAAAAGGGTAAAAGCTAATTTTAATAATTTCTATATTTTTTTGTTTCTTCAAAAACATGTTCTAGTATTTTTTGCTCTTTTTTATCAAAAATTAAACCTCTGCGTTTTAGTACCACCTCAGCAACTTCAAAAACTTTATTGGTTTTGTATTCTATAAAACCTGAGGCGCCTCCCCAACTAAAAGAAGGAACAAAATTTCTTGGAAATCCGCTACCAAAAATATTCGCACTCACTCCGATTACACTTCCTGTATTAAACATGGTGTTAATTCCACATTTAGAATGATCTCCCATCATTAAACCACAAAATTGTAATCCTGTTTTAGCAAAACGACCAGCTTCATAGTTCCATAATTTTACTTCTGCATAATTATTTTTAAGATTCGAATTGTTAGTATCTGCTCCTAGATTACACCACTCACCTAAAACTGAATTTCCTAAATAACCATCATGTCCTTTACTTGAAAAACCAAACAGAACTGAGTTACTAACTTCTCCTCCTACTTTACAATAAGGTCCTAATGTTGTTCCCCCATAAATTTTAGCACCCATTTTAAGCACCGCATTTTCACACATAGAAAATGGTCCTTTTACTGACGAACTTTCTAAAATTACAGCATTTTTACCAATATAAATTGGTCCTTCAGAAGCGTTTAAAGTCGCAAAAGTAAGTACTGCTCCTTCTTCAATAAAAATGTTTTCTTTATTAATATACCTTGTTCCTTCTGGTATTGGTTGAGATATTCTTCCTTCCGTTATTAAATCGAAATCTTGCTGTATGGCTTCGGCATTTAAAGCAAAAATATCCCAAGTATTTTTTACTTGTATTAGGTCTTCTTCAAATTCTATTTGTTTGTATGTATCAAAATTTACTTCCTCTTGAGAATCTGAAGTATAAAAAGCGATGACCTCTTCACCTTTAAAAATAGCTTCATTTGTTGATAAATTCTTTACTTTTTCAACCAACTCGTTCGTCGGACAAAAAGAAGCATTGATTAAAACGTTTTCTTCCAGCTCAACCATTGGATATTTTTCCTCTAAATATTCCTCTGTTATAGTAGTGGTGGTTAGACTTAAATGTTTTTCCCATTTTTCTCTGATCGTTAAAATACCGATTCTAATATCTGCAACGGGTCTTGTATATGTAAAAGGTAATAGAGCGTTTCTAACAGCTCCATCAAATAGAATATAATTCATTTTTTCATTTTTGAAGTACTACAAATTTACTTTAAAAAGCGCACAAAAAAAACCGATTGTTCTATTTACAATCGGTTTTAATTATCTTTTTAAAAAAAATCTAATTTTTGATAAATTTCTGACTTCCAATTTTATCTTCAGAAATAACTTTTAAAATATAAACACCCGATTTTAAGCTTTCTACATTAATTTTATCATTTGCAGAAAAAACTGTTTTTGTTAAAGCTAACTTTCCAATATAATCATAAAATTTAACCGTTGCTTTTTCTGAACCTGAAGGTAACTGTATTGTTAAATTATCAGTTGAAGGATTTGGATACATATCAAAACGTAAACGTTTTGCTTCAGAAATACCTAAAGCCGTATTTCCAGATGTGCTAGTTGTTACAACTTCATCTCCAGATGTACCTCCGTTTCCATTAGTAGCAACAGAGGCTGCGTAAAATTTCACTTCACCTTCATCGGTAGCTGGCGAAGTCCAAGTAAAAGACCAAGAATTTTGACCATCACCTGTATGTGTTATTCTATCTGCTGTTCCATTAATACGTGAACCAGATCCAGCTGCAAATGTTCCTGTTTTAGAATTATTTGCAGTTTTTTCTGCAACTAATTGAAATCCATGACCAGATGCTCCTGTAGAATTATTTGTAACAGTAACATTATAGGCAGTATTGGTATTATATCCAGAAGCTGGAATATCAGTAGTGATATTTAAAGAAGAAGAGAAATTACCTCCAGAATGACAAGTTGCACATGAAACACTACTATCTCCTGGTGATCCAGATCGACCATCTGTTCTTCCTCCTGAACTTGACATCAACAAAAATGCTGATACAGGAATTAATAATAATACAAATTTAAAAAAGTAATGTTTTTTCATTTTAATTAGGTTTTAGTTTATGATAGTAATAAAATAGTCGTAATGAATTTTATAAAATAACAAAAAATATGTAATAATAATTTACTAATGATAATAAATACATAATGATACACATTATTAACTATTTTTTATTCAATAAAGTAAATAAAATTATAATTTTGCTATTGAAAAATAAAAATAAGGTAAAAAAGGAAAAAATAAGATTAAAAATTTAGTTTATGACAAAGAAATTTAAACAGATTAAAGAATCTCAACTTACAATTACAGAATTAATGTTGCCATCTCACTCAAATTTTAGTGGTAAAATTCATGGTGGGCATATTTTAAATTTAATGGATCAAATTGCTTTTGCATGTGCTTCTAAACATTCTGGTAATTATTGTGTAACTGCTTCTGTAAATAAAGTGGATTTTTTAAATCCTATTGAAGTTGGTGAATTGGTCACTATGAAAGCTTCTGTTAATTTTACGGGAAGAACTTCAATGGTTGTCGGGTTGCGGGTTGAATCTGAAAATATTAGAACAGGTGAAACAAAACATTGTAACTCCTCTTATTTTACAATGGTTGCTAAAGATGAAAATGGAAAAAGTGCCCTTGTCCCTGGTATTATTTTAACAAATAAGAGTGAAGTAAAACGTTTTGCAAGAAGTATCACCCGACAAAAAGAAGGAAAAAACAGAACCTCTCGTTTTAGTAGTGATCTTTTTAGAATAAAAGATTATATCCATTTATTAGAAGAAAGCAATGCTAAAATTGACTTAAAATAAAACCAATTTAAACATTTAAAAACGTATTACATCTCTTCTTGGGACAATGTGCCCACTTGTCTAGGAATAATTATTTTGATATTAAAAACAAAGAAGCGCTCGAAATCGAGCGCTTTTTCAAAATTTATATAACTAGTAAATACTAGATGTTTTCTGCTAACCAATCCCCTACTTCGTTTGTTCCGTAGGCTTTGCCTCCATCAGCTAAATCTTCAGTCACAATTCCTTTATCCAAAGCATTGTTTACTGCATCTCTAATTGCCTGCCCTTCTTCATGTAAACCAAAATTTTCAAACAACATTGCAGCAGATAAAATAGTTGCCATAGGGTTGGCAATGTTTAAACCAGTTGCTTGCGGATACGAACCGTGAATCGGTTCAAACAAAGCATTCTTCGTACCTACTGATGCACTTGGCATTAAGCCCATAGAACCAGAAATTACAGAAGCCTCATCCGTTAAAATATCTCCAAATAAGTTTTCAGTAATTAATACATCATAGCTATTTGGCCATTGAACTAAACGCATGGCAACAGCATCTACAAATTCATAAGAAACGGTTACTTCTGGATAATCCTTTTCCATTGCTTGGACAGTTTCTCTCCATAATCTTGATGTTTCTAAAACATTGGCTTTATCAACACAACAGAGTTTTTTAGAACGTGTCATTGCCAATTCAAAACCTTTTATTGCTAATCGTTGCACCTCAGCTCTAGTGTATACACAATTATCAAATGCAGTTTCTCCGCCATCAGTTCTCCCCTTTTCACCAAAGTAAATACCTCCAGTTAATTCGCGTAAAAAAACCAAATCAGTCCCTTCAATTCGTTCTCTTTTTAAAGGCGATTTATCTAACAAAGAAGGAAACGTAAATGTGGGTCTTACATTTGCAAATAAACCTAACTTTTTACGCATTTTCAACAATCCTTGTTCTGGACGAACTTTTGCTGAAGGATCATTATCAAATCTTGGATGTCCAATAGCACCAAATAAAACGGCATCTGAGGCCACACAAATTTCGTGGGTTTCATCTGGATAAGGATCACCAACAGCATCAATAGCTGCTGCACCTGTTAAGGCTGGTTTCCATGTAATTTCGTGATTGAATTTTTTAGCAACTGCATCAGATACTTTTGTTGCTTGATCTATTACTTCAGGACCAATTCCATCTCCTGCTAATAATGCGATGTTTAATTTCATATTTTAAAGTAGTTTGTAAAGTTCTTAAAGTTTTAAAGTTGATAAAGTTGATGCTCCATTAAGAACTTTCTAACTTTTAACTTTAAAACCCTTAAACTATATAATATTTAACATTTTCTCTGTAGCTTTAATTGCAGATACTGTTTGATCTGAATCTAAACCACGAGTTATAAATTCTTTTTCTTTGCTTTTCCAAGTAATAATCGTTTCACACAATGCATCAGAGTGACTTCCTGGTGGAATTCTAACAGCATAATCAACTAAATCTGGTATGTTTTTTTTACTATGTGTTTTATACAATTTACGCAACGCATTCATAAACGCATCAAATTGTCCATCTCCCTGAGCATGTGCTTCAAACATCTCTCCTTCTAACTTTAATTTTAAAGTTGTAGACGGCTTCATACCTTTTGTATGTCCTAAAACATAATTCTCTACAATGACGCTTTTTTCTATAGTATCACTATTTAAAACATCCGAAATAATGTAGGGTAAATCTTCTTGAGAAACGACTTCCTTTTTGTCTCCTAATTCAATAATTCTTTGGGTTACTTTCTTTAACTCATCATCATTTAAACTTAAACCTAAATCTTGTAAGTTCTTTTGAATATTTGCCTTCCCTGAAGTTTTACCCAATGCATACTGGCGTTTTCTACCAAAACGTTCTGGCATTAAATCATTAAAATAAAGGTTGTTTTTATTGTCACCATCTGCATGAATACCTGCCGTTTGTGTAAAAACATTTGCCCCAACAACGGGTTTATTTACAGGAATTCTAAAACCTGAAAATGTTTCTACCAACTTACTGACTTTATTTAAAGCGGTTTCATTAACAGTAACTTCAACATCTTTTAAAAAATCTTTGATTACTGCAATTACACTTGCCATTGGTGCATTTCCTGCACGCTCTCCCATACCATTAATCGTTAAATGCAATCCGTTTACACCAGCTTTAACTGATTCCATAACATTGGCAACCCCCAAGTCATAATCATTATGACTGTGAAAGTCGATTTGCATATTGGGATATTTTTGGCGAATTTCAGTAATAAATTTAAAGGTTTCTTCCGGAGTTAAAACACCTAAAGTATCGGGTAATAAAACGCGTTCAATGGTTTGAGTTGTTAAGAAATCTAAATAATCAAAAACATAGGCTTTTGAATTTCGCATTCCATTTGACCAATCTTCTAAATATACATTGGTTTGAATAGCATGTTTATTTGCTAGCCCAATTGATGCTTTGATTTCATCAAAGTGTTGTGCGGGTGTTTTTTTAAGTTGGTGTGTTAAGTGATTCAAAGAACCTTTGGTTAATAAATTCTGAACTTTTGCTCCAGCTGCTGTCATCCATGCTATTGATTTTCCACCATCAACAAAGGTTAATACTTCTATTTTTTCTAAAAAATCATGTTCACCAGCCCAAGAAGTAATTTTTTTAACCGCTTCCAATTCACCTTCAGAAACTCTTGCAGAAGCTATTTCTAAGCGATCTACTTTTAATTCTTCTAGTAATAACTTTGCAATGGTTAATTTTTCAGAAACTGAAAACGACACTCCTGATGTTTGCTCTCCATCACGCAGTGTCGTATCCATTATTTCAATCTTTCTAGTTGCCATTATGCTACCTTAAAATAGTTATTAAAAGGGTCTTGTTTTAGCAAAATCCGTAATCTCGTTTTCAATATTTTTTAAGTAATCAATATCATCAAAACCGTTTAACATATTGTCTTTTTTGTATGTATTGATTACAAAAGATTCAGATTCACCAGTGGCAACTAACGTTACAATTTGATTTGGTAAATCTACTTTTATTTCAGTTTTTGGATCTGCCATAATTGCAGCAAATAAAGTATCTGCAAACTCAGCTGATACTTGTACTGGTAAAACCCCCACATTTAAACAATTATTTTTAAAGATATCTGCAAATGCCGATGAGATTACACAACGCAATCCAAAATCATATACTGACCAAGCTGCGTGTTCTCTAGATGAACCAGAACCAAAGTTTCTACCTCCAACTAATATTTGAGAACCTGCATAAATTTCTTTATTTAAAGGAAAATCTACTTTTGGTGTTCCATCTTGATTAAATCTCCAATCACGGAAAAAATTAATATCAAAATCTTTACGCTCAGTTGCTTTTAAGAAACGAGCAGGAATGATTTGATCTGTATCTACATTCTCTGTAGGTAAAGGGTAAGCTGTACTAGTAAGTACGTCAAATTTATCGTAAGCCATTGTTTTTTATTTAGTTTGAAAGACTAAAGTCATAAAGTCTAAAGGTGTTAATTTCTATCTACCTTTTTGCTGTTGACTTTTTCACTTTCGACTTATTTTATGCTGTTAAAAGCGTTCTTGGGTCAGTTACAACTCCTTCTACTGCAGATGCTGCAGCAACTAATGGAGATGCTAATAATGTTCTAGATCCTGGTCCTTGTCTTCCTTCAAAGTTTCTGTTTGATGTAGAAACTGATAATTTTCCTGAAGGAATTTTATCATCATTCATTGCCAAACAAGCAGAACAACCTGGTTCTCTTAAAACAAAACCTGCGTCTGTAATTATTTTATCTAATCCTTCAGCTTGTATTTGATCTACTACTTTATGAGATCCAGGAACTAACCATGCAGTAACATTGTCTGCTTTTTTTCTTCCTTCTACAATAGAACAAAATGCTCTAAAGTCTTCTATACGTCCGTTTGTACAAGAACCTAAAAATACAAAGTCTATTTCTTTACCAATCATAGAATCGCCTTCATTAAAAGACATATATCCTAAAGATTTTTTGTAAGTGGCTACTCCACCTTCTACATTTTCTGCTAAAGGAATTGATTTTGTTACGCCCATTCCCATTCCTGGGTTTGTACCATAGGTAATCATTGGTTCTATATCTGACGCTTCATAATTAAATTCAACATCAAACTCAGCTCCTTCTTCTGTATATAAAGTTTCCCAATATTGCATTGCCTTGTCCCAATCTGCTCCTTTCGGAGTTTGAGCACGACCTTTTAAATATTCGAAAGTTTTATTATCTGGAGCAATCATACCTCCTCTTGCTCCCATTTCTATAGACAAATTACAAACTGTCATTCGTCCTTCCATAGTCATGTCTTCAAAAACATCTCCTGCATATTCAACAAAATAACCTGTTGCTCCTGAAGTTGTTTGTTTTGCAATAATATATAAAGCTACATCCTTTGCTGTAACTCCTAAACCTAATTTACCATTTACGTTAATACGCATTTTTTTAGGTTTTGGTTGCATGATACATTGTGTAGACAATACCATTTCTACTTCAGAAGTACCAATACCAAAGGCAATTGCACCAAAAGCTCCATGTGTTGATGTATGAGAATCTCCACAAACAATTGTTGCTCCAGGAAGGGTAATTCCGTTTTCTGGGCCAACAACGTGTACAATTCCGTTATTTACATCTCCTAGACCCCAATGAGAAATACCGTGTTTAGCAGAATTTCTTTCTAAAGCATCTAGCTGATTTGCAGATAATGGGTCTTCTACAGGTAAATGTTGGTTTATAGTTGGTGTATTATGATCTGCAGTTGCAAATGTACGCGCAGGATATACCACACTGTTTCCTCTACTTTCTAATCCTAAAAAGGCTACAGGACTTGTAACTTCATGGATAAAATGACGGTCTATAAAAAACACATCTGGTCCGTCTTTTACGCTACGTACTACATGTGAGTCCCATACTTTGTCAAATAATGTTTTTGCCATTTTTTGTAACTTTTATTATTTATTTATAACCAACTATCAAAATTAACAATTTTTTCATATTTGTGGGGCTTGTAACATAAAAACACATGATACCCAACAGTTAAACAGATCCTTAAAAAACTATAATACAGCTAGTTAACTTGTTTAAAAATACGATGCCTATTTATTTTGTGTGCAATCATTTCATGAAGTGCCTTTCTTATTTTTTTACTTTTTTTTTTTTTTTAATGCTGCCTACTACATTTATTTTTTAAAAAAAAATCGAACGAATTCGGTCGATTTTATATTTTTATAAACTGTAAAAAATTACATCATTGAAGCGGCAATTTTCTTATAAGTTCCATTCTCCAACAATTCTCTAATTGCAGAAAAAGCAAGAATGGTTTCGTCGATATCTTCTTGCGTATGAGTTGCTGTTGGTATTAACCTTAAAATAATTAATCCTTTAGGAATTACTGGATAGACAACAATAGAACAAAAAATTCCGTGATTTTCTCGCAAATCATTTACCATTGCCATTGCCTCTGGTATTTCTCCTTTTAAAAATACAGGTGTAATACAGGTTTGAGTAGTTCCTAAATCAAAACCGGCTGCACGTAGACCAGATTGCAATCCATTCGTGTTTGCCCATAATTTTTCTTTTAACTCAGGCATAGTTCGCAACATATCCAAACGTTTTAATGCCCCTTTTACCATTGCCATTGGCAATGATTTTGCAAACGTTTGGGAACGCATATTGTATTGTAAATATTGGATTACATCTTGATTACCTGCTAAAAAAGCACCAAAACCTGCCATTGATTTTGCAAAAGTTGCAAAATACACGTCTATTTCATCCTGTACTCCTTGTTCAAAACCAGTTCCTCGCCCGCCTTCTCCAAGTGTTCCAAACCCGTGTGCATCGTCTACTAAGATTCTAAAATTATATTCTTTTTTAAAAGCAATAATTTCTTTTAAACGCCCTTGTTCTCCTCGCATTCCAAAAACACCTTCGGAAATTACTAAAATCCCTCCGCCTGATTTTTCTGACATTCTTTTTGCCCGTTTGATGTTTTTCTCAAAACTTACCATATCGTTATGGCGGTATACAAAGCGTTTACCAGCATGTAATCGAACACCATCTATGATACAAGCATGTGTATCCATATCATAAACAATGACATCATTTTTTGTTACCAAAGCGTCTATTGCAGACATAATCCCTTGGTATCCGAAATTTAATAAATAAGCCTTTTCTTTGTCTACAAAAGCAGCACATTCCCTTTCTAATTGTTCATGTTTAGGAGTATGGCCTGACATCATTCTTGCGCCCATAGGATAGGCCATTCCGTGTTCTTTTGCTGCTTCTCCGTCAACTTTTAAAACCTCCGGATGGTTTGCCAAACCTAGATAGTCATTAATACTCCAAGTGACCACTTTTTTGCCATTAAAAGACATTCTGTTAGAAATCGGTCCTTCTAATTTAGGAAAAACATAATAACCTTCTGCTTTGTCCGCCCATTTTCCTAAAGGTCCTTTATCCTCTATTATTCTTTCAAATAAATCTTTCGTCATGTTCGCTATAATTATTATTCATCAAGCTACAAAGTAACCGCTTTTTTTACTTTTTATCAAATTGTAAAGTGTACAATTCTGATTACATGAAATTGTTTTTTTGCATCCATTGGTCACTATAGATTTTATTTAGATAGCGAGAACCATGATCTGGAAAAATCAATACCACAAAACTATCTTTCGTAAATATATTTTGTGCTGCATATTGCTTCGTAGCCTGCATTACTGCACCACTTGTATACCCAGGAAACATTCCTTCCTTTTTTACAATAGCTCTGGCTTCCAAAGCAGCGTCTTTATCAGAGACTTTTTCATAAATATCAATAACATCAAAATCGGTTGCAGTAGGAATTAAATTTTTCCCCAAACCTTCAATCTTATAGGGACTCACCTCATTTAAATCTAACTCTTTGGTTTCATGGTATTTTTTTAACACAGAACCAAATGCATCGACTCCTAAAACTTTAATTGTTGAATTTTGCTCTTTTAAATATTTCCCAGTACCAGAAATGGTTCCTCCTGTTCCGCTGGCAGCGACTAAATGGGTCACTTTACCTTCTGTCTGCTCCCAAATTTCAGGTCCGGTAGTTCTATAATGTGCCTCAATATTTAACTCATTAAAATATTGGTTGATATATACAGAATTCTTAGTTTTCTTATGAATCGTTTTTGCCACTTCATAATAGGATCTTGGATCTTCTGGCGCTACATTTGCAGGACACACATGTACCTCCGCTCCCATCGTTGTTAATAAGTTTATTTTGTCTATTGATGACTTATCACTTACTGCTAAAATACATTTATAACCTCTAACAATACTTATCATTGCTAAGCTAAAACCCGTATTTCCAGAAGTTGTTTCTACAATTGTAGCTCCATTTTTAAGGATTCCTTTTTTTTCTGCATCTTTAATTATGTGTAATGCAATTCTATCTTTTGCTGAATTACCAGGATTAAAAGCTTCAAATTTAGCATAATAATTACCAGGTAGATCTTTGGTGATTTTATGAAGTTTAATTAGTGGAGTTTCCCCTACTAATTCTAAAATTGAATTTGTAATCCCTTTATTTCTGATCATCTTATTTTTTAATAAAAAATCTCATACTTTGCAAAAGTACATTTTATCTTGAAATATTAAAATTGATTTTAATACATAATTTTCTTGACACCAAACTTGAAAGAAATTCGCATATAAAATTTATTAAAATACAACCTCACTTATTAATATAAAATTAGCTCATTTTTAAATTTGAATCCCTTTATAAATCATAAAGACATCTAATTCCTTAAGTATTTAAAAAAAATTCGTAGCAGAATTTCTCACTACTTTCCTCTTATTCTAATTTATCCTCTAGGGCTAAAAAAAACGAATATTCTTTAGCAGTTTCTTTTAATGCATCGAAACGACCAGAGGCACCTCCATGACCTGCTTCCATATTCGTATCTAATAAAAGTAAATTTGTATCTGTTTTTAGGGCACGCAATTTTGCCACCCATTTTGCAGGTTCCCAATATTGTACTTGAGAATCATGAAAACCAGTAATCACCAGAATATTTGGGTAGGCTCTCGGTTTCACTTGATCATAAGGTGAATATGATTTTATATAATCATAAAATTCTTTATCATTCGGATTTCCCCATTCATCATATTCCCCTGTTGTCAAAGGAATACTATCATCTAACATCGTCGAAATGACATCTACAAAAGGTACTGAGGCAATGACTCCATTGTATAGCTCAGGGTTCATATTTACAATAGCTCCCATTAATAATCCTCCTGCTGATCCACCCATTGCGTATAAATGGGCTGGAGAGGTATAATTATTGGCTATTAAATATTGAGAACAAGCTACAAAATCTGTAAAAGTGTTCTTCTTATGCAGCATTTTACCATCTTCATACCATTCTCTACCTAAATATTCACTTCCGCGAATGTGTGCCAATGCATAGACAAAACCTCTGTCTAACAAAGTTAAACGGGTGGTTGAAAAACTATCAGGTATGGTATATCCATAAGAGCCATAGGCATATTGCAATACAGGGGTATTTTCATTAAGCACTGTACTTTTATGATACACCAAAGATATTGCTATCTTTTTTCCATCTTTAGCAGTAGCCCAAACGCGTTTGCTGACATAATTTTCTTTTTGAAATCTTCCCCCTAAAACAGCTTGTTCTTTTTTGATATCTTTTGATTGATCTTTCATATTAAAATCAATGACAGAACTTGGTGTTGTAAATGAATTATACGAATAACGAATAATTTCGGTATCAAAGTCAGGATTGGAATACACACTTACAGCATAGGTTTCTTCTTTAAAAGGTATATAGTAATCTGCTGTTTTATCCCAGCGCTTTATACGAACTTTATGCAACCCATTAGTACGTTCCTCTAAAACTAAATAATCTTTAAAAATAGAAAAATCTTCTAATAAAGTAGCTTCTCTATGTGCAATTACATCTATCCAATTCTCCTTACCTACTGTAGAAATGGGTGTTTTCATCAATTTAAAATTGATGGCGTTATCTTTATTGGTTAACAAGTAAAAGTGATCTTCAAAATGAGCAACACTATACTCTAAATCCTTTTCTCTTGGTTGAATTATTGTAAACGCTCCTGTCGGATTGTCTGCATCTAAGTATTGTGCTTCTGTAGAAAGGGTGCTATAAGAACCAATAATAATATACTTGTCAGATTTGGATTTTGTTACATACGTTCCAAACGTATCGTCTTTTTCGTGAAAAACTTCAATATCTTCTGAAGTTGGCGTACCCAAAATGTGCCTATAGATTTTTTCACTACGTAAGGTTATCGGGTTTTTTTTTGTGTAAAAAATAGTTTTATTATCGTTTGCCCAAACAGAACCACCTGTAGTATTTTCTATTTTTTCCTTATATATTTTACCCGTTTCAAGGTTTTTAATTCTTAGAGAATACTGTCTTCGACCTACCGTATCTGTAGCAAAAACCATCAATTTATTATCCGAAGAAATATTTAAACCTCCTAATTGATAATAATCGAAACCTTCTGCCATTTCGTTTACATTGAAAAGGATGGCTTCTTCAGCTTCTAAGTTTCCTTTTCTTCTACTATAAATAGGGTATTGTTTACCTATTTCATAACGAGTACTATAAAAATATCCATTGTCTTTGTATGGCACTGAAGCATCATCTTCTTTTATTCTACCTTTCATTTCTTCAAACAACACTTCTTGTAAAGGTATAGTAGATTTTGTTACCTCCTTATAGTAGGTGTTTTCTTGCTCTAAATAATGAACTACTTTTTGTGATTGAACATCTTTTTCTGCTGCATTTTTTTGATCATCTGACAAGCGCATCCAAAAATAATCATCGATTCTAACATCTCCATGTTTCTCTAAATTTGTAGGCTGTTTTTCGGCAACTGGAATAGGGGCATCCGTACTTTTCATACTCTTATTTTTTTTTACAATTGGTCACAAATGTAGGGCTTCTATAAAAGAAAAGAATCATAATTTCTTTGATTTTTAGAGAATTTAACGTTCTGTAAACATGGAATTAAATGGCTAAGGTGTATTTTTGAAATCAATAAAGTTTCATAAAAAAGAATGAATATGACTTCCTAAAAAAAGAAAAATGCTATCCTTAGAAAAACACTAAAATGGATTGCTTCTGCACTACTAATTATCGTTATTTCATTGATTGCCATTCCTTATTAATTTAAAGATAAAATTGTTGCAATCTTAACCAATACATTGAATGACAAAATAAATGCGACTATAACTTTCACAGAAACAAACCTTAGTTTTTTTTTAAAGAATTTCCGCTTGTAAGTTTAACCGTGAATGAGTTGGCCGTTATAAACAAAGTTCTTTTTGTGGGTGACACTTTATTTAATTCCAAAGCGCTGAGTTTGTCTATGAAAATTACAGAACTTTTTAAAAAATCCTAAGAACCGATTATTATTCAAAGTATTCAGGGACAGATGTTACCAATTTATTAGCAAAACTTTCTTCCAAAGATGCACTCCTGTTAAAAGTATCCCTATAATAGGAACCTTAACAGGTAGCTTTATAAGTCCAAATTTCTCATCAAATATGAAAAATGCTACAACTACATTGTTGAAAAATTTAGTAAAAAAACAGTTCGGTAAACAAAGGAAAATACAAATTGAAAAAATTAATAGGAATTGACACCAAAGAGAAAGACACAGCCAAAAAGGAAGGTCTAAAGGATAAAATTAAAAATATTTTGGGTGGTTTATTGGATAAGAAGAAATAGTATACGCATGTATTACTAGCTACTTTATACTTTAAATATTGCAAAAATAGCACAAAAAACTTATTGAAGTGAACATCGAAAACTCTTCAATAAATTTTAAATTTCTTTGAAGTCCCTTACAACAAAATACATCACACGAACCCTCCCAGCATTATAGAAGCAACAAATAATAAAGCATACAAGGACAATGTGATAATAGTAAAAACGCCAATATACTTATAATGTGATTTTAATGCTTCAAAGGAGCTGGCTAAAATTGCATCATCGTTTGTAGAAAACGCTCTTTTTATTTTGTTAGAAAATTGTAATAAATAATACATCGGAAAAAAATACACAATGGCTATAATTAAAAAAGGAATGATCATTATTACTCCCATTTCATTTGGAATACCAAGTTGGGTTTTTGCAACGCTATTATAGGTTGTTGATACAAAAATGGCAAAAACCAATAGCAAACTGGTTAAGACAAAACTAATAATGGCTAAAAATTTAGTCCATTTAGCCGTTTCTCTTAAAAAGCTTTTTGAGGCACTTGTTAATGTCAATTGTTCTAATTGTGTAATCGGATTATGTATCATATAATAAATTTTATATTCTCAATGCTTTTCAAAAATAAGTAAAAAAAACCACGAAACCACGCCTATAAAATAGTAAAACGACCCAATTTGCAGAAAGTGGGTAATTAAAAGTTAATTGAATTTCTAAAATTCAGCAATTGTTTTCTTGATAATAGAAATACAATCCATTAACTGCTCTTTTGTCATCACCAAAGGAGGTGCAAAACGAATAATATTTCCATGAGTTGGTTTAGCTAACAAACCATTATCTCTTAACTTTATACAAATATCCCAAGCTGTAGCACTGTCTTCAGAATCATTAATTAAAATAGCATTTAGTAATCCTTTACCTCTTACCGATTTCACCAAGTTATTTTCTTTCGAAAATTCAGTGAGTTCGTTCCTGAAAATAATTCCTAATTCAGCTGCATTTATAGCTAATTTTTCAGTAGCAACTACTTCTAAGGCTGCAATTGCAACGGCAGCTGCTATTGGATTCCCTCCAAATGTTGAACCATGATTTCCAGGTTTTATGACATTCATAATAGAATTATTGGCCAAAACTGCAGAAACAGGATATGCTCCTCCACTCAAAGCTTTTCCAAGAATTAAAATATCTGCCTTTACTTCTGGTGTTCCAGAACAATTTTTATCTACACAAGAACAATTTCCACAAGTTGCCAACAAACGTCCTGTTCTTGCAATTCCTGTTTGAACTTCATCGGCAATAAACAACACATTATGCTTTACACACAGTTCTTTTGCAGCCGCTAAATACCCCTCAGAAGGAACAAATACCCCTGCTTCTCCTTGAATTGGTTCTACTAAAAATGCGGCAATATTTTTACTACCTTCTAACGCTTTCTGAAGGGCGCGTATATTATTGTATTCAATTTTCAGGAACCCTTTTGTGTAAGGCCCAAAATTCTTCCTTGCTACAGGGTCATTAGAAAAAGATATAATTGTAGTTGTTCTTCCATGGAAGTTATTTTCACAAACAATAATTTCAGCTTTATTTTCATCAATTCCTTTTACTTCATAGGCCCATTTTCTGGCTAGTTTTAAAGCAGTCTCAACAGCTTCTGCTCCTGTATTCATTGGTAACAATTTATCGAAACCAAAGAGTTGAGTCGCATATTTTTCATATTTACCAAGCATGTCATTATGAAATGCACGGGAAGTTAATGTTAAGGTTTTTGCTTGTCGCACCATTGCATCCACAATCTTTGGATGACAATGCCCTTGATTTACAGCAGAGTATGCCGACAAAAAATCATAATATTTTTTTCCTTCTGCATCCCAAACATAAACACCTTCTCCTCTACTTAAAACTACAGGAAGTGGATGGTAATTGTGTGCACCATATTTATTCTCTAATTCGATTGCTTCTTGCGAAGTCAGCTTTTCTAAAACAGTCATTGTTTTTATTTAAAACGTTTATAATTAAATAACCTTTCCTGTTCTACCTTTTTCTTTTCAGCGAGTACTAAAAATTCAGCGTGGGAAAGAAATCACCCCCGAAGTTGAACAAAAGTAGTGAATTAATAACAATTTTTAATACGGGGATTTAGGAATTTCCGTCCCAAATTGTTGTGCAATGTATCATAACAGGTTACAATTTAGTGACCTTCAAAACACTCAATTTTGCCCAACTCTAAGATTATAAAAAAAAATGACTTTTAATTTTTCGGTACTTCTTTTATCAATAGGTATACTAACCACCTGCGAAGCTAGCAATACTGAAAAAGGGGCAGCTATAGGCACCAATGCAGGCGTGATTTAGGTACCGTAATTGGAAATAATGTGGGGAGAAAAAATAATTCTGAATTAGGCGCTATCTTAGGGGGTATTATTGGTGGAGTTATCGGAAAAAAAATGGACAAAGAAGCCCGTGAAATTAAAGAAGCTTTACCTGGTACTAAAGTAGAAAGAGTTGGAGAGGGTATTTTGTTAACGTTAGGTGAAAATGCGGTGAGATTTGATACGAATAAGTTTACGTTATCTTCAATAGCAAAAATAAATTTAGAGAAGTTAATTCCTGTTTTTAATAATTATGAAAACACCAATATCATTATTTACGGGTACACTGATAATGAAGGGAAAGTTGAATATAATCAAGTCTTTTCAGCAGAAAGAGCTAATTCAGTAAAAAAATATTTAATAGAAAATGGAATTCATATTACTAAAATTGACACCAAGGGTCTAGGCATTAGGGATCCGATTTCTTCAAATGAAACAAAAGAAGGAAGAAGTAAAAACAGACGTGTAGAATTTGCTATCTTGGCAAATGAAAAAATGGTTAAACAAGCGAGAGAAGAAGTTGAATAATAAATAAAGTGCTACTTCTATAAAAAAGGCTACTCAAATGAGAGGTTTTTTTTATGTTAAAAACCCGTATCTTTTGCTAATTTTGCACCCCATAAACAATTAACAATGCCACGTAAAGAACGAAATAAATTTGTAAAAAAGAATCAAGTTTTAGAATTAAAAATTGAGGATTACGCTTTTGGAGGAAAAGGAATTGCAAGAATAAAATCTGAGGAAGGGAGTTTTGTAATTTTTGTTCCTAATACTTTACCTGGTCAATTGGTAAAGGCAAGAATTAGCAAGTCTAGTAAAAAATATGCCGAAGCAAAATTGATAGATGTTATAGAAACATCTAAAGATGAAGTTGAAGTTCCTTATCAAGATATACCAGGAGCACCTTATATTCAGTTACCAATAGAACTTCAACATACATACAAAAAAGAAAGTACGCTTTCTTTATTTAAAAGAATTGGTAAAGTAGAAAATATAGGCGATTTATTTGATGAATTTATAGCCTCTCCTAATGTGTTTCATTATCGTAATAAAATGGAATATGGTTTTTCTGCCATTGGGTATGATAGAGTACATAAAACGGATAAAGACGAATTTACCTTAGGTTTCAAAAGACGGGGTGTTTGGTGGATGGGAGATAATTTAGAAAAAGATTCTGGTTTGTTTGACAAGCAAATGGAAGACAATCTAAAAAACATTCGTCAATATTGTATAGATACGGGTTTAGAACCTTGGCATGGTCCAAAAAAAAGAGGTTTCTTCCGTTATTTTGTGGTAAGAAAATCTTATAAAACTGATGAATTATTATGTAATTTAGTAACAACCTCTCCAGAATTGTCGAAGTTCGACCTACAAGCATTTGCAGAATTTCTGAAAAATATTTTTGGTAAAAGATTAGCAGGATTATTGCATACAATTAATGACGAAACTGGCGACAGAACAATTGCCACTTCTGGTAGCTTAGAATTAGTATATGGTAAAGATAAAATTGTAGAAGAATTGTTGGGTTTAAATTTTGAAATTAGCATGAAAAGTTTTTTTCAAACAAATCCAAAATGTGCAGAAAAATTATATAATAAAGTTGTAGAATATGTTTTAGAAGATAAATCTAAAGTAGACAATACAGTTGTTATGGATTTGTTTTGTGGAACTGGAACGATTGGACAAATTGTAGCATCTAGAAGTGAAAACGCAAAAATTGTAGGTGTAGATATTGTTAGTTCGGCAATTGAAGATGCAAAGAAAAACGCTAAAAGAAATAATATAGAAGGTTTACAATTTTATGCAGCAGATGTTGGGAAATTCTTACTTGCACACCCAGAATACCAAGATAAAATAAAAACGATTATTTTAGATCCTGCCAGAGCAGGAATTGCGCCAAAAACCTTACAGAAAATTATTAATTTAAATGCAGATAGAATGGTGTATGTTTCTTGTAACCCTGCAACACAAGCAAGAGATACCGAGATGTTAAGTGAAGCTGGTTATCAAATAAAAAAGATTAGTTTAGTTGATCAATTTCCTCATACCTCTCATATTGAGACTGTTGTTTTGTTTGAGAAAATATAATTCTAAAATATATCAAACTAAAAAAAAGACTTCTCAAATAATAAATTTCAAGAAGTCTTTCAGTTTATAAAAAAGCAATTAATAATCTACCTTTATTTCTCTTCTTTCTTTATATAACCTGTAATCTTTAAAAGTGTTGTTAATATCTAACATAATAATATTAGAATGAGATTCTACATTCAATAAAAATTCATTTTTAACTTGAACTGATTTTATATTTTCTATCTTTTTAGATAGAAAACAAATTGCCTTAGTATGATGCTCACCTGATTCTATATCTAATATTTTTGGTATTAATTCTTTACCATCAATTATCCAACTTGTTGTTTTAAGCAAATATTTACTAAAATCTTCTTTAGAAATGTGTAAACTTTTAGATTCAGCAAACTTTATAAAATTTTCGTCATCAAAATCTATTTCAAGCATTAATACGTGGCCTCTCTCTATCACATTAAAAGTGGCAGAAATAGACTCATGTATGCTATTTGGATTATTGAAGTTTAGCAATGCAAATAAAGTTACTATTAAAATCTTCATTTTACAATAATTTTAGTCGTTCCCAATATCATTCCATCTCTTAAAATACTCAATAGATAAATTCCAGAATTCTTTATGTTATTTATTTCTAGAACTCCTGTTCCACTTTTTTCTCTAACAAATTGTCCAGTCATTGAAAATAATTTAACCTGATACTTTTCTAAATTTGTAGATATTACAGAGAAATTACCATCGTTAGGGTTTGAACTGACATAATAACCTAAATCTTTCAATTCTATATCTTGAGTATTTAATGTAGCTCCGCAACTTTCATCAAAACTAGTTGTAGGATCATCTGTAGCAAATGGATTTATATTCGGATTGGTATCATCACAATCATATGATGCTACAAAACCATCTCCATCTTCATCAACATCACTTAAAGCACCAGCGCTACTAATAAAACTATCATTAAAATTACCTTTCATACATCTAGAAATTTGCGGAAAATCTTGCGTTACCACATAATAATATTCAAAAATTTCTTCGCCTTGAGCTGTTGTTAATGTAATAGAAGCTTCAATTCCATTACATTCATCCAAATCTCCCTTTCCTGCTATATATTCAAAATCATTAGTGTATTTCCCTGAATAAGAACCACAAGGAGCACTAATTCCATCTCCAGGTCTTAAACCACTTTTTAACTGAAAGCTAGGAAACATTTCTTTGATATTGCCTTCTTTATCTGGTCCAAAACGATATACAATTGGAAAACCATCTGACGCCCAACCTACTTGTAAAACTTCTGTAGGAATAGTATTTGTTGTAGAAGTTTCTGTTCTTAATCCTTCTACATACTCAAACATATTTCCATGATAATGATAACCAGAATTAGGATTTACGTGTGCAGAAGCACAATCTAAACCAACATAATCTCTTCCATTTCCAATATTTGTAGTTGGTTCAAATACCCAATCCCAATTGTATTCTCCAGTAGTTGTATTTTCAAAAATAAAAGGGGTAGCTGGAGCAGGCATCATATATATTCCGTTTAAAGCAATCCCAAAAAAGTTAACAGGTCTTCCATTAGTTCGTGTTAAACTTGTAACTTCTCCAGATAATTCGGGTTCTAAATCAAATCGATAAACTCTATAGTATGGCTCTGGTATTCTATTAGAAACATAACAAAAATTATGATTCGGATAATTGTTAGAATATACTACTCTTTCTTCTCCTTCTAAAAACTCATAATAAACACTTGGGTTAGATGGTGTACCACAACAATCTATATTATCATAACTTAAAACATCTGAAGTACCACAAGTATTATTACAATCGTCAATGGAAGTTTCTGTTCCGTTTTTAATACCATCATTACAAGACCAATCATTTCTGATTGTTTGTGCTTCTTGCTGTAACATGGTTTTTATCGTTTCTTGCTCTGTAGTTAGGCTTCCTATTAAATTAGTTTCCTCTTTAATATCTGTAATAATATTATAAAATTCTTCACTTCCGTTTTCATCTTCAATTAACTTGTAAGTATCATTTCTAGTTGCCCAATACTCTACACCACCACTTTCATAATCTGTATAATTTATTTGTTTTGAAATTTGATTTTCAAACGACAACGCAGGTTTTAAACTGAAACTATTATCAGTTCCGCCTAATACTTGTACTCCTGCCAACTCTAAAATTGTAGCATGTAAATCAGCAGCTTGCACCAAACTTGCTTCTACTTCGTTTACTCTTTCTACAGATTTACCAGTAATAATCATTGGTACACGAATTCCACCTTCATACATCGAAGATTTTGCATGACCACGTGGCCAATAATTATTTGCTGCACCTGGTGTACCGTTATCTCCAATAAAAATAATTACTGTATTTTCTATGGTTTCATCGTCCATACTTTCTAAAAGCCTATTAATTTCATAATCCATATTCTCGATCATAGATAAATAAGTCGTTCTTGTATCTGTCGGTGTAGTTGTATATGTCGTATTTGGTGGTGTTTGAAAAGGTGAATGTGGTGCAACATGAGCTAACCATAAAAACCAAGGTTTTGTTTGATCTGCCACCCACGAAATTGCTTTATTAGTAAAATGAGTGGTTGCATATTCGGTAATTTGTTTATCATTTCCTGATGAATTTGTTTTAGTCCAATTGTAGTAGTCATCAACTGCAGAAGTAAATACACCCTCATAAAAAGGAACACCAGAATCTGTTGGATGGCTAGAATTACTGCTATTACTACCTCCAAGATGCCATTTTCCAATAACAGCCATACTATAATCTGTAGGGCTTTCCTCTTTTATTTTTGTAAATATTGAAGTGTGACTGGTATCTAAAATGATTGGAGGTCTCATTACGCCAGTTTTAATTCCATATTTTCCACTCATAATTGCAGCTCTGGTTGGAGTACATTGAGGTGCTACCCAACAATTGGTAAAAGAAAGTCCTTTTTCTCTAAATGAATCTAATGTTGGTGTTATTGGTAAGTCGCCCGTAATTCCAAATCCTGGAGTCGAATCAATCCCCATATCATCTGCTATAATTAGCAATATATTTGGACTTTGTTGTTGGCTAAATAATGAGGTTGTAAAAAAGAATAAGATTAAAATTATTTGGAAAACTCTCATTGTAATTGTTTTTGATTAATCAAGTTAAAAAATAAATGAATGATATTTAAAATTTCTCTCTTATATAAATATAGACTTCCTATTTTGCCGAAGGTTTAAATATTGGTGACAATTTAACTAACAAATGTTAAATGGACTCATAATTTCTAAAGAATTAGATATTATTTGTAAAAATGAAACTATTTTAGCAAAAAACTTTAAAAGTGAATAAACTCACAGATTTTGAAATAGAAAGGAGATTAGAATCTTTACAAGATTGGGATTTTTATGAAAATGCAATACACACAGATTTCGAATTTGATAATTTTAAAGATTGTATGTCTGCAATGAATCGGATTGCATTTGAGTGCGAAGCTTTAAATCATCATCCAGAATGGACAAATAATTACAACACTTTAGACATTACTCTAAAAACACATGATGCTGGTGGTGTAACAGAATTAGATTTTAAATTAGCAAAAGCTATTAATATAATTGTAGAAGTTGAAGATTAATTTTATGAGAAAAATATTTCCAATTATTTTTTTGTCAATCCTCATTATTTCCGCCTGTGAAAAAGATGACTTTTGTGTTCAAAACCCAATAACACCCAATTTGATTTTACGCTTTTATGAGGATGCAAATAGAGAAAATTTAAAAGAAGTTATGCGTTTATCTGTTTGGGCTGAAGGAAAAGACACAATACAAAGCTATAAAAGCATCGATACCGATAGTATTGCTATTCCTTTAAATTCTGTTGAAAATAAGACGATTTATCACCTAAAAATGAATAATATAGATGGAGTAATTGCCAATAACCAAACTGCAACCTTTACTATTGAATACCTAACAAAAGAAGAATATGTTTCTAGATCTTGTGGTTTTAAAATCATTTTTAATGAGGTTGATTTTTCATCAGACAATACTTGGATTAAAGCTTTTACGCCGAATACATTAACAACAATAGCAAATCAAAATGCAGCACATGTACAAATATTTCATTAGCATTTATTTTCTTTTTGTTTTTGTTAATGGATTTTCACAAGAACAAGAAAATGACAAAATCATTGCAACGAAAATAGACACCATCATCTATAAAACGAATTATGGGTTAAGAGTAGGGATTGACATTAGTAAACCTATAAAAGCACAATTTAGGGGTGGGTATAGTGGTTTCGAAATTGTGGGAGATTATAGAATTAAAAAAAATCTCTATATCGCAGCAGAAGTTGGCTATGAAAAAGAAACTACGAAAGAAGATTATACAAACTCTACAGCGAAAGGAAATTATATGAGATTGGGATTCAATTATAACGCCTACAAAAATTGGTTAGATATGAATAATGAAATATTTTTAGGGTATCGTTATGGATTTAGCCTTTTTGAGCAAATCTTAAATAGCTTCAGCCCCAATGTAAATACGCAATATTTTCCTGCAAATGAAATTACAAATTCGGCAATTTCAAAAAACCTAAATGCACATTGGTCTGAGTTTTTAATTGGTTTTAGAACTGAAACCTTCAAAAATTTCTTTATCACTCTTAGTGGTTCCTATAAAATTATGACAAGCTTAAAAGAACCTGACAGTTTTAAAACGTTATTTTCTCCAGGGTTTAATAGAATATTTGAAAGTAAGACTGGTTTTGGGTTCAACTATACACTTACCTACTTAATTCCTTTTAAAAAGAAGTAAAAATGACCAAAATACCGAGCGTTGATTTAACCGATTTTCTTTCTACAGATAAAAATAAAAAACAAAAATTTATTAATGAAATAGGGCACGCATTTCAAAATATCGGTTTTGTCGCTTTAAAGGGGCACTTTTTAAAGGAAGGGTTAGTAGAAAAATTATATACAGAAATAAAAAGTTTTTTTGATTTACCATTAGCAACAAAAAAAAAATACGAAATACCTGGTATTGGTGGACAACGCGGCTATGTTTCTTTTGGAAAAGAAGCTGCAAAAGGCAGAAAAGAAGGAGATTTAAAAGAGTTTTGGCATTTTGGACAATATGTAGATGAAACCTCTAAATACGCAATTCAATATCCTAAAAATGTCCATGTAGATGAATTAAAAGAATTCAATGCAGTGGGTAAGCAAACTTATCAAATGTTAGAAAAAACGGCCAAATATGTATTGCATTCTTTGGCATTATATTTAAAATTAGAAGAAACCTATTTTGATCATTATATCAAAAACGGAAATAGTATTTTACGTCCAATTCATTACCCACCGATCCAAACAGCACCAAAAGGAGCTGAAAGAGCTGCTGCTCATGGAGACATTAATTTAATTACATTATTGATGGGTGCTCAAGGAAAAGGATTGCAAGTACAAGATCATAAAGGAAATTGGATTGACGCAGTAGCAGCAACAGATGAAATCATTATTAATGTTGGAGATATGCTCTCTAGGCTCAGTAATAATAAGCTGAAATCGACCATTCATCGGGTTGTAAACCCGCCAAAAGAACTCTGGGAAACATCCCGTTATTCGATTCCGTTTTTTATGCATCCGATAGCAGAAATGAAGCTCGATGTTTTAGAAAATTGTATCGACGAAAAAAATCCTAAAAAATTTGAAGACATTACTGCAGGCGAGTTTTTAAACCATCGCTTAAAGGAATTAGGACTTATAAAATAATCAGTTTCCGATTATAAACGGACTAAAAACTGGTACTAAAAACGATTACTGAACACTGCAAACGAAACACAATGGATTTTAAAGAGCAATTAAAAAACCTATTTCCAGAACATGAAGAAAAACTGGAACCAGAAAAAAAGGCAAGTTCTATTTGGTTGCAAGAAGCACCTATTATTTGCAAATACGAAAAACGAAAAGGAAAGCCAATTACAATTTTAGAGGGATATACAGGAGCAATTTCTGATTTTAAAATTTTAGCAAAAGAAATTAAAACCAAACTTTCTGTTGGTGGCAGTTTTAAAGATGAGAAAATCATTATTCAAGGAGATTATAGAGACCGAATCATGACAATGTTAAAGGAAAAAGGTTTTAAAGTAAAACGTGTTGGTGGGTAAAACCCCATCGAAATATACTGAGCTATTCATGAAAATAGGCTTTAAAAAATAGCGAAGTAAACTATAAAAAAAGTGAATAAAAACACTTCTCTAAAAAGTAAAAGAACTTACTATTAAAATGAAGTAATTCTTATACCATAATTTAAAAAATAAAAACTCAGGTAATTTCATGAAAAACAATTATCTTTGAGTTATAAAATTTATCGAGATGAAAAAAATACTATTTATTGCAGTTTGTGTTATAGGAGTCATTTGCTCTTCTTCTTGTAAAAGCACGAGTTCTCGTTGTGGATTAGCAGATACCACAACAACGTTTCAAAAAACCTTACAAGAGGTAGATTTTTCCTAAAAAATAGTTACTTTTTAATTTAACATTAGATGAATTCGCTTTTTATGGCGGATTTTTTTTGTTTAAAACGGCTCTAAAATACAGCAAACTTATTGGCTACAAAAAGAGTTAAGCACAAAGCAGTATAATTCTTCAATAACAATCAAAAGCTAAAATCACCATGCGATCTCCTTCATTCCAATAGATTTCAAATACGTATTTGTCTTAGAAAAATGTTTACTTCCAAACCAACCTCTCCAAGCTCCCAAAGGGGAAGGATGAGGAGCTGTAAAAACGATATGCTTGTCTGTATTTATCAACTGCATCTTACTTGCAGCGAATTTACCCCAAAGTAAAAAAACTACATTTTCTTTTTCTTGAGAAATTTGCGCAATCACTTCATCCGTAAAAGTTTCCCACCCCTGCTTCTGATGACTTCCCGCCTCATGGGCCCTAACAGTTAAAGTGGCATTTAATAATAAAACACCTTGTTTTGCCCACTTTTCTAAATTCCCACTTTTTGGGTATGCTGTATTCAAATCTGTTGTCATTTCATTGAAAATATTTTTTAAAGAAGGGGGATGTTTTACGCCTTCTTTCACCGAAAAACATAATCCATTGGCTTGTTCTATTCCATGATATGGATCTTGGCCAATAATAACTACTTTTAAAGCATTAAAATCACAAAAATCAAACGCAGCAAAAATATCTGATGCATCAGGAAAACACTGTTGGGCTTTATATTCTAGCGTTACAAAATTGGTCAACTCTGTAAAGTATGATTTCACAAATAAAGGTTGTAAAATATTTTTCCAACTATCCGCTATTTTTACTTGCATTGTTTATTATTTTTGTATGAATATCAAAGATAGTATTTTGAACAAAAGCATTTCCCAAAAAACATTACAAGATTTAGAATTTTCAACAGTTTTAAAACACATTGCAGCACATGCAATTTCGGGTTTAGGAAAAGAAAGCATTCTCGAAATTGAACCAATTCTAAACAGAACAGCACTTTTTACAGAGTTGTTTTTGGTCAATGAATATGTTTCTTCTTTTGAAAGTGAAAACAGGATTCCAAGTCATGTATTTCATAACATTACTGAAAATGTTAAAAGATTAGCGATTGAAAACAGTTTTATTGAAACGGATAGTTTTTTAAAGATCGCTGCTACCTCATTATCTGTGAACGAATTAATTATATTTTTCAAGAAATTTAAAATTCAGTTTCCTACTTTTTTTAAACTTTCTCAAGAAATTGAACATACTACTTTTATAGATACTGAAATAAAAAAAATCATTGATATTTCTGGAGATGTAAAAAACAATGCCTCTTCAGCCTTAAAGCAGATAAGAAGAGATATTAACAACGTTCGTGGTAAAATTGGAGCAAGCTTTTCTAGTGCATTATCAAAAGCAATTTCAGCAGGTTATTTAGATGACATAAAAGAAACAGTTGTAGACAATCAACGTGTTTTGGCGGTTGCTGCTATGCATCGGAAAAAAGTTGCAGGTAGTTTAGTGGGGTCCTCAAAATCTGGAAATATCGTTTATATTGCTCCACAAGCAACACTAACATATTCTAGAGAATATCAAAATTTAATCTATGATGAGCAGCAGGAAGTCATCAAAATTTTACTCAATTTATCTGACGTTATTCGTCCTTATGTTTTTTTATTAGAAGCATATCTTACCTTTTTAATACACATTGATGTTATAGGTTCCAAAGCAAAATATGCACAAGAAATGAATGCTATTTTGCCAAAAATATCAAAAGAGAAAAAAATTCTTTTTAAAAATGCTTTTCATCCTATTTTACGAAAAAAAAATAAACAGCAAAATATAGATACAATTCCACAAACCATTGAACTCAATAAAGAACAACAAATAATTGTTATTTCTGGACCCAATGCAGGCGGAAAAAGTATTGCACTTAAAACGATTGGTTTGCTACAAGTTATGCTGCAAAGTGGTGTATTGATTCCTGTAGACGAACGCAGTCAGACCTATATATTTGAGACTATTTTAACGGACATCGGAGACAACCAATCAATTGAAAACCAATTAAGTACATACAGCTATCGTTTAAAAAACATGCGCAATTTTTTACGCAGGTGTAATGAAAATACCTTGTTTCTGATTGATGAATTTGGTACCGGTTCTGATCCTGAATTAGGTGGTGCCTTAGCAGAAATTTTCTTAGAAGAATTTTATCATAAAAAAGCCTTTGGAATTATCACTACACACTACTCCAATTTAAAGGTTTTAGCGAACGAATTACCGTTTGTAACCAATGCAAACATGCAATTTGATGGGCGTTCTTTAGAACCTTTATACAAGTTGTTTGTTGGGCAAGCAGGAAGTTCTTTTACATTTGAAGTTGCGCAAAAAAATGGCATTCCTTTTAGCGTCATTAACAAAGCCAAGAAACGGGTAGAAA
Source organism: Polaribacter sp. (assembly GCA_028343155.1). GTDB lineage: Bacteria > Bacteroidota > Bacteroidia > Flavobacteriales > Flavobacteriaceae > Polaribacter. The sequence continues at coordinate 92,574 of JAOLXX010000004.1, forward strand.
CAGAAAAAATACGATTAGACAAGACAATTTCGAAACTCCAAAAAGAACGTAATAGGCTTCAGAAAAATTCTGACAACTTAGAAAATCAACACACAAAAGGACAAAAATACATCGATAATTTACAAGAAAAAGAAAACAAGGTGCAAGAAAAATTGGCTAGTTTTCAGGAATTATATGATAAAAATCAGAAAATGCTTTCGCTGGGTAGAAAGACAAATGAATTACTTCATAAATACTTTCAGACCAATAATAAGAAAGAATTAAATAGTAATTTCAATAAATGGGTGGCAGAATTAAAGGTAAAACAAGCAAAGAAAAAAGATTTAAAACCCAAAACTAAAGCACAAAAACAGCAAGCGAAAGTTGTGGAACAACAACAACAAAAAAGCATTAAAAAAGTAGAACAAGAAGTTTTAGAAAAAGTAGTTAAAGTTCGAAAAGAAAAGAAGGTGGAAGCAACAAAAATAGCCACAGAAAAAGCACAGTACGTTTATAAGATTAACGATAGAGTACGTATTATCGACTCTAATTCTGTGGGAATTATTGATAAAATCGACAAAAAAAATATCACAATTAACTACGGAATTTTCACCACAAAAACTTCCCCTGGAAAAATAGAATTGGTAGAAAAAGCTAAAAAATAAATTTTTTAACTCAATAAAAACGTATTCAAAATATTTAATTAGGTCAATTTTGGTACACTCGCTTTATAAATTTCTACCTGGGTAGGCGTCTTAATTTCATAAGCTGTATTGGGTTTGATTAGGATTGCTTCTCCCTTTTTTAAAGACATCACTTCGTTCTTCCGTGTAAAAATTGCTGTCCCTTCAAGTAGTATTAATAGTTCTACAGAATTAGCAAGCGCATGATGTGTGATTACTTTTGTTAATACTATTTTACTCAATTCAAAATCTTTAGCGCTCGTTTTAAAAACAACTTCTCCATTCTCTTTATTTTCAATTCCGTTCAAAACAACAGGAATTGTTGCTTCAAATTTGGTGTTTTTGATAAGTTCAACAACGTCGATATGTTTGCTTGTCAACCCTGCCCTCAATACATTATCAGAATTCGCCATTAATTCCATATTCACGCCTTCTAAATAGGCATGAGGCACACCAGCATCTTGAAAAATAGCTTCCCCTCTCGACAGGTTTACGATGTTGAAAAAATAAATTGAAAAAATTCCTCTATCTAAATTTTTAGTATCTTTAGTTTGTAATGATTTCGCAGTCCAATAAGCAGGTGATGATTTATCCAATTCCTTCTTTAAAAATTTAGGAATAATTCGATCAACTAAAGGTTTCAAAACACGATTTACTTCTTCTTGAGAATATGTCATTACTTTTTTATAAAGACCTAAATAACCTGCGTCTAAAAAAATAGTTAATAAAAAATGTAATTCTGGCGTTGCTTTGATATTTTGAATTAGTTTTTCGCGCGTTAAAAAACCATGTAACAGCCAAAAATCTGTTAACGCCACCATCAACTCTGGCTTGTGGTTTTTGTCTTTGTAATTTCTATTTGCCGCGGTTAATGAAATCCCTTTTTCATTTTCTATCGCATATCCTATTGCTGCGGCTTCTTTAGTAGGGTGCACTTGTATGGAAAGCATTTTACTGACATCCAAAACTTTTAATAGATAGGGTAATTTCCCATACGTTTTTGCAACTTCCAACCCTAGATTTTCAAGGGGGTTTTCATTAAAAAAAGAAGCTAAAGAAATACTTTCATCTGCTATTTTAATCGTTGAAGGTGCTTTAAGGTGGGCTCCTAACCAATATTCTGCATAGGGAACATTTGTAGTATTTTTTTCAGAAATTAAATTGGGAATAAAACGTGTTCCTCCCCAATCGTACTTTTGAATTTCACCTTCAATTCTATAAAATTTCTCAGCTTTTTTTTCTAAATTCTCCATTCGCTTTGAGTCTTGATAATTAGATATCAATTGTCTTTGGCAGATTTAGAATTAAAATAATAATAAATTCAAAACCCTACCTATAGACGGTTTTTTTATCCATCAAAAATAGTTAAAATTGGTTGTTCAGATAAATTAAAACACAGTTTAAAAAAACTCCTAATTTCCTCCAACTTGAACAGCTGCTTTTTAGTGTGTTTTAAAACCAAATTTACAAGCCTATTTTTGAATACTGGCTAACGCTTTTGTAATACTTGTTTGTGGCTTTTTACAGGTACCATTCACACAGACATAAATGAACGTTTTGGCGTCATTAAATTTATAGGCTAACAAAGGAAGCGTATTGTTCTCTTCCTTAGTTCCTGCAACTAAAATGTTTGGGGTATAGGTATTCCCTAACTTTTTATTTAACTCCAAAGCATTCTTTCCAGCAAGGACAACCTCATAAAAAGGTTTTGTAAAAGTGACCATCAAATTTAACCAATTGCTGTAATTCGCAGGATACATTTTTATCTCTTTCTTTAAATTACTTAGCATTTGTTCTGAAATATTTAGATAATTTTTGTCAGCATAATAATGTCCTAATTTAAAAAGACTGTTTGCAATCATTGAATTAGAAGAAGGGATAACGCCATCAATCACTTCATATTTTCTTGCGATTAAGTTTTCATCCTCTTTCGATGTAAAATGAAACATTTTATTATTTTCATCAAAGAAATTAACAAATAAATACGCCATTAAGTCCTTAGAAGTACGTAGCCATTTTTCATCTAAAGTAACTTCATACAGCGAAATAAAAGCGTGTATTACAGTTGCGTAATCCTCAGAATAGCCATTAATCGTACTATTGCCATTTTTAAAACTCCGATACAACCCACCGTCTTTTCTTAGTTGATGGTCCACTAAAAAATTAGCATTTTTAATGGCTGTTTCTAAATGTGTTGTCTCACCAAAAGCTTTGTAGGCATCTATATATCCTTGTAACATTAGCCCATTCCATGAAGTCAACACTTTATCATCTAAATTGGGGTAACTCCTTTTATTTCTTGCTACTTTTAAAAGGTTTTTCCAACCAAGAACCTTCTTGTCTACTTCGGTTAATGTCATTTTTTGTGCTGTTGCAAAGGCTTTTTTTGAGGTATTTCGAATCAACACGTATTTGTTTTTTTCCCACAAACCATAGGCATTTATATTGTAAAATATTTTGAAAAGCTCAAAATCATCCTTCAAAATTAATTGTAACTCAGCTTCCGTCCATTCATAAAAGGCACCTTCTTCTTTTTTGCCTAATTTATTTTTACTATCAGCATCTAAAGACGAATAAAACGCCCCGTTTTTCGTGGTTAATGTCTCCTTCACAAACTGTAATGTTTCAAAAACTACGCTCTTATACAACTCCTTTTTATCATTTAAATATCCCTTGGCATACAAACTTACCAATTGTGCATTGTCATATAACATTTTTTCAAAATGAGGAATGTGCCACTTTTCATCTACCGAATATCTAGAAAACCCACCAGCAACGTGATCATAAATACCAACGTACGCAATTTTAATCAACGTATTTTCTACATATTGCTTCCAAACGGCATCCTTAAACTGATGACTGTATCTTAAAAGAAACTCCAAGGAATTCGGCATTGGAAATTTTGGAGCTCCTTTAAACCCTCCGTAAGTCGTGTCTAATTGCGTCTTCCAAACAGCAATAGCCGCAGTTACTTCTGTATCTGTAAAATTGGGAAGGGCTTCGTTCAAGGCAATCAATTGAGATTCTTGGATTCCTTTGGTTAAATTATCTGCAAATTGTATTGCCTTCTCAGGATTTTCTTGGTATAATTTAGAAATACGCGTTAATACTTTAGACCATTGCTCTTTTGTAAAATAAGTGCCACCAAAAACTGGACGACCATCTGGTAATGCAATACAATTTAAAGGCCATCCACCGCTACCTGTCATCAGCTGTACTGCATTCATATATACTTTATCGACATCGGGTCTTTCTTCTCTGTCTACTTTTATATTGATGAAATTCTCATTCATAATCTTCGCAATAGAATCATTTTCAAAACTCTCTTCTTCCATTACATGACACCAATGGCAAGCAGAATAGCCTACTGAAATAATAAGTAGTTTATTCTCTTTCTTTGCTAGTGCTAACGTTTCAGAATTCCAAGCTTTCCAGTTTACGGGATTGTAGGCGTGTTGTAATAAATAAGGACTTGTTTCATGTATTAAAGCATTACTTGTCTTCAAACTCTCTGATTCTTTATTAGAACAACTTGCAACAAGCAATAAGCAGAATAAAAAATAAAAAGATTTTAGAGAAGTTTTCAATTGGATTATATTTTGAAAAAATAAAGATATTAAATTCCTTTGATGTTATTAGATAAATCGATTAAAATATAAAGCATAAAAAAACGCTCAAAAATAAATTTTGAGCGTTTTAAATAATTTAAAGGTTACTTGCGCTTACTCTTTTACAAACTTCATAGAACCTACAGCATTATTTGCTGTATATTTTAATATATAAATACCTCTACTTAAGCCAGAAACATCTAAACTACTAGTATTTGCATTTACAGTAAAAGATTTAACTTTCTTTCCTAATACATTATAAATCGTAGCACTTTCTATTGTATTTTTTGCAGAAATGTTTAATGTTCCTTTTGCCGGGTTTGGATATAAGCTTGTTTCTAGTAAGTTATTTTTATCTATGCTTGCCGTTGCACAATCTTCACCTACAGTATAGGTTCTCGAAACTTGCAACTGACCACCAGCTGCCCAAGCAAAACCGGCCGTAAAAGCCATTTCTGCTCCATCAGTTAACCCTGTAAATGTATATTCATATTTTTGTCCAGAAACAAGCGTAGGATTTTGATTACCAGAACCATCGTTAAAATATTGCGCTACAAGACCAACAACCGTATTTAACAGCTCTATAGTGACTTTTACATCTGTACCATTCGATAACGTCTCAAAAGTATACGCATAATCCGCAGTTTGTCCTGTACATTCTGTGTTTGTATCAACAGTAAAATTGACTGTATAAGTTTCAGTTGTAGTTCCATCTTGAGCAGTTACTAGTACCGTGCTTGTCCCTGGTAATTCAGTAGCTGCTGTTGTAACAGCTGTAGCAGGAGATAACTGTGTAGGAGTTCCTACTAAAGTTGGCACAACCGTTGTACCTTTAGATAAAATAATGTCATAAGTTAGTTTATCGGCTTCAAAACCAGTTACTGTCGTACCATCTAATGTTAAATCACTTAATGTTGTATCTGTTGCTGGATCAACAGCTTCTTTCCAGAAATATAAATTATCATACCAAACAACATTATTCAAATTACTTGTAATTCCGACTTGTCGGATATTTGAGCCTGTAATACTAACTAGTGCATCATAAGAATACCAAGTGCCTGGAATTGGAGCTGTGCTTAATGCATTAATGTCGATGTTAAAACTAGTCTCACCACCAGCACTATAAACTATCTTAACATTAAATACTTTTCCAACCAAATCAGTTCCTTCTGCAATAAATAAATCAACATGCATATTTGTTAAACCCGTTACATCTTGTATATCACCAGCAAAACCAATACCTTGACAAGAATTACCATTATAAGCAAAAACATTATCTCCATCGGCTGTAGTTTCTGTTACTGCACTTGGACCACACCAGGCTTCATCATAATTAATAGGTGATATAGCATCATACGCATCACTATAAATAGACACAACATCGGCAGCATTTCTAACTGGCGGTGATGGTGCAGCTACCGTTGGTGCAGGATTAGTGCCTGGAAAAACCATTTGAGAACAATCTTCAAAAGTCTCTGAATAATCTACACCGTCAGAAGCTTTCCATACTCTATTACCATAACTATAATAGTCTGTATTTAAATTTCCAGCCTCAATTCTTGTTGTACACTCAGCGTTAGCAGCATTGTCCCATAAAACTTCCTGAACACCATCTACAATTAACAAGTATTCCATGTTAACTGTACCCACTGATGGAAATGATATTAACCATGTGCCGTCAGTATTTTGAGTTGCTACAGGACCTGCATTTGGGTCCCAACCCCACCAAGGACCGGTAAGTCTAACTGAAGTTGCATCAGTTGGCGCAGTTATTGTTATTGTAGAAGGTTGTGCAAATGCTTGCATTCCTACAAATCCAAATAATAATAATAATAATAATGTAATTTTTTTCATGTGATTGTTATTTAACGTTATATTACAATATTAACATTATTGTATTCATAATTAACCTAAAGACACCACTACAAAAAACATACATTTTTAAAAAAAGGTACATACTTTTTTAAATTAGCTAATAAAACAATGGTTTAAAAGCTTTAAAACATTTAATTATTCAACTATTCTTACGCTACAAAAAAGTAATGTATAGGTATTGTTGTAGTCAAAACACTTTATTAAAATAATATTAATACCAATTTTAACATAAATATCTTGTAATAATTTGATATTCGATTAAATTTCGATAAAAAAGATGGTTTATAGATTTTTTTTAAGCACCACTAAAGAATCATTATTGTTTGTAATTAATAAAGCATTCCTTTTATTTATTTTTATAGGATGAATTGAACGACTATCTTTTGGTATATGTAAACCACTAGATGTTGGAGGTAAGAATTTAAAATTATTTTTACCATCTCCTAAAAAAACAGCACCATAACCCGCATCGTATCGGGTAGTTTCTACCTCAACACCATAATGATTGCCAATAATAAGAATATCTTTAAAGCCATCTGCATTAAAATCGGTAACAACAGCACCTTTAAGAGGGCTAAATTGTGCTTGAATTGGTAAAACTTTACGCTTTAAGCTACCATCTTCATTTATTAAAAGTATACTTTCAAAATTACTAATTTCATAAACAACAGCCCCTTTTACTGTCTCTTTAGGTAAAATATCTATTAAGGTTGAAGAAGCAAAACTATGATAATCTTTATATTTCTTTGATAGATAAGGCATTTGTTGTGTAGAACATTCTTTTCCTCGCATAGGAACATAATCATCTTTATAGTACTTTGCTAGTACCACATCATTAGTACCATTACTATCAAAATCATTCGCAAATACTTTAAAAGGATGCTCTTTAGAAGCCTTAAATTTATTATTTCTCCCAAGATTTCCAATAATATAATCATCGTCTCCGTCATTATCAATGTCATTTGCGGTAATAGACCAATAAACACCTCTAGTCTCTTCATTAATTCCAAAATTCTTAGAATTATCGATAAAAATTCCCTTTTTATTCTCTAAAACTTTAATTTCCATCCACTCTCCTACTAATAACAAATCTTCATCACCATCTGCATCTATATCAGAAAAAACACCATCCGTAACCATCCCTATATTTTGAAGAACCGGTGCTATTTTAGCGTTTGCTTTCTTAAAAGTTCCATTCTCATTTATTAGAAAATAACTGGTTGCTGGAAAGGGATATTTTCCTGCAATTAATCGAATTCCTACAAACAAATCTAAATCTCCATCACCATCAATATCAGACGTTTTTACGGTCTGTGAACTTTCATAAATATTTGGCAAGGCTGCTGGTTTTTTAGTAAAATTACCGAATCCATCATTAATCTACAATCGATCTTTTAGCATTTTATTTCCTTGTAAATACTCACTTCCTCCACTTGTTATATATAAATCCATATCAGTATCACCATCTGCATCAAAAAATAATACTTCTAGGTCTTCTGAGTCTTTGTCTTTCCTCCAAGGCTGAGAATTGCTTTTCTGAAACGTACCTTCTTTAGTTTGAAGATATAAAACCCCCTCTTGCCCTAAAGCGCCACCGATAAAAACATCTTCTAAATCATCACCGTTTACATCTGCTACTGCCGTAAAAGGTCCGTTTTGAGAAAGATTGTGTGGTAATAATGTTTCTTTTTTATATTCGTTAAAAGTATTTTCTTTGTGTTTGTAATTGATCCCTAATTCTGCTGCATTCAATAAACGTAAAAACGGTTTTGGCTGTGATTGTGTTTTTTGAATTTTACTGGCTGCTGAATGTCTAGCCACTAACTCTTGATTTGCGCTTACGTTTGTTAAACTATTCTGCTTGCCATCTGACCACGTAATTTCTACCTTATCAATTGTTTTTATTTTACCTAAACCAAAAAACACTTTAGGTTCTATGGATGAAAAATAACCCCGAGTAACAGTGTTTTCAGCAATTTGAGATTTATTATCATAATAAATTTTTACTTTTGTTCCAACACCAAATTTATTTTTATCTGAGCCTTTAAATTTAATTTTTAAAAAATTACCATTGGCTTTGTTTTTATAGATAGCTGCTTTGCTTTCCATATTATTTATCACAATATCTAGGTCTCCATCATTGTCTAAATCTGCATAAGAAATACCGTGAGAAAAAGTGGGCGTATCGAAACTCCATTTTTTGGTTACGTTTTCGTATTCATACCCATTCTTATTTTTAAAAACATAATTAGGTAAAGGATTTGAAGGCGCCAATTTTGCCATCTCGTAAAATTCTTGTGAATCTGTTTTTAATTTTGCCTGCAAACCATTTAAAAAATCGTTATTTCTAATATCTTTTTTGATACCATTAGATATCATAATATCTTTTAAACCATCATTATCTAAATCTACTAATAAGCCTCCCCAACTCCAATCTGTTTTTCCAATACCTGCAATATTTGCGATATCAGAAAACTCCCCAAATCCGTTATTCATCTGCAAGGTGTTAAACATGTATTGATAATGATCTCCTTTATCAATCATTTGTTTAAACTCTATGGGATTCTTTGATACTGTTCACAAAGTCAATTCCTGTTTTTTCAGCAGGCAATAATTCAAATCCACCCAGCAACTTTTCTGGATATAAATTCCGTTTAGAATTTTGACAAGAAATTAAGAATACACTGACAACGAATACTATTTTAAAACAAAAAAAGAGAGTTTTCATTTTCATTACTACTAGAGGTTTAAAGAGTAAATATAAAATATTTATATTTTATATTATGAATTAGAATCGTTAAAAAAACGGTTACTAACTGAAGCTTTGAATTTAGTGTATTATTTTTTTTATAAAAAAAGCCCATCAATAAATTGATGGGCTTTTGTAAAACTTGAAGTATATTTTTTAGATAACTTTTACGTTAACTGCATTTAATCCTTTGTTTCCTTCTTGTAAATCAAACTCTACATTATCTCCTTCGTTGATTTCGTCTATTAAACCTGAGATATGTACAAAGTGATCTTTGTCTACGCCTTCTTCAGTGATGAATCCAAAACCTTTAGACTCATTGAAAAACTTTACTATTCCTTTATTCATTATTGTGTTATTTAATTTATTATAATAATTATTTTGCAAATATAAACTATTTTTCTGATTTACAATATTAATTCGCATATTCTTTCATCTAAAAAAGCACTAAAACGTATTTATAAAACAACAAAAAACTAATTATCAATGATTTAACGTAGTTTTTTTTGCGTTCGATTTCCTATTCTATTGTTTTTTTAAAATCACGCAAAAGTTGTTGCATTTTTTTGTTTTCAAATACAATGGGATATACTTCTTTTAGAATAAGATGGTATTCGAAATCGATCTTCAAAGCCTCAATTAAATGGGTTGATCCATATTTTTCTTTATTCACCAGAAAGAACAGTCCTGCGAATCGATATTCAATTTCAGCAACCTTTTTATACTTCTTTTGCGCTTTGATTAAGATCATTATTGCGTCGTTAAATTCTCCTAAAAAAGAAAACACATCTGCTAAACCAATATAATTTTCTAAAGCATCATCTTCTAAACTTAAACACTTTTCAAAACCTATGACTGCTTCCTGATAAAAATTTAGTTTTAAGTTAATTTCAGCATACCGTCTCCAATACGAAGGATTGTCTTCTTCAATTTTTAAAGCTTTAGAAATATAATATACCGCTTTTTGATAGTTTTTCTCATGACAATACCTATTCGTCAATAGCTCCCAACCTTTTTCTAACAAAGGATCTTCGTGAACTGCTTTTTTATAAAAAGAAACAGCAGCCTCAAAATTCCCTAACTTTTCATGGCACTCGCCTATTCTAATATACGCAAAAGCAGTTGCATCATCTAACTCAAGAGTGATTAAGTAATTGTCTATTGCTTCTTGATACCTTGCTAATTCTTCTAATGTTTTTGCTTTTTCCAAATACCCACCAATAAAAGACTCGTCAATTAAAACAGCATAATCGAAAGCACCCAATGCGTCTTCATACAATTCTAAAATAAAATACTGTCTCCCTAATTGATGCCAAGCAACTTCACAATAGGGATTTACTTCAATATAAGCATTCAAATAAATAATGGCTTCTTGATGTTCTTTTACCATATCAAAACAATACACCACATTGTAGAGTGCAGAATAATCCTCATAATCTACTTGTACACATTTTATAAAGTTAGTACCTGCATTTTTAAAGTCATCTAGGTACAGGTATTCCATCCCCAACAAGGACCAAACATCTACTTTATCCTCTGTAAAAGTCAGAGCTTTTTTTAAGAGTTCAATGGCTTCATTATGATTTCCTTTTTTAGAACTAATGGTTGCCTTCTGTATAAACACCTCATCATTATTTGGCTCTAAACGCTCAATAATCTTAAGCAACATCACTGCTTTATCTAGCTCATCTTCAAAAACATAAATCTCTACTTGTAGTAACTTCAAGTCTACTGAAGTAGGATGCTGTTGCAGCCCAAGTTTTACTGCTTTTTTTGCCAAAGCATGTTTACCATCATCTAAATAATGAATAATTATTTCTTCAAACTCAACCAAATCAAAAAAATAAACAGCGTTGGTTTTAAGCATAGATTCAAATTTTAATAAAGACATTTGCTATGAGATTTGAATTAGTATTTAAAGGTAATATAACACTGGGGTCGCATTTAATTTTGGTTGATTTGTTGTCAACAATTTAATTAACATTGCGTCGTTGGTGTTTTTTAGTAGGTATAAATTTTGCATATACATATATTTACAGTAATTTTGATTTTCAATAACTATCAAGCTAATTTGATAGCTTTCTAATGAGCAATAAAACCTTACTTAACTCAAAAGATATTGAAATAATTTTACATCGATTGGCGTGTCAGTTAATCGAAAACCACAACGATTTTTCGAATACAATTTTAATTGGCTTGCAGCCAAGAGGAAGTTATTTGGCCAATAGACTCGCCGATGTTTTAAAAAATGAATACCAGATTAAGGACTTACAATTAGGCCTTTTGGACATTACCTTTTACAGAGACGATTTTAGAAGAAGAAAGGCTCCTTTAGAAGCAGCTACAACTGAAATGGATTTTTTAATTGAAGGGAAAGATGTAGTAATTATTGACGATGTTTTGTTTTCTGGGAGAAGTATAAGAGCTGCATTAACTGCAATGCAATCTTATGGAAGACCAGAAAGTATTGAGTTATTAGTGTTAATAGACAGACGTTTTAGCAGACATTTACCAATTCAGCCAGATTATAGAGGTAGACAAGTAGACGCTATCAACGAAGAAAAAGTATTAGTTACTTGGAAAGAAACACACAGAAAAGACGCAGTTTATATCGAAATTGAGTAATATGTCAGAATTAAGTGTACCACATTTATTGGGAATAAAATATCTAAAGTCAACTGATATTGATCTTATTTTTAAGACTGCCGATCATTTTAAAGCGGTAATTAATCGACCTATAAAAAAAGTTCCTTCACTTAGAGATATTACTATTGCGAACTTGTTTTTTGAAAACAGCACCCGTACAAAATTGAGTTTTGAATTGGCAGAAAAAAGACTTTCCGCAGATGTAATTAATTTTTCTGCAGGACAATCATCCGTTAAAAAAGGAGAAACTTTAATAGACACGGTCAACAATATTTTAGCCATGAAAGTTGATATTGTTGTGATGCGACATGCAAATGTTGGCGCCGGAGTTTTCTTATCCAAACATGTAGATGCAAAAATTATTAATGCAGGAGATGGAACCCACGAACACCCAACGCAAGCCCTACTCGATTCTTATTCTATAAGAGAAAAATTAGGTAACGTAAAAGGGAAAAAAGTACTGATTGTAGGCGATGTACTTCACTCTAGAGTTGCTTTATCAAACATCTTTGCCTTACAATTACAAGGAGCAGAAGTAAAAGTATGCGGACCCACTACTTTAATTCCTAAATACATTGCTAGCCTTGGGGTTACTGTAGAAACTAATCTAAAAAAAGCCTTAGAATGGTGTGATGTTGCAAATGTATTGCGAGTTCAACATGAAAGAATGGATATTAACTACTTTCCTTCCACTAGAGAATACGCTCAACTGTTTGGAATTAATCAAGAAATTTTAGACAACCTTGGCAAGAAAATTGTAATCATGCATCCAGGTCCTATCAATCGTGGGGTAGAAATCACAAGTGCAGTAGCAGATTCAAATGAATCCATCATTTTAGAGCAAGTAGAAAACGGAGTTGCAATAAGAATGGCGGTCATTTATTTACTAGCACAACAGGTTAAAAGATAAACGATGCAAATAGAAAAAAAAGAAAATTTTACCATTATTTCACCCGATGAAAACTCGTTTACAGCATTTTATGATGCTTTCTTAATTGAAGAAAAAAAGCGTCCAAAAGAAAATATTATTATTCGAATTTCTAAGAACATTAACATTACTACCGAAGAATTTTTATTATTTTTGAATATTGGGATTCAAAAAAAAGAAAATGGCACATCATTTGTTATTGTAAATTCAGCAATAGATATTGATGATTTTCCAGAGAGTTTTAACGTCACTCCTACTTTACAAGAAGCAGAAGATATTATAGAAATGGAAGCGATAGAGAGAGAATTAGGGTTTTAAAAAAGGAAGAAATGATAAAAAAAATACTTTTTATTTTATTTTTAAGTAGCACATCTTTAGGGTTTTCACAAGAGAAATCCATTGATAATTTGTCTGCTGCACCAAATCCTTTTACAAATTCCACAAAAATTTGTTTTACTTCAACATCAAATACTACCCTCTTTTTTACAGTAAAAAACGTATTAGGAAAAACTGTATTTAAACAAAATATTGACACAAAATTAGGTAAAAACACCCTTGCTTTTTACAAAAATGATTTACCAAAAGGAATGTACATCTATAGCATACAAGACAAGTACAAAATGATTTCTAAACGTCTTGTCATTAGATGAGTATAAAACTAACTATTTTAGGATGTCATTCTGCTACTCCAAGAATAAATGCCTTTCCTACTTCCCAATATTTAGAAATTAATAACCGTCATTTTTTAATTGATTGTGGTGAAGGAACACAACGCCAATTGCGAAAATACAAAGTAGGTTTTTCAAAGATAAATCATATTTTTATTTCCCATTTACATGGAGACCATTTTTATGGTTTGGTCGGACTGTTAGCAACCTTCGGAATTCTAAACAGAGAAAAAGAGCTTCATATTTTTGGACCAAAAGGCATTAAAGAGGTTACTTTATTGCAATTAAAAGTTTCTCAATCTCATGTAAAATATAACATGATTTTTCACGAGTTATCTTCCAAAAAAAGCGAACTTATTTTTGAAGATGATAAAGTCACTGTCAGCACCATTCCACTTAACCACAGAGTATATACAAACGGTTATTTATTTAAAGAAAAAGAGAAGCCTAGAAAACTGAACATGCTAAATATTAGCGGATATCCCGCAATTGATAGAGCAGATTTTTTAAACATAAAAGCAGGCAGAGATGTTGTTTTAACATCTGGTGAAATAGTGCCAAATTCTACATTAACAATCGATCCACCAAAAGCGTTAAGTTTTGCTTTTTGTAGTGATACCATTTATAAGCCAGACATTATACCCATCATAAAAAACGCAGATTTGTTATACCATGAAGCTACTTTTTTAGCGGATAGAGAAGATTTGGCAAAAAAAACAAAGCATGCAACCACAAAACAAGCTGCTGAAATTGCAAAACAAGCAATGGTAAAGCAATTAGTTATTGGGCACTATTCTGGCAGATACAAAGACATCTCAGTATTTAAAAAAGAGGCACAAGAAATTTTTGAAAACACAGCATTGGCAGAACCTGGTGAAATTTTTAGTGTAAACGAATAGAAATTACTATTCAATAACACGGAGTCACATTTGCCTCGAAATAATTTAAATTCATGAGTATTTCCGAAATCAATAATGACATCCCTTTATTTGCAAACGACACGATTATCTTTGGGTTTTTAGGTGTACTTCTTGCAGGGGTTTTTTACTCTTCAAAACAAGCTGCTTTTAAAAAATTCTACAAAATAGTACCCGCCCTTTTACTCTGTTATTTTCTACCCTCTGTCTCTAGTTCTCTTGGGATTATTGCCGATAAATGGATTGATGTGCACGCCACGATTCATCATTTAAACGCACTCTATGGAAATTTGGAAACGGTCACAAATTTGGCCTCTTTAAAAGCATACATTGCCACAAACAATATTGATTCTGCGTTGTATGCTCAATTTACTGGAAGTAGTAAAATTTATTATATTTCTTCTCGTTTTTTATTGCCTGCTTCTTTAGTTTTATTAACCTTAAGTATCGATTTAAAAGGTGTTTTTAAGTTAGGCTCAAAAGCATTGATTCTCTTTTTAACCGCAACTTTTGGCGTAGTAATTGGTGGTCCTTTAGCCATTGTATTCTTTAAATTTGTAGCACCCGATATTCTGGTGCAAGTAGAAGGAACATCCCTTTGGAAAGGCCTTTCTACCGTTGCAGGAAGTTGGATTGGCGGAGGCGCAAACCAACTTGCCATGAAAGAACAATGGGACGTTTCTGACAGTCTTTTTAGTATTATGGCTGTGGTTGATGTATTGGTTGCTGAAGTCTGGATGGCTATTCTACTATTAGGAGTTGGAAAATCTGATATGATTGACAGCTGGTTGAAAGCTGATACATCTTCCATTACAGCACTAAAAAACAAGATGGAAAAATTCACTTTAGAAACAGCAAGAATCCCTTCTTTTAACGATTTAATACTTCTTTTTGGAATTGCTTTTGGAGTCACTTCCTTGGGGCATATTGTAGGAGAAAATTTTGGAAGCTACATAACCAATAAGGTTCCTTTTTTAGTTGACTTTGGATTAGGAAGTCCATTTTTTTGGTTGATAATTACGGCGACAACAATAGGGGTTTTCTTATCCTTTACAAAAGTAAAAAGCTATGAAGGTGCAGGTGCGAGTAAAATAGGAACCGTTTTTATTTATATTTTAGTGGCATCTATTGGTATGAAAATGAACTTAGTTGCGATTGTTGAAAACAGCAGTTTATTTGCGATTGGTTTTGTTTGGATGCTTATTCATGCAGGATTATTAATCATTGTCGCAAAAATTATAAAAGCACCCTACTTCTTTTTGGCAGTGGGCTCAAAAGCAAATATTGGCGGAGCAGCATCAGCACCTATTATTGCGGGTGCTTTTCATCCCTCTTTAGCACCTGTAGGAGTTTTATTAGCTGTTTTGGGATATGCAATCGGAACATACGGCGCATTCTTTTGTGCCTTACTAATGAAATGGGTAAGTTAAATTATACTATTTTTGCAACAATTATTTTAACATAAAACAGCCAACAAAAAACAAAAATTAGAGATATGAAGAAAATTATTATTCTTTTAGTAGTATCCGTTTTCATCAGTGCTTGTTCTTCCAAAAAGGAAGGAAATATGCTAGTAAAAGGACAAATTAAAGGCCTTAAAAAAGGAACTTTATACCTTCAAAAAATGAAAGACACCCTTTTAGTATCTGTAGATTCAATCCATTTATTAGGAAAAGATACGTTTGTCTTAACAGACAATTTGGAGGCCCCTGTACTTTATTATTTAACTTTTGATGGAAATACTACCGACAAAAGAATTTTGTTTTTTGGAGAAAAAGGGACAATTACAATTCATGATAAAGTAAAAGAATTTGGATATAATCCAGAAATTTCTGGTTCAAAGAACCAAACAGCTTTTAATCAATTCAATCAAATTAAAAACAACTTTCAAAATGAACGTTTAGAATTTATCAAAAAAAACTTTGAGGCTAAGAGAGCAAATGATCGAGCATTGATCATACAACTAGAAAAAGACTACAAAAAGCTGATCAGAAAGCGGGTATTGTATACCACTAATTTTGCACTTATAAACGCCCATTTAGAAGTAGCTCCTTATATTGCACTTACAGAAATGTATGATGCCAGTTTAAGAATGTTAGATACCGTAAATAATACATTGTCAAACAAAGTAAAAACCTCTGTTTACGGAAAACGTTTTCAAGAATACATAAATACACTGAAAGAAAACAACTAATTTGGATACCAAAAGACAAACCCTTTTGCTTAACTAATCTCACTCCAAATTTTAGATGTTTTAGACAATGCTATATACGTTTTTTTAATATTGCTATTTTCAGGTTTCGATAAAGTAGCATCTTCCTTCAGAAGTGCCATTGCCGTATTTCTTGCCGACACTAAAATCTGAGTATCTTTCACAATGTCGGCGATTTTTAAGTTTAAAACGCCACTTTGCTGTGTGCCCATTAAATTTCCTGGACCTCGAAGCTTTAAATCAACTTCTGCAATTTTAAAACCATCTGTCGTTTCTACCATGGTTTTTAAACGCGTTTTTCCTTCTGAAGATAATTTATAACTAGACAATAGGATACAATAGCTTTGGTCTGCTCCTCGACCAACCCTCCCGCGTAACTGGTGTAATTGTGATAAGCCAAATCGCTCTGAACTTTCAATAACCATCACACTTGCATTGGGTACATTTACTCCTACTTCAATTACCGTTGTGGCAACCATAATCTGCGTTTCTCCTTTTACAAAACGTTGCATTTCATACTCTTTATCAGCAGGTTTCATTTGCCCATGCACAATACTAATTTGATATTTTGGTGTTGGAAACTCTCGAGAAATACTTTCATATCCGTCCAATAAATCTTTATAATCCATGACTTCAGATTCTTGAATTAACGGATACACAACATACACTTGCCTTCCTTTATCAATCTCATCTTTCATGAATTTAAAAACTGACAAACGATTGCTATCAAATCGATGTACCGTTTTCACTTCTTTTCTTCCAGGTGGCAATTCATCAATAACAGAAATATCTAAATCTCCATATACAGACATTGCCAAAGTTCTTGGTATGGGCGTCGCCGTCATTACTAAAACATGTGGTGGTAATGAATTTTTAGACCACAATTTTGCTCTTTGAGCTACACCAAATCTGTGTTGCTCATCAATAATTGCAATACCAAGATTCTTAAATTGTACTTTATCTTCTATCAACGCATGTGTACCAATTAAAATATGTAAAGTTCCATCTTCTAAATTCTGATGTAGCTCTCTTCGTTTTTTAGTTCTAACAGACCCTGTTAAAATATCAACATTCAAATCCATATCTTTTACCAATTCAGAAATTGCATGATAATGTTGTGTTGCTAGGATTTCTGTTGGCGCCATTAGGGTCGCTTGAAATCCGTTGTCTATAGCTAAAAGCATGGCCAACAGAGCAACAATGGTTTTTCCAGAACCTACATCTCCCTGTAATAAGCGATTCATATGTGCACCGGAAGCTACGTCTTTTCGAATTTCTTTTAGTACTCTTTTTTGCGCATTGGTTAAAGAAAAAGGCAAATGGTTGGTATAAAAAGTATTGAAGTTTTCACTTACATTTTCAAAAACAAGCCCTTTAATTTTTATTTTATTGAGCTGTTTTTTGCGAAGTAGTTGAAGCTGTATAAAAAATAATTCTTCAAATTTTAAGCGATATTGTGCTTTTGCTAAATTTTCTTGACTCTCAGGAAAATGTGCATTTAAGAGCGCTTCCCGTTTGCCCATTAATGTAAAGTCAGCTATTATTTCTTGAGAAAGACTTTCTTGAATTCCCTCATAAAATTGCTGCAATAAATGTTGTACATAGGTTCGGATTAACTTATTCGAAACGCCAGAATTTGTTAATTTCTCTGTGGAAGGATAAACAGGTTGCATTTTAGTTTGCAACTTTTTCTTGTATTCTTTAACCAATTCTATTTCTGGATGTGGAATGCTAAAATTTCCATTATAATGATTTAGTTTTCCATAGACCACATAAGGTTCATTTATTTTGAGCGCATCTTTAATCCATTTTTGTCCTCTAAACCAAACCAACTCCATAGTTCCTGTAGCGTCTTGAAAAGTTGCTACGAGCCTACTGCCTCTTTTTTGAGCCACCGATTTAACCTGGGTAATCTTACCAACAATTTGCACCTCTGAAGTATTGGACTGTAGCTCTTTAATAGTATAAAAAGCAGTTTTATCAATATATCTAAATGGAAAGAAATTTAGTAAATCATCGCAGGTTTTCAATCCCAATTCGGTATATAAAAGCGTGGCTCTTTGGACACTAATTCCTTTAATATATGTAATTGGATAACTTAAATTCACTCTATAAATATATGAATAACGAAAATACAAAATACCTTTTATTTAATGTACCTTTGCCCCCTTATTATACTAAAAAAATGAGATTACACAGAAACTTAACTTTTTCGGTTATAGATAGTATTAGAGACATTTTTAATGAAGGTGTTTATGCAGACAAAGCAGTCGAAAAAGCACTTAAAAGAGACAAACGCTGGGGAGCAAGAGACCGTAAGTTTGTTGCAGAAACCATCTATGACATTGTAAGATGGAACAGATTATATGCAGAAATTGCGGAAGTGAAAATACCGTATGATAGAGATAATATTTGGCGCCTTTTTTCTGTTTGGTGTATCTTAAGAGGAATTGCATTGCCCGATTGGAATCAAATTGGTAATGTACCAGAGCGAAAAATTAAAGGTCGTTTTGCAGAATTGTCAAGAACAAGAAAATACAGAGAATCAATTCCTGATTGGATGGATGAAATGTGTGTAAAAGAATTAGGAGAAGAAACTTGGACCAAAGAAATTGCCGCTTTAAATGTACAAGCAAAAGTAATTTTAAGAACTAACACGTTAAATATTTCAAGAGAAATTCTTCAAAAAAAATTGAAAGCAGAAGAAGTAATTACAGAGTTTTCATCAGAACATCCCGATGCATTGGTATTGCCAGAAAGAGCCAATGTTTTTAGAACAGAAGCTTTTCATAATGGCTATTTTGAAGTACAAGATGCCTCTTCTCAATTAGTTGCTGCCTATTTAGATGTAAAACCTGGCATGAAGGTTATTGATACTTGTGCTGGTGCTGGAGGAAAAACATTGCATTTATCCGCTTTAATGGAAAATAAAGGGCAAATCATTGCCATGGATATTTATGAAAGTAAACTCCGTAAATTAAAAGTGAGAGCAAAAAGAAACAAAGCACACAATATTGACATGCGTGTTATTGATTCTACAAAACCAATAAAGAAATTACACGGAAAAGCAGACAGAGTACTAATTGATGCACCTTGTTCAGGTTTGGGAGTTATCCGTAGAAACCCTGATTCTAAATGGAAATTACAACCTGAATTTATAGAAAATATTAAAAAAGTACAACAAGATGTTTTACAGCAATATTCTAAAATGGTAAAACCTGGAGGAAAAATGGTGTATGCTACCTGTTCTGTTTTGCCATCAGAAAATCAGGATCAAGTGACTACTTTTCTAGCTTCTGAAGCTGGTAAAGAATTTTTCTTTGTTTCTGACAAAAAAGTATTGGCGCATATTTCTGGTTTCGATGGTTTTTATATGGCCCTCTTAGAAAAAAAATAAAGAATCGATAAACCTCTTCTAGAACAAAATACCCCAATTCTTTAAAATACATTTTAAGGATTCAGATAGTAAAACTAAAATAATAAATTACGCTGATTTTTTCACAAAACCTAAAATCATCAAAAAGCCCAAACATTTCTGTAAGGGCTTTTTCATTCTGATAAATTATGTAGCGGTTATTTTTTTACAAACTTTGAATTTACTTGACGCAGACCATCTGATATCTTAATCGTATACACACCGCTTGGTAAAGCTTTAATGTCGATGTTATTTGTATTCTTTGCTGTATAAACTTTCTTACCTAGAACAGTATAAATAGAAACTTCTAAAGGTGTTTTGTCTCCTTTTATAAATAACGTACCCGCTGTTGGGTTTGGGTATAGCGTATACTCCGCTTTATTATTAACAAAACGATTTGTACTTAAAACTTCATCAGAAACTGCGGTCCAATTTATTGCCAGCGCATTGTCGGAAGTAACATCTGTAAGCTCTAAAAGGTCACCTTCACCATCAGCAGAGATTGGCCAAGGAGCTTCATCTGAGTATGCTACTTCATCAATCACATTCCCAAAAGCGTCAACCAAAACCAAATGGTGGCTTTTATTGGATAGCGTTCTACTAAATTTCCCAAAAGGAGCGACCCCATATTTATCTTCAAAAGTACTTCTATCTCCCGCTAAACTTATAGATGCTCCCGCAGCAATAGTACTTCCTTGAGGAAATTGATAGGACATCCCCAATTTTGAAAAGTAGATTCCAGTAAGATTTATTTCTGTATCTCCTGTATTTTGAATTTCTATGAACTCTAAGTCGTCACTATCCGTAAACGTTTCTGTTTCCATAGGATTGTAATGAATTTTCGTAATCACTAAAGAGGGTATTTCTACAGAAATACTGCAACTATACTCTTCTTCTTCTTCTTCATTTTCATTTTCAAAATTACCATTAGTTAACAATTCTGAACCAAGAGTTGAATCCAATTCTGATTGAATTTTTAAGGATACATTATCTATATTTACCAACCCGTCTTCGCCTCCTATATCAAATAATACTCTTGCGTTAGTTGCACCAAAATCGTTTGCAGATAATAACAAGGAATAAACACTACTACTATTGTTTGTGATTGCTACTTCTTCGTAATTATTTGACCATGGATGTTCACTAAGACCAATCCCTGCAATTATCGTTCTATTTCTATCTGACCATGCATTGAAATCCAATCTATATGTTTTATTGGGGATGATTGCTACTTTTTGACTTAAATTTATTTCATAGGGGTTATCAGTAGCAGTAACAGCCATGGAATAATACGTATTGTCATTTTCTGTTACAACTGAAGTAGTACTTTCTCCTCCAGCACCATCGGTCCAAGGAGATTCATAAGGTTCTTCTTCTGTGAAATTAGCACGCATCCAAGTAATTCGATTCTGTATCCATACTTTCATCGCAGTAATATTTGAAGCAAAAGTAGCTTCCTCATTAGTCCCCCATCTTTCATTGTTACGAGCAACGGCTGAATTAATTAATAAAGCTGTACTGTCTATTAAATCATCTATATACTCTGAATTAAAAGGGGCTCCTGATTGTGTTAGCGCTTCAAATCGAGTAGATAAATAGCAATTAAATGTGGGTTCTTCAAAAAGAGTTTGCCAAAAATCTGCTCCTGTGTTTTCATACTTAAATTGCCATACGTCCGTCCTACTTCGATCATAACCACCAAACCAATCAAATAAGTCGTTTCCAAAGGTTAGGTTGTAATCCCAAACTGGACCCGCTCTTAATTTCCCGCCTTTGTCCTTATGGAAAAAAGTACTAAGTGCATACGCATCTGCATTTGAAGAAATTTCTGCCATCAACATATAATCTATAAATGTGGGCACATCAATAACAGATGGATAGCCGTTGAAAATATCGGGGTTACTGGCACTAGCATCTAAACCTGAAAAGACATCTGTAATATACTCTTTCTGTTCAGAAGTAATTTCACCTCGTTCTGGTTTCTCAATGATATAATTTTGAAAGTCATGACGACCATCAACTGGTCTATCTTGCTGAATCAAATATCCTCCAGTAAGCTTTGTTCCTTCAGTATCATCCGTTTTTATTTTTGAGATGTTTAATCGATTCTCGTCAATTTTTATTTTTTCTGAAAGTGCATATACACCTCTATAATCACCATTAACAACCAATTCACAATACTTTAAACTCACGGCATAAAGTCCCATTTTTCTTGCCATTTCATAACTTATATGATCCCGCATCATACTCGGGTCAAAAGCGAAAGAGTTAAGAATCCAATCGTTTTCTTTAGACATTCCCAGTAACTTTACATTGTCATTTTCTACACGATCATCTGACAAAGTAGAAAAACCATAAGGTTTTTTTTCTAATACTTGAGAGGAAGAACCTCGAGTTTCTATACTGATATTCCCCGAATAATTTAAATAGAGATCTGTATTAGCATCAGCTACTTGATTCATGCCTCCATCAGGTCTTTGAATTATTTTCATGGTACCAAAAATTCGTGGATCATTTTGTATGTCATTCCCATTATCTGTTTCAACAATAACAATCGGTAAATTACTTTCCGTGAATATTTGTCCGTTTGCTTGGAAATTGCCACAGACAAACGCAGCTAATAAAAATAGTTTTTGAAGGTTTATTTTCATCTTTTTAATTACTTGTTTCTTATACATCATTTTGTCTTTGTTTTAATTCAATAATTCCTTAAAAAAAAGCATCTAATATTTCAGTAAATTGCTGGTTTTTTAAAACAATCTCTTTTAGTCAAAATACAAAAATTGACAGGAAAACATAAAATTCCTATCCAAACTAAAATTAACTGTTTTTTTTGAAGAAAAACAATAATACAAAAAAAAATGAAAGTATTGAGAATTAAAAAGATCGGAAAGCAAATGACCCATGAGTATAAGTTAATGCTGCAAATAGAACTTGTGTAATATTTTATTAAAATTACAAACGGTAATAAAGGATTTTGGCTTTGTAAATTTAAATAAGTCTAGTAAAAATTAAGAGTTATGATTGAAAAATCAACCTAAATTGTTGCACAAATGTTGCACATTTAAAATTTTAACGATAATAATCAACGCATTAAATTTTTAAATACGAATACAAAGAATAAAACGCTATTTTCTAAGTAAAGAAAAATTTCCTGTTTTTAAGATTGTCTTTTTAGTTGGATCAAAAGGTACTAATTTAATAGACACCCAATAATCGTCCGAAGGCAGTCTTTTTCCATTATAAGTTCCATCCCATCCCTGTTCTGACAAGTTCACTTTTGCAACCACCTTTCCAAAACGGTTGTAGATATAGATTTCAGTTGAAAGATAGAAATTGCTATTGATTCCTTTAATATTCCAAGTATCATTAACACCATCACCATTTGGTGTAAAGAAGTCAGGAAATTCCACCACAGGCACTTCTAAAGAAGCTATAATTCCATTCTTATCACACCCATTTTTATCCCTTACTAAAACCGTGTAAAAACCACCCGATAGTTGATTAAAAACGAAGGTATCTTGGTAAGAGTAAACAAAATTTCCGAGCTCATCTAAAAGCGCGTATTCATAATCCCCAATCCCTAAGATCCCCGAAGTATCGTCAATGGTTATTGAAGAGTTATTTCCAAAAATTTCAGTAGTTTCATCAATTACCGCAATATGCTCACTCGTAATGATCGCCGCCTCCGATTCGATAACATCAAACATTTCGATTCTATTACAAAGCGTTACCCTATCTGTAACCGTTAGTGTATAGGTTCCACCTGCTCTAATATCTACGGATTGCGAGGTACTAATTTCGTTACCAGAAAGATTCTCTACCCAGCTATAATTATAGCCTGTTAGCGGATTGTCTACCTGTAAAGTTAATGGCAAATAATTCAAACATGCCACCTGAAACAGATCCAACGGATCAAATGAAGGCAACGCATTTACAATAATATCAAAAGACAAATCATCATTCACACACTCCGTTTGATTGTTCAACACCCTAACAAAAATGGTTTGGTTGTTTGAAAGGTTGGTATAGGCATTGATGTCTAAAGGTGTATCCCCCGTTTGTGCCTCTGCTAAATTTTCATGAAAAGTTACCGTAAAATTACTGTATTCCGCCGTTGAATAGTTGGCCAATATCTCGCTTATTTTCGAAGAAAAAGCAATATTTTCAAGAATTCCATCCGTATCATTTCCAAGCCCATTATTATCCGTATCACAATCCGTATAATTGTTGATATTTACCGGAATATTAGGTTCCGGGTAAACACGAATATCTAGGGTAAACGGTCCCGAAGAACATTCAGCCACTAAATCCGTAATCGTAAAGAACAAAGTCTCAACCCCTGGTTCATCACTATTTACATTCGCAGGGAAGAAAGTGTTTGCAGGATCATTCTCATAATCCAATAGATTTGCAACGGTTAAGCTATTCAAATCATTCAAAGCCTCCGTTTGCGATTTGTAATACTTAACAGCAAACAAGTTCGGGTCTCTTCCGTTTAAAATTTCGGTATTTCTAATAGTCGCATCAATGTTTTGAGCCACTCTGTTTCTAGGATCACTATCCGACGCCGTAGGTACATCACATACTTCAATAGCATCGATGGTATTTTTTAAACCAGGCAAAGGCTTAATTTCAATGTCAAAAGAAAGATGATCGTTAAAACAAGCGGGCACTTTGTTTCTGTCCTCCACACGCACAAAAATTGTTTGACGGCTAATTGTTCCCGGAACAAACCCAAGAGGTGCCGTATTTTTAAAGTTAGTATCATTTAAAATAGGTGCAGCCCCCGAAGACGCGTCCGCTTGAGAAGTATGATAGGTCACAATAAAATCAGTTTCTGTTTGAGTTCCTAAAATCTCGTTGACAGTTTGCCTTAAATCGATGTTGATGTTCTCCCCATCATCTGAGGCTCCCGAACCAAAATCGTCACACAAAGAAAGCGGTTGCGCTAAGTTGTTTGTAATAGGAACCTGATCTACATTTAAGGTGATAAAGGGACCAAAGCCAAGACAGTCATTATCCAAATTACTGTCAACCCGAATGTATATTTGTTGGGTACCTGGATATCCAATATTTCGATAGTTAGCAATATCAGCAATGGCATTTATTTCCGCCAAAGCATCTGCGCTATTTCTATAATACGTAACCGTAAGTTGTTGTGTATTTGGAAATATAGCGACCACCTCTGGAGTAACGGAGCTAAAATCAAAAGTAGCAACTCCATCGGTATCATCATTATTTGCGTTGTCATTTCCATCGATGTCTAAAAAATCATCACAGGCTGTAAAACTACGTTGGAAAGATGCAGGCAATCCGGTGGTAGAGACAACTAAATTTACTTCTGCAATTCGGTAACAACCAAAATTAGAAATGGCTCTTACCCAAACAATATCAGAAGTAACCGTTCTATTTCTAAAAACAATCGCTTCAGCAGCAGTAAAGGCATTACTATCATTTTCCACATCCGGTAAAGTAGGATAGAAAACAAAGGTTTCATTATTAAAATTGGTAGAAATATCAAAAGCTGCTTCGTTTAAATTAAAGTCAGTGAATCCATCGGTATCATCATCACATTGTTTTAGTTCTACTGAAAAGAGAATGTTAGGTAATGGGTCAACCTTTAATAAAATCGGAGTAGAAGTAAGACCACAAGTATTTCCAGATCTCCCCAGAACTACTCGATATTGATTGTTGTGAAATGAAAGTGGAGTGGAGGTTATTTGAAGGGCAGTAGTTGTTGAATTGTCATAAATGAAATCATTTACAATATTCGTCCAGGTAGTTCCTCCATCAATACTAAGTTGCCATTGAAAATCATCTGCATTGGTGTCGATTGTTAGTGTATTGGTTTCTAATTCACAAAAAGTCTGATTTACGAAAGGGGTGTTTAATAGGATAGGGACAGCGGTAATGTAATTCAAATTGGGTGCTGTATATCCATCTGTTCCACTCGTTACTTTTCCATTTTGGGCAACAGTAAGTGGAATTCCTCCCAATAAACCGTCATTGCTATTGTCGGTAAAACCTGCTTCGATAACGTCAAAACAAGCATCTGCATCTGCATCCAAGGCTATAAAATTGGGTAGTCCATCTGCATCCGTATCTGCTGTTGTTAATGTTTCTAAATTATCATGAAGCCCGTTGTTATTGCTATCAACCAACATGTTTATCACCCCATCATTATCCGGATCTAAAGCTGCTACTTGTGTAATGGTTAGTCCAAATTCTAATAAATCATAAATACCATCATTATCTGCATCTACATCTATAAAATTTAAAACACCATCAAAATCAGAATCCAAATTGGTTGCGAGGGTATCAAAAAAATCGTCTAATCCATCTAAATTGGTATCGGTATTGGTTAGTATTGCATTTGATCCTGTTGCTTCATAAAAATCTCGTATTCCATCATTGTCCGCATCTAGGTCAAAAGCATCTTCAACTCCATCACCATCCGAATCTCTAAAAAAACAAGTCAATGAAATATTTCCATTGAATGTGGATGGGGCGTTCATACCTAAATTCAAGTGTCTAAACTCCACATTAGCAATTCTACTTGCTACAAATTGAAAGGTACTATTTGCACCAGTTGTGCTTGCAGCATATCTAAAATGAATTTCTGATGATGAAATATTTGTAACACCTGTTTCAAAAACTCCATCATAGTTACTGTCAACAAGAAGTTGATCATCTGGATCTAAAAGTGTAATGTTTTTATTATTAGGTCCCACTTTTAAGATAAAAAATTCACCGCTAGTAACTGTATGATCTGTTGCTGAGTTTTGAATGAATTTTAAATTTACCTTCTCTGTAAAATTTAATTCATATGTAAGACTAGATCCAACAGTGGGGTTAATCACCGTTTGAATATTTCCTGTGTTTGTGCCCGAAATAGATCCTAAATTGCTATTGACACTACTTGTAATAATTGAAGTTGTTGCTGTACCATCTAAAAACAAAATATTTGGATTGCTTAAATCTGAAAGGTCCAAAACAGCATCTCCATTCGATTCGTCACAGTTTAAAACACCATCATTATCAATATCGATATCTATATTATCGATAACTAAATCTCCATCAGCATCGTCTGGACAAACGCTAACGGGTACTATGACCGATCTATATGCTGATCCTGAACAATCTAGAAAACTAACTAATTGATAATCACCAGGTAACGCAGGGATAATTGTAGGGTCTAGTACAACTCCTTTAGAAACAAATCCAGTACCATCGTCATAAAGCCATTCAAACCTGTCAAACGAGTTTTTATTTTCCGCGGTTAAGGTAATATTGGGAATACAATTACCCAAACTTCCTACTGTTGTTTGAAAACCTATTTCAGGTTTTGCGGTAAATCCTGAATAAAAACTTCCTGAGGTAGCTGCACCATTTTGATTGAAATAAGCACAATACAACTCTCCAGATCCTTGAATGGCAACACTCCCTGTTAAATCTAGCACTTTGTAGGTTTCGTAATTTGTTCCAATCACATCAAAAGGGCCAAAGGTATTTAAAGAGGCGTCTGTTATAGTAATACCATTAATACTTACAGTGGCTCCTTTGTTTGTTACAACAGTTATACCCCCTGTAAATGTTGTTGTCCCTATTTTTTCAATCATCGGAATATTATCTACCTCTCCACGGTTTTCACAACTTAACGGAGGAACAAAAAATAAACCCTGATTTGCTTCATTTGCATTCGCTCCAATTCCTTGGTAAGCAAAAACTTTTTTATTGGTTTCTACATATAAATTTCCATTCGCATCAAAACGATTTCCTTCTACTAAATAATAATCACCAGCATTCAATACTGTTGCAAGACTCGTTCCATTAAGAAGCATGTTGGTATTGTCTTCATGTGCGACAATTAATACATTTTCCCAGTTGTCGTTTCCTCCTCCTTTTACAAAGATGTATTCGGAGCCTACTTTGTCTAATCCTACAATTTGATCGATTCCATAATCTCTTCCTCTTCCATTATGAAAACTCCCATTTGCAGAACCTGTGTTGACCACGATGGGTATATCGGATACTATCAGTGTCCCTATTAAACCGTCTCTATTTACAGTATTTACATCTGAATTTGTGGCAACAATATAACTTTCACCTTCATTTAAAATAACATTAATAGGCGTTGTTCCCGTATAGTTTTCTATTGAAATTCCCGCAGGAAAGTCAGAAAAGTTAACAGTAGTGTTATTTTCTGTTGCCATTACAGAAATGAAATTTAAGTAATTTGTTTGTGGGTTTTCATTGGTAAACATTCCTGCTCTAAAACTAGTTCCTGGTGCTGAATTTCCTTTGCTAACAAGTGCTCCTGCTTGAGCACCACCCCCTGCTAAAACACGAATTGACACATAAATTGCAGCATCAGATTCTATAATATAGCCTTTGTTAGTTGTTACGGTACTTGTTTGAGTGGATTCTTGAAAGAGTTGAGTTACTCCAGTTCCAATAAATATTTCTTGTGGATTTGTATTGTTTACAGTTCCATTAATATTACTAGTAACTGGAAGTCCTATTTGTTTTATCGTATAGTTTACATTCTGAACATTTGGTGTTGATATATAAAAATACTGATTTTCTGGACTTGCACTTCCAAATTCAGCATTGGTCAATGGAGGTATAAAATGTTTTGTACTTAATTGCGCCTGAATTTTATTAAAATAACCAAATAACACAAATAAAATAATAAGTAACGGGGGAGTTTTTCTCATCATATTAATATATTAAAACAGAATAAACAAACCTTACTCCTAACTTACTGCCATAATCTTGCGCCTGTTGTAAACCTTCAGTTATTGGTAAACTTTCTCTTTTAGCCTCAATCAATCCAACATTCGTATTGTTATACTGCAGTAAGTAATCTAAAGAGCATTGTTTTTCTTTACCTCCACCGAGTGTCTTTTTACCGTCTGTAAAAGCATACTCGCAATTTAAATACTCGTCTTTCCAAACAACTGACTCAAGCGCTCTGTCAATAAGCTGTTTTCTTGTATTTGCTTCATTACGAATCATTGAAGTAATTTCTTTTTATTTAATAGTTCATTTTTCTCAAAATAAAAAAGACTCATAAGGAACCGTGATTTAACATTAAACAATATTAATTAAAAATAACGAAATAATTTACCTATGTCTGCCAAATATTTATCAAAAGTATCAAAAGAAAAATATACTTTAACTTTACCTTCTTGTAAATAATTATTAAAAGCAGTACGGATTGTTGTAAACCCTTATTACCAAAAGGATGTAAACAAAAAAGCCTCACATTTCTGTGAAGCTTTAAGTGACCTCGACTATCAAAAGTTCTAACTTTTTGGATGGTATTAAGCAACTATTAAATTCGTAAAAGCTACAATTATATAAACAAAAACAACACTCAAACACAAAATACACTTAAGTCTTGTTTAGTAGCGCGCACAGAAAATTTATCTAACCAACTCATCAGAGAATTAAAGCAATTTGAACATATAAGTGACAACTCATAAATCATAGTTATTAAAGTTCGATTCTCACGGATACCACAAATACCTGTACATCTTGTTGATTTACAGGTCTTTATTTTTTTAGGTGACAAATATTTATGAAAAAAAAAAAATAAACACCCAATAACCCTAACAAAAAACTTAAATTTATTAACTTTTTTAACAAAAAGTAATCAAATACATCAGGTAATAAATACGGAGGTAGAGAAAAGTGTAAACCCAATTGAGTTGTTTTCGAAACGAATTCTACAATTTCTATCGCTTTTATATGAAACAACTAACGGAACTGAAACTGCTTACCCATTCTGAGTGGCATAAGCTAATGGCGTTTGTTTTTTTTGATATTTAAAAGCCCTAAAAAATGTGACAGGTGATTTAAATCCTGAATCAGCAGAAAGCGAATTTATAGTGTGCTTATGTAAATAACCTCCATCAATAAGTGCCACGGCATGCACAATACGATGGTGATTTAAAAATGCTTTAAAGTTATTGAAATGGGATGCTCTTATAGCATTTCTAATAGCTTCAGCGCTTAAGTTTGAGTGGAACTGCATTTTTGCTAATGAAAAATCGGGTTCCAAAAATAATCTATTAGACGTTATTACTTGTGTTAAGTGGGTTAAGGCTTCATTTTCCTGAGCTAAATCAGAATCCATCAGCTTAGAGAAATTAAGATTTGTTATGCTAATTAAAAAGTCAGGAATTATAAAAGGAAATAAAAACTCAACCATTAATAGTATTCGACATAAAGTAGTGAGCGTTTCAGCAATACTATGCTTATTAAAATAACTTTGTGAACTAATTATAAAGAAGAGGTTAAATAGTATAATTGATATGTAGAAAGTTAAATACCTTAAAAAGGCCTTTGATTGATTTGTTCGCTCCTTATGGCGCTTCACTAAAACCCGTAAATCATACGCTAACAAGGCCACTATAATTACGCTGGATAAATAAGTGAAAACGGTGGCATCTCTATACAGGATGGTAAGCGAACCATTATTAAAGCCAGGGTTTATCCCTAAAAGCACTGGCGGTAAAAACCGATACCCTAAGAAATTACAAACAAAAAGCGTAAGACTTGTTAAATAAATCAAGATAATTACTTTTGGAACTTTTGTAGGAGTCTTTAAAAAAATAGCTTTTGAAAACAGAAATAGCAATATCAAGCTTAACTGTTTAATTAAAAGAAGCATCATTCCTGGAAACACAACTAGTTTCAGGAACAACAGAAGTCCTAAAAAACATAACAAAAAATTCAGGGCAACATGCCCTATAAAAAAAAACAAATAGATTTTGTTTTGAGCAGTCCTTGAACGCATCAAGCGGTAATTTATTATGCC
>JAOLXX010000040.1 GCA_028343155.1 Polaribacter sp.
TAATGAAAACTAAAATTATCGTAACAGGAGGATGTGGTTATATTGGATCGCACACAGCAATTGAACTTATAGAAAATGATTATGAAGTTGTTATTTTCGATGACTTATCCAATTCAACAGAAAAAACCATATCACGAATACATAAAATTACTGGAGTAACTCCAACATTTGTGAAAGTAGATTTAAAAGATCCTGTAGCAACATCTAATGCTTTTACAGCTCATAAAGATGCATCTGGAGTTATACATTTCGCCGCTCTCAAAGCAGTTGGTGAATCCGTACAGAAACCTCTGATGTATTACAAGAATAATTTTTATTCATTATTAAATACGTTAGAATCTCAAAGCCAACATGGAATAAATAATTTTATATTTTCTTCATCGGCTACGGTATATGGAACTCCAAACACCCTACCTATTAATGAGAAGAACGAAACACAGCGTCCATTTTCACCTTATGGAAATACAAAAAAGATAGCTGAAGAAATCTTAGATGATTTTACAAAATCTAGTGCTGATTTTTCAGCAGTTTCGCTTAGATACTTCAACCCAATTGGCGCACATGAATCTGGACTAATAGGAGAATTACCAAACGGAATTCCTAATAATTTAATGCCTTATATAACGCAAACTGCAGCTGGTGTTAGAGATAAATTGATGGTTTATGGAAATGACTACCCAACAAAAGACGGAACTCCTATTAGAGATTATATACATGTAGTAGATTTAGCAAAGGCGCATGTTATAGCTATAAAACGCTTAATTAATAAAGAGCAAGAGCAATCACTTGAGTTTTTTAATCTCGGTACTGGGTTGGGTTATTCTGTTTTGGATGTGATTAATACATTCGAATCTGTAACAAATTCTAAACTCAACTATGAAATTACAGGAAGAAGAGATGGAGATGTACCACAATTATATGCTTCTACAGATTTAGCTAAAGAAAAATTAGGCTGGTCTGCAGATAGAGAACTTAATGACATGATTAGCTCTTCATGGACATGGGAACAAAACCTAAGAAGCGAGCAAAATTAAATTATTATGATACTTTCTAGAACCACATTATCAGAAATATCTAAAGCCTTGAATTTATCTGTATCTACAGTTTCTAAATAGCTTTCTGACAGCACAGAAATAAGCCTTCTTACTATAAAGAAGTTCAGGATTTTACAAAATAATGTAATTATATTCCCAATAGTTTTGCTACAAGTTTTAGAAAAGGATACACCAATACAATAGGATTGGTTATTCCGAGTATCCTAAATCCGTTTTATGCAAAAGTTTTAGTAGGTATTGAGAATTATTTAGACGATAAAGGCTATAAACTTATAACATCTATATCTAATGATAAAGAGTCCAAGAGTTTATATAAAATAGCTGATGGTTATGTGGATGTGCTAATTTAGCTTACAGTTAGAGTTAAGAATAAAACCTTAATTTTAATTTATGAAAAACAAAGAAAAATTTATGATCCAGTTTTTAAACACTAAGCTGTTGCAGTAAGTCAAGAGCGATTAAAAATTTCATAATTAACTATAAAACAAGTAGTTATATTCTCCCTACTGTATAAGTGGCGTAAAGAACAAGAAGAATTTGGCGCAGGAAGTTTTCCTCGTTACGCTCTCTATTTAATTTGGTAATATATTTCATGTAAGTAACTAACTCTTCAGGTAAATAGTTCAATAAGTTAGCCCTTTGCAAATTACAATACAATGCAGGAAACACATAATGAGCAGTACTTACTTTTACAACGCTGTCCCAATCTATATTGTTCGATTGCAACTGTTTTTCAATTGCTTCCTTATTCTTGTCTTCCACGGAAATAGTCAAGTATTATGCATAAAAAAATCAATTTTCTTTACAAAAGGAAAATGATATGATAAGATAATTCAGAAAGTTTAACATAGAAATTAAAACCATTGAAGATTGTGTTATGATTAATTAAATCAAACACTATAAGAGGACCTTTTAAGTTACTCAGTAAGTTTATGAATTTGAAAAACTCATGGCCGTTTAGTAATGAAATATCTATCTAAAATAATATAAAACACTGTAAATCAAATTTTTTGATTAAAATAAATCGACTACAGTCCGTAGTCTTTTCAAAAATAAATCTATTTAACACCTTGTAAACAAGTGTTTTAACTTTTGTATTTTAAAAAAATAACGTATATTTAAGTAGAATAAGTTGTTATAATTTAGCTTATATTTTGTTAAATTATAAATATATACAAGCTATATTCATGTTAAATAATTAAAATAACATACGTTATATGCACGTTAATTTCTATAAAAAACCACAAATTAAGACACATAAGACATCCATAAAAGTAGAAAAATCTGTCTTATTTTTAGACTATTTAGAACATTTTATTTCCAATTCTGCCACAAAAAGAGTGCAAGGATTTGGAACGGTGGGTTTGGCACACAATACAATTCGGACCTATAAATCTTTGTTTCGGATTGTAAAAGCCTATGAATTTGAGAAATCAGAGAAATTGTATTTGAACGCTATAGATAAATATACCGCTGAATCTTTTACACGTTTTCTGAAAACTGAGCAGCAGTATAGTGATAATTACTGCGGTCAGCTCTTAAAATTACTGAAGATTATTTTGCGTGATGCAGAGAAAAGTGGCTTGGAAGTTCACCCCTATTCTAATTATATAGAATCTTTTAAGCAGAAAAGTTCTGATCGTATTTTGCATATTTTAAATCCGAAAGAGATCAAAGCATTAAAGGAATTAAAGCAGATTCCAGAAGAATTTACAGATAGTTATAATTGGCTGTTAATTGGTTTATGTATCGGGCAGCGGGTCTCAGATCTATTGAAATTAACCCCAAGTAATCTTAGAAAAGCACCCACCGGATTGTATATAGATATATTACAGCAGAAAACAAAGAAGG
>JAOLXX010000041.1 GCA_028343155.1 Polaribacter sp.
AGTACCAATAGGTTGATTAAATGACTGTGCATATTGAAACATCTGAAACATAGAAGTAACATTACTCACATCCCATTCATTCAATGGTTTATTAAATAAGGACGCTTGTTTAAACATATTAATCATAGAAGTAACATTACTCACATCCCAAGTACCAATAGGTTGATTAAACGAGGTTGCTCCTTCAAACATAAAATTCATAGTAGTCACATTACTCACATCCCAAGCACCAATGTCTTGGTTAAAAGCAGTAGCACCATTAAACATATTAGTCATACGAGCAACACTGCTCACATCCCAAGAACCAATGTTTTGATTATACGAGGTTGCTCCGTCAAACATTCCATACATCTCAGTAACATTACTCACATCCCAAGC
This sequence comes from Polaribacter sp., assembly GCA_028343155.1. Lineage (GTDB taxonomy): Bacteria > Bacteroidota > Bacteroidia > Flavobacteriales > Flavobacteriaceae > Polaribacter. The sequence goes on from JAOLXX010000041.1 coordinate 379, forward strand.
ACCAATATCTTGATTAAATGAGGTTGCATCATAAAACATATTCCCCATATTAGTAACATTGCTCACATTCCAAGAACTTATATCTTGATTAAAGGAGGTTGCATTATAAAACATATAACTCATAGTATTTACACTACTCACATCCCAAGCACTAATGTCATCATTGAAAGTAGTTTTCTCCTGAAATAAATATGACATATCAGTTACTTGACTTACATCCCAATCGGAGATATTACCATAGGTAGTTGTTGCTGCAGATGGGTCTGAAACCCAAAGGTCTACTGCTGTTTGAATATTAGCATCTGTAATTGGTGTTTGAGCATATCCAAATATTGAAATGAATACGAGTAATAAAGTAAGTTTCTTCATATGAATATATATTTTGACAAACCTAACCTATTTTAACTCATTAGTAGCCCATAATTTTGATAAAACAACATTCCTAAACCTTCTACTTGTTAAAAAGAATATTTATAGTCTTAATCTACGTCATACTCAAACAATATTTTACTCTCCTTTGAATACGCTAACATAAGTATCTGTAACTTCTCCTTTGCCATCTAAAACTGCTATTTCAAAAACTTTATCCTCAACAGGTTCTTTTACATCAATAGATTTTTGAATAGGAACTACAAACTTTGCTAACTGTATATAATACTTTACAAAGTCAGAGTCAGATAATGATTGCATTCTATTCTTTAATTCAATTAAATTATCATCTAATATTTCTGCAATAGTCTGCTTTACTTTTGTTGTTATTTTATTGGCACTTCCTTTTGGTCTGCCCTCTAAATTTTGCTTTCCTTTAAAACTCATCTTATTTTATAGTTGTTTACTTCTATTTATATAACGTAAAATCATAGTTTATTTGCATTTATATATAGCTAAAAGCTAATTATCTATTAGTTTAACTTCATCTAATAAAATCTAATTATTAAAAATTAAAAAAAATCATTATTAATTAATTTATATTAAAATAATAATCTGCCAAATCAAAGCCGTTTTTAAAGGATGTTTGCTCTAAAATATTACTGACTTCAATTTTAAAACCTTTACTTTTTAGTTCTTTTGCTTTGTTACTCCAATTGGCAAACTCGCCTTTGTCGGGAAACGCAAAACAGCTTCTTTTTTTCAAGGGTTCTAACAATTCAAATTTAAAATTGCTTTTACTACCTGTAGCGAGCCAAATAAAATCAGGTAAAAAAATACTCATAATTATTGCGGTCTTTTCGCTTTCTACAATAGCAATATTCTTCTGATAGTCTTTGTTGATTAGATGCAAACCAAATAAGCATTGACAAAGGTTAAAATCAGGCTCTTTAATAGCCTTATGTAGCCAATTGATATGATTGTAAGGTTCTTTTACTCTTTTGCCTGTATACTCATTGTATAGCATTATTTTTGCACCTCTTATATGTTCTTTGTTATCCATCTGCCAAAACATAGTTGCATTTTTCCAACATAAATTTGTACCCGTTAAATAATAATCTGAAATAGCTTTGTCAACCTCATCAAATGAAAAGTTGTCAAGTAAAAAAGCAGTTAAATTATCAAAGGTTAAATTTGATTTATAATCATTAATCAATTTGTCTTGTAATTTTAAACTATGGTAACTTGATACTATTAGTTCAGTCGGTTTTGTTTTGACTACTTGATTTAAAAAGGGTTCTTCATTTTTACTAAAATATTTACTTTCGTTATTTTGATAATTGATTGTAGAGGTTTTTAAATACCATTCAGAAACAAAACAATTCTTTTGATTTTGCTCTAATATCTGCGAAGTTGGTATCATTGAAATAACGCCATTCACATCAACTAATTTACTTGCCTTATCACTTACATTCTTTAAGGTTAAAAAGGGTATTAGATACCCTCTTTTGCCTTTTGGCGGTGCTTTGTGATATTTGCAGTTTTGCTCTCTGTCGCATCTGCCGTAATCAGCAGGTAGGTAGTTACCTGTTTCTGTATCTACATAAAAAACAAATGTCTGTTTCTTGCAGTTAGGGCAGTTATTTTTCTTACTACTTTTATCTAATGAATACTTAAAAACCTCCATAAGACAAATTATTTTTATCAGTAGTAACATAAGCAACATTACCAATACTTTTGCGCTCAACTATTATTTTAAAATGTCGTAAACGTTTCATAAAATTAGATTTGTTTACGGGTTTAAAACCATCTTCAATACAGTACACTTTGTACTTTTGATACAATTCACTTATTGTAGTGTAATTGGTTGACGTTTGGTACTCATAGTCTTCAATAAACATTTTTACGCTGTCGCTTTGTGTTTCGTAATTACTACGAGCCATTTCAACGGCTTCACATTTACTGAATTTTTTTTGTTTTAATACTCTGTCAAGTCCTAATAGAATCCAATTAA
>JAOLXX010000042.1 GCA_028343155.1 Polaribacter sp.
TGACCCAAAAAGAATGGTAAAGGAACTAGAAGAAGATGGCTTTAAGACCGTCGTGATTATAGATCCAGGAATTAAAATAGATTTAGAGTACGATGTTTTTAAAGAAGGATTGGATAAAGATTACTTCTGTAAACGTGCAGATGGACCTTATATGAAAGGTAAAGTTTGGCCTGGAGAATGTTATTTTCCAGACTACACGAAACCAGAAGTTAGAGAATGGTGGTCTGGTTTGTTTAAAGAACTAATTGAAGATATTGGTGTAAAAGGTGTGTGGAATGATATGAATGAACCCGCTGTAATGGACGTTCCTAACAAATCTTTTCCAGATGATGTACGACATGATTATGACGGAAACCCTTGTTCACACAGAAAAGCACATAATATTTATGGAACTCAAATGGCGCGTGCAACTTACCATGGTTTAAAGAAATATGCATATCCAAAAAGACCTTTTGTAATTACACGATCTGCTTATTCTGGAGCACAACGATATACTTCTACTTGGATGGGAGATAATGTTGCAACTTGGGAACATTTAGCAATTGCAAATAACCAAGCACAAAGAATGGCAATGTCTGGTTTTTCTTTTGCAGGGTCAGATATTGGTGGATTTGCAGAACAGCCACAAGGAGAATTATTTACTAGATGGATTCAATTAGGCGTTTTTCACGCATTTTGTAGAGTACATTCCTCTGGAGATCATGGCGATCAAGAGCCATGGGTTTTTGGTGAAGAGGTAACAGATATTGTAAGAAAATTTATAGAATTAAGATATCAGTTACTCCCTTATTTATATACTGCTTTTTGGAATCATATAAACGATGGAACACCCATCTTAAAATCGTTAGTTTTATATGATCAAGAAGATACTGCTACACATTACCGAAGTGATGAGTTTGTGTATGGTGAACAAATTTTAGTGTGTCCTATATTAGAAGCAAATGCGAAAGGCAGAAGAATGTACATTCCTAAAGGAACTTGGTATAATTTCTGGACAGATGAAGTTGTAGCAGGAGGTAAAGAAATGTGGGTAGCTGCCGATTTGGACAGCATGCCAATGTTTATTAAGGAAGGTGCTGTTATTCCTAAATATCCTATTCAACAATATGTTGGTGAAAAGAATTTTGATAAAATTACTTTGGATGTATATTATAAAAAAGGAAAAGAGTCTTCAAAATTATACGATGACGCACACGATGGGTATGATTACAAAAAAGGGAGGTTTAGTTTACGTACATTTAAATTAACAGGAAAAAAGGAAGAATTAATTATACAACAACACAAACGAGGAGACTTTAACGCTAGTTATAGCAAGTTTGATATTGTGTTTCATAATTTACCTTTTGAGATTAATTCAGTACAAATAGATAATGTAGAAATAGCTTTAGAAGAAGTTCAGCTTGGTAAAAATCAATCAATTACTTTGAATAAAGAATTTACAGAGTTGCATTTATTTGGAAAATAAAACCATTTATTTCAAAATAAAAAATTCAAAGTATAGTTCCGAGCGGTGTTTTATGAAGCGATACCCTCGACATTTAAAATATAAATAATTTTATAAATAGGAATCAGTACCAAAACCGCCTAACAGATATGAAAATCTGCTAGGCGGTTTCTTATACGAACTTAATGATAAAAAAAACCTCAAAAAAATTGAGGCTTTACTATTTATAAAGTATGAAGACTAAATTCCATCATTCAAACTCTTTAACTTTTCCGTATTTTCAGCCAACATTAATTCATCGATAATTTTTTGGATATCACCATTCAAAATGTTTGGTAAATCATATAATGACAAACCAATTCTATGGTCAGTTACTCTTCCTTGTGCATAATTATAAGTTCTAATCTTAGCACTTCTATCTCCAGAAGAAACCATAGAACCACGTTTTAAAGCATCTTCAGCATTTTTCTTAGCCAACTCCATGTCATATAGACGAGAACGCAATACTTTGAATGCTTTCTCTTTATTCTTATGTTGTGATTTTTGATCTTGACACTGCGCTACCAAACCCGTAGGAATGTGTGTTAAACGAACTGCAGAATAAGTTGTATTTACAGATTGACCTCCAGGACCTGAAGAACAGAAAAAATCGATTCGAACTTCTTTAGGGTTAATTTCAACATCAAACTCTTCAGCTTCTGGGAAAACCATACAAGTTGCGGCAGAAGTGTGAACACGTCCTTGTGTTTCAGTTTGCGGAACTCTTTGTACACGATGCACACCAGCTTCAAACTTTAAAATACCATAAACATCATTTCCAGATACTTCAAATTGTATTTCTTTAAAACCTCCATTTGTTCCTTCAGAATAATCTACTGTAGCAACTTTCCAACCTCTACCTTCACAATATTTAGTATACATTCTAAACAAATCTCCAGCAAAAATACTCGCTTCATCTCCTCCAGCTCCTGCTCTTAATTCTACTACAGCATTCTTAGAATCTTCTGGATCTTTTGGTATTAATAAAAATTTAATTTCCTCTTCTAATTGAGGAATTCTAATATTGGCTTCTTCTATCTCCGTCTTCGCCATTTCATTCATTTCTGCATCAGAACCATCAGCAAGAATTTCTTTAGCTTCTTCAATATTATTTGTTAAGGTTTGATATTCATCTCCTTTTTTAACAACATCACCTAAATCTTTATATTCTTTCATTAATTGCGCGTAACGCTTTTGATCCATGATGATTTCTGGCTGAATAATTAAATCAGAAACCTCATCGTAACGTTGCTTAACAATTCTTAATTTATC
>JAOLXX010000043.1 GCA_028343155.1 Polaribacter sp.
TGCGAGAACTCTATTTCGCCTTTGTCTTGTACGATTGAAGATAATAAACCAGTTTTTGTTGGAGTTTCTGAAATGTTAAAACATTCGACAGATTTAACTGTAGATTTGTTGAAGAAGGAATTAGAAATTCAATTAAATGAGCTCGAAGAACAATGGCATTTTTCCTCTTTAGAACGCATCTTTATAGAAAATAGAATCTACCGAGATATTGAGGAGGAAACAACCTGGGAAGGCGTACTTAAAGCAATTGATTTAGGTTTACAACCCCATATCAAACATCTAAAACGTGCGATTATTGAAGAAGATATTGCGCGTTTGACAGAAATTAGAATTAAGAAAATTTCAAAGTTTGATATTGATAAAGCCAAGCAATTCATTGAAGGTTTAGAAACTAAAATAGCGGCTGTAAAAGAGCATTTAGCTAATTTAATTGAGTTTGCAATCGATTATTTTAAACGTCTAAAGAATACTTATGGAAAAGGAAAAGAACGTAAAACTGAAATTAGAATTTTTGATGATATCGTTGCCTCAAAAGTTGCGATGAATAACACCAAAATTTATGTAAACAGAGAAGAAGGTTTTATAGGGACTACTTTAAAAAGAGACGAATTTGTTGCAGATTGTTCCGATATTGATGATATTATTATCTTTAGAAAAGATGGTAAAATGATGGTGACAAAAGTGGATTCTAAAACTTTTGTAGGGAAAGATATTATTCATGTAGCAGTTTTTAAGAAAAAAGACAAAAGAACGGTGTATAATTATATGTATCGTGACGGTACAAAAGGAGCTTCTTATATGAAACGTTTCAATGTAACCGCTATTACAAGAGATAAAGAATACGATTTAGCCTATGGGAATAAAGGTTCTAAAGTGCACTATTTTAGTGCAAACTTAAATGGAGAAGCAGAAGTTGTAACGGTTAATTTACGAGCTATTGGAAGCGTTAAAAAGCTGAAGTGGGATATTGATTTTTCCGATTTAGCGGTAAAAGGAAGAGCGGTAAGAGGAAATACGATTACAAAATATCCTATAAAAACGATTGACTTTAAGTCAGAAGGGGCTTCTACATTGAAACCAAGAAAAATTTGGTTTGATGCTGCTGTTAAGCGTTTAAATGTAGATGAAAGAGGCGAGTTGTTAGGTGAATTTAGAGCAGAAGATAAATTGCTAATCATTACACAATCTGGAAAAGTAAAAGCAGTAAAACCGGATTTAGCGATGCATTTTGAGGAAGATATGATTGTGTTAGAAAAATGGAACATAAAGAAACCAATTGCTGCTATTTATTTTGATGGAGATAAAGAACGATACTATGTAAAACGCTTCTTAATAGAAACGGCTGAAAAAGAAGAGCTTTTTATTTCTGAACATCCAAAGTCTCAGTTAGAAATAGTTGCTACAGATTACAGACCTGTTGCTGAGGTAGTTTTTTCAAAACGTAGCTTAAATAATCAAACAATAAATTTGGAAGAATTTATTGCTATAAAAGGAATAAAAGCAATAGGGAATCAGTTAACTACAGAAAAAATAAAACAAGTAAATTTATTGGAACCACTTCCTTTTGAGGAACCAAAAGAAGCACGCGTTGAAATAATAGAAGTGGTGGATGAGGAAGTATTTGAAAATACATTACCCATTGAAATTCCTGTAACTGAAACTAAAAAACCACTTTTAGAAGAACTCACCGCTGAAGAAAAATCAAAAATTGCTTTACAAAAAGCAATCACTAAAAAGAAAGCAGAAGAGAAAAAGAGAGATGATAAAAATCAACAAAGTTTGTTTTAAAAACCATTTTTTGATATGAAGCTTATTGAAATTAAAGTGACCTCAAAAAATACTACTGCATTTTTTCAAAGAAAGTCAATGTGTATTTTGGTAGTAAATTTGGGTGTGTTATTTTAATTAAATCTTTTAAAACCAAGTCGGGTCTTACTGGTGCTAGTTCATAATACAATACGCCGCCCGTATTCCCTTTTTTGGTGGAAGTCGTATAGATTTTATTATTTTTAAAAGCCGCAAATTCAGTATAGATTTGATTGCTTTGTAATAATTGTTCTTTTGATGAAAAATAACCTGGTGCAATCCAGAAATTGGCATCTTTACCCTTTTCAAAAACGCTTTCAAAACTTAAAGACAAACTTCCTTTTCCTTTCGAATTGTTCCAAAGATAGTTTGTGTTTGATTCTTTTAGAAATTGTGCAACAAAGCTATTTCCAGCAGGTAAATTCCAAATATCTTTACTCATTATGGCACCCGACAAAATGGTTGGTTTTGTGGTCGCTTTTAAGGCACTATTTTTAGCTTTTAGGTAATTTTTTTCAATCACTTTAAAAATGCTATCTGCTTGTTTCTCTTTATCAAATAATATCCCAAAGAATTTTATCCATTCTGCTCTTCCCAAGGGAGTTTCTTCTAGCCAATCTCCATTATAAAGTACAGGAATGCCAGATTTTTCTAGCGTTGTTAAACTCTTGTTTGCAGCAGAAACACTAAACGCAATTACTATTTCAGGCTTTAAATCCAAAATAACCTCCGTATTTAAAGAATTTTCTTTCCCAATTTCTTTAATTTTTCCTATTGCAATTAAGGCTTTTGTTTTTTCTGAGGAC
>JAOLXX010000044.1 GCA_028343155.1 Polaribacter sp.
AGCAAACATTAAAACAGAATGTTAATAAATTAAAAATTTTTAATATGAAAAAAAATACTTCTCTACTATCATTATTGTTTTTTACAATTTTATTAGTTCCTTCTGCGTATTCCCAAGATTGTGAAAATCAAGATACAATGGAACAACCACAGAACCAAGTTGTTTGCAATAATGAAAATACGGCGGTTGTTTACTTCACCGGCGGGGAGGTAGGTAACACCTATAGCTGGTCGAACGACACTCCTTCCATTGGTCTAGCTGCCAATGGCACTAATAACATCCCTTCATTCATAGCGGTCAATAATGGCACAACCCCAATAACAGCCAATATATATGTAACTGAATATAACAGCACATGCGATTCTAGCAATTTTCTAGCCTTTACCATTAAAGTGAATCCAACTCCTCAGGCAGATGAGACAGCAGATCAAACGATTACCATTTGCGATAGTGAAACTACTTCACCCATAATCTTCACTGGATCTATTGCAGGTACTACCTATAACTGGACGAACAATACTCCTTCCATTGGTTTAGCTGCCAGTGGTACTGGTGATATTGCCTCATTCATAGGAATCAATAACGGAACATCCCCTACAATAGCTACCATAACAGTTACACCAATCCTTGCTGGATGTGCAGGTGATTCTAAGACTTTTACCATTACAGTAAATCCACCAAACGTTATAATGAATCAACCATCCAATCAGGAGGTATGTAGTGGGTCTGACTTGTCAGGAGTCAGTTTTAGCAGCGATTTACCCGGTACGACATATAATTGGACAGCGAATATTATTTCCTTTCTCGATCAATCCAATACCAGCTCTAATGGTGGTACCGGCTGGGAAAATAACCTGTGGCAGTCCTTTACCGCGGGGCATACTGCTCGACTATCGACGGTTTCAATAGGTTTATATCAGACAAATACATCGGGGACATTGAACATTTATAGCGGTCAGGGAACCTCTGGAACTCTTTTGTATAGCGGCTCATTTTCTGCTTCAACAGGAAGTAGCGAAGCATGGGTCGACATTCCGATAGCATCACCACCCACAATCACAGAGGGCTCAGTATATACCATGTCACTTGTAACTAGTTCAGATACAATGTGGGCTGCTGTGGGGTCGAATAGTTATTCAGGAGGCATAAGCAGCCAGGGCAGTAATAGTGATTTAAAATTTAAGACATACTTCATTCAAAATGATTTTTTTGGTTTACCTCCCTTTTTAAGTGGTACCGGAGACATTCCGTCATTTACGGCTTCCAATGTGCTTCAAGACCCCTCTACTAATAGTTTTTTAGGGCCAGCAATAGTTAACTACACCGTTACACCGGAATTAAACGGTTGCTTTGGCACACCTAAAACCTTCTCAATAACAATAAATCCGCTATCACAGGTTGTTCAACCACAGAACCAAGTTGTTTGCAATAGTGAAAATACGGCGGCTATTTACTTCACCGGCGGGGAGGCAGGCACTACTTATAGCTGGACGAACAACACTCCTTCCATTGGTTTAGCTGCCAGTGGTACTGGTGATATTGCCTCGTTCATTGGAATCAATAATGGAACATCACCTGTAACAGCGAACATTACAGTAAGCCAGTCAGCTGATGTATGTAATTCTTCTACACAACGGACTTTTACTATTACGGTGAATCCGACCACAATGGTGAACCAGCCATCCAATCAAGTGCTGTGCAATCTCACATCTACAGAAGAAGTTGGCTTTAGCGGCGGGGTGGCAGGTACTGCCTATAACTGGACGAACAATACTCCTTCCATTGGTTTAGCTGCCAGTGGTACTGGTGATATTGCCTCATTCATAGGAATCAATAACGGAACATCCCCTACAATAGCTACCATAACAGTTACACCAATCCTTGCTGGATGTGCAGGTGATTCTAAGACTTTTACCATTACAGTAAATCCACCAAACGTTATAATGAATCAACCATCCAATCAGGAGGTATGTAGTGGGTCTGACTTGTCAGGAGTCAGTTTTAGCAGCGATTTACCCGGTACGACATATAATTGGACAGCGAATATTATTTCCTTTCTCGATCAATCCAATACCAGCTCTAATGGTGGTACCGGCTGGGAAAATAACCTGTGGCAGTCCTTTACCGCGGGGCATACTGCTCGACTATCGACGGTTTCAATAGGTTTATATCAGACAAATACATCGGGGACATTGAACATTTATAGCGGTCAGGGAACCTCTGGAACTCTTTTGTATAGCGGCTCATTTTCTGCTTCAACAGGAAGTAGCGAAGCATGGGTCGACATTCCGATAGCATCACCACCCACAATCACAGAGGGCTCAGTATATACCATGTCACTTGTAACTAGTTCAGATACAATGTGGGCTGCTGTGGGGTCGAATAGTTATTCAGGAGGCATAAGCAGCCAGGGCAGTAATAGTGATTTAAAATTTAAGACATACTTCATTCAAAATGATTTTTTTGGTTTACCTCCCTTTTTAAGTGGTACCGGAGACATTCCGTCATTTACGGCTTCCAATGTGCTTCAAGACCCCT
>JAOLXX010000045.1 GCA_028343155.1 Polaribacter sp.
TGATGGGTAATGATACTTACGAATTACAAAAATTTAAAGAAATTTTAAATATCGATAATCTTTTAGGAATTGGTGAAAATTGTAATATAAACAATTGTATTATAGATAAAAATTGTAGAATTGGAGATGATGTTATTATTAATGGTGGACCCCACCTTAAAGATAAAGAAACAGACAACTATTCAATAAAAGATGGTATAGTCGTTGTTAAAAAAGGAGCAACAATACAAAAAGGAACAGTAATAAAATAATTACATATTCATTTTATTTTTCACCTTTTTACTAACATAATTTTTCAACAAAAGCGCATGTCTAAAGTTATAGTACATAGTTTATTTTCAGAATTTGATATCAATCTTTTTAAAGCAGGAAAACATTATAAATTATACGAAAAATTTGGTTCGCATATTACATCTGTAAATGGTATAGAAGGTACCTATTTTGCAGTTTGGGCACCAAGTGCAAGAGAAGTTTCAGTTATTGGCGATTTTAATTTTTGGAACAACCAAGAACACCAACTAAACGTCCGTTGGGATGCTAGTGGAATTTGGGAAGGCTTTGTTCCTCATGCTGGAAAAGGAAATAGCTACAAATACAAAATTAAAAGTGCTAACAACGATATTGTTACTGAAAAAGCAGATCCGTATGCAAAAAGAGCAGAACATCCACCAAAAACAGCTTCTATAATATGGGAAGACGACTATAGTTGGAAGGATAAAAAATGGATGAAATCTCGTAAAAAACACAATGCTTTAGATGCACCCTATGCCGTATATGAAGTTCATTTAGGTTCTTGGAAAAAACATCTAGAAGAAAATAGATTTTTAAGTTATGTTGAATTAGCAGACCAATTAGTGACTTATGTAGAAGAAATGAATTTTACACATGTAGAGTTTATGCCAATTATGGAATACCCATATGACCCCAGTTGGGGCTATCAATTGACTGGTTACTTCGCTCCTACTTCACGTTTTGGATATCCCGATGAATTTAAATTTTTGGTAGACAAATTTCACGAAAAAGGAATTGGTGTTATTTTAGATTGGGTCCCTTCACATTTCCCATCAGATGCTCATGGTTTAGGTTTTTTTGATGGTTCTAATTTATACGAACATCCCGATCCAAGAAAAGGCTATCACCAAGACTGGAAGAGTCTTATTTTTAACTACGAAAGAAACGAAGTAAAATCTTTTTTAATTAGTAATGCTCTTTTTTGGCTAGACAAATATCATGCGGATGGTTTGCGTGTAGATGCCGTTGCTTCTATGTTATTTTTAGACTATTCTAGAGAGGAAGGAGAATGGGAACCTAATAAATTTGGTGGAAATGAAAATTTAGATGCAATTGATTTTATCAAAGAAATGAATATTGCTGTCTATGAAAACTTTCCGGATGTGCAAACTATTGCTGAAGAATCTACTTCATTCCCTAAAGTTTCTAGTCCCGTCTTTTCTGGTGGATTAGGTTTTGGTATGAAATGGATGATGGGTTGGATGCATGATACTTTAGATTATTTTGCAAAAGAACCTATCTATAGAAAACACCATCAAAATGATTTGACTTTTAGTTTGAACTATGCATTTACAGAAAACTTTATGTTGCCACTGTCTCATGATGAAGTGGTGTACGGTAAAAAATCAATTATAGAGAAAATGCCAGGAGACGAATGGCAAAAATTTGGAAATTTACGATTACTTTATGGCTTCATGTATACACATCCTGGAACAAAATTATTATTTCAAGGGGGTGAATTTGGACAAACAAGTGAATGGAATTTCGATGGAAGTTTGGATTGGCATTTATTAGATTATGAAGTACATAAAGGCCTACAAACCATAGTAAAAGACTTAAATAAGTTATACAAAAAAGAACCTGCATTATATGAAAAACAATTTTCTTATGAAGGTTTTGAATGGATAGATCATGGAGATCATGAGAATTCAGTGATGTCTTATATTAGAAAAGGAGAAAAAGAGGAAGACCATATAATAGTTGTTTTAAACCTTACTCCTATTCAAAGAGAAAACTACAGAATAGGATTACCAAAAGCAGGAACTTTAAAAGAAGTTTTTAATAGTGATGCTAGAAAATATAAGGGAACCGGTAACTTTAAAACCAAAAAATTAACTTCTAAGAAAAAAGAGTGGAACGCTAGAAAAAATTCAATCGAATTAAACCTACCACCATTAGCTATGATAGCTTTTAAGTACAAATAATAAATATGAAACCTTCTTTTTTAATTTATTGTATTATTCTGATAAAAAAGAGGGTTTAATATTTTTTACTTCATAAAAAAACAAGACATTTTT
>JAOLXX010000046.1 GCA_028343155.1 Polaribacter sp.
GAAATTACGCAGACAACTTCAAGACGAAATTAATAAACAACGTAATGGATAATAAAAACATTTAATAGTGTGAAATATATTTTTATAACAAATATAAATTTTGTATGTTTAAGTATCCAAAAAAAAATATTTTGAACATATTACACATAAGTGCCGAGTGCTATCCAGTTGCTAAAGTTGGTGGGTTAGCTGATGTTGTAGGGGCTTTACCAAAATACCAGCAAGGGTTAAATATAGACAGTAATGTTGTTATGCCTTTTTACAATAATAAATTCAGCAATAACAATGAATTTGAAGAAGTTTATAAGAATACATTAGTTCTTGGTGAGCAGGTACATGATTTTAGAATTTTAAAATTAACAAACCATTCTTTAGGTTTTAATTTATTCTGTGTAGATGTTCCTAAATTACTCTTCACAGATTATGTTTATTCTTTTGATGATACTGAGCGCTTTTTGGCGTTTCAAATTGCAGCTTTAGACTGGCTGTTAACACTTGAAAACAAACCCGATTTAATTCATACTCATGATCATCATACGGGATTAATTCCTTTTATGATTTCTGAATCTTCTAAATATAAATCCTTAAAAACAACTCCCACTGTTTTAACCATACATAATGCACAATACCAAGGTTGGTTTTCTCATGATAAAATCTCATTAATTCCAGCCTTTAACACTCATAAAATAGGATTATTAGATTGGGATGGTACCATAAACCCATTGGCATCGGCGATTAAATGTGCCTGGAAGGTAACCACTGTATCTCCTTCTTACATGGAAGAATTAAAACAAAACGCAAATGGTTTAGAAAACTTACTAAAACATGAGGCTGCAAAATGCATTGGTATTTTAAATGGAATTGATTGGAATGTTTGGAATTCTGAAACAGACAATTACCTGATTAAAAACTATTCTAAAACGACACGAGTTGAAGGAAAAAAAGCAAACAAAAAATGGTTGTGTGAAAAATTTAATCTGGACAAAAACAAACCGCTTTTTGCTTTTATTGGTCGATTGGTTGGTGAAAAAGGAGCTGATTTATTTCCGGAAATTTTCAAAAAGGCATTAGAAGAAAATGATATTTCAATACTATTATTAGGCTCTGGAAATAAAGAAACCGAAGAAGAATTAAAAAAATTACTAGAAACTAAAAATTACAATGCCTATATTGGGTATGATGAAAGATTATCTCATATCATTTATGCTGGGGCAGATTTTTTATTAATGCCCTCCAGAGTAGAGCCCTGTGGACTTAATCAAATGTATGCTTTAAGGTATGGAACTGTACCCGTTGTAAATGCAATCGGTGGTTTAAAAGATACCGTTATTGATATTGAAAACAGGGGCTTTGGTATTTGTCACAATAAAGTCTCAGTAGCCGATGTAACAAATAGTATTCAGAGAGCTACCTCTTTTTACAAAAACACGAAAAAATTTCTAAACAATTCAAAAAAAATAATGACAATAGATCATTCTTGGGATAATTCTGCTCAAGAATATATAAATGTATACAAATTTTTAAAAAAATAAATTATGGACAGCAATAGTGTATTATCAATTATTTTAGGAGGAGGACAAGGTTCTCGTTTGTATCCTTTAACTGCAGATAGATCTAAGCCTGCGGTTCCAATTGCGGGTAAATATCGGTTGGTAGATATTCCTATTTCAAACTGTATCAACTCGAACATAAAAAGAATGTATGTTTTAACACAATTTAATTCTGCTTCTTTAAATAAGCATATTAAAAACACCTATCACTTTAGTTTTTTTAGTGAAGCTTTTGTAGATGTATTGGCTGCAGAACAAACCATGCAAAGTAATAAATGGTTTCAAGGTACAGCAGATGCCGTAAGACAGAGTATGCATCACTTTCTACAAAACGACTTTGAATACGCTTTAATCCTTTCTGGAGATCAATTATATAATATGAATTTTCAGGACATGATTAAAAAACACAAAGAAAGTAATGCCGAAATATCTATAGCTACTTATCCAGTAAATGCAAAAGAAGCAACTGGTTTTGGTTTATTAAAAACAGATAGTGAAAATAAAATTACATCTTTTATAGAAAAACCAGGCGAAGATTTGTTAAAAGATTGGGCTTCTGAGGTAAGTGATGAAATGAAAAAAGAAGGTAGAAATTACCTAGCTTCTATGGGTATATATATCTTTAATAGAGATTTACTCATAAAATTAATGAATAAACCAGATACTATCGATTTTGGTAAAGAAATCATTCCACAATCTATTCATAAACATAAAACAGTAAGTTATCAATATGAAGGTTATTGGA
>JAOLXX010000047.1 GCA_028343155.1 Polaribacter sp.
TTTTATTGTTTCTAAAAAAAATAGAAATACAAATGTAAAAGTTTTTTCTGTAAAGTATCCTTTTTGATGTCTAAAGTCATAAAAAAAAAGCACTCTGATTTTAATCACAGTGCTTTTTAATTATTTTTAAAGAGAAATTTTATAATGTATTTACATTATTTAAGTCTGTAAAAGCTTGTTTTAACCTAGCTTTAAAAGTAAGTTCACCTTCACGTAACCATTTTCTTGGGTCGTAATGCTTCTTGTTTGGTTGATCTGCTCCATCAGGATTACCTATTTGAGTTGCTAAATAAGCAGCGTTTCCTTGCATGTAATCTCTAATTCCTTCTGTAAAAGCGAATTGTAAATCAGTATCAATATTCATTTTGATAACCCCATAACCAATTGCTTCTCTAATTTCCTCTACTGTAGAACCAGAACCTCCATGAAATACAAAATCAATATGGTTTTCTTCAACACCATATTTTTTTGTTATAAATTCCTGAGAATTTTTTAAGATTTTTGGAGTTAATTTTACATTTCCTGGTTTGTAAACACCATGAACATTTCCAAAAGCTGCAGCAATTGTAAATTGAGGAGAAACCTTTAGTAACTCTTCATAAGCATAAGCAACTTCTTCTGGTTGTGTGTATAATTTAGAAACATCTACATCAGAATTATCTACACCGTCTTCTTCACCACCTGTAATTCCCAATTCAATTTCTAAGGTCATACCTATTTTACTCATACGACCTAAATATGTTTTGCAGATTTCTATGTTTTCTTCTAGAGGCTCTTCAGATAAATCAATCATATGAGAGCTGTAAAGAGATTTACCAGTTTCTTCAAAATGTTTTTCTGAAGCGTCTAATAATCCATCAATCCAAGGTAATAATTTTTTTGCAGCATGGTCTGTATGTAAAATAACAGGAACTCCATACGCAATAGCTAATTCATGAATGTGTTTTGCACCAGCAACAGCACCTGCAATTGCAGCTTTTTCTCCTTCATTAGACAATCCTTTACCTGCATTGAACTGTGCACCACCATTAGAAAATTGAATAATTACTGGAGCATTTAAATCTTTTGCAGTTTCTAAAACTCCATTAATAGTGTTGGATCCAACAACGTTTACTGCCGGTATAGCAAATCCTTTTTCTTTTGCAAGATTAAAAATATCTTGGACTTCTGTTCCAGTTGCAACACCTGGCTTTATACTATGACTCATGTTTGTTTTATTTAATCATTAAATTGCTTCAAAAGTACTAAAATAGGTTGGAGCGAATACATAAAATAACGAAAACGTTATAGGTTTTTGATCGTTCTAGAAGGGGTAGTTGATACCGATGTTGTAAACAGCATTTTCGAAACTGTAGTTTTTAAACCATTTATCGCCTATTAAATAAGGTTCGTATGTTTTAAAGCCAATATCTAAACGTAAAATTAAAAAACTAAAGTCTAACCTTGCGCCAAAACCAGAGCCAACCGCAATGTTTTTTATGGAAGAAAAATTACTGAAACTAGCTTCTTTATCTACAAAGTCAGGACCTGTAATGTCCCAAATGTTTCCAGCATCTATAAATACGGCGCCTTTTAGTTTACTAATAACTCCAAACCTGTATTCTGCACTCGTCAGAAATTTAAGACTTCCAATATTAAATTCTAAACCAGTATTTCTACTTCCAGGACCTAATTCATAGGTTTGCCATGCTCTAATATCGTTAGAACCTCCAGCAAAGTAACTTTTTGTAAACGGAATATCTGAGTTTTCATAAGCAATAATAGCGCCTAGAAATGTTCTAAATCCAAAAACAGAATTGGAGCTAACATTCCAAAATTGTTTATATTCAATGTCTGTTTTGAAATATTGAGCAAGTGGTATTTTAGCAAACGTTTTTTTATTATTCGCATTTTTAGAATTAGAAAAAAGTCCTAAAATATTTCCAGAATTGGCAATTCTTGCCTTAAAAAAAGAGAAATTATTGTCATTGAAATTTGTTTGACTATTGTATGTATATGAAAGTGCAAGCGTTGGGATTAAAAAATCTGAGGTTACAATATTGTATCTATTTAAGATATTCAGTGCCATATTGTATTCTCTGGAATTTGTAGCTTGAAAATCTCGATCATTTGAAACTTTATTTATAAAGTTAATCGCCCTACCAACTTGATCATTTAAATCCTGCGATAGTGGATGGTTTTTTGGTGCTGGTGAATTCTCATTTGTAGCATCATATATTTTGGCGACATTGTTAAGGTTTGAAAATTCAGAACTGTATATTTTAAAATAACTAT
>JAOLXX010000048.1 GCA_028343155.1 Polaribacter sp.
TTGTTGAAACTATTACTAATGAAATTATTTTCGACAACCAAACTATCCTTTTTAAGCTAAAACAGATTGCACCACTATCTTTCTTGGAATTGAGCCCAAGTGGTCAACAACGTGGCACAATGTTGTCGCATGGAACAAGACCGCAGAAATTATAGAAAGGTATTTAGAAAAAGGAACTGAAGTTGCTGTAGAAGGCAAACTAACTTCTAGAAGCTATGAAACCAAAGAAGGTGAAAAAAAGTACATTACAGAGGTTATTTGTAATGAAGTCTTACTGTTGGGAGGAAAATAGTATTTCAACAAGTCGAAAAAAAAAGCCGCTTAGTAGCGGCTTTTTCTTTGTAAAAAATGTAGATTTAACTTATTTGTTGTCCGTTTTTAACTCCTTTTGTAGGAGCTACAAAAGCCAATTTCCCATCAGGAGTCTCGGTCATTAGAATCATTCCTTGACTTTCCACTCCCCTAATTTCTCTTGGCGCTAGGTTTACCAAAACAGCAACCTGCTGACCAATAATTTCATCTGGTGAAAAACTTTCTGCGATACCAGAAACAATACTTCTTGTATCGATACCTAAATCTACTTTTAATTTTAATAATTTTTTAGTTTTAGCTACTTTTTCAGACGCTAAAATAGTACCAACTCTGATGTCTAATTTTGTAAAATCATCAAATGTTACGGTTTCTTTTTGAGGTACTACCTCCTTGTTTTCTTGTTCGTTTGCTATTTTTGTCGCTTGTAATTTTTCTATTTGATCCTGAATCGTTTTATCTTCAATTTTAGAAAACAACAATACGGCTTCATTTATTTGATGCCCTGCTGGCAATAAAACTTCTTTTTCTGTAACATCTTTCCAGCTATTCTCAATACAATTCTCATTGGTCAAAGTAGCGCCATTACTATTTAAAATAGCTTTCAATTTCGTGGACGTAAATGGTAAAAAGGGCTCAGAAATTATAGCCAAAGCTTCAGCAATTTGCAACGCCACATACATAATTGTTTGAACGCGTGCTTCATCTAATTTAACAACTTTCCATGGTTCTTCGTCTGCTAAATACTTGTTTCCAAGTCTTGCCAAACTCATTAACTCTTGAGAGGCTTCTCTAAATCGGTATCTTTCAATAGATTTTCCAATGCTATTTGGAAACTCTTTAACTGCTGCTAAAACGTCTTCATCAACTTCCATAAAATCAGTAGGTGTAGGAACAATTCCATTGTAATATTTATTGGTTAACACCACAACTCTGTTTATGAAATTACCAAAAATGGCCACCAATTCGTTGTTGTTTTTTGCTTGAAAGTCTTTCCAAGTAAAATCATTGTCTTTACTTTCAGGAGCGTTTGCCGTTAATGTATAACGTAAAACATCCTGTTGGTTTGGAAATTCTTTTAAATATTCATGCAACCAGACAGCCCAATTTTTTGAAGTTGACAACTTGTTTCCTTCTAAATTTAAAAACTCATTTGCAGGAACATTTTCTGGTAAAATATAATCCCCATGGGCTTTTAACATTGATGGAAAAATAATACAGTGAAAAACAATGTTGTCTTTCCCAATAAAATGAACCAATTTGGTATCGTCTTTTTTCCAATAATCTTCCCAATTCTTCCCTTCTCTTGCAGCCCATTCTTTGGTAGATGAAATATATCCAATGGGTGCATCAAACCAAACATAAAGTACTTTTCCTTCCGCACCTTCGATAGGAACAGGAATTCCCCAATCTAAATCCCTGGTCACAGCTCTGGGTCGTAAACCATCTTCTACCCAACTTTTTACTTGTCCATAAACATTTGGTTTCCAGTCTTTCTTATGATCTTCTAAGACCCATTTTCGTAAAAAATCTTCGTGTTTGTCTAAAGGTAAGAACCAATGTTTTGTTTCTTTTACCGTGGGCACATTTCCTGTAATTGCAGACTTAGGATTGATTAAGTCGGTTGCATTATGACTTGTTCCACAGTTTTCACATTGATCACCATAACTTTCTTCAAAGCCACATTTTGGACAAGTCCCTACTACAAAACGATCTGCTAAAAACTGATTTGCTTCTGCATCATATAATTGCGCTGAAACCTCTTCTATAAAATCGCCATTGTGGTACAACTTTTTGAAAAATTCAGAAGCTGTTTCGTGATGAATTTTAGAAGACGTTCTGGAGTAATTATCAAAAGTAATTCCAAAATCTG
>JAOLXX010000005.1:0-85000 GCA_028343155.1 Polaribacter sp.
TTGTTACCTGCTGGCTTTTCTTCCGTAAACTTGCTAGCGTTGGCAAAGACATACTCTTTTGCAATTTTTGGTTTGCGCGTTGGCTGTAGCGAATTGCAAATGTGTATGGCTTTTAGCGTTGGCTTATTTCAGATATATTTCGTCTTTCACATAACTTGCATTTAGCCAAAAACAATGCTTTGTATATTCGGTCAATCCTGTCAATTTATCTGCAACTGGTAATTCATATGTGTCTGCTGCATTTCTTGCGTGTGGTCTAACGTGACTCACTTTGTTTTCAGTCTTTTTTGGAAAATAAGTTTTTCTGACACCTTTTTCAGTTAATTCTTTTACTATTTCTCCATTTGAAACAGTCTTTACCATTTCTTCCCAAACATTTTTAGCTACAAGAATATCAGAATGAGGCATATTCCAAAACTTTACTTTTCTCAAAATCAAATTTTCTCCCTCAAATTGATAAAACACAAAGAAAAATTTGCTTTCTAAAATATTCTTAAAATCTGAATCTTCCCAATCAGTTTCTACAAGTTCTTGATATTCAAATGTTGGAAATGAAATATCTTCTTTTGGTAAATCATTTTCTTTAAGTCGAATTGTTTTTACTTGAATGTCTGCTTTTTCAAATTCCTCAATTTTTTGTCCGAGTTGAAGTCCAAGAATTGCATTTGTAAGATTTGCAAAATAACTTTTGGCATTTTGATTTAATTCTAAACCTAATTCCTTTTCTATCTGTTCTGCTGATTTGCCATAAAATGGATGAAATTTTAAAATTACTATTTCTTCAATTGAGCGTACTTTGTCTAAAATTTCAGGTTGCTCTATGATTTTTCCATAAACAGCAGTTTCTTCTTGAGCAATATTCGCGATTATATGATTGACATAGCCTTGTTTTAAAGAGTACGCTCTTTGTTTTGCTGGTTCTTCATTAAATGGTTGATTTCTGAATGATTTGAGAGCAGTTGAACCTTTTGTACAAGCTCCTAGATAAAATGTATCTCCTTCTGATAATTCGTGAGCTTTTCCATCTTTTATTTTTTGATTGATAAATTCCCAATCTTGTTTGATAATTTTTAAATCTTCGTTTGGATATTGCCAACCGTCAACTAACTTTATTAGGTAGTCAAGCAAATCTAAATCTCTGTCGTGAAGATAAAATACCAAAAGTAAATGTGCATTTTTCTTCCAAAAAGAACTGGTTTCAAAATCTTCTTCGTGAACTTTTAAATAATTTATGATATTTAAAACAAGTCTTTCTTTTGAACGATATTCTCCGTTTTTTAAGGTTTTTAATGGACTTGACTTAAGTTCAATTCCTGCTTCTTTGAAATCGGGTTCTGCATCAGAATTTGGTTCATAACCAAAATAGAATTTTTCTAAAATTTGACCAAAATTTCCTTTTCCTTTATAACCGTGTTTTTCAATTTCAACTCCACAGGCTTGTCTTAAACTTTGGTTTTTAAGTTGTTTCGCAAATTCAATAATTGAATCAGCCGAAGTTATATCAAGCATATTCAAATTGGTTTATCTGTTTATAAAGTTCTTCTCCAATTTTTTCAATTACTCCAACAACTAAAGCATTTCCCATAAAAAACGCTCGTTTAGTGTTTGTAATTCCTTCTAATTTTGTGTGATTATCTGGAAACATATTTAACCTTTCTAACTCAATTGGTGTTAATCTTCTCAAACCTCTGTCAGATACTATCACGTGTTTAAATCTTGAAGGTGATTTTCCGCCTTCTCCTGTTATAATAGTTCTTGAAGCATTGTCTAATGCGTCTGGGTAAATCATTCCGCCTTCTGAATATTTGTAAACAAAACCATCTTGTGATTTGCGTTCAATGGTTTTTGCTCCTTTTAAATATTCCCACTTGTCTTTGTCTTTATCGTCAATGAAAAATTCAGGTGTAACTTCTCCATTTTGTAAAACGTCAGCTAAAACAGTTTTCTTTCCATCATAATTAGGCTCTGTTTTAGTTGTGTAAACTTTGCCTTTTACTAGCAAACCTGTATTTTGGAAAGGCGATAATTTTCCATTTTTATTGAAATTGTTGGTTATTTCTACTAGATTTCCTTTTAACTCAACTTCTTGAATTGAGTTTGTTTTAGCAACAGGAAAAGCATTTGCAATTGTGCCTTCTTCGGTTAACCAATCTATCTTATTTGATTTTTGAAGTCTTTTGTAAACTTCTGTTGATTTATGATAGCCAATAAAGAAAACTCTTCTTCTTCTTTGTGGCATTCCATATTCAGCTGCATTGATAACACGCCATTCAACTGCGTAACCTAAATCGTTTAAACTTTGCAACATAACTGCAAAATCACGACCTCGTTGTTTTGCTGGCGATTTTAAAAGTCTGTCAACATTTTCTAAAAACAAGTATTTTGGTTTGTTTTTTTTGTTTTCTAAAATTTGGTGAATTGACCACCAAAGAACACCTTTTTTACCTTTTAACCCTTTTGAATTATGTAAAGTTGTTGCAACAGAATAATCTTGACAAGGAAATCCACCAACCAATAAATCGTGATCTGGAATTTCCTCAACATTTCTTGTTACAACTTCATTTATGTCTTCGTTTGAGTGATTTTCTTTTCCAAAACGAGCTTCGTAAACTTTAGAAGCGTGTTGCATTTTGGTTGACGGTTCCCATTGGTTGCTCCAAACAACTTCATAGTTACTCTTTTCAAGTCCAAGACGAAAACCTCCAACTCCTGCAAATAATTCTGCAACTTTCATTTTCTTATTTTCCATTTTCTTGAGCTTTATAATAGTTAATTTTTTCTTCCGCTACTTTTAATATTTCGGAAGTAGATTCCGTGTACTTTAGTTCGTCCGCAATTTTTTCAGAGTACCAATTTATTACTAACTCACTTTCGGAAAGTCCATAAAAATTGGCTAGTCTCACGATTTGTTCCATTGTCGGTTTTCTTTCGTTTTTCTCGAACTTGCTAATCAAAGATTGATCAATATCGACTTCAGCCGCAACTTTTCGCAGTATCAAATCTTTTTCTTCTCTCGCACATTTTAAAGTGTCGCCTAATGTTTTCATTGGTCAAAATTGTTTTAGACAAATATTGTCCAAATATATAAAACATTTTTGAATTTCAATATTTATTTCAGATTATTTTTCGGATTGTGGTGGCAGGAAAAGGCAAGCTCTTTTTATTTTTTGAGGCATGAAAAAAATAAAATGTGCTTGACTGTGCGGTTGGCTTTTCAGCTTGCAGGTAACGTTGGGATAAAGACAATTGTCTTTATTCCCATTATATTTATTTATTTTTGAGCATTTCTCTTATACGGTTCATGGTTACTAAAATAGTAAGCACAATATAACTAAAAACATTTCATTTTTCGATTACTTTTTAACTAAATCTTCTACCAAATAGCACAATTGCTAAAATAGTGGTCATACCAACAGATATGGGGGTTATTAAAGATTTTTTATTGTTTTCTTTGTGTCTTTCAGATCCAATCAATGACTCCGCAATTTTTAGATGACTTTTATATTTCTCAACTTCTACCAATGCCTGTTTTAAGGCATAATTGGATTCATCACGATCGTGAATGGCTTTGTTAGATCGTTGTTGCATATTGGAAGCGTATTCATCAGTAGTGTCCCGTTGAGCTTTTAACTTTTGAATTTCTTTATTTTTTAGCTCTAAAGCTCTTTCTAATTTCACTTCTTTTGTTGTGGGTTCTCCAATTGTACCATAATCATTTTTATGATGTTCTATAAGTGTTAGTGCCCATTCAGATACACTCACGTTATATTTTGCTGCGAGTCTTACATATTCAGCTTTTTGAGCAGCAGAGACCCTTGTGCTTAGGGTTACGTTTCTATAATGCATGTTGTTTTCCATTGTTTTTATTGTATTTAAGTTATTAATCCACAACCTGTTTACTTATTGTTTACTCAAGGACATCTCACAGTTTTTATTTTTACTCACTTTTCGTGATTGTTTCAAAAAATAAAAATTATCTCCTTCAATAATTTCTCATTGTTTTTCTACAATGAGTTCATTGATAGAATCCAAGATATGTAAAAATTTTATAAAAAAGCAGTAATATTACTGTGTTTATTTGCAATTTTTTTGTTTCTTTGTTTCTATGGAAAATAAATTCGTTTTAGATCCTTATTTCGGTGAGACATCAGACCCTGACAGTTTGATTAATTACATATACACACCATTGTTTTTAAAAACAAAAATTGATGTGTTATACTTTGATATTTTAAACTGGGAGAAGTATGATTTATTGGATATTGACCTTGGTTTAGGTACTATAAAAACCGACTTTAAAAAAACAGCTATCAGCTTTGTGCAATACGTTTGGATAAAGATGGTTGAAGCATTAATTAAGTATGGTTTTTCTTATGATGATATAAGAGCAATAAGAGCTAGGTTGAGTCAAAAATTGCATTTCGAGCTTAATTACAACCAAAAGATTGCAGAGAATAAAGCACTGCAAACGTCAGATAATCACAAAGAAGGGTACGTAACTGACTTTGAAAAGTATGTTTTCAGTACCATAGCATTTAAGAATAAGTATCATTTTTTCTTTTATAAAGATGCACCAACAGATTTTTTTGTTTTTGATGATGATTTAATTAGAGATTTTAATGAAGCGAACATGGGAGATTACTTTTTTGAGAAATTTAATAAAGACCATTTTAGCTTTTCTTTCTATAAAATATTTGAACCTTTTCTCCATGGCGATTCACATCAATTTGACAATAGGTCAATTTCAATGCTTTCAGATGAAGAAGATAAAGTACTAAGAATTATAAGACGGAATTATAACGAGTTAAAATCAATTACAATTCGTTTTAAAGAAGCTAAGCCAACGCATTTAGAAATTAAAACAAATAAAAAAGTATCAGTCGAAAGCCGAATTATGGAGCACATTCAAAAAAGAGACTATTCAACCATAGTTATTCAAACAGTTGATGGGAGTGTAGTTAATTTTGAAAACACAAAGAAATATAAATTATGATACTGAATACCTCAGATCAATTGATACGTCACAATCCTATTGTAACAAGCAAAGGAATTGTACATACATCAAAATCATGTTATCAGATTATGAATGCAAAATCATTTTAAATAAAACCAGAAAAGAAAAACTAACAAACGAAGAAGTACAACAAATCATAGCTTTTTTTGAGCTCATTGCCAATGCTCAATTAGAAGCTTTTCAAAATTCTAAGTAATGAAAAGAGCTGTAATCATGTCAAGAGTCAGTAGTGACGAACAAGCCAAAGGGTTTAGTTTGGGTGTTCAATTTGAGCAGCTAACAAACTATTGTAAGCGGAAGGATATTGAGGTTGTTGCGCATTATAAAGAAGACCACTCCGCTAAAAACTTCAATCGTCCTGAATTTCAAAACTTTTTGAGATTCGCAAAAAAGAACAAAAACACTATTGATTATTTATTAGTAACCACTTGGGATCGTTTTTCCAGAAACGTCACAGATTCATTTGTAATGATTCGCAAATTAAAAGAAATGGGAATAGAAGTTCAAGCCATTGAACAACCTATTGATTTTAGTATTCCTGAGAGCAAAGCGATGCTCGCCATTAATTTAGTTTTCCCAGAAATAGATAATGACCGAAGATCCATTAAAATAAGGGGTGGTATTAGAGGGTCATTGAAAGCAGGTCGTTGGTGTAGAATGGCACCTGTAGGATATGTAAATAGGAGGGATGCAAATAACAGACCCATTATTCAGCCTAGCCCAAAGGCTAAATTTATTCAATTTGCATATAAGGGAATCATAAAAGGGAAAACACAAGCAGCAATTCGTGAAGAATTGGGTAGTAAAGGATTTAAAGTCAGTAGAAATAATTTATCACTTTTATTGAAAAATCCTGTATACATGGGTAAGATTGTAGTACCCAAAGAAGGAGAGGAGCAGGAGCAGTGGATTGAGGGTGTTCATCAAGGAATTATTTCTGAGAAACTGTTTTACCAAGTTCAAGAAAAATTGTCCGAACGCCAAAAGAAAAGAAATCGACCTATTTATAACACACTTCGCGAGGAGCTTCCATTAAGAGGAATCTTACAATGCTCCAAATGCCAATCGAAAATGACTGGTAGTCCTTCAAAGAGCTGTACGGGTAAAAAATATTTTTATTATCACTGCAATCATTGTAAAAAAGAGCGATTCTCAGCAAAGAAAGTCAATACGGTTTTTGAATCTATTTTGGATGATTTTCAATTTACTAAACAATCAAAAGCTCTGTACAAAGAGATTTTAAAGTCATTATCTGGAGTTAATCAGAAAGACAGAGCAAGGAAAAGAAAAAAGTTAGAGAAGGAATTGGCTTCCGCAAACCAACGGATTGAAAATCTCCAAGATTTATTAGTAGACGGAACTATTTCTCCAAAAGTATATGGTCAAACATTAAATCGATATACAAAGCAGCGAGATCAAATCACATCTAATTTGAATGGACTCAATACTTCAGATTCGGAATATAAGGCTCTTATTGAAAATGCATTTCAGCATTTAGAAAATTTTAAGCAAACCTACACCAATAGTGCTATTGCGCATAAAAAGAAGCTGATAAGTTCGATTTTCCCAGAAAAAATAGAATTTGACGGAAAAAAATGTCGAACTACAAGAATCAATGATGTGTTGAGGTATATCTTGCAGATAGACAAGGAGTTAGGTGAAAATAAAAAGGGACAAATCTCAAAAAATGTGAGTTTGTCCCGTGTGGTGGAGACGCCGAGAATCGAACTCGGGTCCAAACAAGCAGCCAAAAAGCTTTCTACATACATAGTTCTTTCTTGATTTTCGACCAAAAGCTGATTAAGAACAATCCACTTTTAGCTTAACTTCTTTAGTTTCAAAAACCTGTCAAAGTACCAGATTTTCTATATTTACTTTTACGATATCCAAAAGTGAAACGCCGTAAATCAAGGCTGTTCGTGGACATAAAGCTTGCACACCTAGTGTGCCGAGGCTAATCTTACTGTGATTCAGATTATGCAGCTAAAGCGTAGTTATCTTCGCCGTTTAAAAAGTTGAAATTAGGTTTTACGAGTGTTATTTCATAACTCGGTATGCTTACCAATTTACTGTCCTTGCTGTCAAAACCAGTCGTCCCCAAAATATTTAAGAACTATTTTCTTTTAAATGAAAATAACACCCACAAAAGTATAAAAAAATACAGTTGCTTATCATTATAAAATCGAATATCTTCGACCCAATATTATACCTTTTAAGAGTACCGAGTTTCCGTCTCTTATAAAATTCAATAAAACATGAAGTTTGGCATTATAAAAGAGCGTAAGACCCCACCAGACAGTAGAGTTGTTTTTTCACCAGAAAAACTAAAAGAGTTCAAAAAAAAATTTTCTGAAGCGACGATAAAGGTAGAGTCGTCAGAGATTAGAGTTTTTTCTGACGCTGCTTATGAAGATGCGGGGATTGAAGTTGTCGAAAATGTGTCAGATTGTGATGTTTTATTAGGCGTAAAAGAAGTGCCAATTACTGCTTTAATCAGTAACAAGAAATATTTTTTTTTCAGTCATACGATTAAAAAACAATCTTATAATCGGAAATTGCTTCAGGCGATTCTTCAAAAAAACATAGAATTATATGACCATGAAACGATTATCAAAGAAAATGGAATCCGTTTAATTGGTTTTGGACATTATGCAGGAATTACAGGAACTTACAATGGTTTTAGAGCCATTGGCTTGAAAAAGAAAGCATTCAATTTACCAAAACTAGAAACCTTAGACAGTCAAAATGAATTGATAGGATTACTGCAACAGCTTCATTTACCAAATTTAAAAATTCTTCTAACTGGAAACGGAAAAGTTGCTTCTGGTGCCAAAGAAATGTTAGATATTATGAATATAAAACAGGTTACTGTTGACGCATATTTAAATAACTTATTTGAAGAACCCGTATATTGTTTGGCAGATGTTTTAGACTACAACAAACGTATCGATGGACAAGTATTTGATAATTTTGATTTTTATAAGCACCCAGAAAATTACACTTCTAATTTCATGCGTTTTGCAGCGGTCACAAATTTCTTTATTGCGGGTCATTTTTACGGAAATGGAGCTCCTTATTTATATACTAAAGAAGAGGCTAAATCAGATAAATTTAAAATACAATTTGTTGCAGATATTTCTTGTGACATAGCGGGTCCTATAGCATCTACAATAAGAGCATCTACAATTTCATCACCCTTTTATGGATATCATGCAGCCACTGAAAAAGAAGTGGATTATAAAGATAAGGACGCTATTGTTGTAATGGCAGTAGATAATCTACCCTGCGAATTACCAAAAGATGCGAGTGAAGGTTTCGGGAAATTATTTTTAGAAAATGTAATTCCTGCTTTTTTTAATAATGATAAAGACGGAGTTTTGCAGCGAGCTAAGATGACAGCGGACGGAAAACTTACCAAACGTTTTTTATATTTACAAGATTATATTGATGGAAATACATAGCTATAAAATGAATAATTAATCAAGCAATCTGTTTTCAACTTTAGATCCCAAAAGATACGATTTAACCATGCTAAATGACCAACAATTTTTAATTGACTTAGCTAGAATGAAAATGCCTTTTGGTAAATTCAAAGGAAGATTCCTTATCGACCTACCAGAACATTATATTGTTTGGTATAGAAACAAAGGTTTTCCTGGCGGAAAGTTAGGAAAACAAATGGAGTTGGTCTATGAACTTCAATTAAATGGACTCGAATATATTATAAGGGAAATTAGGAAACGATTTTAGTTTTTTTCAACAACACCATACGTAATATGTGCAATTCCTAGAATAGAAAAGGAAGCGAACCAATAGCTAGGTATTAAGAGACAAATAAGTGCTAAAAACACATTTAAACCAGCTAAAATTAGCAAATTTTTACGCGCTTTATTCTTGAATGTAAACAACATAGATGCATAAATAATTAGAAAAGTAGGCGTGAGGTAC
This sequence comes from Polaribacter sp., assembly GCA_028343155.1. Lineage (GTDB taxonomy): Bacteria > Bacteroidota > Bacteroidia > Flavobacteriales > Flavobacteriaceae > Polaribacter. Next base: position 8,960 of record JAOLXX010000005.1, read on the forward strand.
TCCACGAAACCTAAGTTGAGTAAAAGAATTAAACTACTAAACGCTACGATGACGAAAAGTATGTATTTTTGAAAAGTAGTCTTCGTTTTCTGATTCCAAAGAGGGTATTGCTTTTTTTTAGCATTTCTTTTCCCACTAAAAAATAAAGCCAAAGAAGAAAATAGTACGCCACAAAAAATGAGGGTAATAATGAAGACTTCTATAATTTCGGTAGATAACATTCCCAGAGGACTGTCATTAGTTACGAATTCTTCTAAAATAGTTTTTATCAAATAGCCAGTAATAAAAAAATACGTGCCAACCAAAACACTTGAAAAACCTTTTAAGGAGAAATTAATTTGAAAATTATCATTCATTAAGCTGTAATTTTTTTCCTTTTGCAAATATACAAAAATGAAACCAGCAGCAGCATACATTTTAAATCAACCCGAACCCTTCAAATCAATATTAATGCACTTGCAATTATTGATTGAAACGAGTTTTCCGGAAGTAGAATTACTTTTCAAATGGAAGCTTCCTTTTTATTATTTAGCAGATAAACCTCTCTGTTATTTAAATGTTTCTAAAAAAAAGGGCTATGTAGATGTTGCGTTTTATACAAAAAGAGATTTGGAAAAATATAATGAATTTTTAATTTCTGAAAATAGAAAAGTGGTAAAATCGTTGCGTTATAAAAATAGTAAGGAAATTGATTTAGCAGTTTTACGGTCAGTTTTAGAAGAAGCGTATCAACAAACGAATAAAGGTTTTTTTGGAAAATAGCTACTCAGTTTTAAATTGTAAGACAGCTTTTTTATTGATATATAAAGTAAGAAATGATTTTTTTTCAGCATCTTTAATCTTTAAACTAGTGATGTTATCTAGCCTAGAAATAATTGGTTTTTTTGCAAATCGTTGCCCTTTAAAGGTGAAATAAATTAAAGAATTTTCAACTAAATGTTTAAATTTTAATTTCACCTCTTTTGATGAATCTATTTTTAAAATTCCTTTATTTTTGGAAACCAATTCAATCTTAGAATCGAGTAATGAAGTACCATAAATTGGCTGATTATAAAATTCTTCTGAACTGATTCTTCCAAAACGTAAAACCCAAACGGCATCTTCGGGATAATGTGTTTTAAAAATTTTATCTTTAGGAATGTTATAAAAGTAATTCTCAAATTTACGAATCCATTTTCCATTTATCTCATGTCCTGCAGCCCAAGTTACGTCTATAATAATCCATTTGTTATTCAGCTTTACGGCGTTCCAAGCATGATTTGAGATGCTTTCAATTTTGCCAATCTCTTGAGGGCTATTTCTAACATTGCCTTTTATGACTTCCGCTTCGATATCTAATAAGTCACAAATTTTTTTAAAAGATTGAGCGTATTCCTCACAAACTCCAGTTTTGGTTCTGAAAGCAACTGCAACAATTTCATCTTTTAGTGCTTGTAATTTTTGTTCTTTCTCTTCTTCGGTAGCATAACTAAAATTATAACTTCTCTTTTTAGGGTTGTAAAATTCTCTTAAATTATAACGAATATTTTTTGCCAACCAATAAAATGCAGCTCTCGTTTTCTCTTCTTCACTTGAGAAATCTTTTATAATTCTATCTGCTAAATCTTGCGCTTTAGAAAATCGAGGATAGGAGGCAACCAAGTCATCTACTTTTGTAAAGTCTTGACCTTGTATTGAGATTGAAAAGAGTAAAATGAAAAATAGAAATTGTTTTATCATTAAATAGGTGAACAGTTTTTTTTATTCAAAAATTCTATTTTTCCCACAAGCTCCAAAATACCTTGTCAGAAAAGTTGTTGCAAGTTATTTTATAAACGATTGATTGTTTTTCTAATGGCTACTAAATTCGTTAATAAACTTTCTAAATTATCTAAATGTAACATGTTTGCGCCATCCGATTTTGCATTTGCAGGATCAAAATGAGTTTCAATAAATAGCCCATCTACATTATTTACAATTCCAGCCCTAGCGATAGTTTCGATCATTTCGGGTCTTCCACCTGTAACTCCTATTGTTTGATTTGGTTGTTGTAATGAATGGGTAACATCGAGTACTGTGGGAGCAAATTCTCGCATTTCAGGAATTCCTCTAAAATCGACAATCATGTCTTGATATCCAAACATTGTTCCTCTATCTGTAATCCAAGCTTTATCAGATCCCGCATCTTTTACTTTTTGAACTGCGTGTTTCATGGCAGCTGGACTCATAAATTGCCCTTTTTTTAAGTTGACTACTTTACCAGTTTTTGCCGCTGCGACCACCAAGTCCGTTTGGCGCACTAAAAAAGCAGGAATTTGCAATACATCCACATATTCAGCCGCTTTTATTGCGTCAGTAACTTCATGAATGTCTGTTACGGTTGGTACGTTAAATGTTTCTGAAACTTTGCGTAAAATTTTCAATGCCTTTTCATCTCCAATTCCTGTAAAACTATCAATTCTACTTCTGTTTGCTTTTTTAAAACTTCCTTTAAAAATGTAAGGAATTTCTAATTTTTCGCTGATGGTAATTATTTTTTCAGCAATTCTTAATGCCATTTCTTCACCTTCAATGGCACAAGGGCCTGCTAGTAAAAAAAAGTTGTTTGCCTTAGTATGTTTTATATTTGGAATTTCAGATAAAATCATTCTGTGAAATTTTTTGACAAAATTACAAAAAAATTAAGCGTTATTGAACCTTGTCTTTTTAGATTTTGAAACATGTTCGGAAGTAAGATGGATTGTCTAACAAATTTCTAGATTAATTTTCAATTTTAATTCTTACTCCTTCAGAATGACTGCTAAATTCTGGAGCATACATACTCTGTATCGTTGTAATGCCGTTACTAAAATTACCAGCATTATTTACTCTAACATCATATTCAAAAACGTACACTCCTTTTGGTAATCTATCAAAAAAGAAATGGGTTGCTGCATCTTTAGTACTTTCATAATACCCTAAATTATCTTGCCATTTGTATTTAGAAAGTACATTTATAGATTCAACTCCAGAAGCTCTCATGTCTTTCATATGAATGAATTCCATGTTTCTATCTGAATGTAATTCAATTCTTACTGTAATTAAATCTCCCACTTTTAATTGGGTTGTATCCGTAATTTCTTTTAGTTCTTTTCCGGTATCAGAATTTACTTTTAAGAATAACTTTTTATTCAATTTTAATGGCGTTTCAGCGGATGTAATTTTGTCTAAATCTTCAAAATATTGCCAATATAAACCTCCCCAAGCAATTCCATTTCCTTTTTTGTTGATGGTAACTTGGCTCATTTTTGACGTAATTTCACTTCCATTCCAAGAAGTTTTAAAATAACCTGTACCTGCTTCTACTTTGACGTCTTCTAAAGTGGATGGATCAATTTTTTTATTCCCTACTTTTAGGTCCACCATTTCGGTAACAGAAACCCAGTCGCTTCTATTTAAGATCAATGCATACACAGCTTCTGTAGTTGCTTTAGTTGTTTTCCATCGGTTAGTTTGCTTGTTTTTTAATAGCCAAACCTTTAAATTATCAATGGTTTCAACATCCCTTTCAATTTCAGAAAAAGCTTCGATTAAAAGAGCTTGTGTTTCTACAGGAGCCTGATAATAGTAATAACCAGCAGTATTTGATTTCCAATACATTCCCAATTCCTTTGTGGTAATTGAATTCTCTTTTAATGACTTTAAAATCTTGTTAGCAACTGTTTTTTTGTCATTCCTAAACAGCGCTAATGCAATTTGTCCTTTGGCATATAAATTATACGCATTCCAATAAGTTTGGGTTTGTTTGCTGTAATATGCTACTGCTTTTTGTAAGTTATCATTCAAGGGAATATCATTGTAAAAACTGCGCATGTATAAATACTGAATTGCAAAATACCCTAAATTATTTTTCGCTAGATAGGCTATGTATTCGGTTTCTCCTTTCTTTCTGGTGTCTGCTCTCTGTTTGATTTTCGCCGCGTTTTCTAACAATCTCTCGAATTGTTCTAACAATTCTCTATCGAGATACCTTACAGATTTCGCTATCATTTTTTGAGTTGATTTGTCAATATCCGTAACACCTAATTTTTTCAAATGGCCAAAACCTGTTGTTATATGTTGGGTAATAAATCGGCTCTCATATCTACTTCCTTTAAACCAAGGAAAACCTCCAGAATTCATTTGAATATCTTTTAGTTTATTGGTGGCTTTTTCTCGTTCGTTTTTCATTTTGTTCAAATCGAACAATAAGGCAATTCTCTTTTTTTGTTCCGTTTCCGATTGTGCATCACGTAACCAAGGAGTTTCTTGAATTATCAATGATTTTAATTCTTGATTCTTCTCTAAATTAGACAATAATGCATCCGAAGATTTCCAAGTATTAAAAACTTTTTGAATTCTCGGGTTTGAATTTGTTATAAAACTCGCCAACGTATTTGCATAATACCTAGAGAAGGTTTGCTCTGCACATTCATAAGGATATTCCATCAAATACGGCAAAGATTGAAGGGCATACCAAGCAGGGTTTGACGTCATCTCTATTGTTAATTTATGGTTTCTTAAAGTGGATGAAATATTGGTTTTTAACTTCTCTAACGTAAAGGTTTTGGTTTGATTAGAACGAACCCACATGGGTATTGTTTCTGTAACTAGCATTCTGTTTGATAAAACAGGCAATACATTTTGTTCTCCATCTGAAAAAGCACCCGCCTTTGCAACGATTTTATATTGAATGGCTTCAACCGTTTCTGGAATGGATAAATTCCAAGAAACGTTTGTGTTTCCATCTTTGCCAACGGTAAACTTTTTGTTTGAATTTACGTTTTTTAAATCTGAATCAATTTCCTTTCCAGTAATCGCATCAGTAAGTATTAATTTTGAAAACCCAGAAAGTGTGTTATTTGTTAAGTTGGTGATTTTTACACGCAACGTAATTTGATCTCCTTGACGTAAATAACGAGGCGCATTTGGCACGACCATCAACTCTTTTTGTGTAACCGTTTGCAGTGTTTTTGTAGTTGCTTTTAGGTCTGAGGTATGCGCTAATAATTTTAATTTCCAACGAGTTAATGCCTCTGGTATGTTAAAAGAGAAACGGAGTTGTCCGTTTTTATCTGTTCTTAATTGTGGATAAAAGAAGGCAGTTTCTTTGAAATTTTTACGGGCTTTAATTTCATCAAGAACGATTTTTTCTTGCTTTTCTTTTCTTGGATTTTCTGTAATTTTGATAAAATCCACTTCAGCTTCATTTAACTTTGGAGAATTGTCTTGTAAAGCTTTTGCACTAACTCTACTAACAGCACCAGTCTTATCTTTATTTTTTTTTGAATTTCCATAACCAGCCACAACAACTTCTTCTAAAGGTTCTGAACTTTCTTTTAATATTACTTTAATATTAGTTTGACTACCAACTAAAAACTCTTTGGTAATAAAACCTAAATGATTAACAGTTAAGATATCTCCTTTTTTTATTCTGATGGAATAATTACCATCAAAATCTGTAGTTGTTCCAAAAGAGGTTCCTTTTATTCGAACATTTACTCCCGGTAAAGGGGTTCCAGTTTCATCTGAAACAAAACCCATAATAGTTCCATCAAATTCTTTTCTGATAGAATTGAGTTTTCTTTTTATGTTTCTTAAATATTGTAGGTTGTACCAATTATTATTTTGTAGGTGAAACCCAAACCAGTTGTAATTGTCATATGAAATAGAAGCAAAGCCAAAATACCTTCTTTGGGGATTTCTAATATTAAAATTAGAAATCCCAATACTTTGATTCGCATTACTAACAGCATACGAATAGTATTTCGCTTTTGGCCTAATCGGTTGAAACTGCCAATTGTGTGATTTGAATTCGTCCAAAGAAGCATCATACATCGAAGCCAAAACTTCTGCAGTAACCTGGTTGTTTTTATCATTTTTAATGGTAAAACTCCAAGTTTCATTCTGCCCTGGCTGTAATTTATCTCTAAAAATATTAGTTTCAATATGGATCGTTTCTAATTTTTCTTGAACGTTAATTAATACGTTTCCACTTTTAAAGTAATTGTAATTCACAAAATGATACTTTACAGCAAAACCTCCAACATCTTTTTTATTTACAGGAATTTCTATTGTTTTGGAACTGTTGTTTAAAGGAACCAAATGAGTTGCTATTATTTTATAATTCTTTTCAACCTGAACAACAACTGTAATATCTTTTGAAGCAGATCCCACTGTGATTGCGACAACATCTCCTACTTGATAAGTTTGTTTGTCCGCATGAATTACAAAAAGGTTGTTGTCTACAACCTGTTTTTCTTTTGATGAAAAAAGAGAGAACCTTTGTTCATCTTTTACTTCTTGACCAAATTTATCTTTGCTTTCCAGCAAGACAATATATTTTCCTGAAATCCAATTTTTAATGTTTTTAAGTTGAATTTCTTTTGAAGTTTCTGTGTCAAAATTTCTAGAAAAAACCATTTCACCTTTTTTCCAGTTTTTTTCATCAGTTTCATTTTCTGAATAAGGATCATTTGGGAATAAAGTTCTAAATGTATTTTCAGAAATATCTTGATAATCCGGAACATTCCATGGTCTTTTTCGTAATGGATTTTTAGGTGCTTGTAATTTGTATATTTTAATGCTTCCTTTGGCAATAACAAATTCATCATTTAGGTTTTTGGTGTCTACTTTTAAAATAGTTTCTTTTTGATTTTTATCAATTTTATTATCCAACGAAATGGTTGCTAATAAAGAATGATACCCCACTTTTACAATAGTTGTGGCGCTTCTAGTTTCACCATTGATATCTATAACATCTGCTGTAATCTCGTATATAAAAACGGGTAGATTTTCTTTCGAAACACTTTCGTCGGGTATTGCTTTAAAGATAACTTTAAATTCTCCTTTTTCATTAGTACTACTTTCTCCATTTGTAATTTTTTGAGTTTTGGAAGAAGGATTTGGTCTTCGCCAATAATACCAACTTGGGTATTGTACTTTTCTGTGGACGCTATATACTACTTTTGCATCTGTAATATTAGCACCAGAAAAAGCTTTTGCAAAACCATTAATTTTTACAGAATCATTGAGTTTAATGCTCTCTTTTACGGATTTAAATTCGGTTTTGAATTTTGGACGTTTGTACTCTTCAACAGAAATATAAGCGTTGTTATTATTTATGTGAAAATTAGGGTTCGTTTTAGAACTCTGACTAATTTTAAGAGAAAATTGACCCGTCAAACCATTATTTGGTAAAATAAATTCTCCCGCAATAGAGCCAAATTCATTCAATTTTAAATCACATGTTTTTATTTCTTGTCTATTGATATCTTCGAGCGTAACTTTCACATATTTATTTTGAAATACTTCAGATTTAGCTCCTTGTTTTTTAATTACAATTGCTTTAAAATAGACCGTTTGTCCGGGTCTGTATATACTTCTATCAGTAAAAATAAATGGTTTTATGGTAGCCTTCTCTTTACGCGTATTTTCTTTATATTTTTCATTCAAATAATAATTACTAAAAGAGGCTACATCATTATTAGTTTTTACCTTTATTTCTACATTATTATAATATTCTAAGCTTTGAAAAGAAGCAAACCCGTTTGCATCGGTCGTTAATTTCTTATCGATAAAAGCACTTCTTTTTCTTTTTTTATTTTTCAAATGAATTTCAGCATTTTCAACAGCTTTTCCAGTGTTTCGATTGACTATTTGATATGTGTACTTCCCTTCAAAAGCCTGCTCAATTAAAGTTAAATTTGTTACTTGAATAACAGTTGTACCGTAAAAGATGACTTCTTTCAAGCTTTGAGTTTCAGAGGCTACAATTAAATAATTTCCACGATCAAATTTTGGAATAATTACTTCTGTGCTATGCGCTAGGAGATCGTTTTCATCTCGCAAATTAAAATTCCATTCTTTAACCTTTTCTAAAGAGTTGATCAATTTAATTTTTGCATCTAATTGATATAAATTGTTATATCTAGACCATTGTTTGTCTGTCATTTTGTAGGCCGTAAAAAATAATTTTTCAATATTTTTATAGTTGATTAATACTCTTGAATTGGTGTTGATTGGAATGTGTTTTTCTGAAGTAATAGACAGTGATTTTGCGAGTAGTTGATTTTTTAAAACCCTACAATTTCTTGCAGCAAAACTGTTGGGAAAATCATGAATCACCTGATCGCAAATAGTGATTGCTTTCACGTTTTTAAATCTGTTTTTCTGTTTTTTATTCGCTTTATAAGCATTGGCATCATCTCTGTAAATCTTCGCAATTTCAAAAGCATACAAACCACTCACTTCCTTTTTCTTAAAATTTTCTTTGGAAGCTTTTAAAGTGGTTATAAAAGTTTGCTTCTTATGCTGAAAAATGGCATGTTGTTTTACAAAATGTAACCGATGAATGTCAATAGTTGAAAGGGCGTCTAAATGGGCTTCTTTTAAATGAAATTGAATGAGTTTTTGATAAATTTTTATAGCGTTGAACTGCAGCGAAAAGCTATCTTTAGAAGTTAATTCTAGTTTAGAAAATGTTTTTACATCACTTAAAAATATTGGATTATCAATCTTAAATTGATCTACTGGTTTTGTTATTGAAGTTTCCGAAGATTTATAAAATACTAAAGCATTATTTGCTAAGAAATCATATAAAGTAGGGCTGTATTTTTTAGACTCTTTTTGAATGAGCAAGATGTCAGCAAATTCACGAATACCTACTTTTTGAAGTTTCTCTTCATTTTCTAAGGAAGCATTAAAATGCATATGAATTTCTTCAAACAGCGTATTTAAATCCCAAGTTCTAAAATCTTTTGAGTCAACTTTGCTTTCAGTTTTTGTTCGGTTGTAGAACTTATATCTATTTTGCTTAAAATATTGCCAATATAAATTTCCTAATACATTTTCCAATACATTTTTTATTGGAAAATTACTTTTAGCAATGTGCTTTTTAAACTTTTCTATCACCCTTAATTGGGCATTTTCATCCAGTGTTAACGAAAACTTACTTATATAAAAAAGTGATTTTACCAATTGAGAGGAGTTGTTTTCTTTTGCTGCTTTTGTGTATATTTCTTCTACACTTTTTCTTGCTGATTTTGGCAATTGATCTACTTCAAACTGCTCCACTTTTAACCAAAGGTTCTCAAAAGATTTTTGTGCGTTGGCATTTGTCGAAAAAAAAAGCAGTAGTAGCAATGTTGTTGTAATTTTCCTCATAATCATTATGTTTAATATTTCCAAAACACGTTTAAATCTGTCAATAAAAAAAACGATAATTAGTTCATGAGCCGTTTGAACTTTTATTATTTTTAATCTTAGTTTACTTATAAAGATACTTTATATTTTACAAAGCTTTTGTATTTTTGTTCTTTAAAATCATGTTTAATGAAAATTCATTTTATTGCTATTGGAGGAAGTGCAATGCACAACCTAGCGATCGCTTTATCTCAAAAAGGATACCAAATTTCTGGTAGTGACGATACAATTCACAATCCCTCTAAATCTCGTTTAGAAAAACAGGGATTGTTGCCTATTGAGTTTGGATGGTTTCCTGAAAAAATAGTACCAGATTTGGATGGAATTATTTTAGGAATGCATGCTAAAAAAGACAATGCTGAGCTATTAAAAGCCCAAGAATTAGGATTGAAAATATATTCATATCCTGAGTTTTTATATGAACAATCTGAAAATAAAACACGTGTTGTAATTGGTGGTTCCCACGGGAAAACAACAATTACTTCTATGATTTTACATGTTTTAAAGTACCATGAACAAGAAGTAGATTATATGGTTGGTGCACAATTAGAAGGTTTTGAAACCATGGTACATCTAACCAAAGAAAACGATTTTATTGTTTTAGAGGGTGATGAATATTTAAGTTCGCCAATAGATATGCGTCCTAAATTTCATTTGTACAAACCAAATATCGCGTTATTGAGTGGTATTGCTTGGGATCATATCAATGTTTTTCCAACATTTGAGAATTATACCGACCAGTTTAGAATTTTTACAGATTCCATGGTTAATGGAGGAATTATGGTGTATAATGAAGAAGATGAAATTGTAAAACAAGTTGTAGAATCATCAGAAAATCATATTAAGAAATACCCATATACAACCCCAAAACATTTTATAGAAAACGGAACTACTTTTTTAGAAACTTCAGTAGGAGATTTGCCTTTAGAAATTTTTGGTAAACACAATCTTCAAAATTTAGCAGGGGCGAAGTGGATTTGCCAACATATGGGTGTTGATGAAGATGATTTTTATGAGGCAATTGCCAGTTTTAATGGAGCAAGTAAGCGTTTAGAAAAGGTTGCAGAAAATAATTCTACAGTATTTTTTAAGGATTTTGCACATTCTCCAAGTAAGGTGGAGGCAACGGCAAAAGCAGTAAAAGAACAATATTCAGAAAGAACAGTTGTTGCTTGTTTAGAATTGCACACGTATTCTAGTTTGAATGCAGAATTTTTAGCAGAGTACAAAGGAGCTCTAGATGCTGCAGATAAAGCTGTTGTTTTTTACTCTCCTCACGCTGTAAAAATTAAACAGTTAGAACAAGTTACGACGCAACAAATTGCAGCTGCTTTCGAACGAGAAGATTTGATTATTTATACAAACCCAGAAGAATTTAAAGAATTTTTATTCAGTTTAAACATAGAGAAAACAGCAGTTGTCCTAATGAGCTCTGGAAATTATGGAGGATTAGATTTTGAATCGGTTAAGAAGTTGGTTCCTTAAATATTGGTTTTTTTCTGCTGTTTTGAATGTGAAATTATTTTTTTAAAAGAGTAGAAGTAGCTCCTTTTTTATGTATACAAAATAGAAGATTACTCAACTTAAATATTTATAGTCCACTCATTAACCGATTTAATGCTTCGTTACTTTTACAGAATAATCTTCTTCTTAATAGTGCCTTTTACTGTTCGTATTTTTGTAAAGTAAATTCCAGGAGTTAAATTTGGTAGCGGAACTTCTTTTTTATTCTCATTAAATATAAATGTAGTTGTTACGATTTCTTTTCCCATTATATTATAAAGAGTTATTGAGGTTTTACCTTGGGGTAATCCATTCATTTTCAAAGTCAATGAATTTGTTTTAAAAATACGGACATTATTTAAAACAATACTTTCAATAGATAATACATTTTCTGAAGTGTTCTCACTTCCAATACTTGATTTACCGCTGCTAAAATCAACATTATCGGTATCTGTATCTGTGCCATTTGGGATTCTAAATATAGCTTCATCTTCAATACTAGTTGCATTACCGTTAGGTGCTTCACCTGTTCCTCCTCCAAATGTTACACTGTCTACTAGGGTTCCACTAGCATTTTTTAAATTTATTGTAATTTTATTGTTCATAGCAGCGCTTCCAGCAACATTTCCTAAAACAAGATAATCTCCTGCTGCTGTGTTCGTAAAACTTCCAGTTTCAGATGTAATGTAATTAGAAATTGTAAATGCTCCGTTTTCAGTAAGATCTCCTGTCAAAGGAGATGTGTCATTTAATTCAATTGTCCATCCTGTAAGATCTATTCCTGCAATTTTAATGTATAGTTCAATCCATTCATCATCTGACCCACCAGCACCTTCAGGTGGAGATGCAAACGAAGTAGAACTCCAATTTTGTTGCGGATCCGTTACAATTTCATTTATAACAATACTTTGACTATAAAAATTAGTTTGTGCTAACACTAAAATATAAAGTGTTAGGATTTGTAATACGTTTTGCTTTTTCATGTTTTTTTCTAAAAAGGTACAAAAAAAAACACAAATCACTAACGGTTAGTAAAATACACTTGAATATATGAGCAAATTAATTTTTACGCCAAAAGAAAGGCGTAAATAAAATTAAAACTGTAAATAACTCCAAACGCCCTATGAGCATTAAAAAAGAACAAAACCATTTTGCAGCGTCTGTTAAATGGGCAAAATTATCTACTGGACTAACCGACCCAATTGCAGGACCAATATTACCTAAAGATGATGCTGCAGCACCAACTGCGGAAAGAAAATCCAAACCAAATAATGTTAGTGCAACAGAAGAAATTACAAAAATGAGCATATAAATGATAAAGAAAGAAATGATATTAAATACAATGGATTGATTGATTGCTCTACCATCATATCTTACTGGTATAATTCCGTTTGGATGCAATGCTTTTTTAAACTCTAAAAAACTATTTTTAAGCATTACGATATGCCTTACTATTTTTATCCCACCACTAGTAGATCCTGCAGAACCACCTGTAAAAAATAAGGCAAAGAAGATACCCGTCGCAAAAAAGTTCCACATTGTGAAATCTGCGCTAACAAAACCTGTTGTAGTCACGACGGATGTGACCATGAAAAGGGCATGTCTAATAGCACTTTCTGCCTTACCGAAAACCATAGGATGTGCAATCATAGTTTGTAGGTTAGGGTCTTGGAAAAAATAAATAATTACCGTAATTAAAGAAGCAACTCCAAGGATACCAAAAAAGTAATACTTAAATTCTTCGCTCTGAAATACTTTCTGAATTTTTCCTTTTAAGGCAAAATAAGTCAACACAAAATTGGTTCCAGCAACCAACATAAAAAAGATAATAATATATTGGACAAGAGGTAAATTATTATAGAAAGAGACACTGTTGTTTTTTGTTGAAAAACCACCTGTACTCATTGTTGCCATTGCATGATTGATAGCATCAAACCATGTCATGCCCGCTACTTTTAATAATAAAAATTGCAGGAATGTTAGCGTAACATAAATTAAATATAGGCGTTTTGCAGTATCTGTAATTCGCGGGTGTAATTTATCCGCAGAAGGTCCAGGAGCTTCCGCCATAAAAAGTTGCATTCCTCCAATACCTAGAAGAGGAAGAATGGCAATTGTAAGAACGATAATTCCCATTCCACCGATCCAGTGCGTTGCACTTCGCCAAAATAAAATTCCTTTTGGCATGGACTCTATGTTTGTTAAAATAGAGGAGCCTGTGGTGGAGTATCCTGAAATAGTTTCAAAAAAAGCATTGGTAATATTGGGGATTGCTCCAGAAAAAAGATAAGGCAACATGCCTGTAATAGATAGTGTTAACCAACCTAAAGTTACAATTAAATACCCTTCTTTTTTTTGAATACTTGTACTTTTCGGTCTGTTTAAAAAATAAAGTAGCAATCCAATAATTACGGTTACGATTCCAGCACCTAGAATGCCCCACTTGGCATTTTCATCATGATAAAGACTAAATGGATACGCAATAAACATAAAGCATCCGTTTAGTATTGCAGTAATTCCTAAAAAACGAAATATGATTTTGGTGTTTAAAGCGCCCATGCTGTTATTTAAATAAACTTTCTACAGTATTTATAGCCTCTGGTAAACAGAACACAATCACTTTGTCATCAGTTTGAATTTGTAGATCTCCTGTTGCCATTATCGCTTTTTCCTCTCTAATAACACCCCCAAAAACAGCTTCTCTTGGAAAATGTAAATCCTTAATAGGATGTTCTGTTATTTTAGTACCTTGTTGTACCTTAAATTCGAAAACTTCAGCGTCTATATTGTGTAAATTTGCGAGTGCTAAAATTTCTCCTTTTCTAATATGTCTAAAAATATTACTGGCAGCAATTAGTTTTTTATTTATTAAAGACTCAATGCCGATTGTTTGAGAAATGTCGATATAATCCATATTTTCTACAAGGGCTATTGTCTTTTTTACGCCTTTAGATTTTGCGACTAAACAAGACATAATGTTGGTTTCAGAATTCCCTGTAACAGCAATAAAAGCATCTGTTTCTCTGATGTTTTCTTCTTCTAGAAGTTCTAAATCTCTACCATCACCATTTATAATTAAAGTATCATTGAGTTGCTCTGCTAATAAGGCAGCTTTCTCTCTGTCTTTTTCTATTAATTTTACCTTAAAATTTTCCTTACAAAGATTATGTGCCGTTTTTTCACCAATACTACTACCTCCAAGAATCATTACGTTTTTAATATTGTATTGCTTCTTGCCAATAATAGGGTAGAGGTCTTTGATGCTATAATTAGGTACGCAAAAGTATACTTGGTCATTCAGCTGATAAGTGGTATCTCCTCTTGGAATAATGGTTTGAGCAACGCCCTGTCTTTTAATCGCAATTGTTATGAAATCTACATCAGGAAATTGTTGTTTTGCCTCTTTAACGGTTAAATCCACAATTGGAGAATTGTACGTTAATGGAGTTCCCATTACATTAAATACGCCACTTTCAAAAGCAACTGTATCGTTAAAAGAGGATTGGTCTAGCAACATTTTAATTTCGTTTGCAGCCAGTTCTTGTGGGGAAATCATAAAATCTAATCCAAACTTTCGGAAGTCGACTTCACATTCATTTAAAAATTCTGAATTATCAATTCGTGCAATTGTTTTTTTAACTCCTAAAGATTTACCAATAACAGAAATTGTAAAATTTGTATTTTGACTATCAGTTACTGCAATTAATAAATCTGCAGAATCGATTCCAATTTCTTTTAGTAGTTTTATAGAAGTAGCATCCCCTTTTTTGGTAATAACATCTAGATGATTGTTCAGGTAGTCTAGTTTTTCACCATCAAAATCTATGATGTACGTATCTTGAGATTCGTAAGAAAGTAGTTTAGCTAAGTGAAAACCAACGTCTCCAGCACCAGCTATGATAATTTTCATATTTTAAAATATAGAAATAGAAGACAAATATATAAAGACTTATGGTGGAAAAATAAAAAAAAACGCATTTTTCAATCTCTTTTTAGGAATATTGTATTTTTATAAAAAAAATGAATGGAAAAACTAACGATAAAATCTTGGGCAATAGATGATCGGCCTAGAGAGAAATTAGTGGCAAAAGGAAAAAGTGCTTTGTCTGATGCGGAGTTAATTGCTATTTTGATAGGGTCTGGCAATCGAGAAGAGAGTGCCGTTGCGCTCTCTAAAAGAATGTTACAATCGGTTGATGGAAACATTAATGAATTGGCAAAACTCTCTGTAGAAAAATTAACCACCTTTAAAGGTATTGGCGAAGCAAAAGCAATTTCAATTATTACCGCATTAGAGTTAGGAAAACGGAGGCAGCTTGAAACGGCTATGGAAAAACCAAAGATCACAAGTAGTGTGGCAGTTTTTAATTTATTACAACCCCTTATTGGTGATTTAGAACATGAAGAGTTTTGGGCGTTGTTTTTAAATAATTCAAACAAAGTAGTTGCTAAAAACCAAATAAGCAAAGGAGGCTTAACGGCGACTGTTGTCGATGTTAGATTATTGTTTAAAAGAGCATTAGAACTCGCTGCTGTGGCAATTATTGTCTGTCATAATCATCCTTCCGGGAAGTTACAACCCAGTGATGCAGACCAACAGCTTACCCAAAAAATTAATGAAGCAGGAACCACTTTAGATATTAAACTCTTAGATCATTTAATAATAACTGAAAAAGCGTATTTTAGCTTTGCAGACGAAAATTTACTTTAAGCAATCATGCTATGATTGTATGCAAATTTATAGTTTATAAGCTTGCTTTGAATTTTAAAAGAGAGCTAAACGCTTCTGAATAAAAACGCTCAGCATGCGACCAAAAAAATAGAGAACGATATTAAATTATAAAATTGATATACCTTAGCAGCTTTGTAACTAATAAAAAATGATATTAATTTATACCCATAAAATTACCCCTAGAGTTCGTTATATTTTTAAGCATATTTTTACAAGAACCTTATTGATTCCTGTAGATTTTACCTCTAAAATTCAAGAATTTGTGGCGCACAATGGACCCAAAATCACCTATACAAAAACACCTTTAGGAAATGAATTTTTTGTAAAAAGCAATAATTTGTTGTTTGAACAAGGAGTGAATGATATGGAAATTGTGATCCAAAAATGGGAGAAAATTCCATGTTTCTTTAAAACAGGTCCTAAGTCTTCGATTCCATATGATATTTTTGCAGCAAGTTTTTATCTGATTTCGAGGTACGAAGAGTATTTACCTCATGTAAAAGACACACATGGACGTTATACCGCAGCACAAAGTTTGGCTTTTAAATATCAATTTTTAGAAAAACCAGTCGTAGATATTTGGGCCTATAAACTCCTCGCAGTTTTAAAAGAAAAGTTTCCAGATTATGAGTTTCAACAACGCAAATACACCTTTATTTCGACAGTAGATATTGATAATGCATATGCCTATAAATATAAAAGCTTGGTGAGAGGTGTTGGCGGTTTTTTTAATGATTTATTGCAAATTAGACTTCTAAGGGTTTGGAGTCGATTTGCAGCAATATTTAATATAAAAAAAGACCCCTTTGATACTTTTGACACCATACTTAAAGTTAAAAAGGAACAAGATGTTAACACTATTTTCTTCTTTTTAATTGGGGATTACACCACTTTTGATACCAATGTTTCTGCGTCAAAAAATAAATTTAGACTGTTAATTAAAGCCATGGTGGATTATGCTAGCGTAGGTCTGCACCCCTCTTATTTTACAATGAATAATGCTTCTTTATTGAAAAAGGAAAAAGAACGATTAGAGGGTATTATCAAGATGCCAATTCAAAGATCTAGACAACATTATTTGCGTTTTAGCTTGCCAGAAACATATCAAAACTTAATAGACTTAGAAGTAGCAGAAGATTACTCTATGGGTTATGCAAGTAATGTTGGTTTTAGAGCAAGTACTTGTACGCCTTTTTATTTTTATGATATAGATTTCGAAATGCAAACGCCGCTTAAAATATTTCCTTTTGCTCTAATGGACACTACTTTGAATGATTATATGAAGTTAACTCCAAGGCAATCTCTAGGAAGAATAAGAGACTTAAAGAATGAGGTAAAGGCTGTAAATGGAACCTTTATCACCTTATTCCATAATGAAAGTTTAAGTGATTATTTACGATGGAAAGGCTGGAAAAGATTATACGATTCGATGGTTAAAATAGCGATTTCTTAACATGATTCATTATATAAAAAGAAAAGATTTAGATGTTGTTAAATATGATGCTTGTATAGAAAATTCGTTACAAAGTAGGGTATATGCATTTTCTTGGTATTTAGATATTGTTGCCGATAATTGGGATGTTTTAGTTTCAGGGGATTATGAGGCTGTTATGCCAATTCCTTGGAAACAAAAATATTTTATCAAATATGTATATCCTCCTTTTTGGTTATTAGAATTAGGTGTTTTTTCTTTGGATAAAGAGCTCAATTTTCAACCATTTTTGGAATGTTTATCTACTAAATTTCGTTTTGTTGAATCAAGATTAAACACGGATAATATAGTTGGTCATTTTAAAGATAATTTATTAAGGAAAGATATGCAGGTTTTATCTTTAAGTGAGGATTATAATTTGGTTTTCTCAAATTTAAAAAAAGACAGAAAAAAGGATTTAAAAAAAGCGAATAATTTAGGTTTATTAGAAAAATGGAATGATAATTCAGGGATTTTAATAGCGCTTTTTAAAAATAATGTTGGAAAAAGAACTCCTAATATATTAGAATCTGATTATAATATTCTTAAAAAAGTGATTGATATTTGTATAGAAAAAGGAGTGGGAGAAATTCTTTCAGTTTATAATAATGATGACAAAATAGTTGCATCAGGTTTCTTTTTAAAACATAAAAAGACAGTTACAATTTTAGTTTCTTCAACAGATTTTAAAAACAGAAAAAATGGTGCTAATACTTTCTTAATTGATCGCGCTATTTTTAAATATCAGAAAAACTTTAATTTTTTTAGTTTTGGAGGTTCATCAATGCAATCCATTGCAAAATACTTTCTAAGTTTTGGTGCTGAAACAAAAGAATATCAACAAATAAAAATGAATACCTTGCCTTTCTTTGTAAAGCTATTTAAACGTTAGAATTTAAGAAAAGATCAAATTTACTGGGTACATTTTTATTGAAAACAATTTTAGAAAAATCTTCTGAATAAGGAGTCTTTTCTTTAGTTACTTTACAAGGGTTTCCTACAGCGATAGAATTACTGGGAATATCTTTTGCAACGACCGAATTTGCACCAATAATTACGTTGTTGCCAATGGTAACTTCTGGAAGTATAGAAGAATTAGCACCAATCCATACATTGTCCCCAATGACTATTGGCTCTCCTTTAGAGTGTTCTCTAAAATTATTCACATCATGATTTGATGAGATGATAGCAACTCCTGGACCTAACTCTATATTTGAACCAAAAATGATTCCATTATTTGCTTGTATATAGTTGTTTATACTATCTCCTGGATCACATAGAATCCCTTTTTCAATGTTTTCAGGAGCATGCACTTTAGAGGTGTAATGAACTGGCCATTTTACTTTGGCATTCAGCTTGAATATTTTTTGAGGAATTAAATAATGAAAAAATAAAATATAATAACGCTGATATCCATATTTTGGTCTGTAATATTGAGGGTATAGCCAATTAATGATCCATCCAAAAAAGAAAAAATCTATTTTTCTAAACATCTATTTTATTTGATTCTTACAATAGTAAAGATACCATTCTTTATTGATATCATTATAAGATTTTATCTTAACACTATATTTTAAATTACTTTGTTTTAAACTTTCTTCAAGATCATGCACCATTTTTTCTGCATTTAACCAGTCATTTTTTATAAGTTTTTTCTTTATAATAGAATAGGGAAAAAATGGTTTTAAGGCATTTTTAATATTTTGTATTTTTATAGTTAGCAGTAGGGGCTGTAATTCAGTTTCAAAATTTAAATCGAAATTTTTAAAAAAATCAGTTATAATATCTACATAGATTTTTTTATTAATTTTTAATTTTGGTTCAAGAAGCTTAAACGAATTTAATAACTCTTCATCCCAAAACGGTAATCTGTACTGATAACCGAAAAAGTCATATACATTTGCAGAATTAAATATAACTTTTGTAGAAATTTCTTTAAAAATAAAATCTTCATAAACACTGTAAGGTTTTAGTTCTAGGTAATTGGTATTAAATTTGAAAAGATTACTGCTTATAATATCAACACAAGATTTGTCTATTTTATTTTTTTTGTCGAAAAATTTTCTGTAGATATCGTAAGCAATATTGTGATTATTTCTAATTTTTTCAGGAATTAATTTTACAAGATAACCCCCAGCTAGTGCTCCGCCATCATGACCTGGTATAAATATAGCATCTTTTGGAATTAAATTGTTTTCTTTTAAGTATTTTACGGCAAAGTACTCTTGTAAGAAAAGCATTGAGGAGTGATGGAAATTAGATTTACAATATGATTTAAAAAGAGATGTTTCTAAAAATCCGTCAATCAATTCATCGGTATATTCCACAAAATGCCATTTAAAGTTCAATTTATTGGCAACTTTTTTGGATATTTTCATATCAATATTTCCTTTCTTGCCATATGTATAACAAATGACGTTTTTATATTGATAATGTTTTAAAAAAGAAGCTATTAATCTTGAATCAAATCCCCCACTTAAAGGAAGAACTACAGTTCTTCCGTCTAAAGAATTTATTAATCTTTCAAAAGCGTTTTTAAATTTTGAAAATATTTTTTTTTTAAGATAATTATATTCTTTGTTCTCGTATTTTATAGTTGCCGATGAAAAAACAAACTCCTTCTTAACAATTTTATGTTCATTAAAGATAATATATTCGCTAGATTGGATTTGATAAACATTTTTAATTAACGTTTTGTTTCCCAAACAACAACCAAAATTCTTAAATTCTTTTTCTGCGGCTAAATCATATTTTATTTTTTCTTTTGGGATTAGAAGGTTTATATCATCACTTAAAACAAATGAATGGTTATTTTTTTTATAAAAAACTGGAAAAACTCTTGTAGAATCTGAGGTAACATAACAATGCCCGTCTTTAATAATGACAAAAGTAAACATCCCATTTAAAGAAGTACATATTTTTTTAAACTCTTGAGCAGTGTTTATAGTACTTAATAAATCAATTGCTTTTTTTGCTTCAACCTTTTTATTTTGAGCATCATAAAAAAAACCCTTAAAATAAATACCTTTATTATTGGTAAACCATTTAAAACCATCGTTTTTATTAGGAATAAACTGAATCATAAAAGAATTATTATTGCTTAATTTTTTTTGAGATACTTAAAAAATAATACATTAAAAATATATTATAAATTATGCCGATAAACGAGAATAATAAAATAGCTACTGTCATACTGTTATAATATCTATATCCTATATATATACCACCAAAACGCAATAATAGTTTTAATATATCTAAGCCTAAAATATTTTTTTGTTTTTTTAAGATTATTATTATTGAGGATATTGGAGAGTTAAGAAAAGCTAGAAATATTAGAGGTAGTAAAATACGTATAAAAACACCAGTATTACTCCAGTCTTCTCCTAGAATATCAGATAAGAAAAATGATAAAATAAGTATTATTGAAAAGATGATTAACCCTACCATAAAAAGATTTTTATAGGTTTTTACTATAAGCTTGAATAGATTCTCTTTATTATTAAATGCATTACTGGCTTTATTAAAAAATACTTGGCTTAAAGGTTCACTTATAAAACCAGGAGGTGTTTTTAGAAACTTTACTGCTAATCCATATAACGCGACTTCATGAACTCCAAAATATATTGCAATGAGAATTATGGGTAATTCTGCTGAAAGCCTATCAGAAAAACTTAGTAAACTATTAAAAATCGGAACATCTTTATGCTTTTTCAATAAATAAAACATTCTTACCCAAGTAACGTGTTTAAAATATTTTAGTACAGATCTAAAAGATAACAGAAGAAGTGTAATACATTGTATAATAAGACCTAACAAATAACCCGGAATTAAACCTATACTTTTAAAACTACTTAATCCAGTATAAACTTGAAAAGAATTTGTAACAATTGATTTTTCAATATTGCCAAGAGCTATATTTATAAAAAAATGTTTACGATTATTCCAATAATTTAAAACCTCAATGGTGTTTAATAAATATAAACCTAGAGGGATTAAATAGATTGAAGATGCTAATGTTTTTAAATTAAAATAAGAAAGAATAAAATCTTTTAAAAAACAGATAATAACTAATAAAAAAGAATTCAATATAAAGCCAATAAAAAGGCTGGTAAATAACAAATTAACAGCATCTTTATTTCTTTTGGGAATTAGAATAACGAGTTCTAAACTTAAAGATGTAAGGGGTCTTAAAATATATATACTAGAACTGAAAAGTAGGTAAATTCCAAAAGTGTCTTTATCAAATAGTCTAGTTAATACAGGTATAATTAAAAAAAAAAATGCTTGACTAATAAATGATCCAGTAATTAATGTTGATACATTTTTTACAAAGTCTTTTTTTAAAAAAGAAATAAGTTGCATATTATAGTCGACTGATTATTTACTCAAATATAATCTAAATTATAGAATTTTAGACACTTTAATTGATGTAATTGTTGCACAATACATACAGCTTATTTCATATTTAAACCGCCTTTTCCATAGAACTTTAGAATTTCAAGATTAACTTAAAGAAAAGTATCAATTGCATATTATTACAAACGGATTTGAAGAAATTCAGAGTAAAAAAATGATAAGTTCAAATATTTATCATTATTTCGAGAAAGTGATTACATCAGAATCTGTTGGTGTAAAAAAACCAAACCCAAAAGTGTTTTTGCATGCTCTAGATCTAGCAAAAGCTGATAAAGAAAATTCTATAATGATTGGAGATAGTATAGAAGCTGATATTGAAGGGGCTTTAAGTATTGGAATGAAAGCAATTCATAGTAACTTTGCAAACAATATAATAAGTAGTAATCAATTTATTTCCATAACGACTCTTTTAGATTTAAAACAATATCTGTAAAGTTATTAACGTTCTAAAATAAACCTATCCTAAATGTTTTTTAAAAAACTCTTATTTTTATTTTTATTATTTTCAACAACTATTTCTTGTGTAGATGATTTAGATTTTTCTCAGATTGAAGATTATAATACTGTACAAGAATTTACTAGTTCTATAACTTATTTTAAGATTTTACCATTTCAGTTTTTTAACCAAACTGGTGTTCAGGAAACAGAAAGAACAGATGTTACTGATTTTAAAATTTTAGAAAATGGTTATTTTAGAGATAACCTAATTAGATTAGATTTTAATATTGAGATTAAAAATGAATATGATAATGATTTTACGATTCAAGTTGATTTTTTAGATAACAATAATTTTCTCACACATAAATTTCAGGAAATAAAAGTAAACGCAAACAATTTAGATTATAAATTTAGTGAAACTATAAAAACAAGCGATAATCGAAATATAACAAATACTGCAAAAGTAAGAGTTACTGTAAAGATTGATAACTCTTCTACACCCTTAAATCCATCAGATACAAGTGAATTTGAGTTTAAATCTTCAGCAAAAATTTATTTAAATGCAGAAGCTTAATATGAAAAAAGTATTTTTTCTATTTTTTATAGTTTGTACTATGCAATCGTACAGTCAAAATAAGCAAGTATTATACAATTTTGCGGAATTGCCTCAAACATTACTTCTAAATCCTGGAGCAGAAAATAATTATAAATTTCATATTGGAGTTCCTTTGGTTTCTGGTTTTTCTCTAGAAATTGGTTCTACAGGTGTAGTAGTTTCTGATATTTTTGCTAAAGATAATGTTCCAATAAATGATAAAATTAATACGATTTTTAATAAGTTAAGTATAAGAGATCATTTGAAAATTAACTTTCAAATGGAGGTTTTAAACGGAGGTTTTAGATATAATGATAAAAATTATTTTAGTTTTGGTTTTTATGAAGAAATTGATGTTTTTAGTTACTTTCCTAAAGATCCAATAAAACTTTTAAAAGAAGGGAACTCTGCATATTTAAACAGAAGTTTTGATTTCTCTCAAATACTATATAAAGCAGATGTTTTTGGTGTTTTACACTTTGGAGTTACAAGAATAGTAAGTAAAAAATTAACTTTAGGAGGAAGATTTAAGATATATTCTTCTGCTTTAAACCTAGAAAGTTCTAATAATTCGGGAACTTTTACAACTGTAGATGGTACAAATAATATTTATGCCCATCATTTAGATAATTTAGATGTTAATTTAAAAACATCTGGTATTGTTAATGATGATCAAGAAATTATAGATGATCCAGCCACTTATTTAGGGAATACTTTTTTTGGTTCAAACCTTGGAGTTGGTTTTGATGTTGGTATGACATATCATTTTTCAGATCAATTAGAATTTACTGGAAGTATTGTAGATTTTGGTTTTATGAAACATAAGAATAATGTTAAAAATGCATCTGCTACTGGAAGTTATGTTTTTGAAGGAATAGGATTTGATTATGATGCTTCTAACCTAACTAATTATTGGGAAGAATTAAGTTCAGATTTTAAAGAAAAAGTTCCTTATGGAGAAAATGCAGATTCTTATATTTCTTGGAGACCGACAAAAATAAATGCTTCTTTAAGATACAGTTTTGGAGAAAAAAGAAGTAAAATCTGTTATGATAATAGACCTAAAGATTTTTATACTGATGCATTTGGAGTTCAGTTATATTCAGTTTTTAGACCTTTAAGTCCAATGCTTGCTTTAACTGGTTTTTATGAAAAATTAATTTCACAAAAAATGCATGCAAAGGTTACTTATACCATAGATGATTATTCATTTTATAACTTAGGTGCTGGTATTTCTACTCAAATAGGAAAAGTTAACTTTTATGGAATGGTAGATAATATTGCACAATTTGGTGATATTTCGTCTGCGAATAATATTTCTGTGCAATTAGGAATGAATGTAATATTTAATTAATATGATGAAAAAAATAGTTTTTAGCTTTTTGTTTTTTATAACATTATCTGTTTTCAGTCAGCAAAAAAGTATTAATGATTATAAATATGTAATTGTTCCAGAAAAGTTTGATTTTTTAAAAACGTCAGATCAATACCAAACAAGTTCATTAACAAAGTTCTTGTTAGAGAAAAAGGGTTTTACAGTTTTTTTAAGTAATGATACATCATTGCCTAAAGAGGTATTACAAAATAGGTGTATGGCTTTAACAGCAATTGTTGTTGATGCTTCTAGTTTGTTTAGTGTAAAAAACAAAATAGAATTAAAAGATTGTTTTGATGAAGTTATATATTCATCAAAAGAGGGTAGAAGCAAAGAGAAAGATTACAAAAAATCATATCATCAAGCTATTAGAAATGCTTTTGACTCAATGTCTGACTTAAAATACAGCTACAAGCCGAAAAACAAAGTTGTTAATTCAGAAGAGATTGTACCTGAAATAATTTCACCATTAAAAAAAGTTATTTTTACAAAAAACACACCAATACTTAAAAAAGTTGCAGAAAAATCTACTCATTCTTCATCGGAAACTATTAAAAGTGTTGAAACTTTATATGCTCAAGCTAAAAAAAATGGCTTTCAAATAGTAAATACGACTCCAACTTTTATTTTTCAAGTTTTAAAAACAAATGTTAAAGATGTATTTATCATTAAAAGTAAAAATGGTATTTTATATAAAAACAAAAATATTTGGATTGCTGAATATTATGAAAATAATAAACTTGTAGTAGCTAAATATAATATTAAGTTCTAATAATTATATCTGTCTTTCCATTTATTTTTTAAAGTTTCCCTAAAATTATTTTCTCTAGAATTATTTCCAGGTTCATACAGTTTTGTTCCCGAAATTTCATCTGGTAAAAACGCTTGATCTACAAAATTGTTATCATAATTATGAGCATATTTGTAGCCTTTACCATATTCTAAATCTTTCATCAATTTTGTAGGTGCATTTCTTAAGTGGAGTGGTATGGACAAATCTCCCGTTTTTTTTACTAAATCTTGTGCGGTATTAATTGCCAAATAAGAAGCATTGCTTTTCGGTGAATTGGCGAGGTAGATGGCACATTGACTGAGGATGATTCGAGCTTCTGGAAACCCAATTGCACTCGCTGCTTGAAAAGTATTGTTGGCCAATATCAAAGCAGTAGGATTCGCATTTCCAATATCCTCAGAAGCAGCAATTAATAGTCTTCGTGCAATAAATTTTACATCTTCGCCGCCTTCTACCATTCTTGCCAACCAGTATACAGCACCATTAGGATCACTCCCCCTTATCGATTTTATAAAAGCAGAAATAATATCATAATGTTGCTCACCCGTTTTGTCATACCGAACCGTGTTTTTTTGAATTTTTTCCAAAACTAAGGCATTGGTAATTTCAATTTCTTCTTCAGTAGCTACCAGTAATTCAAAAATATTTAAAAGTTTTCTTGCATCTCCACCAGCAACTTGCAACAAAGCAGCGGTTTCTTTCAGTATAATTTTTTTGGTTGCTAAAAGCACGTCATTTTCCATTGCTCTATGCAACAGTGCTACCAAATCATTTTTATCAAAAGAGTTTAAAATATAAACTTGACAACGAGAGAGTAGGGCAGGAATTACCTCAAAACTTGGGTTTTCTGTCGTGGCACCAATTAAGGTTACCCAGCCTTTTTCTACCGCAGCCAATAAGGAGTCTTGTTGAGATTTGCTAAATCGGTGAATTTCATCAATAAATAGGATTGGGTTTTTTGCCGTAAATAATCCGCCACTTTTTTTTGCTTTTTCAATTACTTCTCGTACTTCTTTTACGCCAGAACTGATAGCACTTAGTGTATAAAAAGGCCTGTCTGATTCTTGGGCAATAATATGTGCCAAAGTGGTTTTACCAATGCCTGGAGGTCCCCATAATATTAAAGAAGGAATGATTCCTTTTTTAATCAGATTCGTTAAAACACCATTCTTACCAACGAGATGTTGCTGACTAATATACTCATCAAGTGTTTTGGGTCTTATTCTTTCTGCCAAAGGTTCATTCATTCAGTAAAAATAACAAACATTTTTGTCAAAAATTGCAAAAATTGTAATTGGTGCTATTTTTGTTACTTTTATAGCTCATGAAAGATGAAAATCAATTAAAAATATCCAAAGCAGTTTTTGCAGTTCCAATTGTATATATCGTTGTAATTTGGGGACTTTATTGGGTTGAAATTAATTTCAACTTCAACTTTAATAAATACGGTGTTTTTCCAAGAACATTTGTAGGTTTTAGAGGGGTTTTTTTAACGCATTTCATACATAGTAATACGAGTCATCTTTTCAATAATTCGATTCCTTTGTTTGTCCTGTTAAGTAGTCTTTTTTACTTTTATAAAGAAGTCGCCTACAAGGTGCTGCTTTTTGGAGGGGTTCTCACAGGATTTTTAACTTGGGGATTTGCAAGAGACTCCTATCATATTGGCGCAAGTGGTATTGTATATTTATTATTTAGTTTTGTTTTTTTTAGTGGAATTATTAAAAAACACTACCGACTCGTGGCGCTTTCTTTAATTATCATTTTTTTGTACGGAAGTATGATCTGGTACGTGTTGCCTATCAAAGAAGGCATTTCTTGGGAAGGGCACTTATCTGGGTTTCTCGTAGGGTTCATTTTTGCAATTGTCTATAGAAATAAAGGAATTGTACAAGAAGCACATCAATTTACAAAAACAGCATTTGATGCTTTATTTGATGAAAAAGGAAATTTTTCTCCACCAAAAATAGTGGAGAATGAACATGATGAAGAACTAGAAATTTAGTGTTGCTTAGTGAATTCTCTGTCTCACAGTTTCATATAAGAAAGCACCACAAGCAACAGACACATTTAGCGATGCAATTTCACCTAGCAAAGGTAATTTTGCTTTGTAATCTACCATTTTTAATATGGAAGGATTTACGCCTCTATGTTCAGAGCCCATAACGATTGCCATGGGTTGATTCAAATCAACGTCATAAACATCCGTTTCCGTTTTTTCTGTAGCAGCCACTGTTTTAATTTCAGATGCTTGTAATATATACAGTGCATCTTTTATGTGATCTACTTTACAAATAGGGATTTTAAATGCAGCACCAGCAGATGTTTTAATGGTTTCAGCATTTACAGGAGCAGATCCATTTTTTTGAATAATGATTCCATTAACGCCTGTGCATTCTGCAGTTCTAATAATTGCACCAAAATTACGGACATCAGATACTTGATCTAAAAGTAAAAACAAAGGCATTTTATCAGCTGATAGCGTCTTTTCAATGAGTGTTTCTAAATCATGAAATGCTACAGGAGATATCTGAGCAACCGCCCCTTGGTGATTACTGTTTTTAGATAATCTGTCTAATTTTTCAACAGGAACCATACTTGTGGTAAGGTTATTCGTCTTAATCAACTTATTCAGTTCATAAAACAATTCTCCCCTGAGTCCTTTTTGTAAGTATACTTTATTAATGGTAGAACCACTTTCTATAGCTTCTATAATGGCTCTAATACCAAAAATATTTGTTGTTTCTTTTGTTTCTGTTGTCATGGGGCAAATGTAAACAAAAAAGATCTCAATGAAATTATCATTGAGATGTTTAAATTTTTATTTGGTTACTCTTTTATTAGTAAAAATGAAGGACTCCTGATGAAGTTGTATTTGCAACTAGTGTAGGATTAAATGAATCACTATTGTAGTTATATTTCAGCCTGTAACATAATTAATGGTATCTAGGTAAGTATTGATTGTATATATGAATGAAGGCAGAACACCAATAGAACTTGGGGTAATATCTGACATCTTTTCATTCTGGAATATTTCACTTTCATTAATTATTTATTTAACTCCTAAATTTAGAAGTAACTTACCCAATGAATAAGAAGCTGCGTATTTCTTATTAAAATTTTCTTGTTGTTTTTTCCTGCAATAAGTCCAATGTTAATTTGGTTTTTTTGTGTGTGAAATAAATAACCCAGACCAAGTCCTAAAATGTTTTTATTTTCAGCGTTTACTTCCGCCTGACCAATATCACTAATGGTGTATAAATAAGATTTCTCAGAAGTTAGGTATCGATATTCTAGGTTGAAGTAAGTATAGGAATTGGTGTAGATGCTTTGTTCATTATATCCTCTGATGCTGTTTGCGCCACCAATTCTAAAAAGTTCATTATCAATAAAGGAGTCAGAGTTTAGATAACCTGTTTTATTTTTAACGTAAATGCTGCTTCGTTCATTTAAATCCCAAAGATAAGAAGCGGAGGTTTCAATTTTAAATTGAGGTAAAGAGTGCTCATTGGTTTTTCTTTTTCCAAGGGTAGGGTTTATTGTTAAGAAAAATTGATTATTAAAAAAAAAATCATTTTTAGGTTTATGGTATTGAAATTGAATTCCTAAAAAATAATTGCGATAGGTTTCAATATTGTTATTGATAATTTCTGCTAGGTTTTCTGAATACTCAGAAGTATAGGTTGCTGCAAATTTAATTTTAGAATTGAAATGATAAAATAACTTCGAATCAAATTTTGTGTTTAAAAAAGTGGAGTCTTGTTTGTAGATTGAAAAAGAGATGTTGGGACTCAATTTTGAGTTGAATATATAGGGAACTTCCGAAGTTACTTTGAATTCTTGTTTTTCTTCACCAATGCGATTCCAAAATAATTCAAACTTCTCACCGGTATCTAAAATATTTTGCAAGCTAATGTCAATGTTACCGTTAAGGAAAACGTCCCCATTTTCTTTGGAAGCAAAACTCACAATTCCATTAAAACTATTGTGGTGTTTTTTTCTTAAATAGAGGTATAATGACGTGGAGTCTTTTGTGAATAAAACTTCTGGAGGTTTTATTTCTGTAATGAATTGTAAATTTTTAGCCGATGCAGAAATTTCTCTAATTTTTTGCTGGTTAAAGAGGGTGGTAGGTCGGATGTTGAAATAATTCTTCACATAAGAACTTGGGAATTTTTCGTACCCTTTTAAAATGACTTTATGAATAATTCTTTTTTTAGAGGGCGTAATTTTCAAATCAGCAAATACCGTTTTATGTTTTATGAAGATATTTTTTAATTGCACCTTAGAAAAAGATTTTCCTTCTCTGTCAAGCATACTTGAGATTCTAGAGAGCGTGGGTGCTAGTTTATGAATAGGAAGGATGACAACACCATTTTCAACAGCCGTTTTTTCGAAATAAATTTCAGTGGTTAAATTTACTTTAATAACAACCTGTTCTATTTTGTTGTTTAAGGAGAAAAAAGCGACTTGTTTTTTATTTTTTTTTTCAATTCTAAGAAGTGTATTTGTGAAATACCCCCTATTTTTTAGGTAATCAGCAACACGATCCAATTCTAAATGTAAAGAAATTGTGTCTTTGTGTTCGGAGAGATAGTCTACTTTTTCTAGGATAGCACGTTCTTTTTTGTCAGTAGCGGAAAGTCGTAAGGAAATATCTTGTGCAAGCATTCCTTGCAAAGAAAATAAGATAAAAAAGAGGGTTATATACGTGCTTTTTTTTTGCTTCAAAATGCATAAAGGATTAGGTTCAAATGTAAAATAAAATCACAAAAATTAGCATAAATAAAATCATTAATAAAAAATAACTTGCTGATATTTGAATAATTAGAATTTAATTGTACATTTGCGGACTCTTAAAAAAGAGACAATGTTTAATTATAAACGTAAAACAGTAATAATTTAGTATGCCAACTATTCAACAATTAGTTCGTAAAGGAAGAACCAAAATAACTAAGAAGAGTAAATCGGCTGCTTTGTCGTCTTGTCCTCAAAGACGTGGAGTTTGTACACGTGTTTATACTACAACACCAAAGAAACCTAATTCAGCAATGCGTAAAGTTGCCAGAGTTAGATTGACAAATGGTAATGAGATAAACGCATACATTCCAGGTGAAGGACACAACTTACAGGAGCACTCGATAGTATTAGTTAGAGGTGGAAGGGTAAAAGATTTACCAGGTGTTAAATATCACGTAGTACGTGGTGCATTAGACACGGCAGGTGTTGAGGGAAGAACTCAGCGTAGGTCGAAGTATGGTGCAAAACGCCCAAAGAAGTAAGAAGTTATCAAGTTATCAGGTTGAAAGTTTAAAAGTTAACCGTTCATGGCATTAGAAAATTTTTCTAAAATCAAGAACCATCAAACGAATAACTGACAGCGAATAACTCGTAACTCATTTAATTAACTTTTTTAATGTAAAGACATGAGAAAAAGAGCAGCAAAAAAAAGAATCTTATTACCAGATCCAAAGTTTAACGACCAACTAGTAACGCGTTTCGTTAACAACTTAATGTGGAGTGGTAAGAAGTCTGTAGCATTTAAAGTGTTTTATGACGCTTTAGAGCTAGTAGAAGAAAGAAAAGGAGAAGACGAAGAAAAGTCGGCTTTAGAAATTTGGAAAGACGGTTTGTCTAACGTAATGCCTCACGTAGAAGTAAGATCTCGTCGTGTTGGTGGTGCAACCTTCCAAATTCCAATGCAAATTAGACCAGATCGTAAAGTATCTATGGCTATCAAATGGATGATTTTGTATACTCGTAAAAGAAACGAGAAAACAATGGCACAGCGTTTAGCTGCTGAAATTTTAGCCGCGGCTAAAGAAGAAGGAGCTGCTGTTAAAAAACGTACAGATACTCACAAAATGGCTGAAGCAAACAAGGCTTTTTCTCACTTTAGATTTTAATAGAAATGGCTAGAGATTTAAAATATACTAGAAATATTGGAATTGCAGCACATATTGATGCTGGAAAAACCACAACAACAGAGCGTGTATTGTATTATACAGGTGTTTCTCACAAGATTGGAGAAGTACATGACGGTGCAGCAACAATGGACTGGATGGAACAAGAGCAAGAAAGAGGTATTACCATTACTTCTGCTGCCACTACTTGTGAGTGGAAATTTCCACAAGAAAACGCAAAAGACACTCCAGAAACCAAAGGATATCATTTTAATATTATAGATACTCCTGGTCACGTAGATTTTACGGTTGAAGTAAATCGTTCATTAAGAGTACTTGATGGATTGGTTTTCTTATTTAGTGCCGTTGATGGGGTAGAACCACAATCGGAAACTAACTGGAGGTTAGCAGACAACTATAAAGTACCAAGAATTGGTTTTGTAAACAAAATGGATCGTCAAGGTTCTGACTTTTTAGCAGTTTGCCAACAAGTAAAAGATATGTTAAAGTCTAACGCAGTGCCAATCGTTTTAAACATTGGTGACGAAGATGATTTTAAAGGTATTATTGATTTAGTAAAAAATCGTGCAATTGTATGGCATGATGCAACTCAGGGAGCAACTTTCGATGTAATCGAAATTCCTGAAGATATGAAAGAAGAAGCTCGTAAATATCGTGCACTCTTAATAGAGGAAGTAGCAAGTTATGACGAGAATCTTTTAGAAAAATTCATGGAAGATGAAGATTCAATTACAGAAGAAGAAGTGCATGCCGCATTAAGAGCTGCTGTAATGGACATGGCCATTATTCCAATGATTTGTGGTTCTGCATTTAAAAACAAAGGGGTTCAGTTTCTTTTAGACGCTGTATGTCGTTACTTACCTTCTCCAATGGACAAGGAAGGTATTGTTGGTGTAAACCCAGATACAGAAAAAGAGGAATTACGTAAACCAGATGTAAAGGAGCCTTTTGCTGCTTTGGCATTTAAAATTGCAACCGATCCTTTTGTAGGGCGTTTGGCATTTTTTAGAGCTTATTCTGGTCGTTTAGATGCAGGTTCGTATGTGTTGAATAATCGTTCTGGTAAGAAAGAACGTATATCGCGTATATATCAAATGCATGCTAATAAGCAAAATGCAATTGATCACATCGAAGCTGGAGATATTGGTGCTGCTGTTGGGTTTAAATCTATCAAAACCGGAGATACTTTAACTGCTGAGAAATTCCCTCTTGTATTGGAGTCAATGGATTTTCCAGATCCAGTAATTGGTATTGCTGTAGAACCTAAAACAAAAGCAGATGTAGATAAGTTAGGTATTGGTTTAGGTAAACTAGCGGAAGAAGACCCTACTTTTACAGTACGATCAGACGAAGCTTCAGGGCAGACGATTATTTCCGGAATGGGTGAATTGCATTTAGATGTAATTGTAGACCGTTTAAAGCGTGAATTTAAAGTTGAAGTAAATCAAGGGCAACCACAAGTAGAATATAAAGAAGCAATTACAGCTGAAGCAGAACACAGAGAGGTTTATAAGAAACAATCTGGTGGTCGTGGTAAGTTTGCTGATATTGTTTTTACAATAGGTCCAGCGGATGAAGGTGAAACAGGATTACAATTTAAATCTGTAATTAAAGGAGGGAATGTTCCTAGAGAATTTGTACCGTCTGTAGAAAAAGGATTTAAAGAAGCAATGCGTAATGGTCCTTTAGCAGGATACGAAATGGATTCAATGAAAGTTACTTTGACGGACGGATCATTCCACGCAGTGGATTCTGATGCATTGTCTTTTGAGTTAGCGGCAAAAATGGGGTATAAAGCTTCTGCAAAATCTGCAAAAGCAAAAATCATGGAGCCATTGATGAAATTAGAAGTATTAACTCCTGAGGCAAACATGGGTGATATTGTAGGTGATTTAAATAGAAGAAGAGGACAGGTAAATGACATGTCTGATAGAGCAGGTTCTAAAGTTGTAAAAGCAGTAGTACCTTTATCTGAGATGTTTGGATATGTAACCGCTTTAAGGACCATGTCTTCTGGTAGAGCAACTTCTACAATGGAATTCTCACACTATGCAGAAACTCCTTCCAACATATCGGAAGATGTAATCGCGAAATCTAAAGGATAATTTACTAAATAAATATAAGATGAGTCAAAAAATTAGAATAAAATTAAAGTCTTACGATTACAATTTAGTAGATAAATCTGCTGAAAAAATAGTAAAGACGGTAAAAAGTACAGGTGCAGTTGTAAATGGACCAATACCATTACCAACACATAAAAAGATTTTTACAGTATTACGTTCACCGCACGTAAATAAAAAATCGAGAGAGCAATTTCAACTAGCTGCTTACAAAAGATTATTAGACATCTATAGTTCTTCTTCGAAAACTATTGATGCTTTAATGAAGCTTGAGTTACCAAGTGGTGTTGAAGTTGAGATTAAAGTTTAAGTATTAAAATATTAACTTTCGGTTTAATTTTGTTTAACCGAAAGTTTTTAATATTTTTGCAACCCGAAATAGAGTAGGGAATGCTATTTTTTTGAATTTATTTCAATAATAGTAACATGTCCAGAGCGTTTCGCGAAGGAAAAACGGAAAAACAAAATCAGCGTTGAATTTGTTTTACGCTGTTTTTTTTTGGAAGAAACTTGAAGGATTAGAATGAAACAATTGTTTCGAAAAATAATTATTAATAATAGACGCGCTGGATAAATGATCTATCGTCTAAAATTTTAACTAAATGTCTGGGTTAATAGGAAGAAAAATTGGAATGACCAGCTTATTTGACGAAAACGGGAAGAACATTCCTTGTACCGTTATTGAAGCAGGTCCTTGCATTGTCACTCAGGTCAGAACCGAAGAGGTTGACGGCTATAGTGCGTTGCAGCTTGGTTTCGATGACAAAAAAGCAAAGAGTTCTAACCAAGCGTTAGATGGTCACTTTAAAAAAGCTGGCACCACTGCAAAGAAAAAAGTCATCGAATTTCAAGGATTTGAAGAAGCGTATAAATTAGGAGACTCTATTTCTGTGGATCACTTTGAAGAAGGTGAATTTGTAGATGTATCTGGTGTCTCGAAAGGAAAAGGTTTTCAAGGGGTTGTAAAACGTCATGGATTTGCTGGTGTAGGTCAAGCTACTCACGGTCAGCACAACCGATTAAGAGCCCCAGGTTCTATTGGTGCTGCTTCTTATCCTGCAAGAGTATTCAAAGGAATGCGCATGGGAGGAAGAATGGGAGGAGATAAAGTGAAAGTTCAAAACTTAAAAGTATTAAAAGTAGTTGTAGAAAAGAACCTACTTGTTGTTAAAGGAGCAATTCCTGGACACAAAAATGCTTTTGTAACTATTCAGAAATAATGAAAGTAGCAGTTTTAGATATTACAGGAAAAGATACAGGTAGAAAAGTTGAACTTTCTAACGATGTATTTGGTGTAGAACCTAACGATCACGCAGTTTATTTAGATGTTAAGCAATACTTGGCGAATCAAAGGCAAGGAACGCACAAAGCTAAAGAGAGAGCAGAAATTACAGGATCTACAAGAAAGATAAAAAAACAAAAAGGAACGGGTACTGCAAGAGCAGGATCTATCAAGTCCGGTGTTTTTAGAGGTGGAGGTCGTATGTTCGGTCCAAGACCAAGAGATTATTCTGTTAAATTGAATAAAAACTTAAAGCGTTTGGCTCGTAAGTCAGCTTTAAGTATTCAAGCAAAAGACAAGAATTTAGTAGTGATAGAAGATTTTAACTTTGATACACCAAAGACAAAAAACTTTATTGATGTATTAAAAGCATTAGAATTGGATACTAAAAAAGCATTGTTTGTGTTGAGTAATGAAAATGCAAATGTGTATTTATCATCACGAAACTTGAAAAAGGCTAAAGTAGTGAAGGCTTCAGAAATTAATACCTATGGTGTTTTAAACGCGAATAAGGTGGTGATTACTGAGAGCTCTTTAGATGGAATTAATACAAACTTAAGTAAATAGGGATTCACAATGAGTATTTTAATAAAACCTATTATCACGGAAAAAGCTACAAACCATAGTGAGGTATTTAATCGCTATACGTTTGTTGTAGATAAGAAAGCTAACAAGATAGAAATTAAAGGAGCTGTTGAAGCAACTTATGGAGTTTCTATTTTAAGCGTTAAGACTTTAAACTATCCAATTCAACGAAACACTAAGTTTACTAAAAAAGGCTTAGTAACAGGTATCAAGAGTGGATATAAAAAGGCTGTCGTTCAATTAGCAGCAGGAGAAAGCATTGATTTTTATAACAATCTTTAAGAAAGACAAAAATGTCAGTTAGAAAATTAAAACCAATAACACCAGGTCAGCGTTTTAGAGTTGTAAATGGGTTCGACACCATAACAACTGATAAGCCGGAGAAAAGTTTACTTGCTCCGAAAAAACGATCAGGAGGTCGAAACAGTCAGGGAAGAATGACAACTCGTAATATAGGAGGAGGTCACAAACAAAGGTACCGTATTATCGATTTTAAAAGAGAGAAAAGTGGTATTCCCGCAACAGTAAAAACTATTGAGTATGATCCAAATCGTACTGCATTTATTGCATTACTTAGTTATGCTGATGGAGAAAAACGTTATGTAATTGCACAAAACGGTTTAAAAGTAGGTCAAACAATTGTATCAGGAAATGCTATTGCTCCAGAAATTGGAAATGCAATGCCATTAAGTGAAATTCCTTTAGGGACAACAATTTCTTGTATCGAATTACGTCCAGGTCAAGGAGCTGTAATGGCTCGTTCTGCTGGTTCTTTTGCACAATTAATGGCAAGAGACGGTAAGTATGCAACAGTTAAATTGCCTTCTGGTGAAACAAGATTAATCTTGTTAACATGTATGGCAACAATTGGTGTTGTATCGAATTCAGATCATCAATTACTAGTGTCTGGTAAGGCAGGTAGAAGAAGATGGTTAGGTAGAAGACCAAGAGTGAACGCAGTAAGAATGAATCCTGTAGATCACCCAATGGGTGGTGGTGAAGGACGTGCTTCTGGAGGTCATCCAAGATCTAGAAATGGTATCCCTGCAAAAGGATTTAAGACGAGATCTAAGACGAAAGCGAGTAATAAGTATATTATCGAACGTAAAAAGAAATAAACTATGGCAAGATCATTAAAAAAAGGACCTTACGTTCACTATAAGTTAGAGAAAAAAGTGTTGGCTAATGCAGATGCTGGAAGCAAAACAGTAATCAAAACTTGGTCTAGAGCAAGTATGATTACTCCAGATTTTGTAGGACAAACGATTGCTGTTCATAACGGACGTCAGTTTGTACCAGTATACGTTACAGAAAACATGGTAGGTCATAAGTTAGGCGAATTTTCACCAACTCGTTCATTTAGAGGACATGCTGGTGCAAAAAACAAAGGAAAAAAATAAGTAGGATATGGGAGTTCGTAAAAAAAACATGGCAGATCAGTTAAAAGCAGATAGAAAGCAACGTGCTTTCGCGAAGCTGACTAACTGTCCTACATCACCAAGAAAAATGCGTTTAGTAGCAAACCAAGTAAGAGGAGTTGAAGTTGAAAAAGCTTTACAAATCTTAAAGTTTAGCCCTAAAGAAGCATCTATCAATTTAGAGAAATTGTTGTTGTCTGCAATTGCAAACTGGCAAGCTAAAAATGATGATGCGTCTATAGAAGAAGCGGGACTGTTTGTAAAAACAATTTGTGTAGATAGCGCAGGGATGTTAAAAAGATTAAGACCAGCTCCACAAGGGCGTGCTCATAGAATTCGTAAGCGTTCTAATCACGTTACTTTAGAGTTAGGTAGTAAAAATTTAAGTAATCAATCAAAGTAGAAATGGGACAAAAAACAAATCCAATAGGGAATCGTTTAGGAATCATCAGAGGTTGGGAGTCTAACTGGTACGGTGGTAATGACTACGGAGATAAAATAGCTGAAGATTTTAAAATTAGAGAGTATGTAAATGCTCGTTTATTTAAAGCAAGTGTTTCTAGAGTAATTATAGAGCGTACACTGAAA
Organism: Polaribacter sp.; assembly: GCA_028343155.1. Taxonomy (GTDB): domain Bacteria; phylum Bacteroidota; class Bacteroidia; order Flavobacteriales; family Flavobacteriaceae; genus Polaribacter. Next base: position 45,401 of record JAOLXX010000005.1, read on the forward strand.
CTTGTAACCGTTACTATCACTACTGCTCGTCCAGGTATCATTATCGGGAAAGGTGGAACAGAGGTCGACAAGTTAAAAGAAGAGCTTAAAAAAATTACAGGGAAAGAAGTTCAAATTAATATTTTTGAGATTAAACGTCCAGAATTAGATGCAAAATTAGTTGCAGTTAGTGTTGCACGTCAAATTGAAAATAGAATCTCTTACAAAAGAGCCACTAAAATGGCGATTCAGGCGACAATGCGTATGAACGCTGAAGGAATTAAAATTCAGATTTCAGGACGTTTAAACGGCGCAGAAATGGCACGTTCAGAGCACTATAAAGAAGGAAGGATTCCACTTTCAACTTTTAGAGCTGATATCGATTATGCACTTGTAGAAGCACATACACAATACGGAAGACTTGGTATTAAAGTGTGGATCATGAAAGGTGAGGTATATGGTAAAAGAGAATTGTCTCCATTAGTTGGTTTGTCTAAAAAGCAAGGCGGTAATAAAGGTGGTAACGACAGATCTAAACGTCCACAACCTCGTAAAAGAAAATAGGTTATATAGTTGTTGCTTATTGGTTTTTATTTGTTGATAAACAATTAGACTGATAGACAATTAAACGAACAAACGAATAAACGAATAGAAAATGTTACAGCCAAAAAGAGTAAAATACCGTAAGGTACAGAAGGCGAAAGGAAATATGACAGGTATTTCTGGTAGAGGGAATCAACTTTCCAATGGAATGTTTGGTATCAAATCCTTAGATCAGAACTTACTAACTTCTCGTCAAATAGAAGCAGCTCGTATTGCGGCCACTCGTCATATGAAGAGAGAAGGTCAGTTATGGATCAAGGTATTTCCAGACAAGCCGATCACTAAGAAGCCTTTAGAGGTTCGTATGGGTAAGGGAAAAGGAGCACCAGATCATTTTGTTGCTGTTATTAAGCCAGGTAGAATTTTGTTTGAAATTGGTGGTGTACCTATCAATGTAGCAAAAGAAGCTTTGCGCTTAGCAGCACAGAAACTTCCAGTAAAAACGAAGTTTGTCATCGCAAGAGATTTTGATACGAACGCATAATTCTAAATAAAATGAAACAATCAGAAGTAAAAGAATTGTCTTTAGCCGATCTTAATGAGAAGCTAGGCGCGTTGCAAAAAAATTATACCGATCTTAAGATGGCTCATGCAATCACTCCATTGGAGAATCCATTGCAATTGAGAAGCTTAAGAAGAACTGTAGCAAGAATTGCAACAGAATTAACAAAAAGAGAATTACAATAATTCTATAGTCAGTTTTAAAGATGGAAAAAAGAAATCTTAGAAAAGAGAGAATTGGTGTTGTTTCAAGTAGTAAAATGGAGAAATCTATTGTTGTTGCTGAAACGAAGAGAGTAAAGCACCCAATGTATGGAAAATTCGTATTGAAGACGAAGAAATATGTTGCACACGACGAACAGAATGATTGCAACGAAGGAGACACTGTTAGGATCATGGAAACAAGACCTATGAGTAAATCTAAGCGTTGGAGATTAGTAGAAATCCTAGAAAGAGCTAAATAATATGTTACAGACAGAATCAAGATTAAAAGTAGCAGATAATACTGGAGCTAAAGAAGTTTTAGTAATTAGAGTTTTAGGGGGAACAAGAAAGAGATATGCAAGTATTGGAGACAAGATTGTTGTATCTGTTAAATCTGCAACTCCTAACGGAACTGTAAAAAAAGGTCAAGTATCTAGAGCAGTTGTTGTAAGAACGAAAAAAGAAGTAAGACGTAAGGACGGATCCTACATCAGATTTGATGACAACGCTTGTGTACTTTTAAATCCTACAGAGGAAATGAGAGGAACCCGTGTATTTGGACCTGTTGCGCGTGAGCTTCGTGAGAAACAATTCATGAAAATAGTATCATTAGCACCTGAAGTGCTTTAAATCATTCATAAAGATGAAAAAGTTCAAAATAAAAACAGGAGATACTGTAAAAGTAATTACAGGTACTAGTAAAAATTCTGAGGGTAAAGTATTACAAATCCTTAAAGATTCCGATAGAGTATTAGTTGAAGGTGCCAACTTAGTGTCTAAACACACGAAGCCAAGTGCTCAAAACCCTCAAGGAGGTATTGTAAAGAAAGAAGCTTCTATTCATATCTCTAACGTAATGTTAGTAGAAGATAGTGTTGCTGTAAGAGTAGGTTATAAAGTTGATGGAGATACGAAAACAAGAGTCTCTAAAAAAACTAAAAAATAATAATAATCATGAGTTACGTACCAAGATTAAAAGCAGAATACAAAGAAAGAGTTGTAAAAGCTCTGACTGAAGAATTCAGTTATAAGAATGTAATGCAAGTGCCAAAATTAGAGAAAATAGTTGTTTCTAAAGGAGTTGGTGCTGCAATTGCAGACAAGAAATTAATAGATTATGCTGTAGAAGAGTTGACTAAAATTACAGGTCAAAAAGCTATTTCTACAATGTCTAAAAAAGATATCGCAGCATTTAAATTACGTAAAGGAATGCCAATTGGTGTTAAAGTTACTTTACGTGGAGATAAAATGTATGAGTTCTTAGATAGATTAGTTACAGCTTCTTTACCTCGTGTAAGAGACTTTAACGGTATAAAAGCTAATGGATTTGATGGGAGAGGTAATTACAATTTAGGAATTACTGAACAAATCATCTACCCAGAAATAAATATTGATCAAGTGAAAAAAATCAATGGTATGGATATTACATTTGTAACATCTGCACCTACAGATAAGGAAGCGAAGTCATTATTAGGAGAATTAGGTTTACCATTTAAAAAGAACTAAGAGATGGCTAAAGAATCAATGAAAGCCCGCGAACGTAAGAGAGCGGCAGTAGTTGCAAAATATGCAGAAAAGAGAAAAGCTTTAAAAGAAGCTGGAGACTATGAAGGCTTGCAAAAATTACCAAAGAACGCTTCTCCAATAAGAATGCACAATAGATGTAAACTTACAGGAAGACCTAAAGGGTATATGCGTCAGTTTGGTTTGTCCCGTGTTACGTTTCGTGAAATGGCAAATCAAGGATTAATACCAGGTGTTAAAAAAGCAAGTTGGTAGAAAATAAAAATAAAGCTTAAAAAATAAAATAGAATGTGTATCTTTGCACGCTCTATTTTTTTTGAGTATAAGAATTTTAACTGATTATAGGTTCATTTATCACAGAGTAATCTGTAGCATAAATAGAGGTATTTGAAAACCGTAATCGCAATTTAAATAAATATGTATACAGATCCAATCGCGGATTTTCTTACTAGAGTAAGGAATGCAATCGCAGCAGGACACAGAGTAGTGGAAATTCCAGCTTCAAACTTGAAGAAGGAAATGACTAAGATTTTGTTTGATCAAGGATTTATTTTAAGCTATCAGTTCAATGACGATAAAGTTCAGGGAACAATTAAGATCGCTTTAAAATATGACCGTGACACAAAAGAGTCAGTAATTAGAAAAATTCAACGAATTAGTACACCAGGATTGCGTAAATACGTTGGCTCTACAGAGATGCCAAGAGTATTAAACGGTCTTGGAATTGCTATTGTTTCTACATCGAAAGGTGTAATGACAAATAAAAAGGCACGTCTAGAAAATGTTGGAGGAGAAGTTTTATGTTATGTTTATTAATCCATAAGAAATGAGTAGAATAGGAAAAAATCCCGTTAGCATTTCACAAGGTGTAGATGTAAACATAAACGACAACGTATTAACCGTAAAAGGGAAATTAGGAGAATTATCTCAAAAAATCTCTAAAGGTATTACTGTAAAAATAGAAGATGGCATTATCACCTTAGATAGAGCGTCGGAAAGTAAAGACCATAAAGCACAGCATGGTTTGATGAGAGCTTTAATCAATAACATGATTGAAGGTGTAAGTAAAGGTTGGACAAAAGATTTAGAATTGGTTGGTGTAGGTTATAGAGCCTCAAATCAAGGACAAAAATTAGATTTAGCTCTAGGTTTCTCTCATAATATTGTTTTAGAAATTGCTCCAGAAGTAAAAGTTGAAACAATATCTGAAAAAGGGAAAAACCCAATCATCAAATTATCTTCTTTTGACAAACAATTGGTTGGTCAAATCGCTGCTAAGATTCGTTCTTTCAGAACTCCAGAGCCATACAAAGGAAAAGGAGTTAAGTTTGTTGGTGAAATATTAAGAAGAAAAGCAGGTAAATCTGCATAATTATAAGAGTTAGCAAAGTTTCAAAGTTTATAAAGTTGAACGTTCAATCTGACAACCCAAAACAGAAAACGAAAAACTAACCACTAATAACTAAAATATGGCATTATCAAAGCTACAAAGAAGACTCAGAATTAAGCGTAGAATTAGAAAAATCATTTCTGGTACTGCTACAAAACCAAGGTTATCGGTTTTTAGAAGTAACAAAGAGATTTACGCTCAATTGGTAGACGATGTAAATGGAGTTACAATAGCTTCAGTTTCATCTAGAAATAAAGAAATAAAAGCAAGCACTAAGTCAGAGGCAGCAACAGCAGTTGGTAAATCAATTGCTGAAAAAGCGACCAAAGCAGGTGTAGAATCAGTTGCTTTCGATAGAAACGGATATTTATATCACGGTAGAGTTAAAGTATTAGCGGACGCCGCAAGAGAAGCTGGTTTAAAATTTTAAGAAATTATGCAAGGATATAAAAACGTAGAAAGAGTGAAGCCTAGTGGGTTAGAGCTCGTAGACAGATTAGTAGGTATACAACGTGTTACGAAAGTAACAAAGGGTGGTAGAGCATTTGGTTTCTCTGCAATCGTAGTTGTTGGAGACGGTAATGGTGTTGTTGGTCACGGACTAGGAAAATCTAAAGATGTTGCCTCTGCAATTGCAAAAGCAATTGAAGACGCTAAGAAAAATTTAGTAAGAATTCCTATTTTAGACGGTACATTACCTCACGAACAAAAAGGAAAGTTTGGTGGAGCAAAAATATTCATTAAGCCTGCTTCTCCTGGTACAGGGGTTATTGCTGGTGGTGCTGTAAGGCACGTATTAGAGGCCGTAGGAGTTCATGATGTATTATCAAAATCTCAAGGATCTTCTAATCCTCACAATGCTGTAAAAGCAACTTTTGACGCTCTATTACAATTACGTAGTGCAGTATCAATAGCGAAGCAAAGAGGAATTTCTTTAGAGAAAGTATTTAACGGATAAACTTAAGAACGATGGCAAAAATAAAAGTTACACAAGTAAAAAGTCAAATCGGGCGTCTTCAGAATCAAAAGAGAACTTTAGAAGCATTAGGTTTACGTAAAATGAATCAAACTGTAGAGCATGAGGCAACTCCCTCTATAGTTGGAATGGTAAATACAGTTAAACACTTAGTTTCTTTCGAAGAAATTAAATAAGACATATATAAAAATGAGTTTACATAATTTAACACCAGCAGAAGGTTCCATTAAAAAAGGAAAAAGAATTGCAAGGGGTGAAGGATCTGGAAAAGGTGGTACCGCAACAAGAGGTCACAATGGACAGAAATCTCGTTCAGGATATTCTAAAAAGGTTGGTTTTGAAGGAGGCCAAATGCCACTTCAAAGACGTGTGCCAAAATTTGGTTTCACAAATATTAATCGTATCGAGTACCAAGGAATCAATTTAGATAAACTACAATCTTTAGTTGATAATGGTCAATTAAAAGATACTGTTAATCTAGAAATTTTAATTTCGAATAGATTAGTAGGTAAAAATGACTTAGTAAAAATATTAGGTCGTGGAGAATTGAAATCTAAATTAACTATTTCTGCACATAAGTTTACAGCAACTGCAAAAGCCGCTATAGAAGCTGCTGGAGGAGAAGCTATTACTTTATAATAATCCGTAAATGATGAATTTTATTAATAGATTAAAAGACATTTTTAGCATTGAAGAATTAAAGAACAAAATTCTTCTAACTATTGGCTTAATTGCTGTATATCGTTTTATGGCGGCTGTTCCATTACCCGGAATAGACCCATTGCAATTGTCAGCATTAAAAGATAGTACTTCAGGTGGTCTTTTAGGATTATTGAATGCATTTACAGGAGGAGCATTTGCTAGAGCGTCAGTAATGGCACTTGGTATTATGCCCTATATTTCTGCATCTATTGTGGTTCAGCTAATGGGAATTGCGGTTCCGTATTTACAAAAATTACAAAAGGACGGAGAAAGTGGACGTAAGAAAATTACACAAATAACAAGATGGTTAACTATTGGTATTACGTTAGTGCAAGCACCAACATATATTACGGCTATCAAAACTCAATTTGGTTTAGGACCAGAAGCGTTTTTAGTAACGGGGCCAATTTTCTGGGTATCATCAATCATTATCTTAACTGCAGGAACAATTTTTGCGATGTGGTTAGGTGAGCGTATTACAGATAAAGGAGTTGGTAATGGTATTTCCTTATTAATTACAGTTGGTATTATTGCTAATTTTCCTGCAGCATTTTTGCAAGAGTTTGTTGCCAAAACAACAAACGCTGGAGCTGGAGGGATTATGATGGTATTAATTGAAATCATTGTTTGGTTTGTTGTAATTTTATTAACGGTATTATTAGTTACTGCAGTTCGTAAGATCGCAGTACAATATGCCAGAAGAACCGTTGCAGGAAACACACAAAACGTTGCAGGATCAAGAGATTATATCCCTTTGAAATTGAATGCAGCAGGTGTTATGCCAATTATTTTTGCTCAAGCAATTATGTTTTTACCAGTCGCTTTGGCGCAAAAGTTTCCATTTATGGCAAGCTTACAAAACATTAATGGCTTAGGGTATAATTTAATTTTTGCTTTTTTAATTATCATCTTCAGTTATTTCTATACTGCGATTACAATTCCTACGAATAAAATGGCAGATGATTTAAAAAGAAGTGGTGGTTTTATACCTGGTATTAGACCAGGGAAAGATACCGCAGATAGATTAGATTCTGTACTATCTAGAATTACCTTCCCAGGATCGTTATTCTTAGCAGCATTATCTATCTTACCAGCAATTGTAGTTCAGTTTGGAGTACAACAAAGTTGGGCGATGTTTTATGGTGGAACCTCATTAATAATTATGGTTGGAGTTGCAATTGATACGTTGCAACAAATTAATTCCTATTTATTGAATCGTCATTATGATGGTTTGATGAAAGCAGGAAACAGCAATAGAAAATCTAATAAATAGTATGGCTAAACAATCAGCAATTCAACAAGATGGAACGATTACAGAAGCATTATCAAATGCTATGTTTCGTGTAGAATTAGAAAACGGTCATATTGTAACAGCTCATATTTCAGGTAAAATGCGCATGCATTATATTAAATTATTACCAGGAGATAAGGTCAAATTAGAAATGAGCCCATACGATTTAACAAAGGCAAGAATTACGTATAGATATTAATTAAACAAGTTAAAAAGTGCTAAAATCTTTAAAGTTGATTGAAACTTTACAGTTTTTAAACCTTCAAACTTTATAAACAAACAAAACGATGAAAGTTAGAGCATCAGTTAAAAAAAGAAGTGCCGACTGCAAAATAGTACGCAGGAAAGGTAGATTATATGTGATTAATAAACAAAATCCTAGATTTAAACAAAGACAAGGGTAATGGCAAGAATAGCAGGTATTGATATTCCAAAGAATAAAAGAGGAGTTATTGCATTAACTTACATCTTTGGTATAGGAAGCAGCAGAGCTCAAAAAGTTCTAGCAACAGCAAAAGTAGATGAGAGCATTAAAGTTCAAGACTGGACAGATGATCAAATCGCAGCAATTAGAGAACAAGTAGGATCTTTCACAATAGAAGGTGAATTACGTTCTGAAGTACAGTTAAACATCAAGCGATTGATGGATATCGGTTGTCAAAGAGGAATTCGTCATAGACTAGGTCTTCCATTAAGAGGACAAAGAACGAAGAATAACTCTCGTACAAGAAAAGGTAAGAGAAAAACTGTAGCTAACAAGAAAAAATAAGTTAGATAAAGTAATAAAGATCTAAGCATAGTTTTTACTATCAAATTAGAAAACTAAATTACTAAAACTGAAAAATTATGGCAAAAGCAAGTTCAAAAAAACGTAAAGTAATCATTGAAGCTACTGGAGAAGCGCACGTAACTGCATCTTTCAATAACATCATTATTTCTTTAACAAACAAAAAAGGTGACGTTATTTCTTGGTCATCTGCAGGTAAAATGGGTTTTAGAGGTTCTAAAAAGAATACTCCATACGCAGCTCAATTAGCGGCAGAAGATTGTGCAAATGTTGCAAAAGAAGCAGGTTTACGTAAAGTAAAAGTGTATGTAAAAGGACCAGGTAATGGTAGAGAATCTGCAATCAGATCTCTCCACAATGCAGGCATTGAAGTAACAGAAATTATTGATGTTACACCAATTCCTCACAACGGATGTCGTCCACCAAAAAGAAGAAGAGTTTAAACAGAACAAGTTTCACTTGATGTCGAATTAATTTCGACACCTCTTATCAGAAAAATAATTATATTTTTAACAAGATAGGATCTAAGATTATCGAAGGAGAAAGCCTTAATTCATAATCCCTATCTATAATACAAAAGAAATGGCAAGATACACAGGACCAAAAACTAAAATTGCTCGTAAATTTGGCGAAGCAATCTTTGGAGAAGATAAAAACTTCGAAAAAAGAAATTTTCCTCCAGGACAGCATGGAAATGCAAGAAGAAGAGGAAAGAAATCTGAATACGCTACTCAATTAATGGAGAAGCAAAAAGCGAAATATACCTATGGTATTTTAGAGCGTCAATTTAGAAACTTATTTAAAGATGCATCCTCTTCTCAAGGAATTACAGGTGAAATCTTATTACAATTATGTGAATCTCGTTTAGATAACGTTGTTTACAGGATGGGTGTTTCTAAATCTAGAAGTGGAGCTCGTCAATTAGTTTCTCACAGACACATTACAGTTAATGGAGAAATTGTTAATATTCCATCTTACAGATTAGCAGAAGGAGATGTTATTGCAGTAAGAGAAAAATCGAAATCATTAGTAGCTATTGATGATGCATTAGCTTCTAATAACAATGTTTTTGAATGGTTAACATGGAATACAGATACTAAAACTGGAACTTTTGTAAAAGTACCAGCAAGATTACAAATTCCAGAAAACATTAAAGAACAATTAATCGTAGAATTATATTCTAAGTAATAAACTAATCATATTGAAATTTAGCCAAAGGATTTGTAAGTATTTCTTCACACTGACAAATCGCGCAACTAAATAACAATTAAAACGAAGAAAAAAATGGCAATTTTAAATTTTCAAAAACCCGATAAAGTAATCATGATTGAATCTACAGATTTTTCTGGTAGATTTGAATTCAGACCTTTAGAACCAGGTTTCGGTTTAACCGTTGGTAACGCATTAAGAAGAGTACTTTTATCTTCTTTAGAGGGATTTGCAATTACATCATTAAGAGTAGAGGGTATAGAGCACGAGTTTTCCACTGTTCCTGGTATTGTTGAAGATGTTACAGAAATTATATTAAACTTAAAACAAGTTCGTTTTAAGAAACAAATAGATGAAACTGATAGAGAAACTGTTTCTGTTTCAGTATCGGGTCAAGAGCAGTTTACTGCTGGAGATTTACAAAAATTCATTTCTGGTTTTCAAGTATTGAATCCAGAATTAGTTATCTGTAATATGAATAAATCTGTAAAATTAAACGCAGAAATTACCATAGAAAAAGGAAGAGGATTTGTACCTGCAGAAGAAAATAAGAAAGTTGCTGCACCGATAGGAACTATTTTTACGGATTCTATCTACACACCAATTAAGAATGTAAAGTATGCAATCGAAAATTTTCGTGTAGAACAAAAAACGGATTATGAAAAATTAGTTTTCGATATCGATACTGATGGATCAATCAATCCTAAAGATGCATTAACAGAAGCTGCAAAAATATTAATCCACCACTTTATGTTATTCTCTGATGAGCGCATCACTTTAGAGGCAGATGAAATAGCACAAACAGAAACGTATGATGAAGAGTCATTACACATGCGTCAATTATTAAAAACGAGATTAATCGATATGGATTTATCTGTAAGAGCTTTAAATTGTTTAAAGGCTGCAGAAGTAGATACATTAGGAGATTTAGTTTCTTTTAATAAAAGCGATTTAATGAAGTTCAGAAACTTTGGTAAAAAATCATTAACAGAACTAGAAGAATTAGTCATTGTTAAAGGATTAAGTTTCGGAATGGACTTAACAAAATACAAATTAGATAGAGATTAACCTTTTCATAGTTTGCTCCTCATAATGAGTTGATGCAAGATGAAATCATAAGACAAACGTCATGAGACACGGAAAAAAACACAATCATTTAGGAAGAACAACTTCGCATAGAAAAGCGATGTTAGCGAATATGACTTGCTCTTTAATAGAGCACAAGCGTATCAACACAACAGTAGCAAAAGCAAAAGCATTAAGAGTATTTGCTGAGCCATTAATTACAAAGTCTAAAACGGATACAACCCACAATAGACGTGTTGTTTTTTCTCATTTACGTGATAAATATGCTGTCACAGAACTATTTAAAGAAGTTTCTGTAAAAGTAGCAGACAGACCAGGAGGATATTTACGTATCATCAAGTTAGGAAATCGTCAAGGGGATAATGCTCCTATGGCTATGGTAGAATTAGTTGATTACAACGAAATCTATAATCCTAATGGTAAAAAAGCGAAGAAAACTACCCGTAGAGGAAGAAGCAAAAAAGCCGATGCTCCACAAGTAGAAGAAACGACAACAGACATTAAATCTGAAGAATAAAAAAATGCAAATTTTTTGATCATATAAAAGGGATAAACGTTTACGTTTATCCCTTTTTTTATATTTTTACACTTTTAAATAGAATACAAACATAACGACGAATAAATGAAATATCAAACACGTAAAAAAGCATTAGTTTTATTAGCAGATGGCACAATTTTTTATGGAAAATCTGTAGGAATAGAAGGGACATCTACTGGAGAAATTTGCTTCAATACAGGTATGACAGGCTACCAAGAAATATTTACAGACCCCTCTTATTTTGGTCAGTTAATGGTTGCAACAAATGCACATATTGGTAATTATGGAGTGAACGATGAAGAAGTGGAGTCTGATAACATAAAAATTTCAGGTTTAATTTGTAGAAATTTTAGTTTTACACATTCAAGAGTAGATTCTGACGGAAATTTAAAAGATTGGTTTACAAAACATAATTTAGTCGCAATTTCTGATGTAGATACCAGGGCATTGGTAGCTTATATTAGAGACAATGGCGCTATGAATGCAATTATTTCTACAGATGTTGAGCATATTGACGCATTAAAGAAGCAATTAGCAGAAGTACCAAGTATGGAAGGTTTAGAATTAGCTTCTAAAGTATCTACCAAAGCACCTTATTTTGTAGGCGATGAAAATGCTGATATTAAAATTTCTGCTTTAGACATTGGAATCAAAAAGAACATTTTAAGAAATTTATCTAAAAGAGGCGCTTATATAAAAGTGTTTCCTTATAATTCATCTTTTGAAGATTTAGCCGCTTTTAATCCTGATGGATACTTTATTTCTAACGGACCTGGAGATCCAGCACCGTTAGTTGAAGCACAAGCAGTTGCAAAAGAAATAGTCAAGAGAGATTTGCCTTTATTTGGTATTTGCTTAGGACATCAAGTAATTGCTTTATCACAAGGGGTCTCAACATATAAGATGCACAACGGGCACAGAGGAATTAATCATCCTGTAAAAAACTTGTTGACTGGCAAAGGAGAAATTACTTCTCAAAATCATGGTTTCGCTATTAATAGAGAAGATGCAGAAGCAAATGAAAATATAGCAATTACACATGTTCATTTAAACGATCATACCGTTGCAGGAATTCGTCTAAAAGACAAGAACGCTTTTTCTGTACAATACCATCCAGAAGCAAGTCCTGGACCAAATGATTCTGAATATTTGTTTGATCAATTTATAGCAAACATAAAAGCAGCAAAATCTGTAACAAACTAGTATTTGTTCACTTGATTATCTAGAAAACGTTTTCGTAAGTAACTTCTTATAATCAATAAAGAAAGGGCTGGTATTCGTAGATTAGCCATTTAAAATAAAGACATTAATTAATTAAATTACAATAAAATGAGTATTATAATTAGCGTTCACGCACGTCAGATTTTTGATTCAAGAGGGAACCCAACAGTAGAAGTAGATGTAACTACGGAAAATGGGTTTTTAGGTAGAGCAGCAGTTCCTTCAGGAGCTTCAACAGGAGAACATGAAGCTGTTGAGTTAAGAGATGGAGGCAAAGACTACATGGGAAAAGGTGTTTTAAAAGCCGTAAGCAACGTAAACAACATTATAGCAGAGGAGTTATTAGGTACGTCTGTTTTTGAGCAAAACGCGATCGATCAATTAATGATTGATTTAGATGGTACTCCAAACAAATCAAAATTAGGAGCAAACGCAATTTTAGGAGTTTCTTTGGCTGCTGCTAAAGCTGCTGCAAATGAGTTAGGAATGCCTTTATATAGATATGTTGGTGGTGTTTCTGCAAATACATTACCCTTACCAATGATGAATATCATCAATGGGGGATCACATTCTGATGCACCTATCGCATTTCAAGAATTTATGGTGATGCCTGTGAAGGCTGAAACTTTTTCTGAAGCGATGAAGATGGGTTCTGAGATTTTTCATAATTTAAAGAAAGTTTTACACGATAGAAATTTATCAACAGCTGTAGGTGATGAAGGAGGTTTCGCACCAAATTTAGCAGGGGGAACGGAAGATGCTTTAGAAACGATTGCTTTGGCAGTTAAAAATGCAGGGTATTCTTTTGGAGATGAAATTATGGTTGCTTTAGATTGTGCTGCTGCAGAATTTTATGTGAATGGAAAGTATGATTACACGAAGTTTGAAGGACAAACGGGTAAAATACGTTCTAGTCAAGAACAAGCAGATTATTTAGCGGAATTAGCAGCAAAGTATCCTATTATCTCTATTGAAGATGGAATGGATGAAAATGACTGGGAAGGTTGGAAATATTTAACTGAAAAAATTGGAGATAAAGTTCAATTAGTAGGTGATGACTTATTTGTAACAAATGTAGAACGCTTGTCAAGAGGAATTGAAAATGGAATTGCAAATTCAATTTTAATTAAAGTAAATCAAATAGGTACTTTAACAGAAACGATTGCTGCGGTAAATATGGCTAAAAATGCTGGTTATACTTCAGTGATGTCTCACAGATCTGGGGAAACAGAAGACAATACAATTGCAGATTTAGCAGTTGCATTGAACTGTGGTCAAATTAAAACAGGTTCTGCTTCTCGTTCTGATAGAATGGCAAAATACAATCAATTACTACGTATTGAAGAAGAATTAGGCGCAACAGCTTATTTCCCAAAAGAAAAAGCTTTTAAATTATAAGCAAACTCTTTTTTATAAAAAGGAAGCCTCATAAGAAATTATGAGGTTTTTTTTGGTTGAATAGAAGCATAAGTTAATATTATTATAAAATATTAAAATTCTATAAGAACAAGATTTAAAAACTCCCTGAAATATGGTACCTTCGTGCAACTATTGAATTAAAAAAAAAAATAAGTAAAATGTCGAATACAGCTAAATTACAAATTGGAGATAATTCTTATGAGTTTCCTCTTGTAAAAGGAACAGAAAATGAAGTTGCTATTAATATTAAAACATTAAGAGGTGCAACAAATGGAGTGATAACAATTGACCCTGGTTTTAAAAATACAGGCTCTTGTGAAAGTGCGATTACTTTTTTAGATGGAGAGAAAGGAGTTTTACGATACAGAGGGTATTCAATTGAAGAGTTAGCTGATAAAGGAGGTTTTTTAGAAGTTGCATATGCTTTAATATTTGGAGATTTACCAACAGAAGAACAGTTGGAAAAGTTTCATTCAGATATCAAATCAAAATCTTTAGTGGATGATGATGTAAAGAAAATTGTTGATGCTTTTCCAAAGACAGCACATCCAATGGGTGTTTTGTCTTCCTTAACAAGTGCATTAACAGCATTTAATCCAACTTCTGTAAACGTAGATTCAGAAGAAGATATGTATAATTCAGTTGTTAAAATTATGGGAAAATTTCCTGTTTTAGTAGCTTGGACAATGCGAAAAAAACAAGGTTTGCCCTTAAATTATGGGTCAAAAAGCCTAGGGTATGTAGATAACATTTTAAAAATGATGTTTGAGCAACCTAATGAAGATTTTAAAATAAATCCAATCATTAAAAATGCCTTAGATAAATTACTTATTTTACATGCTGATCACGAACAAAATTGTTCTACTTCAACCGTTCGAATTGTTGGTTCTTCTCATGCGGGTTTATTTGCTTCACTTTCCGCAGGAATTTCTGCACTTTGGGGTCCTTTACACGGGGGTGCAAACCAAGCCGTTTTAGAAATGTTAGAAGCAATCAAAGAAGACGGAGGGGATACTAAAAAGTACATGGCTAAAGCCAAGGATAAAAATGATCCTTTTCGTTTAATGGGATTTGGACATAGAGTTTATAAAAACTTTGATCCAAGAGCTAAAATCATTAAAAAAGCGGCAGATGAAGTTTTGAAAGATTTAGGTGTTGAAGATCCTATTTTAGAAATTGCTAGAGGATTAGAACAAGAAGCTTTAATTGATCCTTATTTTGTAGATAGAAAATTATATCCTAATGTAGATTTCTACTCAGGTATAATCTACAGAGCGATGGGGATTCCTGTAGAAATGTTTACAGTAATGTTTGCTTTAGGTAGATTACCCGGTTGGATTGCTCAATGGAAAGAAATGCGCCTTAAAAAAGAACCAATTGGCCGTCCACGTCAAATTTATACAGGAGAAAATCATAGAGATTTTTTAGATATAAATAAAAGATAAAATAGTACACAAAAAAAAAGCGAAATTTTAATTTCGCTTTTTTTTTGCTTTTAATTGTACTAAATTTTTAAAGAATTGAATAAGGTTTTTAATTTCGGATCGGAAGGTCTTGGTGCATTTGCAGCGACGATGTTTCCATCAGGATCAATTAAAATAAATCTTGGTATAGCATTTATTTGATAGGCTTGTTGAAAATTAAAATCTTCTCCAGACCATAATTGAACTCCACTCATCTGTTTCTCTTTTACAAAATTCCTCCATTTTTTCTCTGCAGCTTCCCAAGAACCACCACTTCTCCTGGCTTCATCTGTTGAGATGCTAACAAATTCGATATTTTTAGTATGATATTCTTTCTCCAAACTTTGTAAAAAAGGGATTTCTCTAATGCAAGGTCTACACCAAGTTGCCCAAACATCAATATATACGTATTTTCCTTTGAAAGAGTCCAAGGATTTCTTCCCACCTTTAAAAGCGATATAATTTTCAAATTTAGGAGATGGATTGCCTTTTCCCATTTTTTTGTTGGAAGCATAGTTATTTTGAAAATAATCAAACATTTTTTTGTTTTGTTTAGAAGCCATGTCTTTTAATAAACTATCTAAATCAGTGTAAGAATATAAGATACTATCATATTCTTTTTTCAATAAATTTATTTTTGTTTTAAAAGCGTCTTCCTCTAAAGCAAGAATGTCTGCAGGATTCCCCATGTCCTTACTTTTCTCTATTTGAGTCATGATAAATTGAGAGTTTGAAGCTCCATTTCCAGAGAACTTAAAACTTGTCATAAATTTTTCTGCATCTCCATCAATAGCAATATCAAAACCGTTTTTTAAATATATAGGAGCTCTTTTTCCGCTATTTGTTTGAAAAGTATAAATCCCAGATTTAGAAACTTTTAAAGTGTCTTTAAAAGAGCCATCCTCTTTAAAATAAATTGTTTTAACAAGACCACTAATACCAGAAATTGTGATTATTGAGTCTGTATTGTTTGTTAGTTTTCCAGACAGCGAAAGATATTCTTTAGCATGTTCTTTTGTGCAAGAAGAAATTACGAGAAGTGTAAAAAGGACGAAGCTTATTTTTTTCATTTTATAAAAACTTAAATTTAAGTGTAAATATATCATTTTAATAGACACAATAATAGTTAAAAATTGTGTAAAAACATTCAGTTTGTGTTTTTAGAAAATCAATGTCTTCATAGTCAAAATGATCTAAAACCACTAAATGAAAGTTTTAATGTTTTTTTGGCAACATTAAAAGGAACTGTTTTTCTGTTCGTAATCTATTGGTTATCTCTAGGGAAGAAACTTTTTTTTTATGTAGTGCTAATGTTTTCTTTTTGCATTTTATAAAGAGATTATGTAAATTTAAGCAGTAAAGATATTTTAATAAAGTAATTGCATAAAAAAAAATATAAGATAGCTTTTAGACTGGCCAAACTTCTAACAAATTCTATTTCGCTATTCTTTTTAAAGTACCTATATTTATCACCTGTAAATAGTCAATTTTTTAATGAAACGCTACAAAGAAAATCAACTTAAAGTATACAACTCTTTAACCAAAACAAAAGAGGATTTCACAACCATAACAGACGGATATGTAGGGATGTATGTTTGCGGCCCCACAGTTTATAGCAATGCACATTTAGGAAACGTAAGAACTTTCATGTTTTTTGATGTTGTATATCGCTATTTACTACATTTAGGTTATAAGGTTCGTTATGTACGAAATATTACAGATGCAGGTCATTTAGAAAACGATGCAGATGACGGTGAAGATAGAATTGCACAAAAGGCACGTTTAGAGAAAATTGAACCGATGGAAGTTGTGCAGCGGTATACGGTAGACTTTCATGATGTTTTAAAAAACTACAATTTTTTACCACCAAGTATAGAACCTACAGCAACGGGTCATATTTTAGAGCAGATAGAAATGATTAAAGAAATCATGGGTAAGGGTCTTGGGTATGAAGTAAATGGTTCTGTATATTTTGATGTTTTAGAATACAATAAAAAAGAAAATTACGGAATCCTTTCGGGCAGAAAAGTAGAAGATTTGATTCATAATACAAGAGCCTTAGACGGCCAATCAGATAAGAAAAATCCACAAGATTTTGCACTTTGGAAAAAAGCAGATAAACGCCATATCATGCGCTGGTCATCTCCCTGGAGTGACGGTTTTCCGGGTTGGCATCTGGAGTGTTCCGTAATGAGTACAAAGTATTTAGGAGAAAGCTTTGACATTCATGGTGGTGGTATGGATTTGAAATTTCCACATCACGAATGTGAAATTGCACAATCGAAAACGTGTAGTGGTGTGACGCCCGTAAATTATTGGATGCATACAAATATGCTGTTATTAAACAGCCAGAAAATGGCAAAATCTACAGGCAATTTCATTTTACCAAATGAAATTTTATCTGGAGAAAATAAAATGTTGCCAAAACCATTTTCAGCGAGTGTAGTTCGTTTTTTTAACATGCAGGCCAATTATAGAAGTATTTTAGATTTTTCTGGGGATGCATTAGAAGCTTCAGAAAAAGGACATGCTAAATTAATGGAAGCTGTAAATTTCTTAGATAAGATTGCACCAGGAAAAACGTCTACTTTTGATGTTCAGAAATGGAAATCTGCCTGTTATTCAGCAATGAACGATGATTTTAATACGCCCATTTTAATAGCTCATTTATTTGAAGGGGTAAAAGTAATCAACCTAATAAAAGAGAAAAAGGCGAGTTTGAATTCAGCTGATTTAGAAACATTTAAAGTCATTATAAATGAATTTGTTTTTGATGTTTTAGGATTGATGAATGAAAATTTGCAAGACAATTCTAGTAAAATAAATGGCGTAGTGGAGTTGTTAATTAAATTAAGAAAAGAAGCGAGAGAAAATAAAGATTGGGCTTTGTCAGATCAAATTAGAGATGAATTAATTGCATTAGGAATTCAGTTAAAAGATGGGAAAGAAGGTACTACATTTCTAATAAACTAACAATTTGAAATCCTAAATTAGAAGCATGTCAATGCAAATAATTCTGATTTCTTTTCGGTATCGCATCAATATTTTTGTAAATAATTTTACTTTTGAATAAATTTTTTTCATATCCATTTATACTGCTAGTTCGTTTTTATCAAATGGCAGTTTCGCCATTTACCCCAGCAAGTTGTAGATATAGCCCAACATGTTCAAATTATACAATTGAAGCATTACAAAAGCATGGCTTGTTTTCTGGTGGTTGGATGGCATTAAAAAGAATTTTTAGTTGTCATCCTTGGGGAGGTAGTGGGTTTGATCCTGTAGCAGAAAAAAAGAAGTAATAAATTAACTAAAAAAAATGAAGCATTAGAAGATGAAACGAATTACCTTTCAATTTTTTAAATTTTTAAATAAATAATATGAGTTTTTTAGCAATAGAGTGGAATCCTTCAATAGGAATAGATTTAGGGTTTTTCATTATTCGTTGGTATAGTTTAATGTTCGTAACCGCATTTTTGTTAGGATTACATTTGATGAAGAAAATTTATGTAGAAGATAAAATTCCTGTTGAGAAATTGGATGTAATATTCATGTATGTTTTTATTTCTATGTTAATAGGAATGCGTTTGGGAGATGTGTTTTTTTATAGTTGGTCTTATTATCAAAACCATTTATTAGAAATATTTTTACCCTTAAAACAAATAAATGGTACCTGGAAGTTTACCGGTTTCACAGGTTTTGCAAGTCATGGAGCAGCAATTGGAATTCCTTTAGCAATGTACTTTTATGCAAAGAAACACCTAAAAAAACCTTGGTTATTTATTTTAGACAGATTGGCAATTATGGTTGCTTTAGCTGGTTTTTTTATTCGATTTGGAAACTTTTTCAATTCAGAAATTTATGGAAAAGAGACAGGTACTAGCTTTGGCGTTATTTTTAAGGCTGCAGGAGAAACCGTCGCAAGGCACCCCACTCAATTATATGAAGCTTTTAGTTATTTAGCCTTATTTGTGGCACTGTGGCGTTTGTATTGGAAAACAAATAAGAAGCACCAAACAGGATATCTTTTTGGACTCTTTATGGTTGTGCTATGGTCGTTACGTTTTTTTATAGAATTTTTAAAAGAAGCGCAAGTTGATGGTAGAGAAGATTGGGTTTTCAATTCTTTAAACACAGGTCAGGTGTTAAGTGTTCCTTTTGTTTTAATTGGGTTGTGGTTGATGTTTAATAAATCAAATAAAGTTGAAAACTAGCGAAGAGTATGGAAAAATTAAAACAACGTTGGGGAATACAGAACAATTGGTCTATCATAGCGATATTCATCGTTTTTGCTATTAATGGTTCTTTTGCTTCTTGGGCAGTAAAACCTGTTACCATCTTTTTTGGGTTGTTGCCAGAAACAACAAACCCTTGGTTATTTTGGCCTCTAAGAATTTTGTTAATTTTCCCAATTTATCAAGTTACGCTTCCAATCTTTGGCTGGTTCTTTGGACAGTTTAAATTTTTCTGGGCTTTTGAAAAAAAGTTTTTAAGTAGACTCGGATTCGGTTTTTTATTCAAAAATGAAGAATAAAGAAAGTGGTTATTTTTAAACACTCATCAATAAATAATTTTCTTTTTTTTAAAATAAATTCAAAACCGCTATGTTTTGAGCTTGACCAATACACTTCTATGTGGATTTTGAAATGCTCCGTAACGGATCTTGAGTTGAATTGGTTGTATTTAGATGCAAAATTTTTAAATTTGTTAAAAGTAAACAATGTAGGTGAATTTTAATGATTTCAAAAATAAAGTAGCCCAGTTAAAGGTTCTTAAATTGGGTGGGGTAAATGCTCATTTTAAATTAGCCCCAAAAAAGCGCCTAAAATATGAGGCAGATAAGATAGCAGCTAACAACCCCAGAAAAGCAGCTGTATTGGCTTTATTTTACCCTAATAAGCAAGACGAAACGTGTTTGCTACTAACACAAAGAGCGCATTACAAGGGGGTGCATTCAGCACAAATAAGTTTTCCTGGTGGAAAAACAGAGAAAGCAGACGGCAATCTTCAAAAAACAGCATTAAGAGAGACTTTTGAAGAAGTGGGTATACTTGAAACTTCCATTCATATCATTAGAAAATTGACAGATGTTTATATTCCACCAAGTAATTTTTTAGTTACGCCATTTATAGGCTTTGTTGATCAAAAGCCAGCTTTTAATTTAAATTATGAAGTAGCCGAAACAATTGAAGTTTTAGCAAGTGATTTGTTGAATGATGCAAATATAACTGCTGTTAACGTGCATACTTCTTCGAGGAAAAATATTGAAGTACCTTGCTTCAAATTAAGAGGTTATGTTGTTTGGGGAGCAACTGCGATGTTGCTTTCTGAAATTAAAGAACTCTTAAGATAGCATCTTTCTTAATTGTTTTGTAAATTTGTTCTCAATCAACTAAAATGAACTAGAATGCCTTTATTAAAAAGGAATCCATTTGGACATATTTTATTATTAAAGAAGTGGCTAATACGAATTTTTGGACTTGTTTCTCACAACAGATACCGGAAATTTAACAGCTTACATATAGAGGGGTCTGAGATTTTAAGAAAATTACCTGCATCAGGTGTTTTGTTTGTTTCAAATCACCAAACTTATTTTGCGGATGTTGCTGCAATGTTTCACGTCTTTAATGCTTCTTTATCTGGAAGAGACGATACCATTAAAAATATTGGTTATATCTGGAATCCCAAACTAAACGTCTATTATGTTGCCGCTGGCGAAACGATGCGAGCTGGTTTATTGCCAAAAATATTTGCCTATATGGGATCTGTTTCTATCGAAAGAACTTGGCGAAGTGAAGGGAAAGATGTAAAAAGACAGGTCAAAAATTCTGACATTTCTAACATCGGAAAAGCGATAATTGATGGTTGGGTAATTACTTTCCCACAAGGGACAACCACACCATTTAAACCGATTAGAAGAGGTACTGCTCATATTATTAAAACTTTCAAACCGATTGTTGTACCTATTGTAATTGATGGCTTTAGACGTTCTTTTGATAAAAAAGGGCTGAATATAAAAAAGCGGAATGTCTTACAATCGATGGTCATAAAAGAACCTTTAGAAATAGATTATGAAAATGAAGAGATTGCAGACATTGTGACTAAGATCGAATTTGCGATTGAGCAACACCCTTCATTCTTAAAAGTGCTTTCTCCTAAAGAAGCGGAAGCATACTCAAAAGAGGAAGAAGAATTGAATAAGAAAAGAGAATTTTGGACTTCTTAATTTTAGAAATAGTATAAAGTTAACAATACCCCCTCGAAATATCGAGGGGGGTATAAAAGCAAACCTTTTTATTAAATTAATTTTACTTTCCTGAGACATTTCCGCTAAAAGACTCATTTTTTTTAACAGATAGCCTAAAACAAAACCATATTATATCAGAATTGGATAGCGTAAATAATCTATTTCCTAACTATATAAAATCTTTACCAGAAAACCTATGGGTAAGGCAGTATCTACTCACAAAAGGCTTAATAGAGCAAATGCCTAATAGCGTAAAAACGTATGCTTGGCGATCACCACAGCATGTTACTGAGTTTATGGCTATAGACTTCACCGCATTGAAGCACTCGGGTTTGCTAAAAAAAATCATAGAAGGTTACACCTATTTGGTAGAGCGTTTTCCGTTAGAAGAAGTAACGTCCCTACTTAACCAAGCGATAGATAAAGTAATTGTAGCGTTAAAAGAGGAGCCTTCCATACAGCAAGCGGTAGCTCAGTATTGGTTTACGTTTTTAGAGAGTCATAGTTTGTTTGGTGCGGCAGAATATTTAGCCTTAAAAATGCTAAACGATGAGAGCTGTGTACTAGATGAAAAAAGCGCTAACCTCTTTGAACAATACCGAAAAATTGCCAATGGGAAAATAGCACCTAATATAGACCTGAATATAGAAGGTTCGCTGGTGAAAGACTTAAAAAGTATCGCTGCACAGTATAAGTTGGTGGTATTTGGGGCAAGTTGGTGTCCTACCTGTAAGGAAGATTACTCAAAATTAAAAGAGAAGTACGCCGACTTAAAAGCGAATAAGGATGTAGAAATAGTTTATATATCAATAGATACCGATACAGATGCTTTTGAAGCCTATTATGGAGATGCACCATTTATAACCTTTTGTGACGGTAAAGGGTGGAAGAGCCAGGCGGTAAATGACTATCACATTTTTGCCACTCCGAGCTATTTTCTTTTAGATAAGGAATTGAACATTTTGGAAAAGATAAAGTCAATAACGCATTTAGAAAGTTGGCTGGCTAGTAACTAACGTTTTGGACAACATAGATAGGTAACAAAAAGGTGTCCAAAACAAAACAGGCAATAACATCCCGTCTTTAGGAGTAAATGCTTGCAATGGTAAAACAGGTGCTCATGTCACTGGAATTTGAGAAAACACACCTCGTCTTAATGTAGGTAATTTTGTAATAGCAATTGGGCAATAAGTAGGGTATATTAGTATCTGAGAAAAACCCCGCTTTATAGTGGGATTTTTTGTTTAAATGTTATTTTTAGATCTTAAAAAAAAAACTTGTTCTGCCTTTTGCTGGCTGCATTGTAACGGCGGCTGCGCCTTTTGTGCCCTATGCATTAGAGTCTCAACATTGTAACGCTGCATCTGAATGAGGAAATTGGTCCCTTTATTTTTAACTATCTTGTGAACTTTAATTGGTTGTTTTAAAATTAAAGAACCCCTATGTACATGAAATTTACACCAAGAAAATTGAATATGTTCAATCTTTTACAACTCCCTCTAGCGTATATAGGAGGGGTAAGAGTTCGTTCTATTACAGACCAAGCCGTGGTCGTTGCGATTAGACATCGCTGGATAAATCAAAACCCGTTTAAAAGTATGTTTTGGGCTGCGCAAGGAATGGCAGCAGAATTGCCAACAGGGATCTTGGTTATGAAAGCAATCGCTGCTTCACAAGAAAAATTTTCGATGTTGGTAACCCATCAAGAAGCACAGTTTTTCAAAAAAGCGACCGGAAAAATTTTTTTTTCTTGTACTGGAGGAAATGAAATTAGCGAAGCAATTCAAAGGTCAATAAAAACAGGGGAAGGACAGGTCGTTGTTTTAATTTCAGAAGGAAAAAACTCAGAAGGAGTAGTGGTTTCTAGATTTAAATTTCATTGGAGTTTGCGCGTAAAAAAAACTGTATAATGTTGTTTCTCCTAGCAGATAACTTTTAAAATACGCCCCGTACAAGTCTTATTTTTTTATTTTCAGGAGGTGTAAACGTTCATTTTTGTTGAGCGTAACAAATAGCTGAATCATGCAAAACGAACAGACTAAATTTAGATTCGCTTCCTACTCAAAATAAAACCGTTTAACATTAAATATAGGTCATTGGTAGAATTTATTTTTATTTAATTGAAGGATAATCATATATTGCTTATTATTATAAATTATTAAAATGCCAAGCGATGTTGTCCAATAAGACTCAAGAAGTGCTCAATACAAAAAACAAGACACTCCTACCAATACTTATTATTGCAGGTTTGTTCTTTATTTTCGGATTTGTTACCTGGATAAATGGTGCTTTAATTCCGTTTATGAAAACGATCAATGAACTAACAGATGCGCAGTCCTACTTAGTTGCATCAGCATCTTATATTTCCTTCGTTGTAATGGCTTTGCCTGCTTCCTATATTATAAACAAAATGGGTTACAAAAAAGGAATGTCTTTAGGGTTAATTATAATGGCAATCGGTGCTTTGTTATTTATACCCGCGGCAAATGCAAGAACTTATTGGATGTTTTTAACGGCAATTTTTATTCAAGGAATCGGAATGACTTTGTTACAAACAGCATCCAACCCTTATATTACTATTTTAGGACCTATTGAAAGTGCTGCCAAACGTATCGCGATAATGGGAATTGCAAATAAAGTTGCTGGCGCCTTAGGTTCTTTTATTTTTGCAACTATTTTATTGTCGGGTATTGGTGATATAAAAGAAAAATTAAGCAGCGTAAGTATTGCTGAGAAAGGAGCTTTGTTGGATACAATGGCAGACAGTGTCATAACCCCTTACATTGTTATGGCGTTGGTTTTGTTTGCCTTAGGAATATTAATTAGAAAAGCGCCATTACCAAATGTGGAAGCAGCTCCGATAACAGCATCCAAAGTAGGAGTAACGACCAAAACAAGTATTTTTCAATTTCCACATTTATGGTTGGGTGTTTTGGCTTTGTTTGTGTATGTTGGTGCAGAAGTAATTGCTGGAGATACAATTATTGCTTACGGACATTCATTAGGTTTAGGAGAAAAATCGAACTCTTTTACAACTTATACTTTAATGGCTATGGTAGCTACCTATCTACTAGGAGTTTTCTTAATTCCAAAATATATCAGCCAAACTTTTGCGTTAAAAGGAAGTGCTATTTTAGGAATTATATTCTCTTTTTGTACTATGTATACTACCGGATTTACATCCGTACTATTTGTAGCAGCATTGGGTATTGCAAACGCCTTAGTTTGGCCTGCAATATGGCCATTAACCTTAAAAGGTATAGGGAAGTTTACAAAAACAGCATCTGCTTTATTGATTATGGCAATTTCTGGTGGTGCCGTCTTACCTCCGCTATATGGTTTTTTAGTCGATTATAAAAAAGAAGAATTGCTAGTCTCTGGAGTTACTGAAATAAACGCTTTAACAGAAGCAGCTTCTTATGGATACTGGATTTTGTTACCTTGCTATGGGATTATTTTATATTATGCTTTTTGGGGGCACAAAGTGGGTTTGGATAAAGCATATCATCATGATTAAAAAAAGAATCACATCTGTTGATTCGATAAGAGGTTTTACCATTGCATTAATAACTTTAGTAAATACTCCAGGAAATTGGAGTAGTGTTTACTCTCCTTAATTGCATACAAAATGGCATGGTTTAACCCCTACAGCTCTTGTATTTCTTTTCTTTTTGTTCCTGCTTTTTTAAGGTTTGGTATTGAAGTGCTCCTAGTTGCTACTTGCCTGAATCATTCTATCATTTCCAAATATATCTTTTTTTAGTGCTATATTTTTAAACCCTTTTTGTTCTAGCATTTCAATAGTTTCTTTTCCTAAATATTGATTGATTTCAAAAAATAGAAATCCCTCTTTCGTTAAATATTGTTTTGCTAAATCTGCAATTTTAGTATAAAAAATTAAGGGAGTATGGTCCTCGACAAACAACGCCAAGTGCGGTTCGTTTTGTAATACATTATTCTTGATTTCAGCCTTTTCTAATTCCCGAACATAAGGAGGGTTTGAGACGATAATGTCATATTGCTTCTCTAATTGATGCGTTTTTAAAATATCCATTTCTAAAAAAGAAATTTCAACATTGTTTAAAGTGGCGTTTTGTTTAGCAACTTTCAACGCTTGCGAAGAAATATCTATAGCGGTTATTTTTACATCTGTTAAGTTCTTCGCCAAAGAAATAGGGATACAGCCAGTTCCTGTTCCAATATCTAAAACAGACAAGGTTGGGGTAATGCAACCCTGTATTTTTCCAATTTCTAAAAGAATCCATTCTACCAATTCTTCCGTTTCAGGTCTTGGAATTAAAGTGTTTTTATTTACAATAAAAGGCAATCCATAGAATTCAGTTTCCCCTAAAATATACTGAATAGGTTCTTCTTTTTGAAGTCTTTTGACCCTGCTTTTTAATTCCGATAAAATCGTGTCATCAATTATAAAATCAGGCTTTAAAACCGTATCTATTCTTTGTAAGTTCAGTTTTTTTTCTAGCAACAAAAAAAAGAAAGTGTCTATTTCTGTCTTTGGATACTTCTCTTTAAGTGCATTCGTGAAAAAAAGTCTAAATTCTTTTAAAGTCATCATTTGTTTATCAACCAAAGCGTGTCAAGGGCATGTTTCATATTTTCAATAGGTACAAATCTTAAGAACTATCTTAAATGTTTTTTTTAGACTCAATTTCTCTATTAATAAAATATTATCTTGTCATTTAATACTGTATTTTTGCAAGGGCAATTTACCTATTCTTTTTAATAAATTAAGATGAAAAACTTTTTATATTTTACGGTCTTTTTTTTTATTTCTAGTTGTTCTGTTCAGAAACCACCTATTTTTTTAAAGGTTGATAACGTAAAAGTTGCTTCTTTCACAGGTGATACAATTCGTTTACAGGCAACTGCTTTTTTTGAAAACCCAAATGATGTAGGTGGTAAGATTTCTACAGACGAAATTAAAGTAATTGTCAATGGTACTGTGGTTGCACAGGTTTCTTCCGAAGCGTTTAAAGTGCCAGCAAGAAAGGAATTTGCAATCCCTTTAATCGTTATAATACCAGCGAATAAAGTCTTTAAAAACAACAAAAACGGAATTTTAGGAGGTTTGCTAACTTCGTTTTTGAAAAAATCGATAAAAGTACAGTTTAAAGGAGAGATTAAATACAAAGTTTTGGGGTTTTCTAACATATACTTTGTAGATCAAATTCAAGAGATTAAGTTTTAAACGAAACTTGATTTTGTTTCCTAAAAAGAATGCATATCAATCACGAGAAGTATATAAAACGTTGTTTACAAATTGCCAAAAATGGCATTGGTTTTACACGTCCAAATCCTTCTGTTGGGTCAGTTGTTGTGCATGGCGATAGGATTATTGGAGAGGGATTTACATCAGCCTTTGGGAATAACCATGCGGAAGTAAATGCAATTAATGCCGTAAAAGAGAAGTCACTTTTAAAAGAGGCAACTATTTATGTAACATTAGAACCTTGTTCACATCATGGTAAAACACCCCCTTGTGCGGATTTAATTGAGAAACATAAACTTAAAAATGTAGTTATCGGTTGTGTAGATTCTAATAGCTTGGTTGCAGGTAAGGGAATTGAAAGACTAAAGAACGCAGGAATCAATGTTATTGTTGGTGTTTTAGAAGATGAATGTAGAAAACACCACAAGCGTTTTTTTACTGTTCAAGATAAAAAAAGACCTTACATTATCCTAAAATGGGCAGAAACGAAAGCGGGTTTTATTGCTCCAGTAGTAAAAGAGGATCAGAAACCCGTTTGGATTACGAATCCATATTCTCGACAGTTAGTTCATAAATGGAGAAGCGAAGAGCATGCAATTTTAGTTGGTACAAATACGGTAATTGCAGACAATCCTAAGCTAAACGTTAGAAGTTGGTCTGGGCTAAATCCGGTAAGAATTGTGTTGGATAAAAGCTTCAGAATTCCTACGTCAGCAAGTATCTTTGACGGCAGTGTTAAGACGATTGTGATTATAGGAAAAAAAGAGAAAAACAGCGAAATAAAGCCTCCAAAAGCGCGCAAAAATTTAGTTTTTGAAGTCATTGATTTTTCTCCCTTTGGAGTCCTAGAAAAGGGGGTGGGAATTCAACTATGTGAAGTGCTCCAAAAACACAAAATTCAATCTGTAATTATTGAAGGAGGAACCCAAACTTTACAAACATTTATTGATGAGGATTTATGGGATGAAGCTAGGGTATTTGTTGGTGATACTGAATTTAGAGAAGGCGTAAAATCGCCTGTTTTTGAGGCTCCATTTTCTAAAAAAATAGAAATGAAAACGGATCTTTTAAAAATACATATAAATGATTAAAAATCTCATTTTCGATTTTGGTGATATTTTCATCAACTTAGATAAAAAAGCCACCTATATAGAATTAGAAAAATTAGGAATTACTGAAATTTCTGGTGAAATGATGGCAGTTGCCAATGAATATGAAAAAGGGTTGATTTCTACAGACAAATTCATTGCCTTTTTTACGGCAGAACTTAAGATAGCAAAAAAAGATTTAGTGCATGCTTGGAATGCGGTCTTGTTAGATTTTCCATTGACAAGATTGGCGTTTATAAAAGCACTTTCTAAACATAAAAAATACAGACTGTTTTTGTTAAGTAATACAAACGAGTTGCATATTTCTTGGATTCAAGAAAATTGGGGGATAAAATTATTTACTGAGTTTAAAAAATGTTTTGAGCAGTTTTATCTTTCACATGAAATTCATTTTAGAAAACCAGCAGTAGAAATTTATGAGTTTGTTTTAAATGAAAATAATTTAATTGCAGAGGAAACTCTTTTTATAGATGATGTCAAAGAAAACACAATTTCTGCAAATGCATTAGGAATTCATACTTGGAATCTAATTCCTGGACAAGAAGACGTAACTCAGTTGTTTTCGAAAAAAGAATTGTTATTTTGATAAAAAATAGTTGACAGTATTACCTTCAAAGTAATCAGAAATAATTATCAAGTAATAAACGCGATTGTTATTAAATAATTTTTACTTTCATGAAGTTAAAAGCCCAAGCCTTCTAATAAATAATTTGGACAACGTGTTGGTTTCATTGTTTTTCTCTCCATAAAAGCCAAAACGGTATTTCCTGTACAAATTAATTCATTATTTTGATTTGTAATTTCGTAATCAAATTCAATCTTCACCAAGGGTTTTTTTTTGAGAAAAGTTTTGATGGTTAATACGTCATCATACAGCGCGGATTTAATGAAATTACAATTTAAAGAAATTACAGGCAGCATTATTCCGCTGATTTCCATATCTTTGTATGTAACGCCTAGAGAGCGGAGCCATTCTGTACGACCGAGTTCAAAGAATTGTGCATAGTTTCCATGATATACGACCCCCATTTGATCGGTTTCTGAATATCTAATTCTTGTTTTTGTTGATGAATTTCTCAATAGTTTCCAAAATTTTCTTGTGCATTTTACGTAAAAAATAATTAATAATCAATAGCAAAATGATTTTTTTATACTAAATTTTATTCACACTTTTGTAGGGCTATTGGAAAGGAGTAAAAAGTTCAGTTTTTAATCAAATTAATAACATAAAAAATCACTTAAATTAAATGACTCTAACTGCTGACTCAGTATGGAATGAATGTTTGACTTTTATAAAGGACAATATTAAACCGCAAGCATACAAGACATGGTTCGAACCGATTGAACCTGTAAAGTTATCAGGAGAAGTATTAACAATTCAAGTGCCCAGTAAATTTTTTTATGAATGGCTGGAAGAACATTATATTAAATTATTACGTGTTGCATTGGTAAGACAACTGGGAAATGACGCCAAATTGATTTACGATGTCAAAATGGAAAATAATTACAGTAGCAACAGACCACAAACTGTTAAAATTCCAAGTTCTAATAGAGGCCCATTAAAACCACAAAAGGTTACTTTTCCTTTAGAATCAAATAAAAGAGAATTGAGAAATCCGTTTGTAATTCCAGGATTACAAAAAGTAAAGATTGATTCTCAGTTAAACCCTAATTATAGTTTTACAAACTTTATCGAAGGAGATTCAAACAGGTTAGCACGTTCTGCTGGTATGGCAGTTGCGAATAAGCCAGGAGGAACCTCTTTTAATCCCTTATTAATTTATGGTGGAGTAGGTTTAGGGAAAACACATTTGGCGCATGCTATTGGTGTTGATATTAAAGATAAATATCCTGACAAGACGGTGTTGTATATTTCTTCAGAAAAATTTACACAACAGTTTATCGATTCAGTTAAATCGAATACGAGAAATGATTTCATTCATTTCTATCAAATGGTAGATGTATTAATTATTGATGACGTTCAATTCTTATCAGGAAAAGCAGGAACACAAGATGTTTTCTTTCATATCTTTAACCATTTACATCAAAATAGAAAACAGGTAATTTTAACTTCAGACAAAGCACCTGTAGATATGCAAGATATTGAACAGCGTTTATTATCTCGTTTTAAGTGGGGTTTATCTGCAGAGTTACAAGCACCAGACTATGAAACTAGAATTTCTATCTTACAAAATAAATTGTACAGAGACGGTGTAGAAATGCCCGAAGACATTGTAGAATATATTGCTAAGAACATTAAATCCAATGTAAGAGAATTAGAAGGCGTTATTATTTCAATGATTGCTCAGGCTTCTTTTAATCGAAGAGAATTTTCTTTAGAATTGGCAAAACAGATTGTAGATAAGTTTGTTAAAAATACAAAGAGAGAAGTTTCTATCGATTATATTCAGAAAGAGGTATCTAAGTATTTTGATATGGACGTAGTTACTTTACAATCTAAAACTCGAAAGCGCCATATCGTACAAGCAAGACAATTAGCAATGTTTTTCGCAAAAAGATTAACAAAAACCTCATTGGCAAGTATTGGGAATCAAATTGGTCAAAGAGATCATGCAACTGTTTTACATGCCTGCAAAACCGTTGATAACTTAACCGAGACTGATAAACAGTTTCGAAAGTATGTAGACGATTTAACTAAAAAATTGACTTTCTAAAAATTTATTTTCAGATAACTGATTGATATGAAATTGTTTTTTTTCTTGAATTTTTAAGAGAAAAACAATTTCATGTTTTAATAAAATTATTTCCATGAAAAGAGTATTGATGGTTTGTTTAGGAAATATTTGTCGTTCTCCATTAGCAGAAGCTATTTTACAATCTAAAGTAAATTCTAAGGACGTTTTTGTAGCTTCTGCAGGAACAGCCGCCTATCATATTGGTAAAAAACCAGACGAACGCTCAATTGCTGTTGCAGCAAAGCATAAACTAAAGATTACAAACCAAAGAGCCAGAAAGTTTGTTGTAAAAGATTTTGATGAATTTGATGTTATTTTTGCAATGGACGAAAGCAATTATCAAAACCTCCTTTTGCTTGCAAGGAATGAGGAAGATGAACAAAAAGTACAACTGATTTTAAAGGAAACACGGCTCCCTGAAAATGTGAGTGTTCCAGATCCATATTATGGAGGAGATGAAGGTTTTGAAAATGTTTATAAAATGTTAGATGAAGCGTGTGAACGCATCGCCCAAAAAATATAAAAATGATTGGTAAGCTCTATTTAATACCCACCACTTTAGGAGAAACGGAACCTTTAGAAGTAATGCCTTTATCTGTTAAAAAAGTAGTCGAACAAATTGATTATTATATTGTTGAGAATGAAAAATCAGCAAGAAGATTTATTAAGAAAATTTCACCAAAAAAAAACCAACCTTCTCTTCAGTTGATGTTATTAGATAAATATGCAGAAGAACTAGAAACTACAAAATATTTAGACGTTTGTAAAGAGGGAATAAATGTTGGTTTATTATCTGAAGCAGGGGTTCCTGCAATTGCAGACCCAGGAGCAAGTATTGTAAAATTGGCACACGAAAATAATATTCGAGTGATTCCTTTGGTGGGGCCAAGTTCTATTTTAATGGCAATGATGAGTTCTGGTATGAATGGTCAAAATTTTGCTTTCAACGGTTATTTGCCAATTGAAAAAGGGGAGAGAAAAAAAACAATTAAAGAATTAGAAAAACTTTCTAAAGATAAAAATCAATCACAGATTTTTATAGAGACACCCTACAGAAACGAAAAAATGTTAACTGATTTAAAAGCAGCTTTAACACCTACAACTACTTTATGTATTGCAGCAAACATAACTTTACCCAGTGAATATATTAAAACAATGATGGTAAAAGATTGGAAACATCAACAACCAGATTTGCACAAAAAACCTACGATATTTATCATTCAAAAAGAGTAATGAAAGTATTTTTGTCTATATTAATATTGAAAATAATATAGCTTCTTTTGATGAACAAATTATTTTCTAAAGTAAAACTCTTCTCCACTTTATCTATTAATCCTTTGCTTATTCATCCATTGATGGTATTTAGCTGCATTTTTGTTGTGTTGAATAAGTGATTTCGCAAAAGAATGATATCCTATTTTGTCGACATTTGCACACATATAAAAATACTTGTGTTTTTGAGCATTTAAAACGCCATCGATTGCAGAGATATCTGGCATTGCAATTAGAGTAGGAGGCAATCCTTTATTTTTATATGTGTTATAAGGTGATTTTATTGCCAAATCTGCAGTGAGTACTCTTTTTACGTGATACGCTTGTCCTTTAATTTCTTTCACACAATAAATAATGGTTGGATCTGCTTGTAAAGGCCACCCTTTTTTTAATCTGTTTAGATACAAACCAGCAACAATGGGTCTTTCTGTTTGCTGCGCAGTTTCTTTTTGTACTATCGAAGCTAACGTAATTACTTCCGCTACAGATAAATTTAATTTTTTAGTTTTTTCCAATCGGCTTTTATTCCAAAATCGTTTGTAAGAAGCAAATACTTTTGTTCTGAATTCTTCAGGTGAAACCGTCCAATAAAATTCATAACTATCAGGAATAAACATTCCTAAAACAGATTTAGTAGTAAAATTATTTTTAGATAAAAAAGATTGTTCTCTGAACGTATCAATTAAAGAGATAGAATCTGCTTCTATTTGTTGTGCAATTCTGCCAGCAAGTTTTTCTAACGTATCTTGGTTGTTGAACGATACCTTTAAAGGAGTTTGTCGACCACTTCGTAACATGTTTATTAAATAGTTATTAGACATTCCTTCTTTTAAAATATACCTCCCAGGTTTGGGTTTTGAGAAACTTTTTTTAGCAGCAATCCAAAGAAAAATTTCCGTATTATTTGAAAATTCAGCAATTTTATTTTTTACGTCCTCTAAACGATCATTAGAGTTTATAAAAAGAAGGGTGTCTTTTGTGATGGCTTTTCCAAATATTTTTTGATAATAATTGAAGCCTATAATTCCAATAATTAAAAGAAAGGCAGCGATGCTATATATGATTTTTTTACGCAATGGATTTGATTTTTTAGTAAGTAACAAAATTATTTTTTTATCAATTGAAATAAAACTTCATCTTTAAATTCTCCTCCGGAAAAAATCCAATCTTTTTTAACACCTACTTTTTTGAAATTATGTTTAGTAAAAAGCGAAGTACTTTTAATATTGTCTAGCGTAATATTTGCAAATAATTGATGTAAACCTAGATGAGAAAAACTGTAGTTTATTAAAAGTATTAACGCTTCAGAGGCAACACCATTTTGTTGAAAATCTGGATGAATTAAAATGCCAACTCCAGCGCGTTTGTGTTGCGGATTAAAATCAAACAAATCAATCATTCCTAGTTGTTCCTTTGTTGTGTTATCTTCAATTATCAAACGCAGTTGTTTTGCTTCGTAAATATCAAAATGTGCATTTTCAAGATACTGCTTCAAAATAAACCTTGAAAAAGGAGTTTGTGTATGACTCACTTCCCAAAAAGAGGCATTGTTTTCTATTTGATAAAGAAATTCTAAATCTTCTGGTTCTAGTGCTCGTAATTTTATTTTTTTACTGGACAGGTGCATTTTTTTTACTTCTGTATTTGATTGAAATATTTTAATACTATTTCTAACTTTTTGCGAAAATTAATGTGTCAACCCCAAAAAGCATCAGTTATATCCTCTAAATACTTCTTTATTTTAACCTTATTTTTTAATCATTTAGTAAAAAAAAATAGTGCGGTGTTTCTATGCGCTTTGCTAGTTTGCTTTTTAATTTTAAAAGTTAAATTTGAATCGTACCCCTAAAAACAAATGTGGCAGGTCCTTTTAAGAATACATTTGTATACGTTCCATTTTCTTCAGAAAATGATACTTCTAAATTGCCACCCTCAACAGGTAATGAAATTAAATTACTATTTGTTTTTTTTAGTTTATGCATGGCTATCGCAACAGCAGTAACTCCCGTTCCACAAGCCAGTGTTTCGTTTTCAACTCCTTTTTCATAGGTTCTTACTCTAAAAGTGGTGTTGTTAATTTGCTCAACAAAATTGACGTTACTCCCAGGTTCATCATAGGAATTTCTAATTTCTCTTCCTTTTTCAAAAACAGGAAAAGTATCTAAATTGTCAACCAATTCAACATGATGTTGTGTGCCTGTAAAAACAAAAACAGTCTTTTCCTGAACTCTAATTTCAGTAACATCTATCATTTTTAAAGAAACAATCCCGTTTTTTATTTTTGAAAAATGGGCTCCATCAATCGCACTAAAATTAGTTTCAGCGTTAATGATTTCTAAGTGTTTAGCAAAAGCAACAGCACATCTCCCTCCATTTCCGCAGAAAGTTTGACTTCCGTCAGCATTAAAATAGCTCATTTTAAAATCATAATTCGTAGCATTTTCAATTAAAATAACGCCATCTGCTCCGACACCAAAATTTCGGTCGCAAAGCTTTGAAATTAGGGTTGTATTTTCTTTTGGAAAGGTTTTTGTTCTGTTATCTATCATCACAAAATCGTTTCCTGTTCCTTGGTATTTGTAAAATTCTAAATTCATCAGAGCAAATATAAGTATTTAAAGCAGAAGAAAGGAGTGTTAAAAATCGGTTAAAGTCAGTTAAAAAGAAGTTAAACATATTTTTGGAATATGTTATAAATGTATATTTGAATATAAAAACAAGAACATGAAGAATTTTTTCGGATTATTAGGGATGGCAATTTTAGGAGGCGCTATTACTTTAGGAGGATATAAAATATTTTTTAATGAGCAAGTACTTGTAGATAGGACGCTTTCTCAACCTATAAAAACGGTTACTACAAATTATAACCCACTATTGAATAACGTGAATTCAACTGCAAGTTATATAGATTTAACCATTGCAGCAGAAAACACAGTAAACGCTGTAGTTCATGTAAAAAACACCACAGTTAGAAACCAAGTAAATCCATTAGATATTTTTTTCGGAAATGGAAATAAAGGAAGAAGATATGAACAGGTTGGTACAGGAAGTGGTGTGATAATTTCTCAAGATGGATATATTGTGACGAATAATCATGTTATTACTGATGCTTCAGAAATTGAAATCACACTCAACAATAAACAAAAGCACAAAGCCGAGTTAATAGGTACTGATGAACAAAACGATATTGCATTATTAAAAATTGAGACGGGTTCAGATTTGCCATATATTCCATTTGCAAATTCAGATACTATTAAAATAGGGGAATGGGTTTTAGCCGTTGGGAATCCTTACAATTTAACATCTACAGTAACAGCAGGAATTGTAAGTGCTAAGGGAAGAGATTTAGAGGGCAATGGAAATATAGAATCTTTTATTCAAACAGATGCCGCAGTAAACCCTGGGAATAGTGGAGGTGCTCTAGTAAATACGCGGGGAGAATTGGTGGGAATTAATACCGCTATTTCTTCTAAAACGGGTTCTTTTGTTGGTTATTCATTTGCAGTACCTTCTAATATTGCTAAAAAAATAATAGATGATTTATTAGAATTTGGTACTGTACAAGAGGCTATTTTAGGAATCAATATCAATCGTGGAGATACTAGTATTGATGGTGTGAAAATTGCTTCCGTAAGCAATGATGAAGGAGCAAAAGAATCTGGATTGCAATCGGGAGATATTATTAAGAAAGTGAACAGCGTTAAGATTTCTAAGTTTTCTGAGTTAAGAGGACAGTTAACTGCAAAAAGACCAGGAGATTTTGTAGATATTACTGTAGATAGAGACGGCGCATTAATTACTAAAAAGGTGAAATTAAGTAAAAAAAACTTTTATGTTTCTAAAAGTATGTCAGTTGTTTTGAAGGATTTAACTAAAAAAGAGTTAAAGAAACATGCTATTTCTGGTGGGGCAAAAATTATTGAAAGCAGGAATAAAAATTTAAATTATTACGGAGTAAAAGAAGGTTATATCATTACAGAAATAAATAGAAAACCAGTACTAAATGCGAGTGATGTTGCAAAAGAAATAGACGCATCTTATGGAAAAGGAAACCCTATTTATATTGAGGTAATTAATTTAGAAGGGGAAAGAGAACGGTATGCTTTTAGGTAGGTGATTTTTAGGAACTATTCCCTGCTTTCCACGATATCTTTTTATGAAAAATAAAAAGGATGCCGTTTTAATCAGGGTTTAACTTATTAAAGATATTTAGAGTAAATCCAATTCTAAAATCACGCTTCCTCAAAAAACTGAATAGAAGTTTCAAATTCACTTACTAAAAATTCGTTTTTAGACATCCAATAATCAGAAGTAATCATTGTGTATGAATTTCCCTCTTTTTGTAAATCCCAAATAATATCATTAGCCTCTTTAAAGGCTTCGTTGCCATTTAATTGATCTCTAAACAATCTGATAATGATATTATGACTATCTAAGTTTTTGGTGAAACACTTCAATACAACTTCTTTTGTAATACTTTTATCAGCATTTGCTAGCACAACAATATCAAATTTCACAATAGTGGCTTCTGTATTTAGAAATTTCCCATTGTATGCATGGTATAAAAGTTGATTTACAGAAAATAAATTCTTGTGTAGTGCTATTTTTGGGTATTCTTCAGAGATTCTATCCGATAACATTTCATGAGATAATTGGTCAATTTGCCCTTTACTTAAATCCTTAGAAAGTTTATAATCTAACACAATAGCTGCGGCTTCATTCGGAGCAGTCTCCCCAATAGCCATAAATAAAAATTCTTCTAACTCTAAAAGATCACTACTTTCTGCATCTGTAAAATTAAAGCGCCCTAAAAGTTGTTTATAATCGTTTAGATTCCAAGCACTGGGAAGCGTGTTCACTGTAGAAATTTTATGTATTTTTATAGCGTATTTCATTTATTTGAATCATTTTTGAAAAAAATATTAAAACACATTTTTTTCATTCCAAAAATAAGTGTTTCTTTAGATATATTATGACAATTCAAGAAAAAATAATTTCACTTCGTGTAGCATTAAACTCACATAACTATAATTATTATGTATTAGATAACGCTTCAATTTCAGATTTTGATTTCGATATACAGCTTAAAGAGTTAGAAAAATTAGAAAAAGAAAACCCACAGTTTTTTGATTTAAATTCACCAACACAAAGGGTAGGGGGTGCAATCACCAAAAATTTTGAAACAGTTGTACATAAAAATAGAATGTATTCTTTAGACAATTCATATTCTAAAGAAGATTTATTAGATTGGGAAAAACGAGTTCAGAAAGTTTTAGGGACGACAGAAACAAGCTACACCTGTGAGTTGAAATTTGATGGCGCTTCGATTAACCTAACATACCAAAAAGGACAATTTATAAAAGCAGTAACCCGTGGAGATGGTTTTCAAGGAGATGATGTTACACCCAATATAAAGACAATTCTTTCCATTCCATTAACCCTTGATGGAGATTTTGTATCCAATTTTGAAATGCGTGGAGAAATTATTTTACCCATAGAAGGTTTCAATAAAATGAACTCAGAACGCGTAGCAAAAGGAGAAGAAGAATATAGAAATCCAAGAAATACCGCAAGTGGAAGTTTAAAATTACAAGACAGTGCGGAAGTTGCAAAACGACCATTAGACTGTTTGTTATATCAAGTTGTAACTGAAGAACGCAAATACAAAACACATTTTGAGAGTTTAGAAAGCGCAAGAAAAGTTGGCTTTAAGGTTCCAAAAACCATCACTATAGCAAAATCCATTGATGAAGTTTTTAACTTTATTGAAAAATGGGATTCTAAAAGACACGATTTGCCTTATGAAACAGATGGGGTGGTCATAAAAATAAACAATTTACTTCAACAAGAAGAATTAGGGTATACCTCTAAAGCGCCAAGATGGGCAATTGCCTACAAATTTAAAGCAGAACAAGTTGCTACAATTTTACATAAAATCACCTATCAGGTTGGAAGAACAGGCGCAATAACGCCTGTTGCAAATTTAGTACCTGTTCAATTAGCAGGTACAACAGTTAAAAGAGCTTCTTTGCACAATGCGGATCAAATAGAAAAGTTAGACATTAGAGTAGGTGATGTTGTTTTTGTGGAAAAAGGTGGAGAAATTATACCCAAAATTATAGCGGTTGACTTTTCTAAAAGGCCAGCAAATTTAGTAGCTACAAAATATACTGAACATTGCCCTGAATGTTATACTGAATTGATAAGAACAGAAGGCGATGCCAAACATTATTGTCCAAATGAATTTGGCTGTGCACCTCAAATTACCGGAAGAATTCAGCATTATATTAGTAGAAAAGCCATGAATATTGATGGTTTAGGTGGAGAAACGGTAGATTTATTACGCAAAGAAGGTTTCATTCAGAATTATGCAGATTTATACGATTTAAAAGTTGAACAAGTAATTCCGTTAGAAAGAATGGCAGAAAAATCTGCTCAAAATATGATTGTTGGAATTGAAAAATCCAAAGAAATTCCATTTGAAAAAGTATTATTTGCGCTCGGAATTCGTTTTGTAGGTGAAACAGTGGCTAAAAAGTTGGTAAAACATTTTAAATCGATAGACAATTTAATGACCGCAACTTTTGATGAATTAATCACTGTTGATGAAATTGGAGATAGAATTGCACAAAGTATCATTGATTTTTCATCCGATTTAGGAAATATTCAATTAATAAACAGATTAAAATCTTATGGAGTACAGCTAGAGGTTTCTGCAGAAAGTTTAGAAAATCAAACAAATAAATTAGCAGGACAAATCTTTGTCGTTTCAGGTGTTTTTTATCAAATGAGTAGAAATGAACTCAAAAAATCCATCGAAGATAATGGGGGTAAAGTAAGTTCCTCAATCTCTAAAAAAACCAATTTTATAATTGCAGGAGATAATATGGGCCCAAGTAAGTTAGCCAAAGCAGAAAATTTAGGAATAGAAATTATTTCTGAGCAAGACTTTATCGACAAAATTTCTAAAGAATAATAATTTTGGCTCTTTTTTCGCAACCTTAATAACAATATAAGCTCCATTTCTTTCCAGTAAAAAGATAAATACAATTTGAAAAAAATACTCTACCTATATATCATAACAATTTCATTGTTCTCTTTTTCGCAAAAGAGACCAACAAGTTCTTTGTTGGACAATATAGATGAATATGTTTTGGTAAAACCAGGAGACACGCTCACGGTAAACCTGAATGAATTTTCTTTGCTGCCAAAACATAAGTTTGATTCCAGAAATGATATTC
The DNA here is from genome assembly GCA_028343155.1 of Polaribacter sp. Taxonomy (GTDB): domain Bacteria; phylum Bacteroidota; class Bacteroidia; order Flavobacteriales; family Flavobacteriaceae; genus Polaribacter. The sequence continues at coordinate 84,086 of JAOLXX010000005.1, forward strand.
GATATTATTTATGGTTTCGCAGAAAAGTTTTTAAGGTTTACCCGTTTGCGCAGATTGCGTCTCAAAAACTAGACTCATTAAATGTAGAATTGGAGGAAATACCATCTAAAAGGAAGAAAAAAAAGCACGTTAAATTAGTTCAAAAGTATGTAGAAGGCGAGTTTGCAGATAGAATAAAAAAAATGACGACCACAGAAGGTAGAATTTTAATCAAGCTAATTCATCGTCAAACAGGGAAAACCGTATTCAAAAATATTAAGTTTTTAAGAAGTGGCTGGAAAGCTTTTTGGTACAATACTACGGCAAATGTTTTCAAACTTTCTTTAAAGACAGAATACCATCCAGAATTAGAAAACGAAGATTTTTTAATAGAAGATGTGTTGCAACGAGCTTTTCAAACCGATAAATTAAAGGTACAAGAATCAAAACTGAATTTCGATTTTGCTAAAATTATTTTACAAAGAAAAGCGAAAGTCAATGTAGAGCAATATAAATTGATGTTTGCAAAAAACAAAAAGAGACGCAAGCCTAAAAGTAAAAAGTAACCTCTTTTATCATGTGACATTGTTATATTTTTTTATAAATTCGAACATACACCGTTGAATGTTTGAACTCCTTTATCGGGTCATATTCATTTGTGAGTGCATCATAAGCTTCATCACTCACATTGTATACGTTTGAGTATAATACATATTGCGCATTTTCATTATATTGTTTGAAACGTCTTTAAAGCTTATTCATAAAATGGTTTACACTATTCGATACGCAGAATATAATAAGGTATAAACGTACATAATTACTAACTTATATTCTTCTTGTTTAATTGTGTATTCAGTTTTGATTATCTGTAATGCGTTTTGATAAAACTCTGTTGGTTCGAATAATTTAAAAAAAAAGGCTTTCATTGGGCTCTCT
>JAOLXX010000005.1:90000-114778 GCA_028343155.1 Polaribacter sp.
ACCCTTTGCTTATCTAGAGTCTAACTCAGAGATGAGGACAGTGCTTGGTGGGTAGTTTGACTGGGGTGGTCGCCTCCAAAAGAGTAACGGAGGCTTCTAAAGGTACCCTCAGTACGCTTGGTAACCGTACGTAGAGTGCAATGGCATAAGGGTGCTTGACTGAGAGACATACAGGTCGATCAGGTTGGAAACAAGAGCATAGTGATCCGGTGGTTCCGCATGGAAGGGCCATCGCTCAAAGGATAAAAGGTACTCCGGGGATAACAGGCTGATCTCCCCCAAGAGCTCATATCGACGGGGGGGTTTGGCACCTCGATGTCGGCTCGTCACATCCTGGGGCTGGAGAAGGTCCCAAGGGTTGGGCTGTTCGCCCATTAAAGTGGCACGCGAGCTGGGTTCAGAACGTCGTGAGACAGTTCGGTCTCTATCTGCTGTGGGCGTTAGAAATTTGCGTGGATCTGACTCTAGTACGAGAGGACCGAGTTGGACTGACCTCTAGTGTACCTGTTGTTTCGCCAGAAGCATAGCAGGGTAGCTACGTCGGGAAGGGATAAGCGCTGAAAGCATATAAGCGCGAAACCCACCACAAGATGAGATTTCTTTAAAGGGTCGTTGGAGATTACAACGTTGATAGGTCATAGGTGTAAAGGCAGTAATGTCATAGCCAAGTGATACTAATAACCCATAGACTTATGTACGCTTCCCGCCGAAAGGCGGGAGACACTCTTTTTTCTATTCGATTTTTACAATATTATTTTACTATATGTCAACTTATTACTCACGCTAAAAACGTGAGAGTTCATAGTAATTAGTAATACTAATTACTAACAACTAAACCTTTAGGGTGGTTATAGCATTGGGGCTCACCTCTTCCCATCTCGAACAGAGAAGTTAAGCCCAATAGCGCCGATGGTACTGCATTTATGTGGGAGAGTAGGTCGCCGCCTTTCTTTATTCTGATTTTATCAGAACAAGTGTAAACCTCAATTCGTTAAGAATTGAGGTTTTTTTATGGATTTTATTTGGCAAGATCGAAGTGATAATCACTGTCTTGATCCACTTTTATGAGCGCTTAACAACAAGGTGAGAGGTAAATATAAAACAAATTTTATTTTATTATTTGTAATAAACATAAAAATAAGTTTAGAGTTAACCCAATAAAACTTGAAAAAAGGTAAGCGCTTTGAATAAAAGAATAAAAACGCTCTATATTTTAAAGAGTTCAAATACATAAAAATATATCGTATTTGCCAAGTTTATAATCGTAAAAAAAATACAACTAGATATAATAAGTATATTATTAATAGTTTGGGGTTTATTAATGAGATAAATACGGAACCTGTTTTTTAAAAAATATGCTAATAAAAACTAAGTTATTAATTTTTTTTTTGAATGCTAAATTTAAAAGAACAAAAGCAATATCTTGATGTAGATTGATATGCGAACTATTTTGTGTGATCTTTAAAAAAATAGCCATTAATTTTTACAGATGCGATTGTATTTATTTTAAAGAGCAGGTTGCTACATTTATTAAATATTGGGAAACCTTTTTTTTAAATAAAAAGAACTTTTTTCATGCACTATTAATAGCTTTGTTGTAATATTATAGATTATTTTCGTTATTGTTTTAATAGTTAGTTTTTATTTTCATTGAGTTATAGAAATTTTATTTTCATTTTTTTTGTATTTACAATTTGTTCTTTTAAGGCGCAGGTTGGAGGAGAAGAAGTATATCAATTTTTAAATTTACCTTCCTCGGCAAGACAAGTTGCTTTAGGAGGAGAAGTTTTAACGCTTTTGAACGACGTAAATCAACCGATTTGGAATCCTGCAGTTATTTCTCAAGAAATCGATCAAAAACTTTCTGCAAACTATACTAGTTATTTGGCCGGAATAAATATAGGTTCTTTGTCTTTTGCTAAAACAATTTCAAGAAGATTTGGCACCCTACACGGAAGTGTTAAATATATTGATTATGGTTCTTTGATAGGTGCTGATGAGCAAGGAATAGAAACAGGTAATTTTAAGGCCAATGATATTGCTATTTCGCTTGGTTATGCTTTTAATATTTCTAAAACAAATTTATTTATTGGTACTAATATTCGAATTATAAATTCTAATATATCAAATTTTTCATCGGTTGGTGTTTCTTCAGATTTAGCTATTTTATATAACAGTCCATTTAAACCTTTTGTTATTACCTTTGTTGCAAGGAATTTTGGAGTCCAGATAAAAACATTCAATGGAGAAAAAGAAAAGTTACCTTTTAAATTGGCTTTAGGAGGTTCTTATAAATTAGAGCACGTTCCTTTAAAATGGTACGCTACTCTTAATAATCTTCAAAAATGGGGGATCTCTGTTCCCAACCCTTCGGATCAAACTACGGATTTCAATGGGAATATTATTGAAGAAGAAGTTAATATTTTTGGAAATGCAGTGAGACACTTGGTTATTGGTGCAGAACTGTTTCCTGAGCGTATAATCAATTTAAGATTGGGATATAACTTTAGAAGAGCTGTAGAACTTAAATTACAAAATGCAAGAACATTTAGTGGTTTTTCCTTTGGTTTTGGAGTAAAAATGAATAAACTTAAATTTAATTATGCATATTCAAAATTCCATTCCGCAACGAATGCGAGTACTTTTAGTTTGCAAATTGATTTAGATAGCACAAGATAAAATGAGTGAAAAAATTATTATAGCAATTGACGGGTTTTCATCAACTGGCAAAAGTACCATCGCTAAATTATTAGCAAAAAAGTACAATTATATATATGTAGATACAGGGGCAATGTATAGAGCTGTTACTTTATTTGCAGAACAAAATAATTTTGTGGGTAAAGATTTTTTGAAATCAAAAGCTCTTATTTCCAACTTGAAAAAAATTTCACTTTCCTTTCATTTTAATATTGAACTGGGGTTTGCTGAGATGTTTATGAATGGTATAAATGTAGAAAAGGAAATTAGAACTCTCAGAATTTCTCAATTGGTTAGTAAGGTTTCGGCGATTTCTGAAGTAAGAAAAAAATTGGTTATTGAGCAGCAAATTATGGGAAAAGAGCGGGGTGTTGTAATGGATGGTAGAGACATTGGAACGGTTGTTTTTCCTGGTGCTGAATTGAAATTATTCATGACTGCTTCTGCAGATAAAAGAGCGAAAAGACGTTATAAAGAATTGATTGATCGCGGAGATAACGTTGATTTTAAAGACATTCTTTTTAATGTTCAGGAAAGAGATCGGATTGATTCTACAAGAGAAGATTCTCCTTTAATCATGGCTGATGATGCTATTGAGTTTGATAATTCAGAGATGGGTATTCAAGAACAGTTTGAAAGAATTTGTGCTTTGGTAGAAAGTAGGTATATATAATATTCATAAGGATATTGCCATTAGCACAGGAGTATTTTTTTAAAAATTAAGGAATATTTAAATATTTATGTGTTTGCAAAGAAATTTTCCATTTTGGATTTTTCATAACATAAGCTACAATTAATTCCGTCATTTTTTCTTTTTTAGACCATTCTGGTTGAAGAAAGAGTTGACACTTTTTATCGACTTTGGCTGCTTCTTGTTCTGCAAAATCAAAGTCAGAAGTGTTGTGAATAATCATTTTTAACTCGTCTGCTTCTGAATACACTTCATCTAAAGGTAGTTTTGTTTTCTTTGGAGAAAGACAAAACCAATCCCATTTTCCAGAAAAAGAATAGGCTCCAGAAGTTTCTATATGAGTTTTTATATGGTTTTTCTGAAGATTTTCTGTAATATAATCCATAGACCACATTAATGGTTCTCCACCAGTAATAACAACAGTGTTTGCATGTTTTTTTACGTTCTCTACAATGGCGTCTGCAAATGTAGGAGGGTGTAAATCTGAGTTCCAACTTTCTTTAACATCGCACCAATGGCAACCTACATCACAACCTCCAACTCGAATAAAGTAAGCTGCAGTACCTGTATGAGCCCCTTCACCTTGTATGGTGTAAAATTCCTCCATTAATGGAAGCATAATGCCTTTGTTTACTAGAGCTTTTGTTTTTTTATCCATTGTCATTATAATAAACCCAAGGGTTTTAAAAAATGCAAAGGTAGTTTTTTGAGTATCAAGAATACAATGAAAAGGTAGATAAAAAAAAAATAGGAATGATTTTTTAAATACAGCTCGTAACTACTATAATTTTAAATGTGTGGATTATAAGAATTTTAGGTTTATGAACTTGAGGACTTAAGAAAACAGACACTATTTATAAACAGATTTTTTTTTGAAATTTAATTCTCAATTTTAAACAAATAAATAAGTTCTAATCCCTTAAAAATCAAAACAATTTTGTAAATTTGCATTCCTTTTTACGAGAACAGATTTATAAGAGGAAATGGACACAAAAATTTATAAAAACAACTCTTTGCGTTTTTATCGTTAAAAATCTGAAAAACAAAAAGATACAAAAATTATTTTCAGAAATGTCTGAAGAAACAAAAAACACTGAAGAGCAAGTAGTTGCTACTGAGGTACAAGAAACAGCGACTGAAGCTGTTGTAGAAACAGTTGAAGAAACTGTAGATCCAAAACAATTTTTAGCTGATTTTAACTGGCACAAATACGAACAAGGTATTGAAGCAGTTGATGAGGAAAAATTAGTTGAGTTTGAAAAAGCGTTAGAAGGAACAGTAGGTTTCGTAAACGAACGTGATGTAATTGAAGGAACTGTTATTAGAATTACTGATAGAGACGCAATTATTGATATCAACTCTAAATCTGAAGGCGTTATTTCTTTAAACGAATTCCGTTACAATCAAGGTTTAGCAGCAGGTGATAAAGTAGAAGTATTAGTAGACAAAAGAGAAGACTCTTCTGGTCAATTAGTATTGTCACACAAAAAGGCAAGAGTAATAAAAGCATGGGAACGTGTTAACAACGCTCATGAAACAGGTGAAGTAGTTAACGGTTTTGTTAAATGTAGAACCAGAGGTGGTATGATTGTAGATGTTTTCGGAATCGAAGCATTCTTACCAGGATCTCAAATTGACGTGAAGCCAATTAGAGATTACGATCAATATGTAGAGAAAACAATGGAATTCAAAGTTGTGAAAATCAATCACGAATTTAAAAACGTTGTAGTATCACACAAAGCACTTATTGAAGCGGATATTGAAATACAGAAAAAAGAAATTATTGGTCAATTAGAAAAAGGACAAGTATTAGAAGGAATTGTTAAAAACATTACTTCTTATGGTGTCTTTGTTGATTTAGGAGGTGTTGATGGATTGGTACATATTACTGATTTATCTTGGTCAAGAATCAACCATCCAAATGAGGTTGTAGAATTAGATCAAAAATTAAATGTTGTAATTTTAGACTTTGATGATAACAAATCTAGAATTCAATTAGGTTTAAAACAACTATCTGCTCACCCTTGGGAAGCTTTAAATACCGAATTAAAAATTGGTGATAAAGTTACTGGAGAAGTAGTTGTATTAGCAGATTATGGAGCTTTTGTAGAAGTAGAACAAGGAGTAGAAGGTTTGATTCACGTTTCTGAAATGTCTTGGTCAACGCACTTACGTTCTGCTCAAGATTTCGTAAAAGTTGGAGATAAAGTAGAAGCTCAAATTTTAACTTTAGATAGAGAAGACCGTAAGATGTCTTTAGGTATTAAACAATTACATCCAGATCCTTGGACAGATATCACAACTAAATATCCTGTAGGTTCTTCTCACACTGGTACGGTAAGAAATTACACAAACTTTGGAGTATTTGTAGAATTAGAAGAAGGTATTGATGGTTTAGTTTATATCTCAGATTTATCTTGGACTAAGAAAGTGAAGCATCCATCAGATTTTGTAACTGTAGGTGACAAATTAGAAGTTCAAGTTTTAGAATTAGATGTTGAAAACAGAAAGTTAAACTTAGGTCATAAACAGACGCAAGACAACCCTTGGGATGCACATGAAGCTACGTATGCAATCGGTTCTAAGCACCAAGGAACGATCAAAGAAAAGAATGATAAAGGAGCTGTTGTAACTTTTGCTGATGCAGTTGAAGGTTTTGCTCCAACAAGATTCTTAGAAAAAGAAGACGGATCTAAATTAAATAAAGGAGACAGCATCGAATTTGTAGTTTTAGAATTCTCTAAAGAATACAGAAGAGTTGTTGTATCTCATACCTCTTTATTTAAAGAGCAAGAAAAAAGAAATGTAAAAGTTGCCGTTAAAAAAGCAGCTGAAGCAGAAAAAACTACCTTAGGAGATATTGGTGGTCTTGCAGATTTAAAAAAGAAAATGGAAGCTGGAGCAAAAAAGAAGTAATTCTTTTTTATACTGAACGAGTTTCAGGATCTAAAAATTCATTATTTATGAGCCGTTGCAATTTTGCAACGGCTTTTTTTATAGATATTTTTTTTCATCAAGATATTTTTACGCTGAGTTTTTAATGTATGGTCGTTTTCATAAGGTCTGGCTTTCCTAACTGGCTTTTTTATCAGAAAAAAATAAAATTATAATTTAGAAACAATTATCTTTACTATGTTTATAAAAATAAACGAACCTTAAGGACATTAATAAATAGATGACATTAATAAAATCAATATCAGGAATAAGAGGAACTATTGGCGGTAAAACAGCTGATAATTTAACCCCAATAGACACCGTAAAATTTGCAGCAGCTTATGGAGCATTTATTAAAAATAGCAACCCTCATATAAAAAAGGTAAAAGTAGTAATTGGTAGAGATGCACGTATCTCTGGTAAAATGATTTCCAGTCTCGTTGCAAATACGTTAGTTGGTTTAGGTATAGACGTAATAGATTTAGGCCTGTCTACCACCCCGACTGTAGAAGTTGCAGTACCTTTAGAAAATGCAGTGGGAGGAATTATTTTAACTGCATCACACAATCCAAAACAATGGAATGCCTTAAAGTTATTAAACGAAAAAGGAGAGTTTTTAAATGGTGCAGAAGGGGAGGAGATTCTAGAATTAGCAGAAAGCGAAGATTTTGAATTTTCGGATGTCGATGATTTAGGAAAGTACTCAAAAGACACTTCTTATTTAGAAAAACACATTCAGGCAGTTTTAAACCTAGAATTAGTAGATGTAGAAGCGATTAGAAAAGCAAATTTTAAAGTGGTTGTCGATGGTGTGAATTCTACTGGAGGAATTTTTATTCCTGCCTTGTTAAAAGAATTAAATGTAGCATGTGTTGAATTATATTGTACGCCCAATGGACAATTTCCCCACAATCCAGAGCCCTTAAAAGAGCACTTAACAGATATTTCTAATTTGGTTGTTGAAGAAAAAGCAGCTCTTGGAATTGTAGTTGATCCCGATGTGGATAGACTTGCATTAATTTGTGAAGACGGTTCTATGTTTGGTGAAGAATATACCTTAGTTGCTTGTGCCGATTATGTTTTAGGGAAATTGGATGGCGGAAATACGGTTTCTAATTTATCCTCTTCTAGGGCTTTAAGTGATGTTACTCAAAAACATGGTGGAACTTATACTGCAAGTGCTGTTGGAGAAGTGAATGTTGTAATAAAAATGAAAGAAACCAATACTGTAATTGGTGGAGAAGGAAATGGAGGGATTATTTATCCTGCTTCTCATTACGGACGAGATTCTCTAGTTGGCGTTGCCTTATTTTTATCGCACTTAGCAAATAAGAAAATGTCTTGTAAAGAACTTCGTGATTCATATCCTAGCTATTTTATGAGTAAAAATAAAATTGAATTAACACCAGAAATAGATGTCGATAAAATTTTAATGACCATGGCTTCTAATTATGTAAATGAAGATGTAAATACTATAGATGGTGTAAAAATAGATTTTGCTAATGAATGGATACATTTAAGAAAATCGAATACAGAGCCCATTATTAGAATTTATACAGAAGCAAAATCGCAACAAGCAGCAGATGATTTAGCCATAAGGTTTATCAATGAAATTAGAACACTAATAGCATAATATTTTGAAAAAAAAATAATATTAGGTTTCTTTTTACTAATGAGTATCTGTTCTTTTTCACAAGAAAAAAATACAGAAGATGTAATAAAAAGTAGAAAAAACACTAATAAAGGAAAATTCTTTTTCTATTGGGGCTGGAACAGGGCTAATTTTTCAGGTTCTGATATTCATTTTACTGGAGATAACTACGATTTTACTTTACGTAATGTAAAAGCAAAAGACAGACAAACTCCATTTAGTTTTAATGATTATTTAAATCCAGTAAACATTACGATTCCTCAAAATAATTATAGAATAGGTTATTTTCTAAAGGAAAATTATACAATTTCTATAGGTGTAGACCATATGAAATATGTAATGGTTGCAGATCAAACTGTTAAAATTGATGGAGAAATAAATTCAGGAACTCCCTTTGATGGAGTTTATAATAATGATGATATTGTTTTAGCTGAGAATTTTTTGCAACTAGAGCATACAGATGGTTTAAATTATGTAAATGTAGAGTTTAGAAGATTTGATGAAATTGGTCATTTATTAGGAATAAATCATAAAAATTTTCAAATAAATTTAACCGAAGGTTTTGGTGCAGGAGTTTTATATCCAAGAACAGATGTAACATTATTTAATCAAGAAAGACATGATGAGTTTCATCTTGCCGGTTGGTGAGCTTCAGCAGTAGTTGGACTTGATTTAACGTTTTTTAAATATTTCTATATTCAATCAGATTTAAAATTTGGATATATAAATATGCCAGATGTTAAAACTACAATTAATCCAAATGATGGTGCTACTCAAAGTTTTACTTTTTTCCAAAGAAATATTCTTATTGGAGGCAGGTTTAACCTTTAAAAATTAAAATAAAACAAAAGTGCTAAAAGATTTATAAAAACTCTTTTGGCACTTTATTTCTATGTTTAAAGCGTTTATGAGACCATAAATAGAACTCGGGTTGTTGTTTTATGTTTTCTTCCGTTAGTGTTGTATATTTATCGGTAATTTGATAATTCTCAAACTCTTTGGGTGTATCTGTAATTAGTTGAAACACTATTTCGTAATACCCTCTTTTTACTTTTTTTGCAACATAATTTATTACGACCAAATTATAGCGTTTAGAAAGCATTTCTGCACCTGTATGTATCGGGACTTTTATATTAAAAAAATCACTCCAATAATACGTTTTATGAAGTTGTGGAGATTGGTCACTTAATAAAAGATATAAGCCTTGGATTTTATTGGTGAAGTTTTTTTGCATTCCTTTTATTAAGTTGGCACTCTTATAACCTTTAAAACCAAATTTTTCTCTTGATTCTCTTATTGCTTTTTCAAAATATTTATTATTTAATTTTGTGTAGGCTCCAAAACTATTTATATTCAAAATCAAAGGCAGACTAAAAGACCATTCCCAGTTTGCTTGGTGTGCTCCAACTAACGCAATACTTCTACCTTCTTTAGCGTAATCATTCACCAATTCAGGATTTTTGTATTTATATCGTTTTAAAATCTGCTTTTCAGAAATAGTAAATGCCTTTACACTTTCCATTAGTACGTCTGTAAAATGTTTGAAAAATTTCTTCGATATTTCAATAATTTCTTCTGGTGATTTTTCTGGAAATGAAAGTTTTAAGTTATCTAAAACAGCTTTTTTTCTATAGCCAAATACATAATACATTAACAGATAAATTAAATCAGATTTTAGATATAAAACCCACATTGGCAATCTAGAAATTATCCAAATAAAAGGGTAGGCTAATGCAAATATTATAAATTTCATATACTACTTTTATAATTGCAAATATCGGATATAAATTTAAAACAGAATAGTATTAGTAATCTGTTTTTAGTAAGTTTGTTTTTATGATGAACAATATAGATCAAGTAGTTTTAATACTTATAATAGCCAACGTTTTATTTTCTATGAAAGGATTTAAAGATGCTTCCTTTTTTAATAAATTCAAGTTTCAAGTGAGTAGCATTTTATCCGGTGAAAAAACAAGAATATTAACGGCTGGGTTTTTACATGTAGATTGGATGCATTTGGGATTTAATATGTATGCCTTATACCTTTTTGGAGATATTGTTGCTTCTATTTTTGGAATGCAAAATTTTTTAATAATCTATTTTGGTAGCTTATTAGCAGGGGGGGTATATTCCTTAAAATATCATAAAAACGAACCTTATTATAGTGCAGTTGGTGCTTCTGGCGCTGTTTCTGGCATTGTATATTCTTCCCTACTTTTATACCCCGAGATGGAACTGTATTTGTTTTTCATTCCCATACCGATTCCTGGATATGTTTTTGGAATAGGATATTTAATCTATTCTATTTACGGAATGAAAAAAAAGTTGGGTAATGTTGGTCATTCTGCTCACTTAGGGGGAGCTATAGGTGGTTTTGTTCTCACATTACTGTTAAATCCTTCCTTATTTGCAACGCAAACAATTTTTGTGCTGTCTTTGGGAATTCTAATTATAATGCTATTACTTTTTGGAAATAAATTTAAAAACTTGTAGTAAAAACAACATTTAATCGGTTGCTTTTTTTAATGAAGAATCAGATGCATCTAATTTTCAAACGATATCTGATTCAAAATTAATTCTATAGATGCTAAAAATTTTAGAAAAAAAAGACTTCATAAATATTTATGAAGTCTTTTGAGCGAAAGACCAGGTTCGAACTGGCGACATTCAGCTTGGAAGGCTGACGCTCTACCAACTGAGCTACTTTCGCATGGTAAAGTACTACAAATATAGAACGTTTTTTGAGTTCTGCAACAATTTTTTAAGCAAAAATTTCTAATTTTTTTATCCTCATCCAATACTTTTGAAAAGTAAAATACATAGCGATTATACCCTTTATTATAATGAAATTGATGAAATTTTGTATTGTGAATATAGGCGTTCATTTTAATTTCCTCAAAACCTTTACTTTTAATATGATTGTCTAAACGGTTAAATAATTGCTGACCAATGCCTTGCCTTCTAATTGAGACGTCTATAATTAAATGATCTATTTCAGCCGTTTGATTTACATAATATCTAGAGAGGTTTCCTTATATAGATTTGTCTTCTAGAGGAAGTGTCAATGGCTACAAAGATGGAATCCCAAAAAAGATTTTAATTCTACATGAGAAGGCGAAAATCCTATCTGGACACAGAAATGTTTCTAATAAATAAGAACTTATTACCTAGAAAGAAATACAAGTTGATTTAAAATCAAAGATTCAATATGAAATAGAGAAATGATAAACCTTAGAAGAGTAAAAAAAACAATACCTAAATCACAAATAAAACAGCCTTTCTTTAGTGATTGATTTTCAGTATAAAAAATAGCATAGCAATTTATAAGAGTTTTAAAAAAAAACCCAAACATTTGTTTGGGTTTTTGAGTAGCGAGAACGGGATTTGAACCCGTGACCTCAGGGTTATGAATCCTGCGCTCTAACCAACTGAGCTACCTCGCCATTGGTTTTGAGGCTGCAAATATAATTGAATTTTATAAACTAGCAAGAGGTGTTTTTGATTTTTTTTAGATAGAATTAATACCTATATTGTCAACCTAAGAAAATAATAATGGCTAAAGTACAATTTGAATTAGAAATTCCTATTCACGCTTCACCTCGTATGTTATATCAATACATTTCCTCACCCTCTAATTTGCAAGAATGGTTTGCAGATAAGGTAAATTCTAGAGGCAAAGAGTATAGTTTTACTTGGGAAGGAGAAGAAGAAATTGCAGAATTAATTACAAAAAAAGCAGAAGACAGAATTCGGTTTAAATGGATAGAAAGCAAAGGGGACGATAGTTTTTTCGAAATAAAAATTCAAGTAGATGCATTAACGAAAGATGTTTCTTTAATTGTTACAGATTTTGCAGATGATGAAGATGAAGTTGAAGAGTCCAAGCAGTTATGGCAAAATCAGATAGATGAATTAAGACATACTATTGGTGCATAATTTTATTTTTTTTATAATTCATAAAACTCAACATTATTGTTGGGTTTTTTTGTGCTTAAATGTTTTTAAATACATTAATTTTGCGATTTTAATTCTTTATTTATGATCAACTTCAACGGTGAGTTACAGGCTCCAGAAAACTTAAAATTATCATCAGAAAACAGAGCTTTTAAATACGGAGATGCTATTTTCGAGACCATAAAAGTGATGCATAAAAAAGTAATTTTCTGGGAAGATCATTATTTTAGATTAATGGCCTCGATGAGAATGCTGCGCATGAAAATTCCTTTAACATTTACCTTAGAATTTCTGGAACAAGAAATTTTAAAGACAGTATCAGTTCATGAGACTGCCGATTCCTTCAGAATTCGTTTAAATGTTTTTAGAAAAGATGGTGGTATGTACACTCCAAAAACCAACAATATAGATTTTATAATTGAAGTAAACGTAAATTCTTATCAAATGAAAGAAACATATTCTTTAGATGTTTATAAAGATTTTTACAACTATTCTGGACTTTTATCCACGATAAAAACCAATAATAGAATGCTAAATACTTTGGCAAGTATTTTTGCTGATGAAAACGATTTAGACAATTGCATTTTATTAAATGAAAAGAAAGGAGTCGTAGAAGTAACAAATGGAAATATATTTGTTGTGAAAGGAAATGTTATAAAAACGCCTGCTTTAAGTGAGGGATGTATCAAAGGGATTGCCCGTAATAAAGTAATTGAAATTTTTTCTAAAAATAAGGAGTTTACTCTTGAAGAAGTTTCGATTTCTCCTTTTGAAATTCAAAAAGCAGATGAAATATTTATAACGAATGCAATTATTGGTGTTCAGCCAGTAACAAGTTATAAGAAAAAAAAGTTTACTACAGGTATTGGTAAGAAAATAGCGAGCAATTTAAGAGTTATGCAAATAGCAGGAATCTAATTTAAGTTAAAATCACTTGGAGCGTTTGCCCACAGTTTATAATCTCCTCCTTTTTGTAATAATTTATTTTTCCATAGGTCTTCATTTTCCAGAGAAAAAATATTTTCGAAATCATTTTCTTCCACAAACCATGAATTTTGATTCATTTCTTCCTCTAGTTGGTCCTTTTTCCAACCAGAATATCCTAAGAAAAAACGAATTTCAGAAGTCTTTAATGCTTCATTGTTTAGCAAGTCTTTTAAAGCTTCAAAATTTCCGCCCCAAAAAATTCCATTTGCCACTTCAATACTATCAGAAAGTAAATGCGGGATTTTATGGACAAAGTATAAGTTGTCCTTTTCTACAGGGCCACCCTGGTAAACGGTGAAATGACAATTAATCTCTGGTAATAAATCGTTCACTGTATAGTTTAAAGGTCTATTTAAAATAAAGCCAACAACACTATTTGAGGTATGTTCAGTAACTAAAATAATGCTCCTATTGAAAGAGCTATCATTTAAAATAGCTGGTTCTGCGATTAATAATTTACCTTTATTGAGTTTCAAATGCCGATTAGTTACTATTAGAATTTAAATATAATGAAAATAACCATAAAAAAAAACTCTCTTTAAAAAGAGAGTTTTAATATACTTTAAAACAATGTTCTTAGTTTACAGCGTCGCTTAAACCAGCTCCAGCTTTAAATTTTGCTACATTCTTAGCAGCAATTTGAATTGTTTTTCCAGTTTGTGGGTTTCTTCCAGTTCTAGCAGCTCTGTTAGAAACAGAGAAAGTACCAAAACCAACTAAAGCAACTTTATCACCACCTTTTAAAGCAGCAGTTACATTACCTGTAAAAGATTCTAATGCAGCTTTAGCTGCAACTTTAGAAATTCCTGCATCAGCAGCTATTGCGTCGATTAAATCTGACTTGTTCATAATAAATTAGGTTTTAAATTAATAAAATATTGTTTTTCGCTTTAAAAGCTTAGCAAATATAGACGGATTAAGGGATTACGCAAATTTAAGTGCTAACCCTCCCCCATTTTGTTAATAAATCTATATAAATTGTTAATAAAGGCAGTCAAAAAACATTGAAATCTTTAGAACCTTACTGATAGAGGCTTTACAAGATTTTAGTTTCAGATGAAAAAGTATAGCCATTTAGTAAGCTTTTTGTATCCATTTTTTTCTTTCCTGATAATTTTATTTCATCAATGATTATAAATCCTTTTTTTACTGCAACTTTTAGGTCCTTTTTGGTTGCTATAATCTGACCAACTTTAAAAATATGTGGTGTCATTTCTTTTCTAACGGCATATATTTTTGCAGTAATCTCTTCTTCATTATTACTAATAATTGTCCAGGCAGCTGGAAAAGGATTCAGACCTCTAATTTTATTGTAGATATTGTCTAAAGAATCTGTCCAGTCAATTCTACAATTTTCAGGATTTAATTTTGATGCCGTTTTTTCCTCCAAATTCGGTTGTTTCGTTGTGGTTACTTTTTCTGTTGAAATTAAGTCTACGGTAGTAGCAACTAAATTGCTCCCTAAATACATCAGTTTGTCATGAAGCGTTCCGACAGTTTCATTATTTTGAACGGTCATTTCTTCTTGTAAAATAATTTCGCCAGTGTCAATCTTATCATCAATAAAAAAGGTAGTAACCCCTGTTTTTGTCTCCCCATTTATGATTGCCCAATGAATTGGTGCGGCACCTCTATATGCTGGTAGTAGAGAAGCGTGTAAATTAAACGTTCCGTATTTTGGCATTTGCCAAACGATTTTTGGTAACATTCTAAAAGCAACTACAATTTGTAAATCTGCTTTTAGTGCTTTTAATTCTTTGTTAAATTCCTCGTTTTTTAAGTTGGTTGGTTGAAAAATGGGTAAATTTATTGAGCTAGCATACTTTTTTACAGCAGATTCATTTAACTTCCTTCCTCTCCCAGCAGGCTTGTCAGGTGCCGTAACTACCCCCACAATCTTATAATTATGTGCTACTAAGTGTTGTAGGATAGTAACAGCGAAATCTGGAGTACCCATAAAAACAATACGCAAGTCTTTCATGTTATACGTTTAATTGATAGTTGTTTTGATGATTAATTTGAATTTTATCATCTGTTAATAATTGACGCAAATGTATTAAAATGTCTTTTTCATTCGCTACTAAAGCGTTACTAATTTCTGAAGATGACAAATGCTGATACTGTTTTAAAAGTTCCAGTATTTCAGAAGATAAATTTATATTCGGTTTCATACTCTTTGAAATGCAAACATCACAAATACCACATTTTTCAGTTTTTATTTCATCAAAATAATTTAAAACCTGACGGCTTCTACAAACCGTATTCGTATTTAAAAACTGAATGAAGTCATCAGATTTTTTCTTTTTCTGACTTATAAATTGCTTCATCTCTTTAGCGAATCTATTTATGGTGTAATGATCTTCCCTTGGAAGTAAAAAGATGAGTTCTGCATCGTTTTTTACTCCTCTATATTCAATAATATTATCTTTTTGTAAACGCTCAAAATTTGCGTGAACAAGTTGGGTGGTGATTCCTGTTTTTTTAGCAATAAAAAATTCATCAATCTTAACCTCTTGCTCAAATAAGCCAGGATAGGTTCTTAAAATTAAATTGGTAAACTTTTTTATAATAGCATTTTTATCAAGATAGTTTAAAACGGTCTTACTACTCACAATAAACTGTAAGGTAGATTTTTTATTATAATGTCGACTAACTTCTATAATTCCATTATTTGATAATATCTTAATCGCAGCAGCCACTTTCAATGAGGAGAAATTATATTTTTTACAGAATTCGAAAAGATGAAAAGGAAAGGGGCTTTCAACGAGTTCACCTAAAGAAATTCTAAAATATTGATATAATTTTTGATGAATTTCTTTGATTTCTTTAATACTTAATAATGTTTTTTCGAGTCTTTCTTTAAATGTTACAACATCACTTTTATTGAATAGCAAAACGGCAAATGATTTTTTGTTATTTCTACCTGATCTTCCAGTTTCTTGTACATAATTTTCAATGCTGCCTGGAAGATCTAAATGGATTACTATGCCAACATTTGCTTTGTCTATTCCCATTCCAAAAGCATTTGTAGCAACAATAATGGGTGTTTTTTCCGTCATCCAATTCTCAAAAGAATTCTTTTTTTCTGAGGTTGATAATCCAGCATGATAAAAAGAGCTTTTAAAGTTATTTGCATTTAAGAAAGTACTAATTTGTACTGTTTTTTTTCTCGAATTGACATATATAATCGCGGGCGCTTTTGTTTTGGTAAATATTTGAAGTATCCGCTGTAATTTGTCTTCAACAGTAAATACCTGATAAGCTAAGTTTTCTCTAAAAAATGATTTTTTAAAAACCTCGGGCTCATTTAACTCAAGATTGCTAGAAATATCAGTAATAACTTTTTTGTTTGCAGTTGCGGTTAATGCAATAAAAGGAACCTTAGGTTTTAATGTTCTTAGTATTTTAATGTTTCTATAAGAAGGTCTAAAATCATGTCCCCACTCGGAGATACAATGAGCTTCGTCTATGGCAATTAAATTAATAGGTAACGCTTTTATTTTTTGTTGAATAAAAAAGGATTGCAATCTTTCTGGAGAAATATATAAGAATTTATAGCCGCCAAATTTAATATTGTCAAACAAGGTGATCATTTCCTCTTGTGTCGCACCAGATGCAATGCTAGCGGCTTTAATTCCTTTTTCACGTAAGCTATCTACTTGATCTTGCATTAAGGCAATTAGAGGAGAAATCACTAAGCAAATACCCTCCTTTGCCAGCGTAGGAATCTGAAAACAAATGGATTTCCCTCCTCCAGTAGGAAGCAATGCAATCACATCTTTTTGATCTATAACAGATGAAATTATTTCTTCTTGTTGGGATCTGAATTCTGAAAATCCCCAATATTTTTTTAAGAGTTCTTTTGGTGAAATCATACTAAATAAGAAAGGGAGTTAACAATAAAATTGGTTCTTTCTTCAATTGTCCCAAAAGGAACATTGACTATTGAATAGCCTAATTCTAAATACGTTTTTAATAAAAAAACATCAATTTTGGTGGTTTCTTCAAAAGACTCATAGCGTTCGTTATCAGTAACGTGTATGTCTTTCCAAGGCGAAAAGTGAAAAACTTTGTCATACTGATATTCTTTGCTTTTCTCGATGAAAGTTGTTGGGTATTTCGTTTTGTAATATTCCATATATGCATGAATATCTGGGATTCCTCTATCAAAGAAAACAATTTTAGTTTTATTTTTATCAGCGGTTAGATACTGTTCTGTTCTACTTTCTAATAGCATTTCACTAAATAGCAAAGGTTGGGTTAGAAATAATTGGGCTATACCTTGTTTTTGTGCTTTCAAAGTCACAGCTCTAGATACTTCGGGCATGCAAAAATATTTTCGTTTTGTTAGTTCATCTAAAACCGAAGTTTTTCCAGTTCCAGGCCCGCCAATTAATAGAATTTTTTGCTGCATCTCACAAAAATAATTGATTCCCTTTATAAAACTAATTTTTAATGTAATTTTGTGTCTTGTTATTTTTAACTAATTTAGAAAAAAAAAACAAGTTTTTATGAATGATAAAAATCAATTTTACACAAACTTGAAAGCACAATTAGACGATACTAGTACGTTTCCGTCGGATTATATGTACAAGTTTATTGTGCCTACTGATGGTGATCAGGTTAAGGAAGTTGAGGCCTTATTTATTGATTCTGGGGCAGTATTAACTACCAAAAAATCAAAGACAGGGAAATATGTGAGCCTTTCTATCTTATTAAGAATAGAAAGTTCTGAAAAAGTAATTTCATATTATAAAAAAGCAGCAAAAGTTAAAGGAATCATATCATTATAATTAAAGAATTTATGAGAAAAATAGTTTTAATATTAGTTTTCGTTGTTTCAACATCCGTTTTCTCTCAAAAAAGAGCTAAAACCATAGTAACCATTGATGGTGAAAAAATCACTGTTGCCGAGTTTAGAAAAATGTATGAAAAGAATCTAGGTGTCATAGATGATGATGATGATGCCAAAAGCATCTCAAACAACTTAAACCTGTATATCGATTACAAGTTAAAAGTTAAAGAAGCTTACCGCATTCAATTAGATACGATGCCCTCTTACAGAAGGGAGATTGCACTCTATAAGGACCAACTTACGGCCCCTTATTTACAGGACACAACCTTTATAAATACCTTAGTAGAGGATGCTTACTTTAGAACAAAAAATGAAGTAAAAGCAAAGCATATTTTAATACTGCTGTCTAAAGAAGCAACACCAAAAGATACTTTAATAGCCTATAATAAAATACTTAAATTAAGAGAGCGGATTTTAAAAGGCGAAAATTTTGAAGTGATTGCGGCTAAGTTCTCGGAAGATAAATCTGCTCAAAATAACCCCAAAACGGGTAGAAAAGGAAATGGGGGTAATTTAGGTTATTTCTCAGCATTTAGAATGGTTTATCCTTTTGAGGTTGCTGCTTACGCTACAAAAATAGGTGAAATTTCGATGCCTTTTAAAACAAAATTTGGGTATCATATTATGCAAGTTGATGACATCAAAGAATCTAAAGGAGCTATTGAAGCTGCACATATTTTAATTAAGGGTACCAGTGCATCTAGCGAAGACAGGATAAAAGATATTTATACCAAATTAAAAAATAATGAGAATTTCGAAGCGCTTGCTAAAAAGTTTTCTGAAGATACTGGTTCTAAAAATAAAGGAGGTAAATTAGGTAAATTTGAAGCAGGAAGAATGGTGAAACCTTTTTCAGATGCGGCGTTTTCTTTAGCGCATGTAAATGATTTTTCAACCCCTTTTAAAACTCGTTTTGGGTGGCATATTGTAAAATTAATCAAGAAACATCCTATTCGTTCTTTTGATGAAATGAAAAAAGAGTTAACCGACAAAGTAAAAAAGAGTTCTAGAATGCAGTTGTCTAAAAAGGCTATTGTTACCAAATTAGAAAAAAAATATACGATTATAGAATTTGAAGAGGCAAAAAAAATTTTAAACAGAAAAGATATAAGAACCCTTCCTAAAGACTCTTTACAGCAAACCATCCTTCGCATTAATGATAAGGAAATAGGACAAGAAGTATTTGTTGAATATATTAAAAACAGAAGCAATTCGCCCGTTTTTGAACTTTTCAAAACTTTTAGAGATACTCAAATAATGAACTATTATAAAGAAAATTTAATTTATACAGAACCTGAATATGCACATATTTTAAAAGAATATGAAGACGGTTTATTACTTTTTGAATTAATGCAAGAAAAAATTTGGCAAGCAGCGACTAAAGATAGCTTGGCCTTAAAAAAGTATTTTAAAACCAATGTTGCAAATTATAAAACAGATGAGTTAAAAACGATAAAAGGACAGGTTATAAATGACTACCAAAACTTTTTAGAAAAAAAATGGATTGCAACATTAAGACAGCAAAGTGAAATAACAGTTAATAAAAGACAATTAAAGGGATTAATTAGGTTTTACAGAGAAGAATAATGAAGTATACAATTGTTTTATTTTGTCTTGTTTTTTTGATCTCTTGCGATTTATTCAAAATAAAAGAGAAAGAGAGTTATGGTTCAGAAATTGTTGCGATCATAAATACGGATAAACTCTTTAGAGAAGATTTATTACCTATTTTACCTAAAAACGTCAATAGAACAGATAGTCTTGTTTTAGTTAAAAGTTATATACAAGATTGGGCTGTCAACAAATTGTTACTTGAAAAAGCAAAGAATAATAGTTCTCTGGAGGCTGTTAATCAAATTGATGCTTTGGTAAAAGATTATAAAGAAAGTTTATTAATTAATACCTTTAAAGAGCAATTAGTAAAGCAACAATTAGATACCCTTATTTCTGAAGAAGAACTAGAGGTGTTTTATATGCTGAATAAAGAGAATTTTAAATTAAACGAAGAATTAGTAAAAATAAAATACCTGCATATAGACAATCATATTAAAGATATAAAAGAATTTTCATCACTTTTTAAATCTGACGATATAAATGATATAGAATCATTAGAAAAACAAGAACTAAGTTTTAAATCCCATCAATTTAATGATTCTATTTGGACGCAATTAGACAACATTTTGTTAAAACTTCCTTTTTCAAAGGAAAAACTGTTAAAAAAAACAAAATTCCTCCAAAAACAAGATTCATTAGGTTTATATTTGGTGGCTATAAAAGAGGTTTTACCGCGTAATTCTATAGCACCATTAAGCTATATAGTAGGAACAATTAGACAAATGATTTTACACAAGCGTAAAATTGAGTTAATAAGAGAGATAGAAAAAATAATAGTAAAAGATGCAATACAGAACAATGATTTCAAAATATATTAAAATTTCAATTTGTACCTTCATTTTAGGGTTTGTAGGTTTGCAAACAGCTGCTCAAAAAACAAAAATAGACGGAGTCGCTGTCGTTATTGGTAAAAACATTGTTTTAGATTCTGATATTGATAAGTTTAAGCAAGAAATAGAATTAAGAAGTGAAGGGAAAGTAAAAATTACCGATTGCGAAATGTTGGAAGAATTAATGCAGCAAAAGCTAATGGCGCATCATGCAGTTGTTGATAGTGTTGTTGTTTCTGATTCCGAAATTTCATCACGAGTGGATCGAAGTATTCAGTATTTTACGCAACAATATGGTAGTGTAGAGAAAGTAATTAAGGCTTATGGTTTTAATGATTTAGAAGACTTGAAAAAGGAATTAACGAGCGTTCAAAAGGAAAATATTTTAATAGAAAAAGAGCAAGAAAAAGTAGCAGAAAAAGTAGATGTTACTCCAGAAGAAGTACGTTTGTATTATGTTGGATTAAAAGACAAAGGAGAACTTCCTGAGTTTCCTGCAGAAATAGAATTAGCTCAAATTGTGCTAAAGGCAGTTCCGACTGATGAAGAAATAGATAGAATTATTGCTGAATTAAGTAAAATAAAAGTACAAATAGAAGAAGGTAGTAGTTTTAGAATGAAAGCGATCATTAATTCAGACGATCCTGGCGTGACGAATAATGGGGGAGAGTATACGGTGACTAAAGAGTCTAGTTTTATTAAAGAGTTTAAAGAAATGGCTTTTACGCTTGATGTTGGTCAAGTTTCTAAACCTTTTAAATCTGAATTTGGATATCATATTATGCAATTGCATAAAATTAAAGGAAATACAAGAATTGCTTCTCATATATTAATGCAACCAGAAGTTCCTGATGCAAAACTTATAGAAATAAAAGAGAAGGCCGAAGAAATTATTTCAGAAATTAAAACAGGAAAATTAAGTTTTAGTGCTGCTGTTAAAAAATACTCTAATGATGCTGAGACTAAAAACAGTGGCGGTTTAATTATAAATCCTTCTACAGGAGAATCAAAATTTGATTTGACAAGAATGGATCCTGCTTTTTATGCAAGAGTCAGCGATCTTAAAAAAGGAGAAATGACAGCACCTTTTTATGACGAAGAAAGATCTGGAGATAAAATGTTCAAGTTTATTCTAATGAGAAATAGAACAGATACACATACGGCAGATATTATTGAGGATTATGTGAAAATCCAACAATTGGCACTTCAAAAAAAGAAAGAAGAAACGATTACAAAATGGTCTAAAGAAAAGATTAAAGACACTTATATTAAATTAGGTGATGAACATGCTAAATGTGTTTTTAATAAGAATTGGAAAAAAGAAGTCAATAAGTAATGTCAGACGTTGAAGCGGTCACTAATTTAGTAGAAAAATATACTGCGTTAAAATCAGAAATAGGGAAGGTTATAATTGGTCAGCATGAAGCTGTAAATTTTACTTTATTATCTATTCTTTGTGGAGGGCACTCACTATTAATTGGGGTACCTGGTTTGGCAAAAACGTTATTAGTAAATACGGTTTCAGATGCCTTGGGATTGAATTTTAAGAGAATACAATTCACACCAGATTTAATGCCATCAGATATTTTAGGAAGTGAAATTTTAGATGAAAACAGGCATTTTAAGTTTATAAAAGGGCCCATTTTTTCAAATATCATTCTTGCAGATGAAATCAACAGAACGCCCCCTAAAACTCAAGCAGCCTTATTAGAAGCAATGCAAGAGCGCTCTGTAACTGTTGCTGGAAATCACTATAAATTAGCACCACCTTTTTTTGTTTTAGCCACGCAAAACCCAATTGAGCAAGAAGGGACTTATCCATTGCCAGAAGCTCAATTAGATCGTTTTCTATTTTCTATTTATTTAGAATATCCATCATTTCAAGAAGAGGTTGCCGTTGTAAAAAGCACTACAAGTAATAACAGTCAATCCATCAACTCTCTATTTTCATCGGAAGAAATTGTAACAGCTCAAAAGCTTGTACGTAAAATTCCCGTTGCAGAGAATGTCATTGAATATGCTGTTGGTTTAGTGGGTAAAACAAGACCAAAATCGAAAGAAGCTCCTACACTCGTTACTTCTTATTTAGATTGGGGAGCAGGTCCAAGAGCTTCTCAGAGTTTAATATTAGCAGCGAAAGCCCATGCTGTCGTAAATGGGAAATTCTCTCCAGACATCGAAGATGTAAAAGCCGTTGCGATTCCTATATTGTCTCACAGAATTGTGAAGAATTACAAAGCAGAAGCTGAAGGAATTACAATTTCAGACATCATAAAATCATTGTTGTAGTTTCTTTCTATTCAATTCACCAAAAACTTGTTCCTCCTTTTCCGCTGATCTTAAATCTCAAAATACTTGGGAAGGTATTAACTGTTAAGAATAAACTGAGATGTTTTGAATCCTGCCTTAATCTTTCACGACTTCCTTCAAGTTTTTATCTTGATCAATTTCCCAAACATTAAAAATACCATCACATCAAAATCTTTATGAATTAATTGAAACCTTGCATCCTATTTCTTAAAATGCTGTAGAAACGACTTTGGATTATTAAGAAACATTTTAGTAATAGAATAATGGTCAGTATCTTCCAACGCTGTCTTTTTCATTTCTTCATTAGTTATCTCGTAAATCGTTGCATTTGGATATGCCATAAGCATTGGCGAATGTGTAGCAATAATAAATTGAGAATTAAAATGCTGTAAATGATTTTGTATAAATATATGAATGCTAATTGTTTTGCAGGGGATAAGGATGCCTTCAGGCTCATCAAGTAAATAAATACCTCTCTGATTTACCATTTGATGCATAATATGCATATAGGCTTCTCCATGAGAAAAGGAATCCAATTCTTGACCGTAATCCCTGCGGACTTGATGTAACTGATAATTGGCACTGTCTTTCATTTGCTGAATAATATGCTCTGGAACATCATCATTTAAACCCATCTGATTATGTAGCTTAATATCAGAACGATTTATGCTGTTTAGATAATCTCCAAAATCTTCAGCTCTAAAGAAAAACCCAACAGAACGTTCAATATCCCATTCTAGTTCCAGATATGGTAATAATTTTTTTGCAGCATCAAAACAGTTCTTGTCATAACCTTTGCCGTCCATGTGTGGCAATTGTAATCGGCAGGCAATAGATTCTAGTAATGTAGATTTACCTGTTCCATTTTCTCCTATAATAAAGGTTACTGAATTTGAAACATCAATATTTTTGGCATTTTTAATTGCAGGAACATCATAAGGATATAGATGTTTCTTTTCAGTATTTAAATGTATTGATGATAAATATGGCATAAAATTATTGTGTAGAAAACTCTAGTAAATCTTCAAAATCTCCCTTATCTGCTTTTCTTAAAGATTTGATATACGCATCACGAACATCATTTTTGTGTAACAAATCTTTGTGTCCCCATGAGAAAATAGATTCTTTAAAAACTTGTTTCATAAGAATATCTCCCATGAGACGTGAATGTCTTCCATTACCATTAGGGAAGACGTGTATTGCTACGAGTTCATGTTTAAAACGAATCGCAATTTCTTTTTCAGAAAATGTTTTATGCTCAATCCAATACTTACAATTTTCTATAAGTTGGCGGAGTTTAGGCGGGATTTGAAATTTATCTACTCCAATATTTTTATTCGTTTTTCGTATTGTCCCTGCCCACGCCCATACATCTCCAAGCATACGTTTATGTACATCAAAAATAAATTTCTCGGTAAGAATTGTATCTACTTTAAACTTCCTACGTAACAAATAATACTCCATTGCTTTTTGAATATTGAGTTGTTCAAATTCATCTAATTCTTCACGAGTGTTTACTGTTGGAATTAATAATCCATCTTTTTCATCTTCATCAATGGGAGTTTGTCTATTGTCATAACTTACATCTAATCCCATAAGTGTCTTGGCATTTCATATACTAATTGCTTCGCCTTATCATGAATAGCCTTTTTTAAACGGTCATTGGTATTTTCTTGGTCTTCTAATGCCATTGTATTAGAAGTTGTTTTTACAATTTCTAAAGCTAATTCTTTGGCTCTGTTCTCGATAGTCTTTTCAATAGAACCATCCATAGGAACAAAACCATAAACAAATTTCATATTTAAAACTCGTCCTGCTTCTTCTAAACTTTTTAGAGTAATCGCTCCTTCTTTTTCACGTTTTTCTATGCTCTTTGCACTGTTACTTGAAATCCTTAATCGATCACTAAATTGACGCAAAGACATTTTATAGGATGTACGAATAGCATTAATCCAACCATTCTCTGGACAAGGTGTTTTTAATAAGGGTGTGAACACTTGGAGTTTTGTATCCAACTGCTCAATCATTAATTTTTGTTTTAAATCTTTCATAATTAGTTTTATTTATACTAAAAAAGATATTATAATATCGTTTGTTAAGTGTAAATATAATACTATAATATTATATTACTGTATTAAGGCAATACTATATTATGGTACAAATCATAAATTGAATTAAAAACATTAGGTCAATTCACTACGGCTTGGATAAATCCAATGTTCAAATTATTACTTATATAAGAATTTCAGAGATTA
>JAOLXX010000006.1 GCA_028343155.1 Polaribacter sp.
TACCAGAATAAATATTGTTTTCACTAGATCTGCCTGGAAATGGGTTTAAACTTCTTCCTCTGGGTCTTCCAATTCTTTTGTTGTAACCAAAAGTAATGTTTTCTCCGTCTTTAATTTCGTAACCAATATTTAGTGTAGGAAATAACTTTCCATAGGCTTTTATATCTGTTGTTATAGAAGTTTGTTGTTCAATTTCTATTGAGGTATATTCATAACGTAATCCTGCTAAAAGAGATATTTTGTTAAACTTTTGTCCATATTGAAAATAAGCCGCATTTACAAATTCTTTATAATTAAAAGAATTGTTCAAGTTAACATCTGGAATTAAAGGAGAATTGGATGTAATAAATAAAACATTTCCATTAGAATCCTTATTTACTGCTTCTGCTATGTAAAAACTATTATATAAATCTCTATAATTCACTCTATAACCTACTTCATATTGAATATTTTCTCCTACAGGATGTACATAATCCATTTGGAATAAAAAACGTTTTTCATCTTGATCTTCGATAACTTCTTCTAAATCATTTAAAGTATTTGTTTGTGTTTCAACTTCTGTAATGTCATTTAATTTGTCCTCAATTTCAAAAGAATACTGAGTATTAATTGCTAATTTTCTACCATTTCCATCAAAATTATTTACATAATCTAAGGTGTATTGAATTCTTTTTTCATCTTCATGCTCATTTTCTGTTCTAAAAGTAGCTTCATTTATATTGCCTAAACTATTAAATCTATCAATAGTATTTGAGTTGACATCATCATCATTACCAGTACTATAAATAATGTTTCCAATAATGCTAGAATTTTGAGAAATATAATATTCTGCACCAAAACTTGTAAAAAGAGATCTGTTTAATCTATCAAAATTTCTAACTTCTAAAACTCTTGCATTTTGAGCAGTTGCTGAAAGGTAATTAGAATTATATAAAGAATTACCAAGAGACTTGCGGTAACGAAAGCCAGTATTTGTGAATAGGTTCCACTTTTTTGTTCTCCAATTTGCATTAAATGCAGAACCATACCTTTCAGGGTTTCCAATATCAAATTGTAAAGATCCATTAAAACCAGAAAGCTTATTTTTTCGTAAAATAATATTTAAAATTCCTGCAGTTCCTTCAGCATCATATCTTGCTGACGGAGAAGTAATTACTTCTACTTTTTCTATGGCCTCTGCTGGTATTTGTCTTAGCGCTTCTGCACCGTTGATACCTACTAAAGCACTAGGTCTGCCATCAATTAAAATTGTAACGTTTTCATTTCCTCTTAGGCTTACATTTCCTTCAACATCTACTTGAACAGATGGAACATTACCTAAAACATCACTTGCGTTTCCACCACGAATTGATAAGTCTTTACCAATATTAAAAACCTTTTTGTCTAGCCTTATGTCTACAGTAGTCTTTTCTGCTATAATTACAATTTCATCTAAGGAACTTGAATCTTCTGATAGTTTTATTATACCAAAATCTTTATTTTCTGAGAGGTCTTGTGTAGGTAATTTTTTAGGTTTAAAAGAAATAAATTCTACACTTATTTCATGATTTCCTGCAGTAGTTTTTATACTAAACATTCCTTTAGAATCAGTAATACCACCACTTATTTTTTTTGACTTTGTGTTTTTTAAAACAATAGTTGCATATTCTAATGGTTGATCTGTTTTAGCATCTATAACTTTACCAGTTAAAGAAATAGTTTTAAAATTAGATGATTTTTGTGCTGATAAGAGTGCAGAACTTAAAATACAAAATAAAAGTAGTAACGTTTTTTTCATTGATTGGGTTTAATTATGATTCAATTTAAAACAGCAAATTTCTATTCAAGTTTAATGAGGTAACGTTAATATTTTGTTAAACAAATTTAAAGAATTGATGTTATGTTTTCTAGAGGTCTACCAATTGCAGCTTTTTCGCCATTTATAACAATTGGGCGTTCAATTAGTTTAGGGTTTTCAATCATTACTTTTATTATTTCTTCATCAGATAATTCTTTTCCTTTATAGTTTTCCTTCCAAACTTTTTCATTTTTTCTAACTAATTCAATAGGAGAGATGTCTAATAAATTAATAATTTCTGATACTTCTTTTTCTGAAGGAACTTGGTCTAAATATTTTACTATTTCGAATTCTTTTCCAGAATTTTCTATAGCTTCTAAACCTTGCCTAGATTTTAAACAACGTGGATTGTGGTATATTTTTATCATTTTTTTAAGTTTCAAAGTTTCAAAGTTTCAAAGTCTTTTTAGTTTTGAATACTGAATACTGCTAACTATTTTTCTGCCCATTCAGCATCAGATATGCTTTTAAAAAGGGATTTATATCTCCATTCATTACATTATCTACATTTCCAGTTTCGTGAGCAGTTCTGACATCTTTCACTAATTTGTAGGGATGCATTACATAATTTCTAATTTGACTTCCCCATTCGTTTTTCAATTTTCCAGCTTCAATTTCATCTCTGGCAGCTTGTTGTTTTTGTAACTCAATTTCATACAATTGAGATTTTAACATTTTCATTGCAGTCGCTCTATTGTCATGTTGAGAACGAGAGTTAGAACAAGAAATCTGAATTCCAGTGGGCTTATGCGTTAACTGAACTTTCGTTTCCACTTTGTTTACATTTTGTCCGCCAGCACCACTTGAACGCGCAGTTACAATTTCTATATCTGCAGGATTTACGTCTATTTCTATAGAATCATCTGCCACAGGAAAAACATATACAGAACCAAAAGTTGTATGACGTTTTGCATTGCTATCAAAAGGTGAAATACGAACCAAACGATGTACGCCATTTTCCCCTTTTAACCAACCAAAAGCATAATCGCCATCAATTTCTATAGTAATTGTTTTAATGCCGACAACATCTCCTGCTTGATAATTCAAAGTTTTTAATTTAAAACCTTGTTTCTCTGCCCACATGGTGTACATTCTAGAGAGCATTTCTACCCAATCACAACTTTCTGTACCACCAGCACCAGCAGTAATTTGTATTGTTGCAGACAAAGAATCACCTTCTTCAGAAAGCATATTTTTAAATTCTAAATCCTCTAAAAAAGTACTCGTTTTTTCAAATTGTACTATGACCTCACTTTCATCAACTTCTCCTTCTTTGTAAAACTCATATAAAACATGTAGATCTTCATTCAGAGAGTTGGTTTTGTTATAATCTTTCACCCATTTTTTCTTGTAACGAAGTACTTTCATCAGTACTTCTGCTTCTTTAGGGTTGTTCCAAAAATCTGGATTTGCCGTTTTCTCTTCTTCATTGACAATTTCAATGAGTTTTTTATCAATCTCTAAATAAGATTTCAATTTCTCAATTCTGAAAGCGATCTCTTTAAGTTGTTCTTGTGTAATCATACGTTGAACAAAAATAAACGAATTTTTATGACTTCTTGTTTTAAAAGTAAATAGAAATTATTTTTACATAGAGGTTCACGGTTTTAATAAGAGAAAACGCAGTGGACAAGCTTGTGAATCTCTCTAGAATAACTAACAAATCAAATTATATTATAGAAGTTACTTATAGTGTAAGTTCTTTATATTTAAATATTTAATTCCAATTATTTTGATATTAAAAATTATTTACCATCTATATACAAAACAAGAAAAAGAAGGAAGTGCGGGAAAAAATAAAATATCTTCTCATAAGTTTGTGCTTTTTAAGTTTAAATAAAGTTAATCAGAATTTTTATAAAGTAAACTATTTTTTTTATGAATTTAAGTGATGATTATTGGCTTAAGAAGAAATTTAGCAGCTATATTAATGACACACTAAGTATACTTGTTTTTTTTTGTTTTATTAGCTGAAAATTCCATAAACACCTTAAATTCTGTATTTTATTAAAAGCGTATTCATTTTTTCATTAAATTTGTTATGTTAGATGAAAAAATGAGCTACATTAAAGAAAATTTTACTGTTAAAGACCTAGAGAATATTTCCAAAATTAAGGCACATACAATTCGTATTTGGGAAAAGAGATTTAATCTCTTAGCACCAAAAAGAACAACTACAAATATTCGGTTTTATTCCCATGAAAATTTACAGAAGTTCTTAAATATTGTTTTATTGTACAAAAATAATTTTAAGATTTCTAAGATTGCAAAGATGTCTGATGAACAAATAATCAAACAATCAAGAAAATTAGCATATCAAAATGCTACGAATGATAAAGCAATCAATTCTTTTAAGCTATCTATGTTTCAATTTGATAAAGTTTTATTTAATGATAAGTATCAGAAGTTGTTACATGAAATGACATTTCAAGATATATTTAAAGAGGTATTTATTCCTTTTTTAAATGACATTGGTTTACTTTGGCATACAGGGACTATATTGCCTGCTCATGAACACTTTATTTCAAATTTAATAACTCAAAAAATTCAAATAAATATTGAAAAATTGCAATATAGCACTCCTAAAACCAATAAAATATTCGTACTTTTTTTACCAGAAAATGAAGTTCATGAATTGGGTTTACTATATTTAAATTATGAGTTAATTTTAAGAGGAAATCAGACTGTTTATCTAGGGAAGAGTCTTCCTTTAACTAGTTTAGATTATTTCCTGAAAAAAGTAAAAGAAATTTGTTTTGTTACTTCTATGACCATCATGCCACACGATCGTAAAGTTGAAAAATATTTCAAAGAGATTGATACAATTTTAAAAACTACAAATCACGAATTCATTGCTATTGGTAGCAAGACGAGTTTAGTGAATCCCTCAAGCTTCAATGCTAAAATTAAATTATATACCACTATTAAAGATTTACTCGAGGAATTATAATAGTATCAAAAAAGAATGTAATGTTCGATTATTTCATATATTTGTTAAACAATATATACAATGAAAAATAATATTTACATTATTGGTTCCGGATTCTCTGCTTTAGCTGCTTCTTGTTATTTAGCAAAAGAGGGTTATAATGTTACTGTGCTTGAAAAAAATGATACTTTAGGAGGGAGAGCAAGGCAGTACAAAAATGAGGGTTTTACTTTTGATATTGGTCCTTCTTGGTATTGGATGCCAGATGTTTTTGAACGTTTTTTTGCCGATTTTGGCAAAAAACCATCTGACTATTATATTTTAGATAAATTGAACCCTGGGTATGAAGTCTACTTTGGAAAAGAATCTTCTGTAAAAATATCTAGTGAATTAGAAGAAATTTATACACTTTTTGAAACAGAAGAAAAAGGAAGCGCAAAACATCTAAAAACTTTTTTAGAATCCGCAAAATCTAATTACGATACAGCCATAAAAGACCTGGTTTATAAACCGGGAATATCGCCTTTAGAATTAATAAATACAACAACGATAGCAAGAGTTACCCAATTTTTTTCAACCATAAGAAAACAAGTTAGAAAAAATATAAAAAGTAATAAATTAATCAAAATTTTAGAATTTCCTGTTTTGTTTTTAGGAGCAAAACCAAGCAATACTCCAGCATTTTATAATTTTATGAACTATGCAGATTTTGGACTTGGGACTTGGCATCCAAGGGGAGGTATGTATAAAGTTATTGAAGGCATGGTATCGCTAGCAGAAAGTTTAGGAGTAAAGTTTATAACGAATGCAAATGTTGAAAAAATAACGACAGATACTTCCAAAAATGTAACTGGATTAATCGTTAATGGAGAAAATATTGAAACAAATTTAGTTTTAAGTGGCGCAGATTATCACCATACAGAAACACTATTAGATGAAAATTTAAAACAATATTCTGCCAACTATTGGGACAAAAAAACATTCGCACCTTCCTCTCTTTTATTTTATGTAGGTTTTGATAAAAAAATAAAAAATGTAAGTCACCATACCCTTTTCTTTGACACAGATTTTGATGCGCATGCAAAAGAAATTTATGATAATCCAATGTGGCCATCAGATCCTCTTTTTTATGCAAATTTCACCTCCATCACAGACAAAACATCTGCTCCAGAGGGAAAAGAAGCTGGTTTTTTCTTAATTCCTTTAGCTCCAGGAATTGAAGATACTAAAGAGTTAAGGGAAGAATATTTCCATAAAATTATGGACAGGTTAGAGAAATTAACCAATCAAGAAGTGAGAAAACAGGTGTTGTTTAAGAAATCATTTTGTGTAAATGATTTCAAAGAGGCATACAACTCCTATAAAGGAAATGCCTACGGGATGGCAAATACATTGCTTCAAACCGCTTTTTTAAGACCAAAAATAAAGAGTAGTAAGGTGAATAATTTGTATTTTACAGGCCAATTAACCGTCCCTGGACCCGGAGTTCCCCCTGCTTTAATTTCAGGTAAAATAGTATCAGAATTAATCATTAAAAATCAATAATTATATGAAAGAATTATTTGATAGTGTTTCTAATGACTGTAGTAAATTGGTAACTAAAAGTTACAGCACTTCGTTTTCGTTGGCTGTGAAAATGTTATCAAAAACAATTAGAAACGACATTTATAATATTTATGGTTTTGTCCGTTTTGCAGATGAAATTGTAGATACTTTTCATGCGTATGATAAAGAAATGTTGATGGAGCATTTTGAAAAAGATTACTACCTTTCTAAAGAGCAAGGAATTAGTTTAAATCCCATTTTAAACTCCTTTCAACAGACTGTTAACAACTATGATATTTCTGATGAAATGGTGCAAGCATTTCTAAAAAGTATGAAAGCAGATTTATACAAAACGGAATACCAAACAAAAGCAGAGTACGACGAATATATTTATGGATCTGCGGATGTTGTTGGTCTTATGTGTTTAAAAGTTTTTGTAAACGGTGATGATAAAAAGTTTAAAGAACTGAAAGATGCAGCAATGCGTTTGGGGTCTGCATTTCAAAAAGTGAATTTTTTAAGGGATCTAAAGGATGATTTTGAAGTATTAAATCGTTCTTACTTTCCAAATGTAGATTTAGGGAAATTAGATGCTTCTTCAAAACAAATTATTATCAATGAAATTGAGGCCGATTTTGATTTTGCATATCAAAATGGAATTCTTAAACTGCCTGTTGAGGCAAAATTTGGAGTGTATATGGCTTTCAGATATTATAAAAGGTTATTGAAAAAGTTACATAAAGTTCCTTCAGAAAAAATAATGGATACTAGAATTAGAATTTCAAACCCAATGAAAATTAATCTTTTAGCCAGAAGTTATGTGAAATATAAATTAAATATTATTTAAAGATGTTTGCAATTATTACTCTTTTTGTTTTTATACTGATGGAAGGTATAACTTGGTGTACACATAAATATATCATGCATGGTTTTGGATGGTTTTTACACGAGGATCACCACCAGCCAAAATATAGTGGTTTTGAAAAGAACGATGCTTTCTTCGTGGTTTTTGCAGTACCAAGTATTGCATTATTTTATTTTGGTACCTATACCGTTCATACTTATTTATTCTATATTGGATTGGGAATTTTGTGTTATGGACTTTCTTATTTCTTAATACATGATGTTTTAATTCACCAACGTTTTAAATGGTTTAAAAACACAAAAAATGCTTATCTAAGAGGTCTTAGAAAAGCACATAAAATACATCATAAAAATATGGGGAAAGAAGATAGCCAATGTTTTGGAATGTTATTTGTACCTTTCAAGTATTTCCAAAAAGCTAATATCTAATGCTTCTATACCTGTTTTTAAATCTAGGCACTATTAGTATTCCTTTGCTATATTCTTTTGAAAAAAACATGCGGTTTATCAAAGATTGGAAATCCATTTTTCTATCTTTAACTATCGTTGCTACCGTTTTCTTAATTTGGGATGTGCTTTTTACTGCAAATGGAGTTTGGGGTTTCAACCCCAGTTATCATTTAAGTATTTTACTTTTTGGAATGCCACTTGAAGAATGGTTGTTCTTTTTTTGTATTCCCTTTGCAAGTGTCTTTATCCATTATTCTCTAGCTTATTTTAAACCCGACTTACTTATTTCAGAAAAAGCAACAAAGTTTATTACGCTTTTTTTAAGTGTTTTTTTATTGCCTGTAATTATAATGAATTTAGAGAAAGCGTATACGTTTGTAAATTATAGTTTTCTCTTTTTTGTTTTGCTGATAGGTTTTTTTTACGGTATCAAGCTGTTACAGCGATTCTATATCGCCTTTTTATTGATCTTAATCCCTTTTTTTATTGTCAATGGGGTGCTAACAGGAACAGGAATTGATGAACCTGTAGTTTGGTATAACAATGCAGAAAACTTAGGAATTCGTTTAGGAACAATTCCTATTGAAGACATAGGTTATGCTTTTACAATGATTTTTGGAAATATTTTGTTGATTGAGCGGTTTAAGAAAAAATAATAAGCCTCAAAAATACTTTAATGTATAGCCAACCAAAAAAGTCATTTAACCAGCTTATTTCTGTAAATAAAAAAAACACGTTCTTCCTTATATATATTTTCTCTCTAATGTATATGAAAACACATTAGAGAGAAAAAATGGATTACATATTCTTTATTTCAGAAACTAGGTCAGCCAAAACACTCTTAGCATCTCCAAATAACATCGATGTTTTAGCATTGTAGAAGAGTTCATTTTCAATACCAGCATATCCTGCTTTCATACTTCTTTTATTTACTACCACATGTTTTGCGTTCTCTACATCTAAAATTGGCATTCCATAAATAGGACTTGAAGGGTCATTATGTGCAGCAGGGTTTACAACATCATTTGCTCCAACCACCAATACAACATCCGCATTATTAAATTGAGGATTTATATCTTCCATTTCAACCAACATACTATAATCTACATTCGATTCTGCTAACAATACATTCATATGTCCTGGCATACGGCCTGCAACAGGATGAATGGCATATTTTACATTTACTCCTTTAGCAACCAACAATTCTTCTAATTCATGCGCTACGTGTTGTGCCTGTGCCACTGCCAATCCATAACCTGGAACAATGATAACATTCGTTGCATAATTCATTATGATGGCAGTATCACTTGCTGTTGTGCTTTTTATAGACCCTAAGGCTTTATTAGTGCCTTCTGTTCCAGCACTTGCTGTAAACGAGCCAAAAATTACAGAGAGTAATGTTCTGTTCATCGCCTTACACATTGCTACCGTTAAAATGATACCAGCAGAACCTACTAAAATACCTCCAACTAGCATGACCATATTATCATATAGAATACCTGTTATTGCAGCAGCAATACCTGTTAACGAGTTCAATAATGAAATAACTACAGGCATATCTGCGCCTCCAATTGGCATTACAAATAAGACACCATAAACCAATCCTGCAAATAATAATGAATACAGCAATATTTGATTATCAATATTTTCAATAACAACAAATGCAGCCATCAAAACAATTGCGATAATCACTAAATTATTAATAATATTATATTGTGGAATTTTTATGATACTTTTTACAGATCCATTTAATTTTCCCCAAGCCATTAAACTCCCTGAGAAAGTAATAGCTCCAATTACAATTGCTGACAAAATAGTAGCAACAATAGTCGCACTGGTTGTTTTAATATCAGAATTTCCAAATTCAACAATTCCAATTAAAGCCGCACTAGCGCCTCCAAACCCATTAAATAATGACACCAATTCTGGCATCTTTGTCATTTCAACTTTAATAGCAATGAACCAACCAATGATCGCACCTAACAAGATTGCGATTCCAATCAGTATATAAATGATCGTTGGTACTTGTAAATCGTGTATAAAAATGGTTCCTACAATGGCAAGACCCATTCCTCCAGCGGCAGTTAAATTTCCTGATTTTGCGCTATCTGGGTGCCCTAATTTTTTTAAGCCAACAATAAAAGTTACAGTTGCTATCAGATATATAATACTTAATATACTACTCATTATTTCTTCTTTTTAAACATTTCTAACATTCTGTTGGTAACAGCAAAACCACCGACAACATTTAATATACCTAAAACCACCGCAGTAAACCCAAGGCCTAATGCTAAATAATCTGTTGGGTTTGAATGTAACATTACTAAAATTGCACCTACAATCACAACACCGCTTAGTGCATTTGCTCCAGACATTAAAGGGGTGTGAAGTACTGCTGGTATACTTTTTATGACTTCAATTCCTACAAAAATCGCCAAAATGATAATGTATACGATTTGTAAATTATTACTAATAAATTCGATAAGTTCTTTCATGATTTATTTTATTTTTTGCGTTGGATGCCGTCTTTAACGATAAGGGTTTTCTCTGTTATTTCTTCTTCTAAGTCCCACTTAAAGTTTAAGTCTTTAGTTAGGTGCATTATAAAATTATAAATATTTTTAGCATACAATTCACTTGCATTGGTAGAGACACTTTCCGGAGCAATTGTTGTTCCTATTACTTTTACTCCATTAAGAATAACGGTCTCATTTAATTTACTAACTTCACAATTACCTCCTTGAGCAGCGGCTAAATCAATAATTATAGCACCATTTTTCATCTGCATTACTTGCGATTCTGTGATTAATGTTGGTGCTTTTCTTCCTGGAATATTCGCAGTAGTTATCACTAAGTCTGACTGAAATAACGATTTATTTACAGCTTCTTTTTGTCTTTCAACATACGATTCAGAAGCCTCTTTTGCATAGCCCCCTTCCGTCTCTTCATTGCTATTTTCAACTGAAATGAATTTTGCACCTAAAGATTCTGCTTGCTCTTTTGTTTCAGATCTAATGTCTGTTGCTTCCACTACAGCTCCTAACCTTTTTGCGGTGGCGATTGCCTGTAAACCTGCAACACCAACACCATAAATTAAAACTTTCGATGGGGTAATAGTTCCAGCTGCAGTCATCATTAAAGGGAATATTTTAGTCATTTCGTTGGCTCCCAATATTACAGCCTTATAGCCTGCTAAATTATTTTGAGAACTTAAAATATCCATATCCTGTGCTCTAGAAATACGAGGCATGGCATCCATAGAAAAAGCAGATGCTCCTTTTTCTGAAATGGCTTTTATTATTGCTGGATTAGATTGATGATATAGTTCACTTATTAAAACATGATTTTTTTGGATCAATTCTATATCTTTCGTATCGAACGGGTTTATTTTAATAAGTACTTGTGCAACATCAAAAATATTCTCTCTTGAAGTTATTTTCGCACCAGATGCTTCATAATCTGAATCTTTATATAAAGAAGTAGCACCCGCATTTTTTTCTATATAAACCTCAAAACCGTTTGTCACTAATTTCTTGGTTATAAAAGGAGAAAGTGAGACTCTTTTCTCACCTTTTTGTAGTTCTTTTAATATTCCTATCTTCATGTTCTTATACTTAGTTGATTTTTAAAGTAACAAAAATAATACAACTTTAGTGATAACGAAAATTATTTGACTAAACATCTGTTTTACATTTTTTGGAAACACACACAATACTACTGAATTCATCTCAATAAAAACAAGACAATCCGTACGTTTTCATTTTATTTTTGTCAATATTAATTTACCGCTATACCTTATTTTATGCTCCTTTTATGAGAGTATCAAAGCGATATATACTTTTATATATTTAAGGGTTTATTTGGGAAATTTTTCACTGATTTTATCCAAAGATAAATTATGAATACTACCTATGTGGGTATGTTGTTTTCCTAAATCTGGTTTGTAAGTTCCTGCTTGAACTTCTCCACCAATTTGCTGATATGCTTCTCTAAAAGGCATGCCTTCAATCACTAGATTATTAATGCTATCGACCGTAAATAAATATTGATATTTCTCATCATTTAAATCAATATCTTTAACAATTACCTGTTGAATTGAATAATTTAAGATGTCTAAAATGTCTTTAACATCTTCAAAAGCATTGATGATATTTTCTTTTAATAATTGAAAATCTCTATGATATCCTGTAGGTAAATTATTAGTGATTAGTAACATTTCTGTTTGTAATGCTTGAATTTTATTACATTTTCCACGAATTAATTCGAAAACATCTGGATTTTTCTTGTGAGGCATAATGCTACTCCCGGTTGTTAAATCATCAGGAAAGGTTATAAAACCAAAATTTTGACTCATATATAAACAAACATCCATTGCAAAACGAGACATTGTATTGCATAAACCACCCAAAGCTGCTGCAATTGAACGCTCGCTTTTTCCTCTACTTAATTGTGCAGCAACTACATTGTATTTTAGAGTTGCAAAATTCAATTCTTTTGTAGTTAATTCTCTATCAATAGGGAAGGAGCTTCCATATCCTGCTGCAGATCCTAAAGGATTTTGGTCAACAATTTTGGCCACAGCATTTAATACATATACATCATCTATTAAGAGTTCTGCATAGGCAGAAAACCACAATCCAAATGACGAGGGCATGGCAACTTGTAAATGGGTGTATCCTGGTAATAAACTCTCCTTATGCGTTTCAGCAAGACTCAAAAGTGTATCAAAAAGTATTTTTGTCTTGTCATTGATCACTGCTAAGTTTTCTTTATAATATAATTGTAAAGCAACTAAAACTTGATCATTTCTAGAACGAGCTGTATGGATTTTCTTTCCTACTTCCCCTAATTTATTAGTTAATTCCCATTCAATTTTAGAGTGAACATCTTCAAAAGAATCTTCTATCACAAAGGACCCATTTTCAATATCATTGGCTAATTCTTGTAAGCCTCTTTTTAAGTCTTTCAATTCGACAGTAGTGATAATTCCAATGGACTCAAGCATAACAGCATGTGCTAAAGAAGCTTGTATATCATGTTTTGCAATATGCATGTCAATTTCTCTATCATTACCAACGGTAAAATTTTCTATTTGTGTGTCTATTGAAAATCCTTTATCCCAAAGTTTCATATTTTTTTATTTAGTTTTATTTGCAGTTTTTGGTTTAATTTTAGATGCTAAAAATCAATAACAATTAATCAATTATTACTCGATTTAATAATTCAATGTATATTTGAATTCCCTCTTCAATCTCATGGATGTAAATGAATTCATTTGCAGAATGTGAGCGAATACTATCTCCAGGGCCTAATTTTAAAGACTCACAAGTTAAAACCGCTTGATCTGATAATGTTGGAGAACCATAGGTTTCTCTCCCCATTGCAATCCCTGCTTTAACCAAATCGTGATCGGTAGCAATTGCTGAAGAGTTTAATCGTAAACTCCTTGGAGTAATTTTTGTACAAGGAGAATGTTCCTCTAAAATAGCAGCAATTTCTTGATTAGTATACGCATCATTTACACGTACATCAATTACTAAATCTACATGACCAGGAACAACATTGTGCTGAGTACCTGCAGCAATTTGTGTTACCGTCATTTTTACATCTCCCAGAGCTACTGAAGTTTTTTTAAATTTAAAATCTTGAAACCATTGTAAAACTTTAATGGTATTGTAAATAGAATTATTATTATTTACATGTGCAGCATGACTTGGAGTTCCTGCGACAGCAGCCTCGAAAACAACCAATCCTTTTTCTGCAATGGCTAAATTCATTAAAGTAGGTTCGCCAACAATTGCTACATTGATGTGCGGAATTACTGAAAGCATACTATTTAAACCATTTGGTCCACTATTTTCTTCTTCTGCAGAAGCGACAATAACGATATTGTATTTGAGATTTTCTTGTGCATAAAAATGGGTGAAAGTTGCCATTAGAGAGACCAAACATCCTCCAGCATCATTACTTCCTAAGCCATATAATTTTCCGTCTTCTATTGTAGCTTCTAGAGGATTTCTTGTATAAGCTGAATTTGGTTTAACGGTATCATGATGAGAGTTTAGCAATAATGTAGGTTTGCTTTCATCAAAATATTTGTTTGTTGCCCAAATATTATTGTTTGTTCTTTTAAACGGAATTTTATTTTCAAGAAACCACCCCTCAATAAGTTTTGCTGTGTTTTCTTCTTCTGTTGAAAACGATTGCGTTTCAATTAAATTTTTCAAAAGTGAAATTGCTTTTTTTGTTAATTTTTCTAACGTCATATTATAAGGTTATCGTCGTAAAATTATCGTTTTCTTTTGTCAATATAGAAGTATTTCCCATGATCACTTTAGATACACCATTAGAAAGTGCATCAAAACAATTTTCTAATTTGGGCAACATTCCGTCTGCAATAATTCCATCAGCTAACAATTCTTGATAGGTGTTCGCATTGATTTTTTTTACAACGGATTTTTTGTCATTAATATCTTTTAAAACACCATTCAATTCAAAACAATAGTAAATTGATGTTTCATAGTGTTGACTCATTCCAATGGCAACTTGACTAGCAATTGTATCCGCATTTGTGTTTAATAATTGTCCTTTTCCATCATGTGTAATTGCACAAAAAACAGGTGTAAAATCAGCTTTTATAAGTCTATTTATAGAATTTGAAGCCACTTTTTTTATATCCCCAACAAAACCAAAATCAACTTCTTTTACAGCTCTTTTCTCAGATTGAATACTATTGCTATCTGCACCGGTTAAACCAATTGCATTTGTGTTTAATGCCTGTAATTTTGCCACAATATTTTTGTTGACCAATCCACCATAAACCATCGTAATAACTTCCAATGTTTCAGCATCTGTAATGCGTCTGCCAGCGACCAATTTAGATTTAATTCCTAATTTTGAAGCCACATGAGTTGCACGTTTTCCACCTCCATGCACTAATATTTTTTTTCCTTCTAAATTAGAAAATAATGTAAGAAAAGCAGCTAATGAAGTTGCATCTTCAATAATATTTCCTCCAATTTTTATGATTGATAGTTTTTCCATTATTAGCTAAAATTGTTCCTATTTTTTATCACAGACCTCACAAGTTTTCAAAACCTGAGAGTTCATGTATACATTTATAACTTTTCTAATATCTTTTTTAATACCAATTGAGCAGCATAGGTTCTGTTATTTGCTTGTTCAATAACCAAAGAACGATCGCTATCCAAAACGGCATCTTCAACAACTACATTTCTTCTAACAGGCAAACAATGCATGAATTTTGCATTCCCCAATTTTTCTTTCGTTATCATCCAATTGGAATCGGTATTTCGTATTTTCCCATAGTCATCATAAGAACTCCAGTTTTTGGTATACACAAAATCTGCATCCTTAAAAGCTTCCTCTTGATCATTATAAATAGGCGTGCCTTTCGTGATTTCTGGATTCAAGTTATATCCTTCAGGGTTTGCTATCACTAATTCTACTTCCATTTTTTGCATTGCTTGTGTAAAACTATTGGCAACTGCGTGTGGGAGTGCCTTAACGTGTGGCGCCCAACTCAAAACTACTTTTGGTTTCTTTTTTGTGCTATTTTCAGAAATGGTTATTGCATCTGTCAAACCTTGTAATGGATGACCTGTGGCACTTTCCATACTCACAATTGGTACAGAAGCAAATTTCACAAACGACTTTAAAACATATTCAGATTCGTCCTTTTCTTTGTCTGTTAATGAAGGAAAAGCTCTTACGGCAATTACGTCACAATATTGAGAGACGACAGCAGCAGCTTCCTTAATGTGTTCTGCAGTATTTCCATTCATGATTTTCCCATCTCCAAATTCAATTCCCCAAGCATCCCCAGAAACATTCATTACAATCGGATCCATTCCTAAGTTTAAAGCTGCTTTTTGAGTACTTAAACGGGTGCGTAAACTCGAATTAAAAAACAACAATCCCAAGGTTTTGTTTTTCCCTAACTGAATGTTTTTTAATGGAGTCTCCTTTATTTCTTTGGCTTCTTCAATCCAAGAAATAAGGTTGTCTATGTCGTTTATGGAGGTGTAATTTTTCATACTTTTTCTATTTTTAATTCCATCTGTTGATGGATGATCCCTGTTTTATTTGATGGATATTTATTTCCACAAACTTCAAAATTAAATCTTTCATAAAAGTTAATTGCTGTTTCTCTGGTACTTAGCTTTATTTTAGAGACGCCTTTTTCTTTACTATATTTTAATAATTCATTTAATATTTGAGCACCAATACCTTGTTTTTGATATGTTGGCTTAATTGCCATTTGAGAGATCACACTCATTATTTCGTTAATGTTTAAAGGCCCTGTACCAATAACTTTTTTATAATCTAAACACACTAAATGTATCCCGTTAGATTCTAAGTCATCATTAATTAAATCTAAGCTGTTCTCCATGTTTTTAAAAAACAACTCTTCTCTAATTGCTACTGCCTCTTTATAAAAGTGACTTTTGGTAGTAATATATTTTAAATCAAAACGAGTCACACTACTTTATTTTAGTAAATGGCACCTTTTGTTTAAAGGCATTAATTATAAAATTATCTTCTAATCCGTTTACAATCCATGTTTCTATGTTTGCATTTTTACTCAATTCTGCTGCTTCAATTTTAGAGGCCATACCACCACTTCCATGAGAAGATTTAGTGTGGACTACTTCCTTTTTTAAAACCTCAAAATCGGTAATTTCTTTGATTGTTTTAGGCGCATTCTTTTCTATGGATTCTTTGGTGTAGATTCCATTCGTATTGGTTGCTATTATGAGCAAATCAACATCTAATAATGTCGCTGTTAAAGCCGCTAATTTATCATTATCACCAAACTTGATTTCATCAGTTGCTACGGTATCATTTTCATTGATAATAGGAATGTAATTATTGTTGACCAAAACGTTTATGGTATTTACAATATTGGTTTTACTTTCTTGCTTTTCAAAATCAGAATAGGAGAGAAGACATTGAGAAGTTAACAATCCTTTTTCTCTAAAAATTTCTTGATAAATTCTGATTAGATGTGGCTGACCAATTGATGCAAGTGCTTGTTTTACAAAAACTGCTGATTGTTTACTTTCTAGTTTTACAAGTTGTTTTGCAACTGCAATAGCACCTGAACTTACAATAACAAAGTCGCAAGAATCTTTTAATTTTGCAATTTGATTTGCAATATCTTCAATTTTTTCTCTTGAAATACTATCGGTCTCTTTGGTCAGTGTATTTGAACCAATTTTTAGTAAAATGCGTTGCTTTTTTTGCATCTAATTTAATTACGAATTAACAATTATGAATTTCTTCAATATAAACTTTTAAAAAATTTAGTTTCTGACTTGGCCGTTTCCATGCACATACCATCTATTGGTTACTAAATGTTGTAATCCTATTGGTCCACGTTGGTGTAATTTATCAGTACTAATTGCTAATTCCCCTCCCAAACCTAATTGACCTCCGTCTGTAAAACGAGTAGATGCATTATGGTAAACAACGGCAGTATCTACGTTTTCCATAAATAATTTAGCAATCTCATTATCATTGGTAATGATTGCAGAAGAATGTCCTCCAGAATAGGTATTGATCATAGCAATGGTCGCTTCATTGGAAGCAATTTCACCAATTAAAATTTTGTAATCTAAAAATTCTTCAAACCAAATATCATTGGATGAAAATGGGCTAACGTTTTCAAACTTTGAAATCGACTCATCTCCTAAAACTTGTATGTTTTGTTGTTTTAATTCTGCGATCAATGTATTGATGAATTCTTTTTTATTCGGTAAATTCTTATCAATTAAAATTTTATCAACGGCATTACAAGCAGATATTTTTGATTTTCCGTTCATAATCACAGCAATAGCAATGTCTATGTCTGCATCTTCATGAACATACACAAAATTGTTTCCTCGTCCGCTAATAATAACAGGACAGGTTGCATGTTTTTTTACAAAAGCAATTAAACGTTCTCCCCCTCTAGGAACAATTAAATCTACTTTTTGCGTTGGTTTCTCCAAAAAAGCTTGTGTTTCAGTTCTGTTGAATTGTAAATATTCTACCCAATCTAATGAAGCATTGTGTTGCTGTAGAGCTTGATGCCATAAATCCACGATTTTTAAGTTGGAATTTAAGGATTCTTTTCCACCTTTCAATAATATTTTATTTCCTGATTTAAAAGCAATTCCTGCTGCCTCAACAGTAACATCTGGTCTGGATTCGTAGATAATTAAAATGGAACCAAAAGAAGCCGTTTTGTTATATACCTGCATCCCATTGTCATGTTTGAAACTAAAGCGTTCTACGCCAACAGGGTCCTCCTGAGAAGCCAAATGCTTCGCAGCAGCAATCATTTCATCTACTTTTGCATCGTCCACTTTTAAACGATCAAACATAGAAATATCATCTCCTTTATAAGCGTCTAAATCTTTTTTATTGATGTTAATAATCGCTTCTCTTTCTTGGTCTAGAAGTGAAGCCATTGTTAATAAAACAGCATTCCTAGT
This sequence comes from Polaribacter sp., assembly GCA_028343155.1. Classification (GTDB taxonomy): domain Bacteria; phylum Bacteroidota; class Bacteroidia; order Flavobacteriales; family Flavobacteriaceae; genus Polaribacter. The sequence goes on from JAOLXX010000006.1 coordinate 18,125, forward strand.
GTCTATGAATAATAATTTGTTCATGGTTCTTGTTTTTTCGTTGATTGGCTATCATCAACTTTCAACTTTTTAATTTTATTGACTTATTTATTTTGATAAAGCATTCACTAAAGCTTCAAAAAATTGATCGATATGCTCTTTCTTCACATTTAATGGTGGTAAAATTCGCAATAATTTTTTATTCGCTGCACCTCCCGTAAAAATATGATATTCATAAATTAATTTTTTGCGTAAATCAGCTACTTCATAATCGAATTCCAATCCAAGCATCAATCCTCTTCCTTTAATCTTTTTTATTTGTGGAATTGTTTTTGCGATTTTGACAAAATAGGCAGACATTTCATTCACATTGTCTATCAAATTTTCTTCTTCAATCACGTTTAAAACAGACAAACCCGCAGCACATGCCAAATGATTTCCGCCAAAAGTGGTTCCTAACATACCATATTTTGCTTCAATATCTGGGTGAATTAAAATTCCGCCAATTGGAAATCCATTTCCCATTCCTTTTGCAATTGTAATAATATCTGGCGTTACATTATAATGTTGAAAGGCAAAGAATTTACCTGATCTTGCGTAACCAGACTGAACTTCATCAGCAATAAAGAGTGTATTATTTGCTTTACAAAGAACATCAACTTGTTCAAAAAAGGCACCAGTTGCTTGATCTAAACCTCCAACTCCTTGAATAAATTCTAGAATTACAGCACAAACATCCCCTTTTTCTAATTCTCTCTTTACACCTTCAATATCATTTAAATCTAAAATGGTCACTTTTTGTTGCGCATTTATTGGCGCTATGATATTTTTATTATCTGTTACAGCAACTGCAGCAGAAGTACGTCCGTGAAAACCATTTTTAAAAGCAAGTACTCTTGATTTTTTAGTTTTAAAAGACGCTAGTTTTAGCGCATTTTCATTTGCTTCCGCGCCAGAACTGCATAGAAACAATTCATAGTCTTTACAGCCAGAAAGAGCTTCAATTTTGTCAGCTAATTCTACTTGTAATGGGTTTTGAATTGCATTTGAATAAAAGCCTAATTTTGCAACCTGACTTGTTATTGCTTCTACATATTTTGGATGTCCATGACCTATAGAAATGACAGCGTGCCCACCATATAAGTCTAAATATTCCGTATTGTTTTCATCATAGACATAGACTCCTTTACCGCTAATTGGTGTGACATCATACAAAGGATAAACGTTAAATAATGGCATTTTTTTTATTTTTTTATTTGGTTGATTTTATCAAATGATTTATTAATTCCTTTAATTAAAGAGGAGCTTAATCCTTGGTGTTCCATTTCGTTTAAACCTTCAATGGTACAGCCTCCAGGTGTGGTAACTCGATCTATTTCTGTTTCAGGATGATTCCCAGATTCCTTCAATAAGGTTGCCGCTCCGAAACAAGTTTGCATTGCCAATTCATGTGCTTGATCTGCTTCAAAACCCAATTGTATTGCACCTTGAGTTGTCGCTCTAATTAAACGCATCCAAAAGGCAATTCCGCTCGCACAAATAACAGTTGCAGCTTGTAATTGTTCTTCAGGGATTTCCATAGAAAGTCCTAAACTATTAAAAATAGTTTTTGCAAGTGCTATTTTTTCTTTCCCTTTTATATTGGAAGAGATACAAGTCATAGATTGCCCAACAGCAGTTGCAGTATTTGGCATTGATCTAATAATAAATGTGTCTTGACCAACAATAGCTTCAATTTTTGCAATAGAAAACCCCGTGATTACTGAGATTAAAACATGATGAGCGCCTAAAGACGGTTGAATTTTTTTTAAAAGACTCTCTAAATGCCTTGGCTGAACAGCAAATAATAAAACATCAGAATTATATATAGCTTCCTGATTATCAGAAGTTAAAATTACTTCACTAAAATCATTAAATTCTATAATTGATTTTGTATTTCTTTTTGTTAAATACAAAGAACTGACTATTTTATTTTTCAATAAACCTTTTGCAATTGATTGTCCTAATCCTCCTGCACCAATAATAGCTACTTTCATAGTTGTTCGTTTTTATTTCTTGGTTTTTTAGTGGCTGTTAATAACACAAATGAACCACCAAAAACCGACAATTATTTTAAAAATAATTTATTCTTTTAATTAGAAAAGTCTTTTACTTTTCACTTTCTAGGCATTTTTGTATTTTAATAATTCCAAGGTTTTTATATCTTGAAGAGTACTTCTTATCTGATTCCTTTAAAAGTAATTGGCTTTTAAGTTTAATCCCATTGTTTCTTCAAAGTTATACATTAAATTCATATTCTGAATGGCTTGACCAGAAGCCCCTTTCAATAAATTATCGATAGTACTTGTTATCAGCAATTTATTCCCATGCTTTACCAAATGAATTAAACATTTATTTGTATTTACTACTTGTTTCATATGAATATCATTTTCTGAAACAAAGGTAAAAGTCGCTTCTTTATAATACTCTTGATACATTTTTATTGCTGTTTCAATACTACCTTTAAATTTTGTGTAAGTAGTTGCAAATATTCCTCTAGAGAAATTTCCTCTATTTGGCATGAAATTAATTTCAGCTGAAAAATCAGCTTGTAATTGATGTACGGTTTGATTAATTTCTCCTAAATGCTGATGATTAAAAGCTTTGTAATGAGAAAAATTATTATCTCTCCATGTAAAATGTGTTGTTGAAGACAAAGACGTTCCGGCTCCGGTTGCACCTGTAACCGCATTAATATGTACATCATTTTCTAACAATCCATGAGCTGCTAAGGGTAAAATCGCCAATTGTAAAGCCGTTGCAAAGCAACCTGGGTTTGCAATATATTTGGCTTTTTTGATAACTTCTTTGTCCAGTTCTGGCAAACCATATACAAATTCTTTTCCTTTAAAATTCTTGTCAGCAACCAATCTAAAATCATTACTTAAATCAATGATTTTTGTGTGATTTGAAAAATCATTTTTTTCTAAAAAATCAGTTGAATTTCCGTGGCCTAAACATAAAAATAAGACATCAACGTTTGCATTAATCTCACTTGTAAAATTAATTTCTGTACTACCAATTAAATCTTGATGCACTTTATATAGTTTGTTACCAGCATTGGAGGTACTATACACGAAATTAATGTTCGTTTCTGGGTGATTTAATACCAATCGTATTAATTCACCAGCGGTATAACCTGCACCACCTATAATTCCTACTTCTAATTTTTTCATTTTTAATAATATTTGACCTTTATACCTTCAACGTTTTAAAAACCTTTTAGGAAAAAGTCTACGAGTTTACTTGTCTATATATTTTATTTTGATTTCCTAAAATCTTAATAAACCCTTTTGCATCGTCTGCAGTCCAGGTTTTATTTTCTTCTCCATAAGTACTAAATTCATTAGACATTAAATCATGATCAGAAACAATTCCGTCTAGAGAAAAATGATACGGCTTTATAGTGACCACCACATTCCCAGAAACCATTTTTTGAGAACTTTGCAAAAAAGCTTCCGTATCTCTCATAACAGGATCTAAATATTGTCCTTCGTGTAAATGCATTCCATAGAAGCTAGATAAATATTCTTTATGTTGTAATTGCCATTTTGTCAAGTTATGTTTCTCTAACAAATGGTGTGCTTTTACTGTAATTAAAGCAGCAGCAGCTTCAAACCCAACACGCCCTTTAGTACCAACAATAGTGTCACCCACATGAATATCTCTACCAATTGCATACGCAGCAGCAATTTCATTGAGATTTTCAATATTTATTTCTGGCAAATTTTCAGCACCGTTTAAAGCAACGAATTCCCCATTTTTAAAAGTAAGCGTTACTTTTTCTTCTCCTTGTTTTTTTAGTTGAGATGGATATGCTTCACTTGGTAAAGGTTTTTCAGAATTCAACGTTTCTACACCACCAACACTTGTTCCCCAAAGACCTTTATTTACAGAGTACTTCGTTTTTTTCCAAGGCATATCAATTCCTTCAGATTTTAAATAATCTATTTCTTCTTGTCTTGTTAATTTTCCATCTCTAATTGGTGTAATAATTTTAATTCCTGGTGCCAATGTTTGAAAAATCATATCAAAACGTACTTGGTCATTTCCAGCACCAGTACTTCCGTGTGCAATATATTCTGCATCAATACTTTTTGCATATTCAATAATTTCAATTGCCTGAATAATTCTTTCGGCACTAACAGATAGTGGGTAGGTGCTGTTTTTTAATACATTCCCAAATATTAAATATTTTACGACTTTGTTATAGAAAGTGGCAACGGCATCAATGTTTTTATAGGTAGAAACACCCATTTTATAAGCATTGCTTTCGATGTGTTTAATTTCTTCTTTAGTAAAACCACCTGTGTTTACACTTACTGCATGTACATCGTATTCTTTTGATAGACTTACCGCACAATATGATGTATCTAAACCACCACTATATGCTATTACTAATTTTTTCATTTGTTTTATTTATTTCAATTGTCTTATTTGCGATTCAAAAGATGGGTTTACAAAATATTTGTAACTTAACTCATCTCTTAATTTTCCTATTTTTTCAAGTTCTTCTACCAATATTTTAGACATTTCAGACAGCATAATATGTGTCATACCCAGCAATTCATTGTAATGATGCACCTTTGCGGTCTGCGCTATGGAAATAAGAAAGTCGTTTGTGTATAACTCTGTCATTCTAAACATTAATAACAATCCTAAATTATAATTACGAAAGCCTCTATCTACCCATAAAGAAGAGCGTTCATATACAGAATACCCTTTGACATGATGCTCGTGTGCAAAAATATGCCCTATTACTTTTCCCTGCTTTTTCATTAAAAAACAACCGTTTTTTAAACGTCTTTTTAATAAGGTTACACTAACAAAATATAACGTAGGTAGTGCTTTAGATCTTTCCGAGATGACTGTTAATATTGCTTCTGGAAGTTCATGAACCAACTCGATTTTTATACCTTCCTCAGCGCAATAAGCTTCTGCGTTAAAAATAACACTTTCAATAGCTGTTTTCAATATGATGTTCATTATTTGTGATGTCTTATATAAAGACTTTTTATTTTAATTATAAATTAAGACAAAGTTTAAAATTCGTCGTTTCTACTTGCTACTATAAAATAGTGGCAAAAAGCTGCTTTTAATAATAACGGAAGAATGAAAGTGAATCACTTTCTTAAACTGAACAGCCCCTAGGGACGTGTTTTAGGAAAACGCAAAACAGCCGTTTTAGTATTTTCTACTAAAACGGAAGAGATAAGAGATATGTTGTTTCCTGTTTTCACTGAATAACTACATTAACTATTAACTCTAAATCGTCGGCCGTAGCCCCTTTCGTTAATATTTTATGCAAAACTACAACTTATCATTAAATAAAAAAAACAAACAAAGGCTTTCTTGAGAAAATGTATGAAACCGTTCAGATAGGTTTTAAGTTATCATTCGAAGCCATTATTTTTTTTAGCTGTAGTTTTGATTAAAAAAGATTACTTTTGATCAATATTCCCCCGTAAATTTTATTTGCAACCGTTTGAAGGCAAACGAATGAATTGGTTTTTTATAAAGCAATGATTATTTTGTTTTTTGTTAAGCACATCTTATAACGGCAAACCAAACGTTTGTATTAACTGTTGGCATTCTTTATGAATGAAAACAGAAAAAAAAAGAGTGTAATGTTTTTTATAATTTTAAATATTTATTGAAGTAAAATGAATTATCACAATAAAAAATTTAAAACTGTTGAAAGTTCTGATAATGGAGCAGTTTCTGCCGACACTCTTTTTGAATACAAACAAGTTGGAAATATAGTGACTGCTAAGTATTGTGGAGGAGAAATTGTAAGCGGACACCTAATTGGAATAGTTGCTGAAAATGGAAGTATTAATATGCGCTATCATCAGGTGAATTTGAAAGATGAATTAATGACGGGTAGTTGCTTTTCAAAACCTGAGGTTTTGCCAAATGGAAAAATAAGGCTTTATGAAAGTTGGAAATGGACTTCAGGTGATGCATCAAGTGGAAAATCTATTTTGGAGGAGCAATAATAAAAGTAGTATCCCAAATTTATCATCGTAAATGAGGCAATATTAAAAAACCAAATGAGAAAGAAAAAATAATAGTTATTATGGAAACAAATAAACTAACGGCTTATGAAAACCGAAAAGTAAATCCCACAACAATTTGGATGTTATTCCTATTCTTTGGATGGTCTTATGGTTCATTAAATAAAGTTGGACTTCAAATCCTATTCTACCTGACTCTTGGTGGTTTAGGGATATGGTTTTTAATTCGATTTTTCACACTTTCTGACGCGATAAAGACTTTTAATAGAAATATTGCAATAGAAGTTGGTTTAAATAACAAAGAAATGGCGCTCCTTAAGATATTGTAGCCAACAAATTCATCATCGTAAATGAGGCGAAATGCATACAAAAAGAGCGGTATTTTCTTATGCTATTTAGTATCTATTTGAAAATAAAGGGATTTCATCCAATTGAAAAAAAATAATTATTTCAATTAAAGTTTAAAGAAATGATTCTATCTTTGATAGAAGATTTAACATATTAAGAAACCAAAAACGGATGATTAAAAAAAATATTCTATTAATAATAGCATTTTCAATTTTAGCTTTTATAGTCAGCTGTAGTGGCAATAGTAAATTCAATATTGAAAAAGGAAAGGTAGGGACTATTACAACTAAAACAACGATTCAAGAATTAGCAACTTTTTTTAAAAACGATTCAATAGTCAGTAATTTAAGTGAAGGCGCACAGGGTAATAACTATTTTCAAGAAGATGATGAATACTTTGTTTTTGAAAAAGGAGGAAAGCTATTGCTAACCATTATACCAAGAGAGCAATTAGATAGTACTTCAACAATCAAGAGTATTGAAATCCATGACGCTCGTTTTAGAACTGCATCAGGGATCAATATCAATTCAAGTTTTTCTGAAATTAATTTAAACAATACAATTCATAAAGTAGAACGTACATTTTCTTCCGCAATGTTGTTTTTAGACAATTTAAATAGCACGATTACAATAGATAATGAGGAATTGGGTTTAAAGGGATTCAATAATCAAAAGATTACCAAGGAACAAATTCCAGACTTAGCAAAAATGAAAACATTTATCGTTTGGTTTAATTAGGATACTAAATTTAGTTTAACCCCAATTTGATAATTTATTATTTTGCTAGAGTTTTTTATAGTATGATCTCCAAACTTTTATCAGCAGTTGTTACTTCAATATTTAAATTAATAAAGCACACAAAACAATGGAGTATTTAATAGGGAAGGAGCCAAAATAAAAAAAACGAACACATATCATGCGTTCGTTTTTTTATAAATTTATAGAAAACATTAACTATTTCTTTGACATGCCAATAAGGTGTTTTTTAAAAGCATTGCAATGGTCATGGGTCCAACTCCACCAGGAACTGGGGTGATAAATTCTGATTTTTTCGCAACTTCTTCAAAGGCTACATCTCCAACCAATCTAAATCCACTTTTTTTACTAGCATCCACTAAACGCGTAATCCCTACATCGATTACCGTTACATTATCTTTGACCATGTCTGCTTTTAAAAACTCAGGAATTCCAATAGCAGCAATAACAATATCTGCCTGTAATGTAATTTCTTTTAAGTTTTTGGTTCTACTATGGCACATGGTGACTGTTGCATTACCTACTTTTCTTTTCTGTGATAACAAAATGCTCATTGGGCTACCCACAATATGACTTCTTCCTAAAACAACAACATGTTTTCCTGAAGTCTCCACGTTGTACCTGTCTAGTAATTCTAAAATACCAAAAGGAGTTGCAGAGATAAAAGTAGGTAAATTTAAGGCCATCTTTCCAACATTTGTTGGGTGAAATCCATCTACATCTTTTTCTGGAGCTACCGCCATTAATATTTTCTGGTCATCGATATGCTTTGGTAACGGTAGTTGAACAATAAATCCATCTATTTCAGGATCTGCATTTAAAATTGCGATTTCATTTAGCAACGCTTCTTCGGAAGTATTTTCTGATAATCTAATCAGAGTGGAACCAAAACCAACGCGCTCACATGCTTTTACTTTGGCATTTACATAGGTGATGCTTGCACCGTTATCGCCTAAAATTACAGCCGCTAGATGAGGTATTTTGCCTCCTTTGTTTTTTAGTTCGTTAACTTCTAAAGCAATTTCTTCTTTAATGTCTGCAGCTGTTTTTTTTCCGTCTAATAATATCATTATTTTAAAATATATATGGTAATATTAATGTTAAAATTATTGAATTCTTTTAAGATACTATAATCTTTATCTAAAATATTAAATGCTTCATCTGTTAAATTGTAAACCGTAGCATAAAAGGCATACTTATTTTTTCCTGTAAACTTAGAAAATTTTCTCTGATCTCCAGAAAAATCAATTAAATCTATTGCTGTGTAATTTGGAAAAAAACTAGCAACTTCTTCAATATTGATATTCTGTGTATTTAAATATTCTATAGCTTTAAGCCTCAAAGAATGATAAGGAATATGTGCTAAAGTGGCATCCCAACCTTGAGAGATCTTCTTGGGATATATCCATAAATTCCCACTAATAAGACCTAAAAAAAGAAGTATATAAATTATTTTTTTTGATTTAAAAAATTCTATAAATATTAAAAAAGCAAGTAAATTAAAGACAATATATGAAACAATAAAATATCTGTGACCAAATGTATTTGTTGCAAATAAACTAATTACAATTATGCATATTACAGAACTTATTGACAATAATAAAAGTTGTTTGTTCTTTATTGATTTGAAAATTTTCTTTCCATAAATAATTAAACTGATAAAGAGCAGAAGGAATATAAAAATTCTACCGAAATCTAAGTACCTCCAAATTAAAACAACACAATTTTTAAAGAAAATTTTTGGTGTAGCTATTTGCCAAAGTGTTGCCCAAGGAGAATTAGGATGTGTTTGCAACCAACCTTTTGTAATCAATCTCCATGAAACAAAAATTAAAGCAGGTAAACTTGCTAAAAAATAATAAAACAAAAATTTAATATTGAAAAAAGATTTTTTGTTTTGTTTATCAATATATATTCTATTTAATATGTCAAATATAAAAATACCTGCAAAAAGTAGCATACCTCTGAAAGAAACAATACTTAAAAAAAATAAACCAATAAATTGTGTGTATTTTTTTTGTTTTAGAAGTCCATTTATAGATAAGAAAAAGAAAAAAAGAATAATAATTTCTGGGTTTACTAAAACAAATGAAGTTGCTAATGTAGGGTCTACAATAATTAATAAAAAAGAAAGAAAAAGGAATCCCTTTTCTTTGAGATAGTAACCAACAAATTCATATAATTGGAATAGAAAACCAATTACAAAAGGCAGCATTAATAAATGACTTACCCATAATTTTTGCCCTAACAACTTCCAGAAAAGAGCTAATAAAAAACCTAAAAAAGGAGGGTGTCCAGGGTCAAAACTGTCTGGCATTGTCCAATTAAAAAAAGAATTGGTGTATAGTTCATTTCCCATTTTAGAGGCAAACAGAACGTTGTCCCAAAACATACCATAATCTTTAGAAAAAAGAAAAATAATAAAAGCTAGGATTAAAAAAAATATATTTTTATAATCGTTAAAAAGAGAAAGATATTTATTTTTCAGCATTTTTATAGTATGAGAAAAACTACTAAAAAGTAGCTTAAATTTAATGCATCCCTTGCATCATTTGCATCATTTTTTTGCCACCACCACCTTGCATCATTTTCATCATTTTACTCATTTGGTTGAATTGCTTCATCAATTGGTTTACTTCTTGAATGGTTGTTCCAGAACCTTTTGCAATTCGCTTTTTTCTATTTGTATTAATTGTTGTGGGAATACTCCTCTCTTCAGGAGTCATTGAGTGAATAATCGCTTCAATTCCTTTAAATGCATCATCATCTATATCTACATCCTTTATTGCTTTTCCAGCTCCAGGAATCATACCAACTAAATCTTTCATGCTTCCCATCTTTTTAATTTGTTGAATCTGACTTAAAAAGTCATCAAAACCAAATTGATTTTTAGCAATCTTTTTCTGTAGTTTTCTAGCTTCTTCCTCGTCGTATTGATCCTGAGCTCTTTCGACCAAAGAAATAACATCTCCCATTCCTAAAATACGATCTGCCATTCTATCTGGATGAAATACATCAATAGCATCCATTTTTTCTCCAGTACCAATAAATTTTATAGGTTTATCTATAACAGATTTAATAGTTAATGCAGCTCCACCTCGAGTATCTCCATCTAATTTTGTAAGAACAACTCCATCAAAATTTAAAATATCATTAAATGCTTTGGCAGTATTTACAGCATCTTGACCCGTCATAGAATCTACCACGAATAAAGTTTCTTGAGGATTTACTGTCCTGTGAATGTTAGAAATTTCAGTCATCATTTCTTCATCAACAGCTAAACGACCAGCTGTATCAATAATAACTACATTTTTGCTATTTGCCTTAGCATGTTTTATTGCATTCTGAGAAATTTCAACAGGATTATTATTACCAACTTCTGCATACACTTCAACTCCAATTTGTTCACCAACTACTTGTAATTGATTAATTGCTGCAGGTCGATATACATCACAACCTACCAATAAAACTTCTTTAGATTTTTTCGTTTTTAAGAAATTGGCTAATTTTCCTGAAAAAGTAGTTTTACCAGAACCCTGTAATCCCGTCATTAAAATTATGGTTGGTGACCCGGTTAAATTAACACCGACAGTTTCTCTACCCATTAATTCCGTTAGTTCATCTTTTACTAACTTCACCATTAATTGACCTGGATTTAACGTAGTTAACACGTTTTGTCCCAATGCTTTCGTTTGCACTCTTTTGGTAAATTCTTTGGCAATCTTAAAGTTTACATCGGCATCCAACAAAGCTCTTCTTACTTCTTTTAGTGTTTCTGCAACATTAACTTCTGTAATTTTACCATGCCCCTTTAGGGTATGTAGGGCTTTATCTAGTTTTTCGCTTAAATTATTAAACATAATTTGTCTTCGTTTTTAGGAAATACAAATATAAGAATTAGAGATGATTTGTTTAATAAATAGAATATAAATTTAAGTTTTGAATCGTTTTAAAAAAAAATATGAAATAACACAACAAATTGAACTTCAAAAAACTACTTTGTATGACGAGAATAAGAACTGTTTTCTATTCAAGGTATTATGTTTCAAAATAGATTTTATTGTCTTTTATCTGTTGATTGATTTAATTTTACTTTAGCTAAAAACTCTAAAGAAATACCATTAATACAATGACGTTTTCCTGTCGTTTGTGAAGGACCATCATTAAAAGAGTGACCCAAATGACTACCACAAGTATTGCATTTTAATTCTGTTCTTGCGTATCCTAATTTGTAATCTACATCTAATTCAACATTATTTTCTATGGCGCGATCAAAAGAAGGCCAACCAGTACCAGAATCAAATTTATGTTCAGATTTATAGAGGGGCGTTTTACAAGCAGCACAGATATAAGTTCCTTTATTTTTATTATTATTGAATGCACTGGTAAAAGGTCTTTCAGTTCCAGCTTGTCGTAAAACGTAGTATTGTATTGCTGATAATTGATTTTTCCATTCTGTAACCGTTTTTTCAATTTTATATGTTTTAAGTTCTTTGGATGGAGTTTGTGCTTTATTAGAACAGTTTACTAAAAAAAGAAGGGTCATTAAAGAAAAAAAGGTCTTCATAAAAATTGAATTAGCGTGTTTGCTTATTAATACGGAAATTTAATGAAAAAATTACATCCTATTGTATTATTATATGTAATTTTCTTATTTTAAAAATAGGATATGTAATTTTACAGTTGTAAAATGTTTTTAATTGTAACAATTTAAAGCATGCTGTGTCTTAAAATTAAGAGTTATAAATATCAAAAAATGAAAAAAATAATTGTTTTAGTAGTAACCGTTTTAGGATTTGTAGCCTGCAGTACTGTGCCTATTTCGGGGAGAAAAAGAATCAATATTCTAAGTGATGGACAAGTTTTACCAGCAAGTTTTGCTCAGTACAAAGGTTTCTTAGAGAAAAACAAATTGTCTAATAATAAGGTGATGGGGAATCAAATTAAAGAAGTAGGTACTAATATTTCAGGAGCTGTAGATCGTTTTATGAGGGCTAATAATATGAATTCTGAAGCTGATTCTTATCAATGGGAATTTAATTTAATAGAAGATAAAACAGTCAACGCTTGGTGTATGCCAGGAGGGAAGGTTATTTTCTATACAGGGATAATGCCTGTATGTGCAAACGAAAATGGAGTAGCAGCAGTTATGGGGCATGAAGTTGCGCATGCTTTTGCAAAACATGGTCAAGAGCGGATGACTTCTTCTTATGGACAACAAGTAGGAGGGTTGTTAGTTTCTCTAGGAACCTCCAAAAAAGACCCAAAAACACAACAAATATGGAATACTGCTTTTGGTATTGGTAGTGGTTTAGGAATGTTAAAGTTTAGTAGAGTTCATGAGCAAGAAGCAGACAGACTGGGATTGGTTTTTATGCTAATGGCGGGTTATGAGGGTACGGAAGCTGCAGAGGTTTGGGTAAGAATGAGTAAATTGTCCAAAGATAAATCACAACCCGAAATTTTAAGTACACATCCTTCAAATACTTCTAGAATTGAAGATTTAAGAAGTTATTTACCTACGGCTAAAAAACATGCAGCACAATTTAATGTTGCAGGGAGTTCCGTGTTAAAAAAATAATCTAAAGAATAGATTTCCTATCTTGTAGCCGTTCAAATTTTAAACGGTTTTTTTATAAATTAGATGCGATGTTAAAAATTGGAGATAATAAATTAATAAACGCTTGGGCATTTTATGATTGGGCAAATTCTGTATATTCTTTAGTAATTAGCACAGCGGTTTTTCCTTTATATTATACAGCAGTTACAAAAGGAAAAACAGTTTCTTTCTTGGGTATGGATTGGGATCATCCAGATAGTCTGTATAGTTATGCATTATCATTCTCTTTTCTAATAGTAGCGTTTATGTCTCCAATTCTATCAGGTATTGCAGATTATACTGGAAATAAGAAAAAGTTTATGAAATTTTTCTGTTGGTTAGGAGCTTTATCTGTGATGAGTTTGTATTTTTTTGAGGGAATAGATACAGTTTGGATTGGAATTGTTTTTACCATTTATGCAAGTATAGGTTTTTGGTCTAGTATTGTTTTTTACAATTCTTATTTACCAGAAGTTGCGCATCCAGAACAACAAGATAGGGCAAGTGCTAAAGGGTTTATTTTTGGATATGTAGGATCTGTTATTTTGCTGTTAATTAATTTAGGAATGATAATGTTTCCAGAAATATTTGGATTTGATATAAGTATTGATGAAAATATAAGAGTAAATGGAACAGATTTAGAAATTAGTCAAGCTTTGGAAAAAGCCAAAGATATAGCATCTTCAAATGCTTCGCGTATTTCCTTTGTAATGGTAGGATTATGGTGGGTTGGCTTTGCTCAAATCACTTTTAATCGTTTACCTAATAATGCACATAATAAAAAACCAGAAAAAGATTATATATGGAAAGGTTTTAGGGAATTAAAAATAGTAGCAAAAGAAGTTGTAAATTATCCTACTTTAAAACGTTTTTTAATTTCATTCTTCCTACTAAGTGTTGGAGTCCAAACCATAATTTTATTGGCAACAATTTTTGGTTCTACAGAATTAGGCTTAGAAACAATAGATTTAATTATTACAGTTTTACTAATTCAATTAGTGGCAGTTTTAGGTGCTTTTCTATTTTCTAGGTTATCAGAAAAAAAAGGAAATATTTTTGCATTAAAAGTGACTATTATTATATGGATGATTGTTTGTTTTTGTGCATTTCTTCTGCATAAAGATATTCCTAATGTAGCTACTTATTTTTATTCTTTAGGAGCGGTTTTAGGATTGGTGTTAGGTGCAATTCAATCTTTAACACGTTCTACCTATTCTAAATTATTACCGGAAACAAAAGATCATGCTACGTATTTTAGTTTTTATGATGTAACAGAAAAGATAGCCATAGTTTTAGGAACATTTGTTTATGGATTGCTTTATGCAATTACCAATTCTATGCAATGGTCTGTATTGTGTTTATCAATTTTCTTTTTAGCTTCATTCATAATTATAAGTACACTTAAGAAAACGAAACATGTTTCATAAAAAAAAGTGCTGTAAAACAGCACTTTTTATAGAATATAAATTAAAAATTATTCAACTGTTACACTAAAAGTAACTTCAACATCTGTACTTCCACCAGCATTAGTAGATGTATTATCATTAGGTTTTGTTGGTTCGTGCTTTAAAATAATTGTTAAAGTACCTGTACCAGCAGCACCAGTTGTTAATGTAGTTTCTATACCAATTGGGTTTCCTTCAGTATCTGTATCTGTTTTATTAATAGTTATCCCAGATACTGTACTAGAATAGAAAAACTCATGTTCATCTCCTTCTTCTTCAACTTCTTCAGTTATATTTTCTGCAGGATCTTCAGTTGCATTTTCTAATTTAATAACACCTGTGTAGGTAGTGTTTGCTGTTAAAGGTCCAGAAATATTAAATGTAGCATCATTTCCTCCTAAACCATCTAAATCTGTAGATACTAATGTTACAGCATCATTACCTTTTGTTAAAGTGTAAGTTACTGTGGTAATTAGTTCTTCTTCATGGTCATGATCATCATCTTCATGGTCATCATCAGAACAAGCAGAGAATGTTAATGTTGCTATAAAAAATATTGCTAATAATTTAATTGTATTCATTTTAATTGATTTTAAATTTTTCATAATTTAAAGTTTAATAATTTATTTTTATTTTTAAGTTAAAATTTCTACTTAACTCATCGGCATAATATCTAAACCTGTTTAAGTACTCTCTATAAGAAGTATCAAACAAATTTTCAATATTAAATTCTAGTTTTAAACTTCCAGTTTTAAAAGTTTTAAATACTGCGGAAGTTTGTAAACCAAATAATGAATAAGTAGGTGTTGTAGCACTAATATCTACAAAAACTTGTTCTTGTAGTATTGGATTAAATGTGTAAAAATTGTAATCTGGATATCTATTTTGTTGTAAAACTGTTTTGTGAGTTAAACTTATTGATAGCTTATTTAACTCATCATTAGTATAAGATAAACGATTACTAAAATTTGTTCCAGGCATATGAATCAAAGGAATATCTTCGGATGTATTATTGCCTTTTAACAAACTTAAACTACCAGTATAATTTAATTGATGATTGATTTTTTTATTGAAATCAATATCAACTCCAAAAATTTGAGCATTTACTTGACTGTATTCCCAAACAGGAAAAGCACCTCTAATTGTAGTTGTAATACCTGTAGGAATCAGCTGAATAAAATTATTGATTTGTTTAAAATAAGGACTTATTATAAATCCAAAATTGCTGCTATTTTTCTCTAAAGAAAAAGTAAACTTATTTGCAATCTCTTTATTTATAGTTAATAAACCAATTTCTATTCTTGCAGCACTATGATGTAATCCATCACTAAATAACTCAGAAGGGTTAGGCATTCTAGATGCCAAACCATAATTAGCTAATAATGAAAAATCGTTATCAAATTGTTTTACAAAACCTAAGCTAGCAGATACATTATGAAATGTAAACTCTGGATTTGTAAAAATTCGAGTATTGTCTATAGTACCTGTTTCAAATTCAGAAAACAATTCATCATAGTTAAAAGTCTCATTCCAATCCGTTAGATTATACCATTTTCTAGCTTTTATACTAGAAAAATCATAACGTATACCAGCACTTATGTCAGTGGTTTCATTAATTTCATAATTTCCAATTGTATAAATACCAGCTTCATACTTATCAAAATCAGGAATTAATGGTCTTACTCCAGTTCCAGAAATAGCATCATTTTGTTGGTAACGCAATAAAACACCAGTGTTAATTCTAAGATTATCGGAATAATCTATTTGTAAATCAGATTGCAAACTATTTGTAAATAATCTTAAATCTATTACAGGTGTATTTGCTAAATCTCCTCTTCTTACATCAAACTCTTTTCGTCTATTAATTTGAAAATCATATTGAACCGTTAATTTTCCAAAACCTTTAAAGCGTTTATAAGCTTCAATTTTACCCAAATGATGTAGGATAGATTGCTTTGGATTGTTAATCTTATAAGAAAAATCTTCTATAACTCTATGTTCATCATTTTGAATTGATTCCACTAAGTCATTTACATTTCCTATATGAGAAGATTGTAGAATGGCAAATTCATTATCTACAATACTGTAATAAGCATCAAATCCTTTTTCAAAACTATTATAGCCAAACCTTGCAGAAGCATTTAAGCTTTTTATACCACTGTTTGTTAAATAGTAATTTGGTGTTTTAAAATCTCCAAATTGTTTATAATTAGCTTGTAGCTTTCCGTAGAATCCAGATTTATATGTTTTTATAATTTCTGAATTTACATTACCACCTAAGCCATTAGAATTAAATGAGACTAAAGAACTGCCAAAAACACTGTCTTTTTTTGCGTATTTTCTTGGCTTTAAAACTATTAACCCTCCAATAGCATCACTACCATACTTTAGTGTATTTGCACCTTTAATAACATCAACTCTATCATTTGCATTGATATCTATATTAGGTGCATGTTCATCTCCCCATTCCTGATCAAACATACGTACGTTATTATTTATTATTAATAACCTACTACTATGTAATCCATGAATCATTGGTTTTACAATTGTATTCCCTGTGTTTAGAGAAGAGACTCCACTAACTGTATTTAAAGCATCTCCCAATGATTTATCAGAAAAACTTGCTAAAGTTACTTCATTAAGAGATTGTTCTATACTTGTACTTTCTGTTTTGCTATTAGATTTCACAACGATTTCATTCAGTTCTTCTAAATGATGTTCTAAAAAGATTTCCTTGTATACGTTTTTTGTAAGGTTAATTACAATTTTTTTACTGTCACAAGCAACATGTTTTACTTCAATAGTTAATACATTCTCACATAAATTTTTAAATTCAAACTCACCTTTACTATTTGTTAAAGTGTATTTATTGATATTTATTATGTTAAGAGTTGCACCAACTATTGGTGTGCTGTCATGAAAGTCAGTAATTTTTCCTTTAAAAGTATATATACAATCTTGTGCTATTGCATTTGTATGTATACAAAATGCAAAAACACAAAAACAATATAATTTTATCATTTTTTCATGTATGTATTTAAATTAATAGTATTTAATTTAAATGCACAAAGGTGGTCCTCTTAAAGAAAACGATAATTGATAATGACTTTTTAAGAAACTATATTGTGAGCTATTATGCGAAGTAATAGCAGTTATTTCTGAAATTGAGTAATCAGAAATAGTTAAAAAAGAATTTGGTTGTTTGTATAGATTAATTTTACAATCTAAATCTTTTTCATGAACATGTTTTTCAATTTTTGATACACAAACAGTATGTTCATGATCCATGAAATCATGTAAAAAACTAACAGATACTGGTATCAGAAATACGAGTAGTAGTAGAAAACTAATATGTTTTTTAAACTGTTTTATGGTCTTAGAATTTGTATCAAAGTTATTATAAAAAATGATGTATGGTTAAAGTTACTCAACTTTATAAATAGTACCTTTATTTGTATATTTAGAAAACCCAATTTTTACAGTAAAATCATAAGAATTCTTATGTAATTTATTTATTTGTATAAACATTGGGTCTTTCTGTAAATCATTTTTAGGATTGATGTATTTTAATGTATAGAAAAAATTATTTTTCCATTTTATTGATAAGGTATCAACATGATTTCCATGTTTACTAATTTGAATACTATCTTTTCTAATAATAGTTTCTTTAACAAAACTTTTACCAGCAGGAATTTCGAAAACACCTTTTTTAAATCGGTCTGAATTGTCTTTTATTTCTGCATTACATGATAAAAAGAGAGAAGAGAAAAGAGAAAAGAAAATAATCAGTGAATAATTAAGGTTTTTACACTTTGGCCTTGTGTCTTGGTTCTTTTTTTTTTTTTCTATTTTCTTCATTTTAAATTCCTGTATAATTAGAAGGTGTAATTGCTTTTAATTCATCTTTAATTTCTGAAGAAACCTCTAAAGTATCAATAAAATTAGCAATTAAATTCTGATTGATTTTCTCATTCGTTCTTGTCAATCCTTTTAAGGCTTCATAAGGGTTTGGATACGCTTCACGTCTTAAAATTGTCTGAATAGCTTCAGCAACAACTGCCCAATTATTTTCTAAATCTTGTTCAAACTTTTCTTTGTTTAACAATAATTTATTCAATCCTTTTAGAGTAGAAGTAAAGGCAATAATTGTATGCCCAAAAGGAACACCAACATTACGTAAAACGGTACTATCTGTTAAATCTCTCTGTAAACGAGAAATTGGTAATTTAGCAGAAAGATGTTCAAAAATAGCATTTGCAATTCCTAAATTCCCTTCTGAATTTTCAAAATCAATAGGGTTTACTTTATGAGGCATTGCAGAAGAACCTACTTCCCCTTTTTTAATTTTTTGTTTAAAATAGTCCATAGAAACATAGGTCCAGAAATCTCTGTCTAGATCTAAGATAATTGTGTTCATACGTTTTAAAGTATCAAACAATGCAGCCATATGATCATAATGTTCTATTTGTGTTGTAGGAAAAGAATGTTGTAGCCCTAATTTTTCTTGAACAAAAGAAGTTCCAAATTCTTTCCAATCAATTTTAGGATAAGCAACTTTATGAGCATTGTAATTACCAGTTGCGCCACCAAATTTAGCAGCACTTGGTATGTCATTTAATAAATTAAATTGCTCTTTTAAACGAACTACATAAACATCTATTTCTTTACCTAAACGTGTTGGTGAAGCTGGTTGACCATGAGTTCTTGCTAACATAGAAATGTCTTTCCATTCTATAACTAACTCTTGTAGTTTTTCTAAAACTTCAAAATATTGAGGCACATAAACATCATTCATGGCTTCCTTAATAGAAAGTGGAATTGCAGTATTATTTATGTCTTGAGAAGTTAACCCAAAGTGAATAAACTCTTTGTACTTATCGAGGCTTAGCCCCTCAAATTTTTCTTTTATAAAGTATTCAACTGCTTTTACATCGTGGTTTGTTATACTTTCAATCTCTTTAATTTTTTGAGCATCTTCAGCAGTAAAATCGATATAAATTTTACGTAAATCGCTAAATAAATCGGTATTAAAATCTACTAATTGTGGTAAAGGGATTTCACACAAAGCAATAAAATACTCAATTTCTACACGAACTCTGTATTTTATTAAAGCTTCTTCAGAAAAATAGTCTGCTAATTTTAATATTTTACCTCTATAACGACCATCAATAGGAGAGATGGCATTTAATTTTGTTAAGTTCATTTTTCAGTTATGTTGTTAATTGCAAAAATACGCATTTAAACAGATTTATAAAGTCGATTTTCTATGTTTTTCTATTAATTCTAAAATATGTTTTCCACGAGCTCTGCAACCTTTACTTTCGTGAATAATTTTAGTTTCTATTAGATATTTCAATTCAAGATGAATCCAGTCATTTTCTATTCCAAATAAATATAGAAACGTCATTGTGTAAGCTCTTACAGCAATTTTCTGTGGCGTAATTAACCAATCAAAACCAGTTACTATAAAAGCATTTATATGGGTTTTTGTCAGTTTTTCTTTTACTTTGTTTTCATTTTTTAGATAATAAGCAGTAGCCAAATGTTCACAAATTTTTGCGCAAGGTCTAATTGCACTATCAAATTTAAGGGTTGAAATTTTTTGAGAAAATTCTTCTAAATGAGGAAGTATACATTTTAAATAATGACGTGTACAAATCCATTCTAAAACCCAAGCAGCTTTATTCGAAACCTTATTTTCAACATCAAAAGTAATCGAAACCAACTCTTTAAATAACTTTTCGTTTTCTATGACAAGATTTGCAACTCTTTGTCTGTTCTCCTTTCTTGGGTTTTCCATGTTGTCAGTTGTTCTGTTAAGAAAAGGAGCTTAGTTTTTGACATGATTGATAAATTATTTATCTGATAATACGATTGATACTATAAATATAAAAAGACTGTTTTTGTTATCAAATTTTTATTTGTTGTTTTTAGAATAAAGAAGTTGATTGTAAGTAATTAAAGCCCTTTAATGAGGATTTAATTCTTTTTGTAAGTGGTCGTGTTTTATAGTTTAATTTTTTTTTGAATACTTATAATGATAAAGATTTGTTATTTTTATTAAGAATTTTACTGCATAAAAAATAACAAACAAGAACCTGAAACTATTAAGTGACAACCAATCTAAATTTGTAACTTTGTAACTTCAAAAATAAAAAATGAAACGAGTAGTTGTTGGTCTTTCTGGCGGTGTAGATTCTAGTGTTACAGCCTATTTATTAAAAGAACAGGGATATGATGTGATTGGTCTTTTTATGAAAAATTGGCACGATGATTCTGTTACTATTTCAAATGAATGTCCATGGTTAGAAGACAGTAATGATGCAATGTTAGTTGCAGAGAAATTAAGAATTCCTTTTCAAGTTGTCGATTTAAGTAATCAATACAAAGAGCGTATTGTTGATTATATGTTTGACGAATATAGCAAAGGAAGAACGCCTAACCCAGATGTACTTTGTAATAGAGAAATAAAGTTTGATGTTTTTATGGGCATTGCTCTAAAATTAGGCGCAGATTATGTTGCAACAGGTCATTATTGTAGAAAAGGAGAAGAAATTATTGATGGACAAACAGTTTATAAATTACTTGCAGGAAAAGATGTAAATAAAGATCAGTCTTATTTTTTGTGTCAACTTTCTCAAGATCAATTAGTCAAAGCATTGTTTCCTATTGGAGAACTTACAAAGCCAGAGGTAAGAGCAATTGCGACAAAAGCCAAATTAATTACCGCTGAAAAGAAAGATTCTCAAGGTTTGTGTTTTATTGGTAAGGTAAGATTGCCAGAATTTTTACAACAAAAATTGCAACCTAAGGAAGGTGAAATCGTAAATATTCCTACAGATTTTTCTCTATTTACGCAATTAATTCCAGAATTTGAAAGCATGGAAGCAGAACTTGCCTATTTTTCTACTAAATTTTCCTACAAAAAAGAAGACGGAAAAGTACTTGGAAAACATCAAGGAGCGCATTATTTTACCAAAGGGCAACGTAAAGGTTTAAATGTAGGAGGTACAAAGGAAGCTTTGTATGTGATTGAAACGGATGTTGAAGAAAATATAATTTATACTGGGGAAGGTAAAAATCACGCAGGTTTGTATAGAAATGTCCTGTTTGTATCAAATGAAGAAGTTCATTGGATTCGGGAAGATTTAACATTAAACCCGGGAGAAAAAATGGAAGTTTCTGCAAGAATTAGGTACAGACAAACTTTAGAAAAAGCAACCTTACATCAAGTGAAAACTGGTTTGTATGTAGCATTTGATAACAAACAATCTGCCATTCAGGAAGGTCAATTTGTAGCTTGGTATAAAAAAGAAGAATTATTAGGTTCTGGAGTAATTTTTTAATAGAAAGATATAAAATCGATAAAAAGTAGTAATTTCGAGATATGAAGAAATTACTACTTTTTTTGTTTCTAATTATTTTCTTTCAAGTTACAGCTCAAGAAGATGCATGGATTTTTTTGAAAGACAAACCTAATACAACTCTATTTTTAGAGAACCCGCTAACCATGTTATCTCAAAGAGCCCTGGACAGAAGAAGTAAACTAAGTATTCCTCTAGATGGAATAGATGTTCCTATTGATAACACCTATTATGATCAAATTAAAAACCAAGTAAATATTTCTATTTTGGGTAAATCGAAATGGTTAAATGTTATCCATGTTAAGGGAGAAGTTACAGATATCAATAGTTTACAATCTCAATTTAGTTTTATAGATCATATTGAATTTGCAAATAAATTAATCAACACAAATAGAAAATTTAAGCCTACAAGAATAGTTTCCAATCATTATCATAAACTGCAACAAACGCTCACTGATTTTCAGTATGGCCAAGCAGATAATCAAATTAAAATGTTGAAGGGAGATTACTTACATGCGCAAGGTTTGACAGGAGATGGGCAGATAATAGCAATTATAGATGCAGGTTTTCCAAATGTAAATACGCTTGATGCTTTTCAAAGAATTAGAGAGAACAATCAAATTTTGGGCGGGTATAATTTTGCAGACAGAAATAAAGATATTTATACTAGAAATTCTCACGGGACGCATGTTTTATCTTCAATAGCTGGGTATGTAGAAAATGAATTTGTGGGTACAGCTCCCGATGCAAATTTTTACTTATTCATAACAGAAATATCGGAAACAGAAACAGTTTTAGAAGAAACACTTTGGGTAGAAGCTGCAGAAAGAGCCGACAGTTTAGGAGTAGACGTTATAAATACTTCTTTGGGATATACAACGTATGATAATCCCAATCATAGTTATAGCTACCAAGATATGGATGGTAAAACTACTTTTATTTCTAGGGGCGCAGAAATTGGCGCTTCACGTGGTTTGCTTTTAGTCAATGCGGCAGGAAATAGCGGGAATAGTTCTTGGAAGTATATTGGTGCACCAGCAGATGCTCCCTCTGTAATAAGTGTTGGAGCCGTTAATGCCTCAAAAGGAATTGCTCCTTTTAGTTCTTTTGGGCCGACTGCTGATGGAAGAATTAAGCCCGAGATTTTAGGGCAAGGTCAAAACCCAGCATTAATAGACTATTCCACAGGTAAAATAACGACTTCTTCAAGTGGAACTTCATTTTCTTCACCAATTATTGCAGGTTTAATTGCTTGTTTAAATCAAAGGGAAGATCCTTTAATGACGTCAAAGACAGCAACAGACAATCTTAATACGTATTTAAAAAGTGCTGTTTATGAATCTGCAGATCGATTTGCGATTCCTTTAGATCAATATGGGTACGGAATTCCAAATTTTGAAACGGCACTTAAAAAATATATTGGAAGTTTTACAACTGATGATCCAAAGACGCTGCTTTCTGAACTTACAATTTCTCCAAATCCTACCAATAATTTTATAAGAATTTCTGCAGATGGAGATTCTTTAAATGGTTTTTCAATTCAGATATTTAATATTTTAGGGAGAAAGATATTAGAAAACACCTATTTAAAATCGGAAACTATTGTGCTCTCTTCTTTAAAAAAAGGCATATACCTCTTGAAAGTTTCTAAAAACAATCATCACAAAATATTTAAGTTGATTAAAAAATAATGCAAATAAAATTATCTCATTCTTTAAGATGAAATGCTTTGATTTTCTAGTTATAAAGGATCCATATTGGTTGCCGATGTAAGTTAATTAGCGCTCTGTGAGTAAAAAACGGATGTAGTTTCCTGTTTTTGATGGGGTAATTAATGGTTTTCACACTCGTATGTTACTGATTATCAACAGTTAAATACGATTCTAAAGAAAATGATTATTATTTGGAATTCTTCATTTATTGGTACTATATTTGTCTTACAATAAACGTTGTTAATAATTAAATTGACAACACAATAATTTTTTATTATGAATAAAGGTACCGTAAAGTTTTTCAATGAGTCTAAAGGATTTGGATTTATTACTGAAGAAGGAAACAACAAAGAACATTTTGTACATGTGTCAGGATTAGTCGATGAAATTCGTGAAAACGATGAAGTTGAATTTGACCTTGAAGAAGGAAAAAAAGGATTAAACGCAGTAAACGTAAGAGTATTATAATATATATCTATTACTAGTTAACTTTTTATTTTAAAGCCTATCAATTTTGATAGGCTTTTTTATTTTTATATAATTTATATGGTTGTTGGAAGACAACGAAAAAATATAGCTATTAGTTTAGAAGTAGAAATTGTCCAAAAAGTAGATCAAAGAAGTGGAAAGTTGACAGTAGATTACGTTGCTAAAATTTTAGCAAAATCATCGATCTACCCTTATGGAATAAAAGTTCAATTAACATCTGGCTTTGTGGGACTTCTTAAAACAGTATTGAAAAAAAACTATATTGGGATTTTAATTTTGTACACCTTTTTACTCTTGTTTTTCAGGTTATTCTCTCTTAACCACCCATTGTTAATTTTGAATTCTTTATATGTAATTCCTAATTTTTTGGCAAAGGAAGTAATGTTTGAGATTGCTGTATCAACTTTTATAATTCTAGTTTTAGGTAAGGTATAAAGATCGTCTTCTTCAAGAATAAAACCATATTTATTAGGGTTAGAGATTACTTCTTTTAAAGCTATAATTCTAAAAACATATCTTTCTGTTTCATTTGGAAGCAAAGCATCATAATAATTGTCTACTTGTTGGTTTTTGAGCCTTTTAGCAATCCCATAATTTCCTGCATTGTAGGCAGCTGCAGCTAATGTCCAAGAATTAAAACGCTCTCGAGAGTTTTTTAAATAAGCAGCCGCTACTTTTGTAGCTTTTTCAATATTGTAACGTTCATCTACATTTTCGTTTATTTCTAATCCATATTCTTTTCCTGTAGCTTTCAAAAAATGCCACATACCTGCAGCACCCAATGAAGAAGTTTCATCAATAAAACCACTTTCTGCCAACGCTAAAAACTTAAAATCATCTGGTAAACCATATTTTTTTAGTAAAGGTTCTAATATTGGAAAATATTTATTTGCTCTTTTTATTAGTAGTATTCCATTAGATTGCCAATATGTATTTACGAGTAATTCTCTATCCATTCTTTCTCTAATGTCCACTTTTTCTAAAGGGACGCGCTCTCCAGCAAAATTTAAATTAACAGGGAGTTTTAATGCTTTTATATTGTAGGTTTCGTGTGTGTTTGTTTTTTTGGCTATTTCCTTTTTTTGGATTGCATTGAAAAACAAGAGTGTAATTACGAAGACACTAAGTAACAAAAGAAGTCGAAATGATTGGTTCATAAATAATGATTTTTTATACTTTAAAAATAGGAAAATAAAGATATTAAGAAGTTAAAATACCCTCAATAATTTTAGATAATTTCTTTGCTTTTGTGATGATCATTACATGGCTGCCTCCTAGAACTTTAATACAATTCTCTATGTTTTTTATAGGAAATACTTGGTCTTTTGTTCCATGAATATGAACCCTGTTTTTATTATTCTCTTTTTGTTCCCACTGAACCATTGCATTTATAGACCAATTTAAATATAACGGATTTCTTACAGATAAGTATTTTTTATAAACATGGACTCTTTTTTTTAAGGATTTACCAAAAAAATATTTTTCATACTCCTCTATATTTGCAATAATTTTTGCAGGAAATAATTTATAAGCTTTTGTAAATTTCATCATTTGAAACCTTTTAGGAAGTTCGTAATGATGTTTTACACTAGAGATAATAATCACTTTTTTTGCATCTAAATATTTGCCCATTTCTTGCGCCATAATTCCTCCAAAAGAAACTCCGATCAAAACAGGTTTCTTTGCTTTTACATCTTCACACATTCGCATCGCATACTCTGAAATATTCTCGTCTATTGCTATAGGAGTTTTCCATTGTAAATGACGTACTTCATAGGAGTCTTTTGAAAATTTTAAATTTTCAAAAATTTCTGGACCAGCAGCTAAACCAGGAATAAGATAAATAGCAATTTTTTTCATTTATTATAGGTTCTTTATTCTTTAAAATTAAAGCGAACCAAACCATCTTCATCGATTTCGGTAAGTGTAATCGTGTGCAAAGTATTTACTAAATCCGGATCCCAAGGTGTTTTAACTTTTACATAGTTTTCTGTAAAACCGTTTATATAGCCTTCTTTATTTTCGTTTTCAAATAAAACAGTTAGGGTATTTCCTAGTTGGTTTTCATAGAAAGAACGTCTTTTTTTTGCAGACAAACCTCGTAACATTTTACTGCGTTTTGCACGTATTTTTTTAGGTATGACTCCATCTAAATCTACCGCTTCTGTATTTGGTCTTTCAGAATAAGTGAAAACATGTAAATATGAAATGTCTATTTCGTTTAAATAGTTGTAAGTTTCTAAAAATAACGCATCCGTTTCACCGGGAAAGCCAACAATAACATCGACACCAATACAGGCATTCGGTAGTACGTTTTTAATCCTATGAACTCTTTCTGAATAAGTGTTACGTAAATATCTACGTTTCATTTTCTTGAGTAATTCATCACTTCCAGATTGTAAAGGAATATGAAAATGAGGAACAAAAGAAGTTGATTTAGATACAAAATCTATCGTTTCATCCTTTAATAAATTAGGTTCTATTGATGAAATTCGTAAGCGATGAATGCCCTCAACTTTATCCAACTCTTTGACCAATTCTAGGAAGGTGTGTTCGTGTTTTTTATTGCCAAATTCTCCTTTGCCATAATCCCCAATATTTATACCTGTCAATACGATTTCTTTAATTCCTTTTGATGAAATTTCTCTGGCGTTATGAAGCACACCTTCTAAAGTATCGCTTCTCGAAATTCCACGAGCTAAAGGGATTGTACAATAGGTACATTTATAATCACAACCATCTTGAACCTTTAAAAAAGCACGTGTTCGATCTCCAATAGAATAAGAGCCAACATAAAAATCGGCATCGGAAATTTCACAAGAATGCACCTCACCAACATTGTTTTTGGTTAAGTCATTAATATAACTGGTAACATTAAATTTTTCAGTAGCTCCCAAAACCAAATCGACCCCATCTACCGCAGCCAATTCCTCGGGTTTCAACTGTGCATAGCAACCTACTGCAATTAAAAAAGCATCTTCATTTTTTTTTAAAGCATTTTTTACAATTGTTTTAAAGCGTTTGTCAGCATTGTCCGTAACGGAACACGTATTTATAACATACACATCTGCTTTCTTCTCAAAATCAACACGTTCAAAACCATCGCTAATAAAATTACGCGCAATTGTGGATGTTTCTGAAAAGTTTAATTTGCAACCTAAGGTATAAAAAGCAACTTTTTTTTCTGCATTCATTCTTCTACATTTAAGAATCGCAAATTTACAATAAAACTGATGATTTTTGAAATTGATAGATTACTAATTAGCAACCGAGAAAAAGGCCTTTTTTTTTCAAAAAAAGACAATTTTACCAATTTATTCTTGCAATAATTGGGTAGTGATCTGAGTATTTTTCAGAAAAGTATTTAAATTGATTTATAGATGCTTTTTCATCAGAAAGAATAAAATCAATTCGCATAGGGAACAGATATTTAAAAGTTTTTCCAAAGCCTTTTCCAGCTTGTATAAAAGCATCTTTTTTGTTTTCAGAAATTTGGTTATAAACCCAAGAATAGGCCGTGTTATTAAAATCTCCTGCTACAATTTTTTTACCTTTCCACTGTTGCTCATGTGCTAAAAATTTTGCGGTCTGTTTTGCCTGCTTTTTAAAGTTCTCTTTTAGTGTTGCTAGTAATTTTTTTGAATTTTCTCTACCAAAATTCTCTTTATCAAGAGAAATACTAAATGATTGTAGGTGTAAATTATAAATTCTAATAGTGTCTTTTTTCCTAACAATATCTGCGTAGATAATATTGTTAGATGTGTTCTCTAAATCTAAAGATCCCCTTTCTATAATAGGGAGTTTAGAGTAAATAGCCATTCCCAAATCACTATTTTTATTTTTTGATTTGAGGTATTTATAGGGATATGAAAATTCATATTTTTTCAGAGCGATGTTTTCTTGAATGACTAAAACATCTGGATCATTAATTTCTACCAATGAGAAAATTTTTTGTTTGATATTTTCCTCCTCAGACCATTTCCAGTGATTAAAAATTCTGACATTATAACTCATCACTTTTAAATCTGTATTTAAAGAGGTATTTTTTAATGACATTTTATAGAATGGGGTGATTGTAAAATAACCAATCAACAAAATAAAGAGTGATAAAAAAAATTGTTTTTTTAACTGAATTAACCAATACACAACAAAAACGAGATTGATTAATAATAGGATAGGAACAAAAAGACTTAAAACAGCAAAAATTGGAATTGAATTTGGTGACACATAAGGCAATAGATAGGACAGTAGTAAAAGTGTCGCTAATAGTGAATTTATAACGTATAAAAATTGGTCTAATAGGGATTTTTTTTTCATGTTATTTTCTACCTTGTTTAAATAAAAACTCCTTTTCTGATTTATTTAAAGTGTCATAACCGGATTTACTTATTTTATCTAAAATTGCATCTATTTGTTCTTGGTTTAAAGAGGTCTTTTTGTTCATATTTACCTTCTTTTTTGGTGATTTATAGACCGTTTTTAGGGACTTCTTTTTTAGTGTAAAAAAGGAAAAGATTTTAGACCAAACTATCTGCCCTTTATTTTGGGCTTGATTTACATATAAAAAGCCAAATAAAGCGCCTCCTAAATGTGCAAAATGGCCACCAGCGTTTCCACCTGTTACTGCCAAAATATCCAAGCCTACCCATATGGCTGCAAAATACCATAGTTTTACAAAACCAATAAAACGCACTTTTAATTGATAGTTAGGAATGTGTGTTGTGATCCCGATAAAAATGGCTGATATACCTGCTGATGCACCTACTAATATTGAAGATTTTCCTTCAAATAATGGAAAATAATTTTGACTGATGACGAATAGCATTCCTCCAAAAATAGTTCCTAAAAGGTAAAAGTGTAGTAATTGTTTTTGAGTAAAATAGTCTATAAATAAATTGCCAATAAAATATAAGGTAATTAAGTTGATCAGCACATGTAAAAAGTCTGCATGTAAAAAACCATAGGTAATAATTGTCCACGGTTTCATAAGCAACGAAGCGAAGTCGTTGTTTAAAGAAAACCAGTTGACAACAAAATTTATTTCCCCTTTATACAAACCTTGAAATACTGAGATGAATAAGGTGAAGATAAAAACAGATAGATTTATGTAAATCAATTTTTCTACAATAGTCCCACTTTTATATCGTGCTTTTATGTCATCTAAAAAACTCATTAATGTGATTTAAATTGATTGTTTTTCCAATACCATGCAATTATAAATCCTATCAATGCTCCTCCAATATGTGCAAAATGGGCAATGTTTCCAACAGAATATTTGGTCATTCCAAAGAATAAATCACCTAAAATCATAAGGGGAATAAAATATTTTGCGGCAATTGGAACTGGAAAAAACAGCAAGGCTAATTTAGCATCTTTGAAATGTATTCCAAAGGCAACTAAAACACCATATACAGCACCAGAAGCTCCGACTGCTTTCATATTGTAATAATTACTAGCTTGAATTAAATCATTTCCCATTCCAGGATATATTTTAATATTTCCATTTCTAGTTAAGATCCTATTTGCATTTTCAATAAACTGACTGTTGGTTCCTGCTGAAAAATTAAAAACATTCGTCAAGTCACTATTTGATATGCCACTCTCTAAAAGCGCCTCATAAAATCCATTAAACTGATAATAATTTACTAAAGTATAAATGATTCCCGCTCCTAAACCTGCTGAAAAATAGAAAAATATAAATTTACTCTTCCCCCATATTTGTTCTAAGGGCGTTCCAAAAGCCCATAAACCATACATATTAAACAATATATGTCCAAAACTACCGTGCATAAACATGTGTGATACATATTGCCAAATTCCAAAACCTTCATTTTTAGGAAAATTCAATCCTAAAATATTTGTAAAGTCTAATTTTAAAAGCTGTGGCGTCACAAACAATATCACATTGATAATGATTAAATGTTTGATGGCATCGGTTAGTTTATTCATTGTTAACTGTTAAATAAATGATCTATTTCGCTTAATGTTAATGTTTTAAATATTGGTTTTCCGAAAGGAGAAATCGCTGGTTCTTTGCAAGAAAACAAATCGTTGACCAAACCTTCTTGTTCTCTTTCAGAGAGTTGGCTTCCTGTTTTTATAGACAACGTTTTTGCAAATGATTTTGCCATTATATCAAAATGACTAAAACTTGCATCGGGTACTTCTAAACTAATATCACTTAATAGCTCTTCTAAGATAATAGCTATTTTACTTTCTGTCACTGAAACGGGAATTCCTTTTATTGTTACACTCTCTTTGGTGAATTCATCAAAAGAAAAACCTGCATTTTCTAATTCTATTTTAATGGTATGCATCATTCCTATTTCTAATGATGTTAAAGCAATCTTAACAGGAAATAATAATTGCTGACTATTGGCTTCTTTTACTGTGATAGATTCTAAAAAATCTTCATATAAAACTCGCTGATGTGCTAAAGATTGATTGATTAAAACAACCCCAGATTTTATAGAACTTAGTATATATTTACGTTGAATTTGAAACGTTTTTTGTGTTTTTATTTCTTGCTGATTTTCAAATAATTCTGATTGTTTTTCTTCATCAGTAATTGCAACAGAAGTATACAAAGATTCCCAACTTTCAGTTTGTTTTTCTCTTTTATTAGGAAAATGAATTTCTTGTTTCTCTACTTCTTTAAATGGGTTAAAATCTGGATCAACAGAAATTTTCGGTATTTTTGCTGACCCCGAATTGGTGTTTAAATGGTAAGGGGTATCTAGGTTTGCATCTCTATTGAAATCTAATAGAGGAGCTACATTGTATTGGCCTAAACTGTGTTTAACAGTCGCTCTTAACATTGCGTACAAAGCTTTTTCATTGTCAAACTTTATCTCCGTTTTTGTTGGATGAATGTTAATGTCAATCGTATTTGCCGGCACTTTTAAGTATAAAAAATAGGAGGGATGTGCTCCATGCTCTAGCAAGCCATCAAAAGCATTTACAACCGCATGATTTAAATAAGCACTTTTTATGAATCGATCATTTACAAAAAAGAATTGCTCTCCACGTTTTCTTTTAGAAAATTCTGGTTTTGCAACAAAACCTTCGATGGCAACAATATCCGTTTGTTCATTTATCGGAACTAGTTTTTCATTCATTTTCGTACCAAAAATACTCACAATTCGTTTCCTTAAATTACTGCTTTTTAAATTATATACTTCATTATTATTGTGATGCATTAAGAAAGAAACCATAGGGTGCGCTAAAGCAACTCGTTGAAACTCATCAATAATATGTCGTGTTTCAACAGTATCCGATTTTAGGAAATTTCTTCTTGCTGGAATATTGTAAAACAAGTTTTTTACGGAAATACTGGTTCCTTTACTCGTAGAAATAAAATCTTGAGAAATAAGTTTACTTCCTTCAATCTTTATGGAAGTTCCCAATTCATCATTTGCTGGTTTTGTTTTTAATTCAACATGGGCAATGGCGGCAATAGATGCTAAAGCTTCTCCTCTGAAGCCTTTTGTAGAAAGGTTAAATAAATCTTCTGCTTTTTCAATCTTAGAAGTTGCATGCCGCTCAAAACACATTCTTGCATCAGTTGCACTCATTCCTTTTCCATCATCAATTATTTGAATTAAGGTCTTTCCAGCGTTTTTTAATAGTAATTTTATGTTTGTTGCTCCCGCATCAATTGCATTTTCTAACAATTCTTTTACTACAGAAGCAGGACGCTGAACGACTTCTCCTGCAGCAATTTGGTTTGCAACATGATCTGGTAAAAGTTGAATAATATCCGACATTAATTTCCTTTAAAGATAGAGAGATCGAAATCTATGATGTACAAAAAGATAAAAATTAAAATAGAAATGATGATTAAAAGTGTTTTGTTGACATTTTTATCTGAGTTTTTTAGGTCATTAATAGCATCATTAAATTTTCCTTTAAGCCCTTTTTTTTTACCAACAGTTGTTCTAAATTGATCTAATTTATGTTCAATTTTATAAGGATTTCCTTCTCCTTTATAATAACGAGGTTGATAGTCAAATTTAGAATGTGTTCGTTTTAAAAATCCCATATTTTTAGAATTATTAGTTGATACTGATCTCCAAAAAATCAATTATTGTACCAATAGTAAAATCATTTCAAATTTACAGAATTAAAAGGGATTCTTCAAAGTCTAGCATTATATTTTCTTAAAATTTTATAAGGTTTTAATAAAAGGGTGTAGGAGAGTAGTTTTCTTCTTTTAGGATGGAAGTGGTTTTTTAAAAACCAATACTTTCTGTATTGGTATCAATGTTTTTAAGAGCCGCCATTTTAATTGCAGCAACGGCACATTCAGTTCCTTTGTTGCCTAATTTCCCACCAGATCTATCAAGAGATTGTTGTATTGTATTATCGGTTAACACACAAAATATGACAGGAACATCGTATTTTGTATTCAAATCTACAATCCCTTGTGTCACGCCTTCACAAACAAAATCGAAATGTTTCGTTTCTCCTTGAATGACATTTCCTATTGCAATTATTGCATCTACTTGTTGAGATTCAATCATTTTTTTACAGCCATAAACGAGTTCAAAACTTCCAGGAACATCCCAAGAAATAATGTTTTTTTTGCTTGCGCCGCAATCTAATAAAGTAGCTATTGCTCCTTTATGTAAATTCTGTGTAATTTCTGGATTCCATTCAGAAACAACAATCCCAAATCGAAAAGACTTCGCATTTGGGATTATTGCTTTATCATAATGTGATAAATTTGTTGTAGCCATTTGTTGGTTTTTGGTTTATTATTTTTGGTTCTTAGTAGCATTCATTCAAAGTAATATTTGAAACTAACAACTAAAAAGCAACAACTAAAAACTATTGTGCATATTTTGCAGCTGCAATATATTTTTCGATTTCTCTACCTTGGTCAGATTTAGTGTGGTTCTCTTTAACTTTTGTAAATAAATCTTCTGCTTTATCAAATTTCTTTAATTCTATTGCAATTTGTCCTGCTTTGAATAAGAATAAAGGTGTTGTAAAATCATTATTTTTTTTATTTGCTGCCTCTTCATAATAGTTTAAAGCTTCTTCTGGCTGGTTGATATCTGCAAAAGCGTCACCAATAGCTCCCAAGGAAACAGGTCCTAAAATTTCGTCATCAGAATCAAACTTACTTAAATAGTCAATTGCTTTGTCATATTCTTTCATCTTTAAGTAAGATACCCCTGCATAATAGTTGGCCAAATTTCCAGCAGCAGTTCCACTAAAAGATGTTGCGATATCTAAAAAACCGTATTTTCCATCAGCTCCTTCCAACCCTAAAGTTAATAAAGAATCTATTCCAGCACCAGCAGTTGCCGCTTCATTAAAATATTTTCTAGGAAAAGCTAATTCGTTAGAAGCTTCTGTTTCATTCGGATCAACGATGTATTTTGTATAACTTAAGAATGCTAAAAAGAGTACAACAATAGCAATCAAAGCATAAAACAACGCCTTGCTGTTTTTCTCAATCCATTGTTCTGACTTGGAGGCAGTTTCCTCTAAAGTATTTAAAACTCCAGCAGTTTCAAATTCTGACTCATCAATTTGATTCTCTGTTTTTTTATCTTCTGCTTTATATTTCTTCTTGTAGGTTGCCATGTTTCTTTAAAAATTAGTGGGAACAAAAATAGTTTTTTTAATTGGATTTTAAAAGTGGATAATTCGCTAAATTTTCAATAATTTGCAAATCCTTTTTAATATCAAATTTTAGTTATGTATTTACAGAGAATTTCGTTACTTAATTATAAAAACATTGCCTCCCAATCTTTTGATTTTCAGGAAAAAATAAATTGTTTTGTAGGGAATAATGGGGTTGGTAAAACGAATGTTTTAGATGCTATCTATTATTTATCTTTCACAAAAAGTTATTTTAATTCGGTAGCAATTCAGAATATTAGACATGGAGAAGGTTTTTTTATGATTGAAGGAGACTACCTTTTGAACGAAAGAAATGAAAAAATAGTTTGTAGTCTTAAAAAAGGTCAAAAGAAGGTTTTAAAAAGAAACGGGAAAAGTTATGAGAAATTTTCAGAACACATTGGACAATTGCCCTTGGTAATTATTTCTCCTGCTGATAGAGATTTGGTAACAGAAGGGAGTGATACAAGAAGGAAATTTATTGATGGTGTTATTTCACAACAGAATAAAGCCTATTTAAAAGATTTACTCTCTTACAATAAAGTTCTTTCTCAAAGAAACGCCTTGTTAAAATATTTTGTAGCCAATAGGACTTTTAATGCCTTAAATTTAAGTGTCTACGATGAACAGCTTTCTGAATTTGGAAGTCGAATTTATAAAGCTCGAAAAGCGTTTTTGGAAGAATTTATCCCAATATTTAATGAGAAATACCAAATAATATCTGGTGATAAAGAGACTGTTAATTTAGTTTACAAGAGCCAGTTGCATGATTTCCTAATGAAAGACTTATTACAAAAGTCTTTAGTGAAGGATAAGATGATACAACATACAACATCCGGGATTCATAAAGATGATTTGAGTTTTGATATTGGAGATTTTCCAATTAAAAAGTTTGGATCCCAAGGACAACAAAAATCTTATTTGATTGCACTAAAATTGGCGATGTTTGAATTTATTAAACAACAATCCAATGTCATTCCTATTTTATTATTAGATGATATTTTTGATAAATTAGATGAAGATAGAGTTGCTCAAATTATCGATTTGGTCAATAATGATAAATTTGGACAAATATTTATAACTGATACCCATGCCGAAAGAACAGAAAACATTTTAAAACAAGGGAGTAAAGCCTATCAGGTTTTTAAATTATAAGCCTTTTGATGAGGGTTTTACTCAATATGTTTCAGTACGAATTACCAAGAACAAATAGCTAAAATGAAATGGCAAAAAGAGAAAATGATTCCTTTTCAGTGAAAGATTTAATGCAGGGCTTTATTAGGGAGAACAACTTGAGTAAAGGCATGCAAAAAATAAAAGTGGAAGAAACTTGGCATGAAATGATGGGGCCAGGCGTTGCGACGCACACAACTTCAGTAAAGTTGCAAAACAAAACCCTTATCATACAACTCAATTCTTCTGTTTTAAGGGAAGAATTAAGTTATGGAAAAGAAAAAATCATTAAAATGATGAACGAAGCAATAGGTAGTGATGTAATTTCTAAATTGATGTTGGTTTAAGTTATTCTTAATGTAGTGAAATTGAAAAATTTTACACGGATATTGTTTAATACTCGTACAATTTTTAGGATAGCACTTTTTTACTATAGATTTCTAAAAAAGAAAACTTAAAATTGCTCTCTTCCAGAAAAGTGGAAATTACCTTCAATAAGTGCATTTTCGTCAGAATCAGAACCGTGTACTGCATTTTCACCCATTGAAGTTGCATATAATTTTCTAATGGTCCCTTCTGCAGCATCTGCAGGGTTTGTAGCACCAATTAAAGCTCTAAAATCTTCTACAGCATTTTCTTTTTCTAAAATTGCAGCGACAATTGGGCCCCGAGTCATGAATTCTACTAATTCTCCAAAGAAAGGACGCTCATTATGGACCGCATAAAAAGTTTCTGCATCCGATTTTGTCATTTGAGTTTTCTTTACAGCTACAATTCTAAAACCTGCAGCATTTATCTTTTCTAGTATAGCACCAATATGTCCGTTTTCTACAGCATCCGGTTTTAGCATTGTAAATGTTCTATTCATTGCCATTATATCAACTTTTAATTACTTATTTTAAATTTAATTTAATGAACACAAGTTGTTAAGTGTTTCATAAATATGGAGCAAAATTACATAATTTTTTTAATTAAATTGTATCTTTGCGGCTTATGATTTTAAAAGGATTTGAAGCATTAAAGGGCTATCTTGAAAAACCAAGAAATATTGTAATCATTGGACATCGAAATCCAGATGGAGATGCTATGGGGTCTACATTGGCTTTAAAACATTACTTAGATAAAAAAGGACACAAGGCTACAGTTGTAGTGCCTAATGAATATCCAGATTTTCTACATTGGCTACCAGGTTCGGATACGACCTATCGTTTTGATTGGCAAAACACCCAATCTCAAAAAGTTATCAAATCCTCTGATATTATCTTTCTATTAGATTTTAATGCATTACATAGAGTAGGTTCTGATATGCAAAGAGCCTTAGAACAGTATCCAAATGATTTTGTAATGATTGATCATCATCAACAACCAGATGCTGTAAAGTATATGTATTCTGATGTTTCCATCTGTTCAACCTGTCAAATGGTTTATCAATACATAGAAATGAACAAGGATTTAGATTTGATAGACGCCGATATTGCCACTTGTTTGTATACTGGTATCATGACAGATACTGGATCTTTTCGTTTTAGAGCTACCACAAGTGATACACATAGAATAATTGCGGACTTAATTGACAAAGGAGCTGAAAATGATAAAATACATAATAAGGTTTATGACGCAAATTCTTACAATAGATTGCTATTGTTAGGGCAAGCATTGAGCAATTTAGAAATTTCGGCAATTTATAATACGGCATACATCACTTTAACATCAGAAGAAAAAAAGAAATTCGATTTTCAAAAAGGTGATACAGAAGGCATTGTAAATTATGCTCTCTCTATAAAAGGAATTGTTTTAGCTGCTATTTTTATTGAAGATAGTGAGCAGGGAATTGTAAAAATGTCTTTCCGTTCTAAGGGTACTTTTTCTGTAAATCAATTTTCTAGAAACCACTTTGAAGGTGGAGGACATGACAATGCTGCTGGAGGGAAATCGGGCTTATCAATGGCTGAAACAGTTACAAAATTCACTTCCTTATTACCACAATATCAGCAAGAATTAAAAACCTCTTATGAAAATTAAATTTTTAATTTTTATAAGTTTTTTTTATCTTGGTTGTTCTAAAGTGCAGCCAAGAAGACCTATTAACCCAATTCCGTCTTCAACAACTTTAAAAGAAACGATTAAAAAATCCATTCGATTAAATGCGCTTGATGATGAAAAAATTTTAGCAGTTATTCAACAAGACTCCACCAAAACCTATCAAGTTTCACCCAACGGATTTTGGTATACATATCTCCATAAAAACGAAGCAGCAACAGCCACTCCAAAAACAGGAGATGTAGTTTCTTTTAAATACAATATAACTGATTTACAAGGGGGGATGATTTATAGTGAAGATCAAATAGGAATCAAAACGTACCAGGTAGACAAAGAAGATTTTATTGCTGCACTTCAAGTAGGAATAAAGTTGATGAAAACAGGAGAAACCATTACATTTGTCATTCCATCCTACAACGCCTTTGGTATTTTAGGTGATGGAAAAAAGATAGGAATTCATCAATCAATAAAAAGTACAGTAACATTAATTAATATAAATAATAAAAAATGAAAGTAGTAAAAAGTATTTTAGCAGTAACAATTTTAGCAATGATGTTTTCTTGTGGAAGACAAGTCAAAGAAGTAAAATCTTTAGAATCAGAAATAGATTCAGTTAGTTATGCTATTGGTTTAACAATGTCAGGTCAATTAAAAACTGGTTTTGAAGAAGTGAATAGAGCTATTTTAATGCAAGCAATCAGTAACGGTTTAGATTCAACTAATTTATTATTAGAAACGAAAGACATTCAAAATGTAATAAGATCTTATTTTCAAAAGAAACAAGCATCAAAACAAAAAGCGGAATTATTAAAATCTGAAGTATACAAAAAAGAAGGAATCGCTTTTTTAGAAGAAAACAAAGCGAACAAAGGCGTTGTTACTACTGCTAGTGGATTACAATATATTGTTTTAAAGAAAGGGAAAGGTAAAAAAGCAACAACCAAAAATAAAGTGAAGGTTCATTATCACGGAACGTTATTAGATGGAACTGTTTTTGATAGTTCTGTAGACAGAGGAGCGCCCTCAGAATTTGGTGTAACGCAAGTTATAAAAGGTTGGACAGAAGGTCTACAGTTAATGAATGTTGGCGCGAAGTATAAATTCTTTATACCTCAAGAATTAGCGTATGGAGCATCACCAAGACCTGGTGTTATCAAGCCTTTTATGTCTCTTATTTTTGAAGTAGAATTATTGGAAATTAAATAATAATATCGAATGCAGAAGATAGGATATTTGTCACTTCTTTTAGTTTTTTTTATTTCTTGTAAATCACTAGAATACAGAAAACTTGAAGAAGGTGTATATGCTGAGTTGGTTACGAATAAGGGACCAATTCTAATTGAGCTATATACAGAAAAAGTACCTATGACTACTGCTAATTTTGTGTCTCTTATCGAAGGAACAAATTCTCAATTGTTAGCTCCTCTAAAAGGAAAAAACTTTTATAAAGGTGTTATTTTTCATAGAGTAATTTCAAATTTTGTAATTCAAGCAGGTGGTTTCACTTCCAAGGAAAGAAAAAAACTTAGTTATGTTTTTGGGGATGAATTTCCAAAAGATAAAGAAAGGGATTTACTTTACAAGCACAATGATTCAGGGATTCTTTCGATGGCAAATGCAGGTCCTAGAACTAATAATAGTCAGTTTTTTATAACACACAGGGCCACATCTCATTTGGATGGTAGACATACAGTTTTTGGCAAAACAATCGTTAATTCAATTCAATTAAAGGATTTAAAAAGTAAAATTAAAGATTCTTTACTATTGAAAAAAGCAATTGATTCCACTAGGATGGAGGTTGTAAATAGCATTGTGCAAAAAGACACTATTTTGACTGTCAAAATTATAAAAGTTGGATCTAAAGCAAAAAAGTTTAATGCTGCCAAAGTTTTTGATACTCAGTTAGAAATGCTAGAGAATTCAAAAAATAACAAGTACAAAAACAGGTAAATAATTTGTTAGAAAAGGCAATACACATTGATAAGAATATTTTAATTTTCTTAAACAATTTAGGGAGTGAGCAATGGGATCCATTATGGTTGGTTATTACCAGTCAAATTTATTGGAGCCCTTTGTTTGTCTTCATTATTTATTTAACGTTTGGGTCATTTGGTTGGAAACGCGGAGGATTTATGATTGTTTCAATGATATTATTAGTTGCTTTTTCAGATCAATTTACAAACTTGATAAAAGACACAGTTGCAAGATTAAGACCAAATAACGATCCAGAAATTAAACATTTTTTAAGAATCCTTTCTAATCCTCAGGGTTATAGTTTTATGTCTGGTCATGCTACTACCTCATCTTTCTTTTCGGTGTTTGTAGTACTACTCTTGAAGGATAAATTCAAATACATTTATTTCATACTATTCTTCCCTCTCATTTTTAGCTATAGTAGATTATATTTAGGCGTACATTTTCCAATTGATATTTGTGTAGGTATATTGATAGGAATTACTTTTGCAAATATTTATTATTTCTTTTTTAAGAAAATTGACAAGAAACTGTTTACTTAATTTTTTTATTGTTCAAATATAAATATTTTGTTGAATGATAATAGGCACTCAACAAACTATCCATTTTCATGGCAACTATAGGATTTTCAGATTTGATATCTTTAACATCCTTCGTTTTTAAATTATACAACCCCGATGTTTTACTAATGTTGGCTTTTGAGTAGTATAGACTATCCTGAAGCAATCCAGCAATAGGTTCACCATTATTTATAATCCGTTTATATTTGATTAAAAAAAACTTCTAATATTTTGCCCAATTTGCACTTCCTCCTAAAAAGTACAATTTTTCATATCCATCAAACTGATCAAAAATAATACGCTGATCTTGAATCAACGGATTTCTAGAAGCAGTTCTAACATCTTCTGCGTCTGGCAAACCACTAACGCTTGCAAAAACACTCGCTGCAGTACCCGATTTATGGACATAAAAGTTAGGGAAACTCAAACTATTTTGTAAAATAGCATCCATTTTTGGGGTACTATTAATTGGGTTTCCATAATAACTCATTGGTTTTATTCCAAGAGACTCCATCATGACAATAACCACATTCGGCTTCTTTGTAAAAGTTTAGTCAAAAAAAACTTTCCTTTCAAAAGAAACACGATCTTTAGGTAAATTTAAATGTGCTGCAATAACTGGATAATAGTTGTAAAAAGTTACCGTATTCAAGCCTTCACTTCTGTAAGCAAAACTATCAAAAAAGTATAAAACAGGATTGAGAGCAAACTGAATTACCTCGTTCTTTTTAGAAAAAAAAGCTTCACTCCAGCGCAAAGGATAATGCGTTATGCTATTGTAAATTCCGAAAGATAAAAGCAATATTGTACTAATAAAATAAACAGCTTTCCTCTTTTTTGAAATCGTTTTTTTCTGATTTGAAAAAGAGTTGTATATTTTTTTTGATAATTGATAAACAAGAAATCCTAACATCATTAATCCAAAAATCCCTTTTATAAATAGGATAACTTTCCAATAAAACTTGACTAGATATTTTAAAGTCACTTAAAAACCGAATAGACGAAGCATCTAAACGAAGGCTTAAATAATCATATTAGCCAAAATCTAATAGGTAAAAGAGTGTTAGTGTTATATAGGTACATATTATATAAAAATTTGCAAGCTTTTAATAAAAAGTTCTTTGTAGAAAACGATAATTAACAATCAATATTAGAATTGCAAGTGGGAAAAAGGTAATTGACGCTAGCTTTAAATCGAAACGCATACCTAGCGAAAATGCTTTTTGAATTTCGGAAGTAGCAGCTTCTTCTAATTGAGCAAATAAAATATAAAATAAGATTCTAAAAACAAAGAGATAGACAAAAAGGAAAAAAACATGTGTAAAAATGAATTTGATATAATTGGGTATTTTCTTTCTCATGATTGATTTTTATGAATGCAAAGACATTTATTTTGAAATACAAAAAATAAACTTTCGTTTTTAAAATGAAAAACGAGAATAAAAAGTAGATTTTAAGTAAATTTGCAACCAATAAAAATAGAATATGAAAATATCATACAATTGGTTACAACAATTTTTGCAGATAGATTGGGATCCTGTTAAAACAGGAGAATTGTTAACTGACTTAGGATTAGAGGTAGAAGGAATAGAAATTAAAGAAGCTATTAAAGGTAGTTTAAAAGGAATTGTTGTTGGTGAAGTCTTAACTTGTGTTCAGCATCCAAATGCAGATAGATTAAAAGTTACGACTGTAGATTTAGGTTCTGGAGAACCAATTCAGATTGTCTGTGGTGCTCCCAATGTGGCTGCAGGTCAAAAAGTACCCGTTGCAACCATTGGGACTACTTTATATGATGATAAAGGGGAAGGGTTTAAAATAAAAAAAGGAAAAATAAGAGGCGAAGAAAGTCATGGAATGATTTGTGCCGAAGACGAGTTAGGTCTCGGCAAAGGGCATGATGGTATTCTTGTTTTAGATAAAAAATTAAAAACAGGTACACCTGCCGCAGCAGTTTTTAATATAGAAACGGATGCTGTTTTTGAAATTGGCTTAACGCCAAATAGGTCTGACGCAATGAGTCACTTTGGTGTGGCTAGAGATCTTCGTGCTGGTTTAATTCAAAAAAATATCAAGTTAGAATTGATATCTCCTTCTGTTGGTAATTTTCATGTAGATGAACGAACGCTTCGGACTGATGTAGAAATAGAAAACAAAGAATTTGTCCCTCGCTATTGTGGTATTACAATAACGGATGTAAAGATAAAACCTGCTCCAGAGTGGATTCAAAATAGATTAAAAGCGATAGGT
Source organism: Polaribacter sp. (assembly GCA_028343155.1). Classification (GTDB taxonomy): domain Bacteria; phylum Bacteroidota; class Bacteroidia; order Flavobacteriales; family Flavobacteriaceae; genus Polaribacter. Next base: position 59,503 of record JAOLXX010000006.1, read on the forward strand.
ATTACTCCTAAAAATAATATTGTAGATATTACCAATTATGTCTTACATGAACTTGGTCAGCCTTTGCACGCTTTTGATTCTCAAAAAGTGAAAGGAAATAAAATCCTTGTAAAAACACTGAAAGAAGGGACAAAATTTACAACTTTAGATGGTGTTGAAAGAGTACTCTCTTCTGAAGATATTATGATATGTGACGCAGATGCTACTCCGCTTTGCATTGGTGGTGTTTTTGGCGGATTGAATTCTGGAGTTTCGGAGCATACTACGTCTCTATTTTTAGAAAGTGCCTATTTTAATCCCGTAAGTATTCGGAAAACAGCAAAAAGACATGCTTTAAATACGGATGCTTCATTTCGTTTTGAACGTGGCATTGATATCAATCTTACAAAATATGCTCTAAAAAGAGCCGCTTTATTAATTGAAGAATATGCTGGTGGTAAAATGGCTTCTGATATTTCTGATTTTTACCCAGAAAAAGTCGAAGATTTTCAAGTATTTTTATCTTATGAAAATGCATATCGTCTAATTGGACAAGAAATCCCTAAGGAAACCATTAAAAATATTTTGGCATCCTTAGAAATTAAAATCAACAGTGAAACTGAAGCAGGTTTAGGGGTAACGATTCCTTATTACAGAACAGATGTTCAACGTGAAGCAGATATTATTGAAGAGATTTTAAGGGTTTATGGGTATAATAATATTGAATTTTCTCACAAACTTAATACCTCCATTTCTTTTGATTCTAACAAAGAAACAAAGTATGAAAATAGTATTGCAAATCACTTGAGTGCTCTAGGATTCAATGAAACGATGTCGAATTCATTAACAAAACCTGAATACTCAGCATTATCAGAAGACATTCAAGAAGAAGCGAACGTGGTCATGTTAAACCCGTTGAGTAACGATTTAAAAGTAATGCGCCAGTCTTTATTGTATAGTGGTTTAGAAGCTCTAGCCTATAATATTAATAGAAAAAACATCTCATTACAGTTTTATGAGTTTGGAAAAACCTATCACAAATACAATGAAAAATACGAGGAAAACAAGGATTTAACACTCTTTGTTACTGGAAACAGAACCAAAGAAAGTTGGATTAGTGCAAATAAAGCTACTGATTTTTTCTTCTTAAAAGGAATCATAACGTCTTTGTTAGCGAGATTAGGAATAGAGAATGTGAAAGCAACTCCAACACAACAAACTATTTTTTCTGAAGGTATTTCTCTTGATTTAGGGAAAATAAAACTAGTCAATTTTGGTGTGGTCAAACCATCTCTTTTAAAAGAATTTGGAATTAAGCAAGAAGTTTTATTTGCTAATTTTAATTGGGATACCCTATTAAAATTAGTAGGAAATAAGAAAATAAAAGTAATAGAAAACCCAAAATTTCCTGCCGTAAAACGTGATTTAGCCTTATTATTAGATTCGACTGTAGCATTTAACAAAGTCTATGATTTAGCGTTCCAAACAGAAAGGAAGTTGTTAAAAGATGTTGATTTATTTGATGTTTATGAAGGAGATAAATTGCCCGAAGGGAAAAAATCGTATGCAGTGAGTTTCTTGTTACAAGACGAAACAAAAACTCTAACAGACAAACAAATTGATAAAACTATGCAAAAATTACAGCAAACTTTCGAAAAGAATTTAGCGGCTGTTTTGAGGTAAGTTACTTTTTTGGTTTTTGTTACTACTTTATAACTTTCTAAACTTTTAAACTAAATTTCTATGAAACTTCTTCTATATTTGCATTCGCAAAATTTATTTAAATGAAAGCTGGAATTGTAGGATTACCAAACGTAGGAAAATCAACTTTATTTAATTGTTTATCAAATGCAAAAGCGCAAAGTGCCAACTTTCCTTTTTGTACAATTGAGCCAAATTTAGGAGTTGTAAATGTGCCAGACAAAAGAATTGAAAAGTTAGAAGAATTAGTAAATCCAGAACGTGTGATACCAGCAACTGTAGAGATTGTAGATATTGCAGGGCTTGTAAAAGGAGCAAGTAAAGGTGAAGGTTTAGGAAATCAGTTTTTAGCAAATATTAGAGAAACAGATGCAATCTTACATGTTGTTCGTTGCTTTGATAACGATAATATTATTCATGTTGATAATTCTATAGATCCTGTTAGAGACAAAGAAACGATTGATATTGAATTACAATTGAAAGATTTAGAAACAGTTGAGAAAAGACTTGAAAGAGTTAAAAGGACTGCAAAAACTGGTAATAAAGAAGCACAAGCAGAATTAGTTGTTTTATTAAAGATTGAAGAAACGTTGTTAAAAGGAGTTTCTGTAAGAGCTTTAGATTTTTCAGAAAAAGAATTAGAATTTGTGCAAGCTTTACAATTCATTACTGCAAAACCAGTATTGTATGTTTGTAATGTTGATGAAAATTCTGCAGTTTCTGGAAATGATTATGTAGAAAAAATAAGAGAAGCTGTTAAAGATGAAAATGCTGAAGTAATAGTTTTAGCAGTTGGTACAGAAGCAGATATTACAGAATTAGACGATTATGAAGAAAGACAAATGTTTTTGGCTGATATTGGTTTAGAAGAAGCTGGTGTTGCAAGATTAGTGCGTTCTGCATATAAATTATTAAACTTACAGACTTACTTTACAGCTGGTGAAAAAGAAGTAAGAGCTTGGACAATTCCTATTGGTTCTTCGGCGCCACAAGCTGCAGGAGTAATTCATACCGATTTTGAAAAAGGTTTTATTAGAGCAGAAACTATTGGTTATGAAGATTATATAGCTTTTGGTTCTGAGGCGAAAGTAAAAGAAGCTGGTAAAATGAGAGTAGAAGGTAAGGAATATATTGTTAAAGATGGTGATGTTATGCACTTTCGATTTAACGTGTAATCTTATTTAAAAAAAACTTCTCGTCAACTTTCGAGGTTTTCGTTGATCAGGTTTGTGTCCAAATATAATAGCATTTTTTTATTTAGTCGCATATTTGTCTAAAAAAATTGCCCAGAATAGAAGAAATCAAATTTTGGATTTCTCATACGGGTTTGTAAAATCAGTAACAGCATAGTTTTCAATATTGTCATTTACTTTTACGTCTTAAATCCCAAAAGAGTAGGCTTTACTTATGTAAAGGAACCGACTTATAGATGCTGGTAGCTGTTCTAAAAATTGCTTGTTACTTAGTAGTTTTAAGTGTGAACTGTTTCTTTAGAATCCATGTTATGCAGCAAACTTTAGACCGTGCACAATGGATGACCGTATCGAAAGCATAGCGTTCTTGGGTCGCTTTATCTATTGCGGGTAAATCACTAGAAATAACCGTTATTTTTTATTAACACGCTTCTAAAGTAAAGTCATTCATAAACGCTGGGCGAGTGGCATCTTGTAAAATATTGAGTAAGCGTTACTATGCCGTTTTTACTACGCTCTTATCACAACAGAAAGATGTTTTACTGTTTTCTCAACAATGGCTTTGCGCAACCATTCAAAAATAATATGACTTCCAACAATTCCAGTATCTCCAGTTAATAAACAATTCATATTTTTAATTTATCCCTTATAGAAAGGTAATTTTATAAGGGTTGCAGGAATCGTTTTTTTACGAATTTGGATATAAATTTTTGCACCTGTTTTTGCAATAATTGCTGGCACATAACCCATTCCAATTCCTTTTTGTAATGAAGGGCTCATGGTTCCAGAAGTTACATTTCCAATATTATTTCCATTTTCATCGACAATCGAATAGCCCTGTCTTGGGATGCCTCTTTCGTCTAATTCAAAAGCAACTAATTTGCGTATTGGTTTCTGTTTTTTTTCTCTTTCGAGTGCTTCATGGTTTACAAAGTCTTTCGTGAATTTGGTAATCCAGCTTAAACCCGCTTCCAGAGGTGAAGTTGTGTCGTCGATATCATTACCATACAGGCAATATCCCATTTCTAAACGTAAGGTATCTCTAGCTGCTAGTCCAATTGGTTTAATTCCATATGCTGCTCCGGCTTCAAAAACGCTATCCCAGATTTGTTTTGCTTCTTCATTTTTACAGTAAATTTCAAATCCGCCAGCACCTGTATAGCCTGTCGAAGAAATCATGACATTTTCAATACCTGCAAAATCACCTATCTTAAAGGTATAAAAAGGGATGTCTGCTAAGTCTAATGAAGTTAAAGATTGCATTGCCTCTTGAGTTTTTGGACCTTGAATTGCTAACAAAGAGTAGGCTTCAGAAAGGTTTCTTAAATCGGCATTAAAGATTGAATTGTAGCTCTTAATCCAGTTCCAATCTTTTTCAATATTCGAGGCATTTACAACCAATAAATAGGTGTTTTCTTTAATTCTATAGCAAATTAAATCATCTACAATTCCGTTTTTTTTATTAGGAAAACAACTGTATTGTGCGTCACCAATTGCCAAATTAGCGACGTCATTAGAGGTTACTTTTTGGAGTAATGCTAGGGCATTTTCTCCGCTGACTAAAAACTCCCCCATATGACTAACATCAAAGACTCCTATACTATCTCTTACGGTCAGATGCTCCGCAGTAACTCCTTCATATTGTAACGGCATTTGATAGCCAGCAAAAGGCACCATTTTAGCTCCAAGATTTTTATGAATTGTATGTAATGCAATATTTTTCATAGATAGTTTCTAGAAGTTTTTAGCTAAATTATTAAAAAAATTACAATAAACTATCACTAATTTTTTGTAAATATTGATTGCTAGAAAAGAATAAATATTACATTTGATTTTGCAATCCCAAAATCACACTTATGAAAATTTTTAAATTTTTATTTGTCACTCTTTTATTTCTTTCTGAAAACGGAGTTTCACAAATTCAAACTGATTTTTTGCCAAGTGAATTTCACAAAACAAGACGGGCTATTTTACGCGCTAAAATGCCGAAAAACTCTGTTGCAGTTGTTTTTTCAAATCCAATTAGAAACAGAGCAAATGATGTTAATTATGTGTTTCATCAAGATCCTAATTTTTATTATCTAACTGGATATAGAGCGCCAAACGCTGTTTTGGTGTTGTTTTCTGAAAATTATACCGATACGAAAGGGATCACCTATAATGAAATTTTATACGTACAAAAAAGAAATGTGAACGCAGAAATGTGGAATGGAAAACGTTTAGGAGGTGCGGGGGTCATTTCAGAATTGGGTTTTGTTGTAGCAGCAAATACAGAAGATTTTATAAAAACAGATATTAATTTCAAGAGTTTTGATGTTGTTTTTGTAACGAAGTTCAAAGACGATTATGGAAATTCATCCGCAAACAAAACAGCATTATATGATTTAGTGGTCCATTTTAAAAATGTTTCTGGATTTCATGAAATTAAATCTTTATCAGAAGACGTTAACGATGTGCATCAAATGATCGCGAATATACCTGACATTCATCTGATGGAACTTTCAAGGAAAATAAATCAAGACCTTCCTAATTTTCCTGGGTTGAAAGAAGACCCATTTATTCTGGATTTTGCCAATGCAAAATCGGCGAATGTGTTGAAAGATTTTAAACAAAAAATGATTTTAAAATTGAATTCTAAAAAGAATAATAATCTCAATTTTTCTTTTTTAACCTCAAATTTAACCACAATGCGGGAAGTGAAAACCCCTGAAGAATTGAAGCTGCTGAAAATGGCCATTCGGATTTCTGCTATCGGGCAAATAGAAGTTATGAAAGCGATGCAACCTCACATGTCTGAAAGGCAGCTACAGGGAATTCATGAATTTGTTTATAAAAAATATGGTGCCGAATATGAAGGGTATCCTTCTATTGTTGGTTCAGGAAACAATGGTTGTATCTTACATTATGTAGAAAACAATAAAACGAAAGTTGGTGATGATTTAGTTCTAATGGATTTAGGGGCAGAATATAGAGGGTTTACTGCCGATGTAACACGTACAATTCCTGCCAATGGGAAATTTACAAACTCACAAAAAGAGATTTATAATTTAGTTTATAAAGCACAGGAAGCAGGTATTGCTTTATATACAATTGGCACCAACATGAGGGCACCAAACGAAGCAGCGATTAAAATTATTAACAACGGCTTGTTTGAACTGGGAATCCTGAGTTCTGTAAATGAAAAACACACTTATTTTCCTCATGGTACCTCACATCATATTGGTTTAGATGTGCACGATCCAGGAAATTATAATAACTTTGAAGAAAATATGATTGTTACGATGGAGCCGGGAATTTACATTCCTGAGGGAAGTAGTTGTGATGAAAAATATTGGGGAATTGCCATTCGAATTGAAGATGATATTCTAGTAACAAAAAACGGTCCTGTGAACCTATCTTCGGAAGCCCCAAGAACCATAAAAGAAATAGAAAAAATGATGGCGAAAAAGTCTGTTTTAGACGATTTTGTTTTACCAGATTTAAATAAATAATGAGCAAAGAACAACCCAACAACCCACTACACGGAATAAAATTAGCCACCATGTTAGAACAACTGTTTCTAGAATATGGTTGGGAAGAATTAGGAGACACTTTAAATATTAATGCTTTCAAAAATAATCCGACCTATAAATCGAGTTTGAAATTTTTAAGAACAACCCCATGGGCAAGAGAAAAGGTAGAGCAGTTGTACTTAAAAACAATGCTAAACTAGGTTTTTATTCCCAAATGAGTTTTTAGCGATTGAGGAATTTTATGATGCTTACTCTCATTTTTGTGATTTCTCTTATTGTTGAACTGATAAACATTTATTTTTCTTATCGCTTATAAATAAAGTGAATAACAATTCAAATTGGTAGTATTCCCTAAAAAGTGTCGCTATCTTTGCAAAAAAAAAATATTTAATGTCAAAAACATTTTCAGAGTTAGGTATTCAGGCAGGATTGCAAGAGAATTTAGCCAAATTAAATATTACTGTTCCTACAAATGTTCAAGAAAAAACCATTCCTTTACTTTTAAATAAAAAGGAAGATGTTGTCGTTTTAGCAAAGACAGGTACTGGAAAGACAGCTGCTTTCGGATTGCCTTTATTACAGTTAGTAGACCAAGAAAACACACAGATACAAGTAGTAATATTAGTCCCTACAAGAGAATTAGGACAACAAATTCATGCGAATCTAGTTTCTTTTGCAACAGAGCACCAAAAAGCAACAATTGTTTCTATATGTGGCGGTATCCCTATAAAACCTCAGATAGAACGTTTACGAGAAACGACACATATTGTTGTGGCAACTCCGGGGCGTTTGGTCGATTTAGTAAATCGAGAAGCTATCAATATAAAAAAAATCACCTACTTTGTGATGGACGAGGCAGATGAAATGGTAAGCGCCTTAAAAGAAGAGGTAGATGTGATTATCAAAGAGATTCCAAAAACAAGAAGAACTTTATTGTTTACGGCTACCATGCCGGGTTCGATTAAACAATTGGTGCAAAATTATATGTCGAAACATATCGTATATCTAACAGCAGATATGTACACCGTCGGGCATCAAGGAATAGATCATCAATATGTGGTGGTTGCACCCATTGAAAAACTAAATGTATTACTTCATTTTTTAGTATCTAAAGAAGGAAAACGGGGTATTATTTTCTGTAAAACAAAAGCTGCTGTAAATAAATTAGCAAAAAATTTAGCGATTAATAAATTTTCGTCTGGTGCTTTGCATGGTAGTTTAACCCAAGGAATTCGAGATCGAATTATGGGGCAATTTAGAGAAGGACATATTGATGTTTTAGTGGCTACAGATATAGCAGCTAGAGGAATCGATGTGAAAGAAATAGCCTATGTGGTTAATTATCATTTACCAGATCGATACGACACCTATGTTCATCGAAGTGGACGAACAGCAAGAGCAGGAGCAACGGGACTTTCATTAAGTATTATTCAACAAGAAGAGCTGAAAGAAATTCCAGAATTTGAAGAAGATTTAGGACTGGTTTTTACGCCTTATAAAAAGGCAGATTTACAAAGTATTGAAGAGAATAATGGTTTGTTGTGGGCAAAAAAAATATTTAAGATTAAACCAAATCGTACCGTATCAGAAGACTTTAAAGCAAAAATTAAAACAATCTTTCATCACTTAACAAAAGAGGAACTGGTTGATAAAGTTTTTGCAGATTACTTAGCGCAAGTAGCAGCTGCAAAAAAAAAACCAGCTATTTCTAAAAAGAATATAAAGAGATAAATTCCATGGCAAATACGATAAAAAGTCAACAAGATATTTTAGCAAAATTGCAAATTGAGGGGTTGAATCCCATGCAAACGGAAGCAGTATCCGTTATTGAAAAAAATGCAAATACCATTCTATTATCGCCAACAGGAACTGGAAAGACATTGGCTTTTTCTTTGCCTTTGTTAAAATCATTAGATCCTAATTCTAAAGAAGTACAAGCACTTATATTGGTACCTTCAAGAGAGTTGGCGATACAAATAGAACAAGTAATTCGCTCTATGGGAGCTGGATATAAAATTAATGCAGTCTATGGTGGCAGACCCATGTCTAAAGATAAAATTGAATTGAAACATGTTCCTGCAATTTTAATTGGTACGCCAGGAAGAGTTTCTGATCATTTTGCAAACGATCGTTTTTCTAAAGACCATATAAAAACGTTGATTCTAGACGAATTTGACAAATCGCTAGAGGTAGGGTTTGAGTATGAAATGCGTAATATTATCAATCAATTACATGCTGTACATAAACGTGTTTTAACTTCTGCTACTCAAGGTGTAGAAATCCCCGATTTTGTAAAATTAGCGGAACCAAGAATTATCAATTATTTAAAAGGAAAAAGAAGCTCTCAACTTGCTTTTAAAACAGTGGTTTCTCCAAATAAGAATAAAATGAGAACCTTGGTTAACTTAGCGCAACATATTGGTAATGAACCCGGAATTGTTTTTTGTAATCTAAAAGATACCATTACACAATTGAGTACTTTTTTAACCCAAAACAACATAAGTCATGCTTGCTTCTCTGGAGGAATGGAACAAAAAGACAGAGAACGTGCTTTAATTAAATTTAGAAATGGCACCTGTCAATTATTAATTGCGACAGATTTAGCCGCTAGAGGTATTGATATACCAGAAATGAAATTTATTATCCATTATGAATTGCCAAAACATGAAGAAGAATTTATTCATAGAAATGGGCGAACTGCAAGGGTAAATGAAAAAGGAACTGCGTATATTTTAAAATGGGAAAATGAACGTTTGCCAGATTTTATTAAAGCAACAAAAGGCATTAATATATCAAAGAAAGCAGTAAAAATATCACAATATTGGGAAACGTTGTTTATTTCTGGTGGACGAAAAGATAAAATTTCTAAAGGAGATATTGCAGGTTTGTTTTTCAAACAAGGTGGAATAACTAGAGAACAACTAGGGGCTATTGAGTTGAAACCAGATTGTGCGTTTGTTGCAATTCCTTTAGCACTTGCAGATAATTTGGTCGCAAAACTTAACAATACGCGTTTAAAAAAGAAAAAAGTAAGAGTGACCTTATTATAACTGCTATGAGTGAAAAAGCCCCGCATTTAGACATTACATCTTGTATCAACACATTACAGCAATTATTAAAAGATACCAATCAACTTTTTGAATTGCCAGAAGACCAAAGAGTCGCACTTTTTAAGGCAGCTGGTGCATTAACACGTCCGAATCGTTCTGAATTTGAACGCAGAAGAAAAGATGCCAAAAAAGCTGCAAAACGTAAAATGATTGCCAAAGATACGCATGCCAGAAAAACGACAGGAATTCGTTCTGCACGTGAAGCGGCATTATTTGTTGCTCCAAAATTACTAGGAGCTACTGTATTGAATGAAGATACTTTAGAGTTAGAATCTCCAAGAAATTGTTATGTATGCAAAACCATTTTTACTAAGTTGCATCATTTTTATGATACCATGTGCAAATCGTGTGGTGATTTAAATTATTTAAAACGTTTTCAAACGACCGATTTAAAAGATCAAGTAGCTGTAATTACAGGTTCTCGATTGAAAATAGGGTACCACATTACTTTAATGTTATTGCGTTCTGGGGCAACAGTTGTTGCTACCACACGTTTTCCTGCAGATTCTGCCATTCGATTTTCGAAGGAAGAAGATTACAAAGATTGGAGTGACCGCTTGCATATTCATGGACTCGATTTACGACATATTCCAAGTGTGGAGATCTTTTGTAATTATATAGAACAAAAATACGATCGCTTAGATATTTTAATCAATAATGCCGCACAGACGGTAAGAAGACCTTCAGGATTTTATTTTCATTTGATGGAAAATGAGAAATTGCTGCTGGATCAGTTGCCTAAATTGGCACAAACATTATTAAAAGAACATACAAGTTGTTTAAAAGAATTGGCAAATTTAAGTGTTGCTACATCAAAAACAAGTAAGAATAATGTATTGCCTGTAACTTGGCATGGTCCTGAACCCGGTATTGGTTTGAGAAATTCGGCAGCATTGTCTCAAATACCATATAGTTTTGACAACTCATTACAAACAGCAGAAGTATTTCCAGAAGGCGAATTAGATGCCGATCTACAACAAGTAGATTTAAGAAAAACCAACAGTTGGCGTTTAAAGTTAGGCGAAATTGAAACTACGGAAATGGTAGAAGTACAGTTGGTCAATGCGGTGGCACCTTTTGTGTTGTGTAATCGTTTATCTAACCTAATGATGAAAGAAAATACAGGTAAAAAACATATTATAAATGTGACTGCTATGGAAGGAAAATTTCATCGATTTAAAAAAGTAGACAGGCATCCCCATACAAATATGGCAAAAGCGGCCTTAAACATGTTAACGCATACTTCAGCAGCTACCTTTGCGAAGTCTGGTATTTATATGAATGCTGTCGATACAGGTTGGGTGACTGATGAAGACCCTGCTGAATTGTCTAAAAGGAAAGTTGCAGTTCATGATTTTCAACCTCCTTTAGATATTGTAGATGGAGCAGCGAGAGTTATGGATCCATTAATTGACGGTATTAATACGGGTAAACACTGGTGTGGTAAATTTTTGAAAGATTATTTCCCAATTGATTGGTAGGCGCTCTCTAAGTGGTACTTTTTTTTAAGAACAATCAGTCGCTAGGAGGTAACTTCGAGATAAAGGCCCTTCAACTTGTTTTCCTTTTTTGATCAGAATTTAGTGTAAATTATTTTATTTTTTCGAATGCAATTTCTTTGAAATTAAAATTGCTTTATGTATTTTTTCTTAAATTTCTATTATCTTCGTTTTTTTATATAATTTACAATGGGTAGAAATTTAAAAGAATATATTGGTATCGGTTTAAAAGGAATGGCAATGGGAGCAGCAGATGTAGTTCCTGGTGTTTCTGGTGGTACAATTGCTTTTATTACTGGTATTTATGAAGAATTATTGCAAAGCATTAGTAATATAAATTTGGGTTTGTTGAAGACCTTAAAACAAGAAGGTTTAAAAGCAGCTTGGAAACAAGTAAATGGGGCGTTTTTAGCCTCTTTATTTTTAGGGATTTTTGTGAGTATTGTTTCTTTGGCAAAAGCGATAAAAATTTTATTAGAAAATGAACCTATTTTGCTATGGTCTTTCTTTTTTGGTTTGGTGGTAGCGAGTATAATTTATATTGTTAAGCAAATTACAAAGTGGAACTTCATTTCAGTTGCCAACTTAATTTTAGGTGCTTTTCTAGCCTATTATATAACTACCTTACATCCCTTAATTTCAGAAGATTCTTCTTTGTTGTTTTTGTTTTTTGCAGGCGCAATCGCTATTTGTGCTATGATTTTACCTGGAATTTCAGGAGCATTTATTTTGGTGCTATTAGGTGCCTATAAACCTATTTTAGCAGCTGTAAACGATCGAGATTTTAAAACAATTTTAGCAGTTGGTTTAGGTGCAATTGTAGGGTTGTTGAGTTTTTCAAAAATTTTAAAATGGTTGTTTGCAAATTACAAGAATTATACACTAGCCGCTTTGACAGGTTTTATTATTGGTTCTTTAAATAAAATTTGGCCTTGGAAATTAACGCAGTCAGTCTTTGATAAAACAACTGGAGAAATTGTTCCGTTTATGAATGTTTCAGATTTAGGAAGTCTCTCTGTTCTTCAAAAGCAAATCAATAATTTTGAGCGCTATAAAATAGCAATGGAAGAAAGCGTATTGCCTTTGCAGTATGCCTCAGAAAACCAACATATAGATAGTCAGTTTGGAATAGCACTATTATTAGCAGTTGCTGGTTTTTTGCTTATTTTAGGGATGGAGAGACTCGCAGTTCGAAAAAAATAAATATTGAAAGAACGTACTTTTTTACAGAAATTAATCCTTTTTTTAAAAGGTTTGGCTATGGGAGCTGCAAATAAAGTTCCTGGGGTTTCTGGGGGAACAGTTTCTTTTGTATTTGGTTTTTATGAGGAATTAATTTATTCGTTCAGAAAGATTAATATAAAAGCATTTAAATTACTTTTTAATGCTCGATTCTGTAGCTTTTATCATTATGTAAATGGTTCTTTTCTACTCTTAATAATGGGAGGCAGTATCTTTAGTTATTTTAGCATTTCTTTAGTACTAGACTACTTTTTAAAACATTACGAAGTCTATGTTTGGAGTTGGTTTTTCGGAATGATTATCGGTTCAATATACTATTTAAGCAAAGGTTTTGGAGAATGGAATTCAAAAAATAGTATTTCACTAATTATTGGAGTCACTGTTGGATTAGGAATTAGTTTTTTAACACCAGCGAGAGAAAACGATAATCTTTGGTTTGTTTTTATTTGTGGAATTATAGGGGTTTCTGGTATGACACTTCCAGGGCTTTCAGGCTCTTTTATTTTAATTCTTTTAGGAAATTATGTGTTGCTTTTAGTCGATTCTGTAAATGTATTATTACATGTAATTACGCGTCTTTTGTCTGGTGATTTTGATGTTTTATCAGATCCCATTAAAATAAGATATTTAAAAATAATGACCATTTTTACATTAGGTTCTGCTTTTGGTTTGGTTTCCATAAGTCATGTTTTAGGCTACGTTCTAAAGCGCTGGAATCAAATTGTAAACGCACTAATTATTGGTTTTATTACGGGGTCATTAGGAATTGTTTGGCCCTGGAAAAGGGTTCTTTATTTACAAGAAAAAGGAAATTATTTAATTGATAAAAAAGGAAATAGAATAGTTGAAAATTATGAGCGATTTGTTCCTGATTTTTCAAATTCAGAAACCTGGTTTGGTCTGTTTTATATCATTATAGGTGTTTTGTTAGTTTTAACGATAGATTTTTATGGAAGAAAGAAAAAATAAATTTTTTGGGCTGTTAGGAAAAGACATAGCATATTCTTTTTCACGTGGGTATTTTACAGAAAAGTTTGAAAAACTTGGATTAAAGAAACATAAATATGTCAATTTTGACATTCAGAAAATAGAAGATTTTCCATCGATAATAAGAGAAGAAAAAGAAAACTTAGGTGGAATAAATGTGACCATTCCATACAAAGAAGTCGTTTTGAAATATTTAGATACTTTGGACGAAACCGCAAAAGAAATAGGGGCAGTAAATACTATTAAATTCACGAAAAGAGGTAATTTAAAGGGATACAATTCAGATGTTGTCGGTTTTGAGAAATCCTTATTCCCATTATTAGAAACACATCACACGAGAGCTCTAATTTTAGGCACAGGAGGTGCTTCCAAAGCAATTGCTTATGCATTAAAAAAGAAGGGGATTTTATTTAAATTTGTTTCTAGAAATCCAAAAGGGAAAATAGAAATTGCTTACCAAGATTTAACAAAAGAAATACTAGAGAAGCATCAAATTATTATCAATTCAACCCCTATTGGTACTTCACCCAATACTGAAAAATCACCCAATATTCCCTATCAATACCTCACTAATAAACATTTATTATACGATTTGATTTACAATCCAGAAGTTACGACATTTTTAGCAAAAGGAAAAGAAAAAGGCGCTCTGATAAAAAATGGATACGAAATGTTGCAATTGCAAGCTGAAGAATCTTGGAGAATTTGGAATGATCACTAAAAGTATTACGTATAGTTTGCAAATATAGTATGTAGTCAGTATCTTTATAAAAGTATAAAAATTGTTTGTATTAGACCTTAAACATTGTAGATATGTTAGAAAATAACGAAGAAAACGTTGATGAGACGGAAAATAAAGTAGTAGAACAGACAAATGACACTTCAATAAACACTCCTAAAGACACTTTTAAAGAAGTGAAAACTACCCAGGAAGCAGTAGAAGAAATAGACAATTCAATTGCCGTAGATGCTGAAAAAGGCACCTCTAAAGAAGAAGCATCTCTCGTTGTAGATTACTCAAAATTATCATTAGAAATTTTAGTAGCAACACTTAAAGAAATTCTTGCGAACAATCCTGTTCAGAAAATAAAAAATCAAGTCGAAAGTATTAAAAGCGCTTTCAATCTAAAATTTGGAGTTTTATTAGCAGAAAAGAAAGCCGCATTTTTAGCAGAAGGAGGGAACGCTATCGATTTTCAATTTTCAAGTTCCGTAAAGTCTGAATATAATTCGCTTTTATCAGAATACAAAAAACATCGAGATGCGCATTACAAAGATCTTGATAAGCAATTATCTTCAAATTTAGAAAAAAGAATTTCTGTCATTGAACAATTAAAAGATTTAATTGAAAACGCAGATACAGCAACAATGTACAAAAGCTTTAGAGGATTACAAGATACTTGGAGAGCAATTGGCCCTGTTTCAAAAAATCATTATAACGATACCTGGAAAACGTTTCATCATCATGTTGAACGTTTTTATGACTTATTACATTTAAGTAATGATTTTAGAGATTTAGATTTTAAACACAATTTAGAAGAAAAATTAAAAATTATAAAAAAAGCGACTGCATTAGCAGAAGAATCAGATATAAATATTGCCTTTAAAGAACTCCAAGACTTACATAAAATTTGGAAAGAAGATATTGGTCCAGTCTCTCAAGAGATGCGGGAAAATATATGGCAAAAATTTAGTGCAGCTACCAAAAAAATTCATGATAGAAGACATGATCACTTCAGGGAAATGCGTTCTAAATATCAAGAAATTATAGAAAAAAAGTTAGAGGTTGTAGAAAAATTGAATACTTTTGATACGTCTCAGAATACCTCTCACAATGATTGGCAAAAAAGTATTAAAGAGATAGAAGAATTAAGGCAAGAATATTTTAAGGTGGGGAAACTTCCCTATGCTAAAAGTGAAGATGTTTGGCAAAAATTTAAAGCAGCTACTAAGAAATTTAATAGTGCTAAGAATATTTTTTATAAACACGAAAAAAACGATCAGCAAGAAAACTTAAAAAAGAAAATCACGTTAATTGAACTTGCTGAATCATTAAAAGAAAGCGACGATTGGGAAAACACGACAAATAAATTGAAGCAAATTCAATCTGATTGGAAAAAAATAGGTCATGTTCCCCGTAAATTTTCTGATGATATTTGGAAACGTTTTAAAGCTGCTTGTAATCATTATTTTGATAGATATCATGATAAAAAGAATTCTTTAAATAAAGAAGAACAAGGAGTTGTAGACGCTAAAAAAACATTTTTAGAAACCGTAAAAGAAATAACAGATCCTACAAAAGAAACAGTTTTAGAAGTTATAAATACTTGGAAAGATTTGGGTACATTACCAAGAAACGCTCGACATATAGACGGTAAATTTCAGAAAATAACAGACAAGCTTTTAGGAGGTTTATCTTTAGGGAAAGAGGAAATTGCTATGTTAAAATTCACCCATGTTATTGACTGTCTTGTGGCTAATGAGGATGTGAGAAAGTTAGATTCTGAACAACTATTTGTTAGAAAGAAAATTGATGAAGTCGTTAAAGAAATTCAACAATTAGAAAATAATTTAGGTTTCTTTTCAAATGCAAAAGATGATAATCCACTGGTGTTAAATGTAAAAAATAGCGTGAATGATTTTAAAGAAGATTTAGCCATTTGGAAAGCAAAATTGAAATATATAAAGAAACTTAATTATTAACCTTTGCTTGTGATATCCATACAATATAATTTTTTATTTTCGAGAACTTATAAAATTAATCAATGTAATCTGTTGACTATTATTATTTAGGTTTCTATAGGTTCAGTGATACCTTGGAGATTTATTGATAATCTTTTAAAAACAAAAAACTCGAAGCAATGCTTCGAGTTTTTTAAAAATATATGTGAGATAGATTAAGAAAAGAATTTATCCATTTTAGCTTTTTCTTCCTCAGCTAAAGCTGCATCTACTAAGATACGACCACTATGTTCGTCTATTGTAATTTTCTTTCTATTTGCGATTTCTAACTGCACCTGTGGTGGAATTGTAAAATAAGAACCTCCAGAAGCTCCACGTTCAATAGCTACAACAGCTAAACCGTTTTTTACATTCGTTCTAATTCTTGTATAAGCAGTATATAAATGTGCGTCTATAGATTTAGAGAATTCATCAGATTTTTTGATTAATAAATTCTCTTCTTTTTCTGTTTCTTTTAAAATGGCATCTAATTCCGCTTTTTTATGACTTAAATGCTTCTCTTGTTTTGCTAACTTCTCGTTAGTCGCATCAATGACTTGTTTTTTCTGAACAATTTTTGCATTGAATTCAAGAATTCTCTTTTCAGCTAATTGAATTTCTAAATCTTGGTATTCAATTTCTTTTGATAAAGAGTCAAATTCCCTGTTATTTCTGACTTTCTGCTGCTGCTCATCGTACTTTTTCATTAACAAATTAGACTCTTCAATAGCTAATTTTTTATTGTTAATGTCAGTCTCTAGGTTTGCTGCGTCTTGATTTAAGTTTTCGATACGTGTATTTAACCCGGCAACTTCATCTTCTAAATCTTCTACTTCTAGGGGCAATTCACCTCTAACATTTCTAATTTCATCAATTCTAGAATCGATTAACTGTAAATCGTATAAAGCTCTTAATTTTTGTTCAACCGAAATTTCTTTCTTCTTTGCCATGTTTATATATAATGTATAGGATTTGTACTTTTTTCTGATAAAATGATTGCAAAATTACTAAATTTTTTCGTAAGATAATCAACCAAAAGGTTTTTTGTAAACTGTTCGCTCTCATAATGACCAATATCTGCTAAAAGAAGTTGGTTTTCAGCTTTAAAAAATTCATGATATTTAAAATCAGCACTCACGTAAGCGTCTGCACCAGCTACTTTTGCATTGGAAATAGCAAAACTTCCTGCTCCACCCAAAACCGCTACTTTTTTTATTTTTTTATTGATAAAATTAGAATGACGTACACAGTCCGTGTTCATTTTTTTCTTTAAATACAAAAGAAAGGCTGCTTCATCCATTTCTGATGCAAGCTCACCAAGCATTCCAATACCAATATCTTGGTGTATGTTTTCTGTCGTCGTTATTTCGTAGGCAACTTCTTCGTAGGGATGCTGCTCTTTTAGAGATTTCAAAATTGCGGCTTCATTTTTACTTTCATAAACAACACTAATTCGAGTTTCCTTCTCTGTATGAAGTTTTCCTTTTTCACCAAAAAAGGGATCAGCATCTTCATTTCCTCGATAAGTTCCCTCACCAACACTGCTAAAAGAGCATTGATCGTAATTTCCAATGTTTCCACCTCCCACCTCAAAAAGAGCGTTTCTTAAAATAGTGGCATTTTTATTTGGTACATACGTCGTTAAATTTCTAATGATCCCTTTTTTTGGAATTAAAATTTCAGTATTTTTTAATCCTAAAACTTCACACATTTTTGCTGAAACGCCCTTTTTAGAATTATCCAACGCTGTGTGAGTAGCATAAATAGCAATGTCATTTTTTATTGCTTTTAAAACGACACGCTCAACATAAGAATTGCCATTTAGCTTTTTTAAACCCTCAAAAATAATAGGGTGAAAACTAACAATTAAATTACAATTCTTAGCAATTGCTTCCGATACAGTTTCCTCTAAAGTGTCTAAGGTTACTAAAACTCCAGAAACAGTCGTAGCATAATTACCAACTAATAACCCAACGTTATCAAAATCTTCTGCATAGTTTAGGGGGGCTAATTCTTCTAAATAATTTGTGATGTCCTTTATAATCATAAAATAGCGATATCGAAAACCAAAGTTAACATTTTCTATTCATCATTCCATAAAAATAACTTATTTTCGTAT
This sequence comes from Polaribacter sp., assembly GCA_028343155.1. Lineage (GTDB taxonomy): Bacteria > Bacteroidota > Bacteroidia > Flavobacteriales > Flavobacteriaceae > Polaribacter. The sequence goes on from JAOLXX010000006.1 coordinate 77,566, forward strand.
AAATGAAATTTCTACGTTTTTTATTATATCCGTTTGCTATTATTTATGACGTTGTTACAACATTTCGTAACTTCTTTTTTGACGTTGGAATTTTTAAGCAAACCTCATTTAAAACGCCTGTAATTGTTGTTGGCAATTTAAGTATTGGTGGAACGGGGAAAACCCCCCAAATTGAATATTTAATACGCTTGTTAAAAGACCAGTTTAAGACCTCCGTTTTAAGTAGAGGATACAAACGTACAACTGCAGGTTTTATAATGTTAAATGCAATGCATTCAGCAGAGGATGTAGGAGATGAGCCTTTACAATACTTTAAAAAATTTAATAAAATTTCTGTAGCAGTTGCTGCAGATAGAGTTCAAGGAGTTACTAAATTGATTGCGGAGAAATCTCCTGAAGTAATTTTGTTGGACGATGCCTATCAACACCGAAAAATAAAAGGAAGTATGTATCTCTTGTTGACGAAATATGACACTTTATTTTCGGATGATTTTTTATTGCCGACAGGGAATTTAAGAGAAAGTGGGAGAGGTGCTAGGAGAGCAGACGTAATTTTAGTCACCAAATGTCCAAGAAATTTAACCGAAGTAACAAAGCATAAAATTATTGAGCGACTTAAAAAATACAATAAGAGGGTATTTTTTACTTTTATTTCTTACAATAAAGAAACTTCTGGAAGCAAGACTATTTTAGTTGATGATTTAAAAAACTATGCCGTTTTATTAATTACTGGCATTGCAAATCCCAAACCACTTTTGTCTTTTTTAATTGAAAATAAAGTAAATTTTAAGCATTTGAAATTTCCAGATCACCATCACTTTACGAACAACGAGATAGCAAAAATTAAAGAAGAGTATCTTGGTTTACATTCCTCAGAAAAGTTTATTTTAACTACAGAAAAAGATTATGTCCGATTAGAAAGTAGGCTAGAAGAGCTCTCTTTTTTAGGAATCCAAACCTCATTTTTAGAAGATCAAGAAGCATTTAATTCGATAATTAAAAATCATATAAAATAAAACCAGCGTCTAATGATTTATTTTAGTCATCTGTTTATTCAAGGTTTACTATTCCATCAACATGGAGTGGTAGATGTTCTGAACGTCATCGTCTTCTTCTAATTTTTCTAACAATTTTTCGACATCTGCTTGTTGCGCTTCGTTTAATTTTGTAGTGGTTGTCGGTATTCTTTCAAAACCGGAAGATAAAATTTCTACATTGTTTTCTTCAAAGAAAGATTGTATGGCTCCAAATTGTTCAAAAGGGGCATAAATAATAATTCCTTCTTCATCATCAAATACTTCTTCCACTTCAAAATCAATTAACTCCAATTCTAAATCCTCCATGTCCATTTTAATGTCTTCCCTTTTAATCGTGAAATTACAAGTGTGATCAAACATAAAAACAACAGAACCTGAAGTTCCTAAGTTTCCATCACATTTATTAAAACAAGCTCTCACGTTTGCTACGGTTCTATTATTGTTGTCGGTAGCAGTTTCTAAAAGAATTGCAATTCCATGAGGCGCATAGCCTTCAAAAAGAACTTCTTTATAGTTTGCGGTGTCTTTATCTGTTGCTTTTTTTATGGCGCGTTCAATATTCTCTTTTGGCATGTTTGCAGCCTTCGCATTCTGAATTACTGCACGCAAACGAGAATTTGTTTCCGCATTTGGACCGCTTTCTTTTACGGCCATAACAATATCTTTACCAATTCTAGTAAAGATTTTTGCCATTGCAGACCAGCGTTTCATCTTTCTTGCTTTCCTAAACTCAAATGCTCTCCCCATTTCGAATGCTTGTTTTGTGTAAAATAATTATAATCACAAATGTAAAAATTAGTAAGTTGTTCTACAATTTTAAACCTGTAAAACTCCTAAATTAAAATCTTTTTCAATAGGGGCGTGGTTTGCAGCTTCAATTCCCATAGAAATCCAAGTTCTGGTATCTAAGGGGTTAATAACAGCATCTGTCCAGATTCTTCCAGCGGCATAGTAGGGAGATATCTGTTTGTCATAGCGCGATTTTATTCTATCAAATAATTCAGCTTCTTTTTCAGGAGTTATTTTTTCTCCACGTTTTTTTAAAGAAGTAGTTTCTATCTGCAATAAAACTTTTGCAGCGGAATTACCACTCATTACAGCTAATTCAGCACTTGGCCATGCAACAATTAGTCTTGGATCATAAGCTTTACCACACATAGCATAATTTCCTGCTCCATAGGAATTACCAATAATAATCGTGAATTTTGGAACCACTGAATTACTTACAGCATTGACCATTTTTGCACCATCTTTTATAATTCCACCGTGTTCAGACTTACTACCAACCATAAAGCCAGTAACATCTTGTAAGAAAACTAAAGGTATTTTTTTTTGATTACAATTTGCGATAAAACGCGTAGACTTATCAGCAGAATCGTTGTAAATAACCCCACCAAATTGCATTTCTCCTTTTTTAGTTTTTACCAATTTTCGCTGATTTGCAATAATACCAACTGCCCAGCCATCAATTCTTGCATAGCAAGTTATGATGGTTTGCCCATATCCTTCTTTATACTGTTCGAATTCAGAATTATCAACTAAACGTTTGATAATTTCTAACATGTCATATTGTGCGTTTCTTTCTTTTGGGAGAATTCCAAAAATATCTTTTTCATTCTCTTTTGGTCGAAATGCGGTCGTTTTACTAAACCCAGCTTTATCATAATCACCAATTTTATCCACGATAAATCTAATTTTATCTAGAGCATCTTTATCATCTTTGGCTTTGTAATCTGTTACGCCAGAAATTTCACAATGTGTTGTTGCGCCCCCCAAAGTTTCATTGTCAATAGCTTCTCCAATAGCCGCTTTTACTAAATAACTTCCTGCTAAAAAAATACTCGCTGTTTTGTCTACAATGATAGCTTCATCACTCATAACTGGGAGATAAGCACCTCCTGCAACACAGCTTCCCATAATTGCAGAAATTTGAGTAATTCCCATGCTACTCATAATCGCATTATTTCTGAAAATTCTTCCAAAATGTTCTTTATCTGGAAAAATTTCATCTTGTAATGGCAAATAAACGCCAGCAGAATCCACTAAATAAATGATGGGTAATTTGTTTTCTATAGATAGCTCTTGTGCACGCAAATTCTTTTTTCCGGTAATAGGAAACCAAGCCCCAGCTTTTACAGTAGCATCATTAGCAACAACAATACATTGTTTTTCTTTAATGTAACCAATCTTTACAACAACGCCTCCTGAAGGACAACCTCCATGTTCAGCATACATATCTTCCCCTGCAAAAGCACCAATTTCTATAGATTTGGAATTGGCATCTAATAGATAGTCAACTCTTTCTCTGGCAGTCATTTTCCCTTTCTTGTGTTGTTTGTCTATTCTTTTTTGACCGCCTCCTAATTTTACTTTTGCAAAACGTCTACGCAAATCGGATACTAATAATTTGTTGTAATCTTCATTTTTATTGAAGTTTAAGTCCATGGAAAATTTATTTCTTAATTTCTGCTAAATTAATTATTAATTACCAATTCGTAATTAATAATTACAAAGTTCCTGATCTTTTCTTCTAAACCATAGGTTAAAGAGATGATAAGGTGTTTATCCTGTTACTTAAAAAATTCCTATTTCGCAATTACTTCCGCAATAGGAACAAATACCACTTTTTTGAGTGTGGTCTGTTTGTGATGGTTTTTAAGATTCAATAAAACGTTGAGTTTAAACTTATAAACCTGTTTAAAATATTTTCTTGAATTTATTTTCCTTGGTAAATATAAATTTATAGTGTAAATTTGATTTAAACTAAAAAATCATTAGAGATCAAAACAAATAAAATTGTTTATTACATCACTATAAGCTTATTTAGTACTTTTTTCTGCAGGAATGTATTTCTTGAACTATGAAGAAGCAGCAAAATGTTTAATAGTTTTCGGTATCAATCCTATACTATATATCCGTACGCAATTGTAAAGTCATTAGGTTTAGTAGCTTTATGGTTTTTTGGCTCTAGCGTAATCATAGAATGTGCGTACGCGGGTTTTTTCTTTGCATTTATACTTGCTTTTTTTGCCCATGTAATGGATTGGAGACGGAGAACAAATAGGCGCTGTAATAATCATATATCTCTTTTACTTATTTCTTATGATACTCAAAAGAAAATTTCAAATGGCTAATATAAAAAACGCTGAAGTAGTTTTAACAACTAAAAACTACTTAGCAGAGGTAAAAACAAGAAAACATTTTTTAGTAATTGATGAACCCGTTGATTCTGGTGGTGGTGATAATGGGCCAACTCCAGTCGAATATTTATTAACAGCAATTGGAGGTTGTGTATCTATCACTCTAAGAATGTATGCCGAAAGAAAAGGTTGGGATGTTGGTAAAATAACAGTAAATGTTTTTCAAAAAGAAGCATTAACTCCCGAAGGAGAGAAGAAATGGTTGGAGGAAGAAATTTCTTTTGAAAAAGACATAACTGAAGACCAACGAAAAAGACTGTTGGTAATTGCAGGGAAATGTCCCGTTGCAAAAATGGTCAAAGGAGCCACCGAAATAGTAAGTAGTATTCAGTAAATGCAAAGTAGTAGTTTGCAGTCTCAGTTTTCATCAGAATTACTAATGAGTTTAGTTTTAACCGTTTTCACGATTCAACTTTTAAACAACCAAACAACTTTTGAAATATGAAAAAAATTGTAGTATTTGCAGGGAGCAATAGTAAAAAATCAATCAATAAAGAATTAGCCATTTATACTTCAAGTTTATTAAAAAATGTAGAAGTTGTCGTTTTAGATTTAAATGATTTTACGCTTCCAATATATGGAGTCGATGAAGAAATAGAGAATGGAATTCCACAAAGAGCTTCCGATTTTTTAAAAATTATTCACAATTCAGATGGAATTGTTTTATCGTTAGCAGAACACAATGGAAATTTTGCTACAGTTTTTAAGAATATCTTTGATTGGTCTTCAAGAATAACAGCGAAGTTATGGAATAACATTCCAATGATTGTCATGGCAACATCTCCAGGAAGCAGAGGAGGGGCAACTATTTTAGCAATTGCAAAAAGCGGATTCCCATACATGGGAGGCAATATTATAGCCGATTTTTCTTTGCCAAATTTTTACGATAATTTTAAAGAAGGTAAAATTATAAACTTAGATTTTTTAACCACCCTAAAAGCACAAGTAATTAAATTTGAAAATTCTGTACATCAATAAAATATGTTAATTTTTATGATACTCAAGTTCATGAAAAGCATAAACCCCAATCACCAAATAACAACTAATGGGAGATATTTCTAAAGAAATCAATTCTACATTTATAAACAATAAAATAAAGGCATTAATCAATATAAAATACACTTCCAATTGGTTAAGTAGTAAGGAAAATGACTTTTTTAAACCTTATGGAATTTCGTCACAACAATATAATATTTTAAGAATATTACGAGGCGCAAAAAATGAAGTTAAGGTACAAATTGTAAAAGATAGAATGATAGAAAGAGCTTCTAATGCAACCCGATTAATGGACAAGTTGTATGATTAAAAATTAATTAAAAGAAAACGTTGTGAATATGATAAATGAGTTTTTTATTTGAAAATCAAAAAGTTAAGGCTAAAATTATTAAAAAAATAGATAAGAATAAAACAGCTTCTTTTTTAGAAAATTTATCAGAAGAAGAAGCAATAATATTGAGTGATTTATTAGACAGAATAAGATAATTATGAAAAAAATAATTCATAGGGCAGCAACAAGAGGATCTGCAAATCATGGATGGTTACAAGCAAACCATTCGTTTAGTTTTGCAAATTTTTATGATACCAATAGATTACAATTTGGAGCATTAAGAGTTTTAAATGATGATTTAATTGCACCAAATATGGGTTTTGGGACACATCCTCATCATAATATGGAAATTATTACAATTCCATTAAAAGGTGTTTTAAAACATAAAGACAATATGTCAAACGATTGGATTCCTGTTTTACCTGAAGAAGTTCAAGTAATGTCTGCAGGTACTGGTGTTCAACATTCAGAAATTAATGGTTCTTCAAAGGAACATTTAAGTTTATTTCAAATTTGGATAATTCCAGAAAAAAATGGAGTAGTACCAAGACATGATCAAAAAGAATTTAAAATTTTCGAGAGAGAAAATAAATTACAAATACTCGTTAGCTCTTTTCATTCTGATGATGAAAATAGTTTGAAGATTCATCAAGATGCACAAGTTTCAAGAATTGATTTAGATGAAAATAAAAATTTTGAATATCAATTAAAATCAAAAAATCATGGAGTTTATATCATGAATATATCTGGCGATTTTGAAATTGATACAACTAAATTAACGACTAGAGATGCTGTTGGGATTTATGATACTGAAAGCTTTCATATTATAACAGCATCTAGTTCTGAATTATTATTGATAGAAGTGCCGATGTAATATGCATCCTTCGATAAAATATAACCTCAAAGAATCATCTCTTTTGATGTTTTTTATTTTCAACAAATAAGCATATATTGCAAAGTATTATGCGTGCATAATAAATTTGTTCCATACAATTATGAAATACAAATATATTTTTGAGCCTTTAGATATAGGGTTTACTACTCTTAAAAATAGAATTTTGATGGGTTCTATGCATACTGGTTTAGAAGAAGAAAAAAATGGAATTGACAAAATTGCTACCTATTATTCAGAAAGAGCAAAAGGAGGAGTAGGGCTTATTGTAACTGGTGGAATTTCTCCAAATATTCAAGGATGGACAGGTCCTTTTGCAGCAAGAATGTCTACTAAGAAACATGCTATCCAGCATCAAAAAATTACGGAAGCAGTTCATAAAGAAGGTGGGAAGATATGTATGCAAATTTTACATTCTGGTCGTTATGGATACCATCCTTTTAATGTAGCACCCTCAAAAATTAAGTCTCCAATAACCCCTTTTAAACCATTTAAATTAACTCAGTCAGGCATAAAAAGAACCATTCGTGATTTCGTAAACTGTGCAAAACTTGCTAAAACTGCTGGTTATGACGGTATAGAAATCATGGGTTCAGAAGGATATTTAATCAATCAATTTATTGTAAAAAGAACGAATAAAAGAAAGGATCGTTATGGAGGAGCCTATGAAAACAGAATGCGTTTGGCTATTGAGTTAGTTAAACAAACAAGGCAGTCTGTTGGGGAAGATTTTATTATTATTTACAGATTATCAATGTTAGATTTGGTAGAAAATGGTAGCTCTTGGGAAGAAGTTGTTCAATTAGGAAAAGAAATTGAAAAAGCAGGCGCAACGCTAATAAATACTGGGATTGGATGGCATGAATCTAGAATTCCAACGATTGCAACCTCAGTTCCAAGAGCGGCGTTTACTTGGGTGACTAAAAAAATGAAAGAAGAATTGTCAATTCCTTTGATAACTTCTAATAGAATAAATATGCCTGAAACTGCAGAAAAAATATTATCAGAAGGAGATGCTGATATAATTTCTATGGCACGTCCATTTTTAGCTGATCCAGAATGGGTAAACAAAGCAGCGCAAGAAAAATCAGATGAAATCAATACTTGTATTGGTTGTAATCAGGCGTGTTTAGACCATGTCTTTCAACAAAAAGTAGCAAGTTGTTTGGTGAATCCAAGAGCTTGTCACGAAACAGAATTGAATTATTATCCTACAGAAAATAAGAAAAAAATTGCTGTAATTGGTGCAGGACCTGCTGGGCTAGCAGCGGCAACAATAGCAGCACAAAGAGGACATGTGGTAACCTTGTTTGATGCAGATAAAGAAATTGGGGGTCAGTTTAATATCGCAAAACAAATTCCAGGTAAAGAAGAATTCTATGAAACTTTGCGGTATTTTAGAAAACAAATTGAAATCCACAATGTTGCCGTAAAATTAAATAATACAGTCTCTCTGACCGATTTAAAAAAGTCCAATTTTGATGAAATTATCATTGCCACTGGAATTAAGCCAAGAGAAGTAAATATTGAAGGAATCAATCATAAAAAAGTATTGAGTTATATTGATGTGTTAAAGCATAAAAAAGCGGTAGGAAAAAGAGTTGCTGTAATCGGAGCAGGAGGAATTGGGTTTGACGTTTCAGAATACTTAACACATGAAGAAGTAGTAACTTCTCAAAATATTGATGCTTGGTTAAAAGAATGGGGAATCGATAAAACATTCAAATCACGAGCAGGCATAGAAAACGTTCAGCCAGCCTTTAAAGCTTCATCGAGGACAATTTTTATGTTTAAAAGGAGTAAAGGGAAATTTGGAGGAAATCTTGGAAAAACTACGGGTTGGATTCACCGATCTTCTTTAAAAAAGAAGCAAGTTCAGTTTATTGCAGAAGTTTCTTATACTAAAATTGACGACCAAGGTTTGCATTATACTCAAAACCAAGAAGCAAAAATTTTAGCCGTTGATAACATCATTATTTGTGCGGGACAAACCTCTTATAAAGAGTTGTATCAACCTTTATTAGATGCAGGGAAAAAGGTACATGTAATTGGCGGTGCCCATTTTGCAGCAGAAATAGATGCAAAAAGAGCTATAAATCAAGGAGCAAGATTGGCAGCAAAATTGTAATTATTTAATTAAAAAGGCACCAATCAAATTTGGTTTTTAAAATAAAACAGTATTTTTATAAAATATAAAATATACACATGAAATTATTTTCTATTGAAGAAATAGCATCACTTGTAAAGGGTGAGCAAATAGGTAATTGTAAGGATAAAATTCACGCTCCAGAACAAATTGAAGCTGCTATAAAAGGGAATGTCACTTTTATTGAAAATTCTAAATATGCGAGTCTATGGGAAAGTTCTGACGCAAGTTTAGCAATTGTTTACGAAGGAATAAAAATTTTTCCAGGAGAAGGAAAGGCATTTATAAAAGTGAAAAACGCAGCTTTAGCAATGGCAATTTTGTTAGATGTTTTTGAACCAGAACCCCCTTATTTTGAGACAGATATTCATCCAACAGCATTTATAGACTCAACTGCAAAGTTAGGCAAAGGATGTAAAATTGGTGCACATTCATATATTGGTAGAAACGTAGTATTAGGGGAACAAGTAATAATTTATCCGAATGTGTCTATTTTTGATGATGCGACGATTGGAAATGAAACTGTTGTATGGTCAGGTACTGTTATTAGAGAACGAAGTAAAATTGGAAATCAGTGTATTTTTCATGCAAATGTTAGCATTGGTGCTGATGGTTTCGGATATCGACCTAGTAGTGATGGTAGCCATTTGGTAAAAGTAAAACACATTGGTAATGTTGTGATTGGTAATACTGTTGAAGTAGGAGCGAATTCTTGTATTGATCGTGGGAAATTTAGTGCAACTATTTTAGGTGATGGATGTAAGATTGATAATTTAGTGCAAATTGGTCATAATTGTGTATTAGGAAGAAGCTGTATTATGGCAGGAAATAGTGGATTGGCAGGCTCAGTGACTTTAGGGGATGGAGTTATTATTGGTGGCAGTGCCTCTATCAAAGACCATGTAACCATTCACTCTGGCGCAAAAGTAGGTGCAGGTTCTGGAGTTATTGCAGATGTTGAAGCGGGAAAAACAGTTCTAGGCTATCCTGCTAGCGATTCTAGAGAAAAAATGAAACAGTGGGTCGCTTTACGAAAACTTGCTAGAAATTAATAATGAACCACTAAAAACTACTTTACAACCGACTAATTATAAAGACTTTTTACCAAACCTATAATTTGACAGAACCAATTAAATGCCGATATTTGCAAATTAATTAAAAAAACCAATTACGAATTATGGGAATGAATAAAAATACAGTATTGGGGTGGGCAACCATGTTAATGTTATTGATGGGTGTAGTATTAATGTTAATGGGAGGCTTCAAATATGATGAAGTTGCTGGCTGGGGTTTTGGAACAGTTGGTGCTGGTTTTTTTGCGATAGCTTGGGTGTTTAATGCACTAAAAGGTAGAGTTTAAAGAAAATAATGCTTTCATTAATAGCATTTTATGACTTTAAGTAATTCTTTCAGTTTTTAATTTTCAACTTTTTTTAAAAAATATTACAAATGAGCGACGATAAGAAAGTAATCTTTTCGATGAATAAGGTTTCGAAAAACTATCAATCTACAGGAAAACAAGTTTTAAAAGATATTTATTTAAGTTTTTTCTACGGAGCAAAAATTGGAATTCTAGGTTTGAATGGATCTGGAAAATCAACCTTATTAAAAATTATTGCTGGTGCAGAAAAAAATTTTCAAGGGGATGTTACTTTTTCACCTGGTTATCATGTAGGTTACTTAGAGCAAGAACCAAAATTAGACCCTGAAAAAACAGTTTTAGAAGTTGTAAAAGAAGGCGTTGCAGCAACAGTTGCAATTCTAGATGAATACAACAAAATAAATGACCTATTTGGTTTGGAAGAAGTCTATTCTGATACAGATAAGATGGAAAAACTCATGGCACAACAAGCAGAATTGCAGGATAAAATCGATGCTGCGAATGCTTGGGAATTAGACACCAAATTAGAAATAGCAATGGATGCGTTAAGAACGCCAGATTCTAATAAAAAAATTGGTGTACTTTCTGGTGGAGAAAAAAGGCGTGTTGCCTTGTGTAGGTTGTTATTACAAGAACCTGAAATTTTATTGTTAGATGAACCAACCAACCACCTGGATGCAGAGTCAGTACATTGGTTAGAGCACCATTTAGCGCAATATAAAGGGACTGTTATTGCGGTTACACATGATCGCTATTTCTTGGATAATGTTGCTGGTTGGATTCTTGAGTTAGATAGGGGAGAAGGAATTCCTTGGAAAGGAAATTACTCTTCTTGGTTGGATCAAAAATCTCAAAGAATGGCACAAGAAAGTAAAACAGCTTCTAAACGTCAAAAAACATTAGAACGCGAGTTAGATTGGGTTAGACAGGGAGCAAAAGGTCGTCAAACAAAGCAAAAAGCTCGTTTGAAAAATTATGACAAGTTAATGAGTCAAGACCAAAAGCAAGTTGATGAGAAATTGGAGATTTATATTCCAAATGGTCCAAGGTTAGGAACAAACGTTATTGAAGCAAGTGGTGTCTCGAAAGCTTTTGGAGATAAATTATTATATGAAAATTTAGAATTCAACCTTCCACAAGCAGGAATTGTTGGTATTATTGGTCCCAATGGAGCAGGAAAAACCACAATTTTTAAAATGATTATGGGTGAGGAAGCAGCAGATAAAGGGAACTTTAATGTTGGAGAAACTGCTAAAATTGCCTATGTAGACCAAGCACATTCAGACATTAATCCTGATAAAACAATTTGGGAAAACTTTTCTGATGGACAAGATTTGGTAATGATGGGAGGAAAGCAGGTAAACTCAAGAGCTTATTTAAGCCGATTTAACTTTTCTGGGAGTGAACAAAATAAGAAAGTAAATACACTTTCTGGAGGAGAACGAAATAGACTGCATTTAGCAATGACACTAAAAGAAGAAGGAAACGTGTTACTTTTAGATGAGCCAACTAATGATTTAGATGTAAACACACTACGTGCCTTAGAAGAAGGTCTAGAAAATTTTGCAGGTTGTGCGGTCGTTATTAGTCACGATAGATGGTTTTTAGATAGGGTATGTACGCATATTTTAGCTTTTGAAGGTAATAGTGAAGTATATTTCTTTGAAGGATCATTTTCCGATTATGAAGAAAATAAAAAGAAACGTTTGGGTGGAGATTTAATACCAAAACGTATTAAATATAAGAAATTGATTCGATAATATTTTCAGATTCTTTAAAGATTAAAAGCCTCATTTCTTATAGGAATGAGGCTTTTAACTGTTAAGCTATCAAATTTTATTTTCTCTTTTTCGTTTTTCGTATTTTAGGTGCTAATTATTGTTTCATAAACACTTTTATTTTGTGAATTTCAAATCAATATATATATATAAACACCAGCATTATTCAAAAGTGATGATTTGATTTTCCAATGTAAAAAAAATCCTTATTCATCATCTTTTTATCAGTATAAAGTTCCATTTCGAATCAAAAACTGCTCAACGTATCAGAAAGATACTAACTATGAAAAGGATGTTTTTAATTATTGAAGCTTTGTAAAATTGTTCATAGGTACGTTTATTTTAATTGCGTATACTTAGTTTTATGTGACTATAAATTATATAATTTTTTTTTATTACTTTTAAAAATAAAAATGCTAATTTTATGATTGATGCAATTGAAAAAAAATTAAAAAAAGGACTCCATTTATTAAAAACACTATCTGACGAAGAGTATTCTGATAGTTCAATAGGTCCATATCATTCTAGTATAGGTTGCCATATACGACATGTTTTAGATGTTTTTTCTTGTATTTTTAATGGATTGAAAAGTAATTTTATAGATCTATCTATAAGAGAGAGAAGCGAATCTGTTGAAAAAGAAACACGTGTAGGAATTGAATATTTTGAAATTGTAATTCATCAACTTAAAAAAATAAAAAAAGAAGATTTTAAAACAATAGTTAAAGTTTCTGATGATATGGGTTTCGGAAATGAAACAGCAAATTATACATTTAAAGCAGTATTAATGCTAGCGCAAAGCCATACTCTACACCATTATGCAACTATAGGTTATCTTATTTATCAGCTAGGGATTGAATTACCAGATGCAATGTTTGGTTACAATAAAACAACGCCTAAAAGGTAGGTTTTTACCGAATTATTCCTTTTTCTGAAAGTGGAATGTTTTGTTTTTTTGTTGAATAAAAACTTCCTTACAACTTGTAGGATATATGAATTGATAGTCTTTTAAATGATTAAAAGCAGTATCAGTAATTGTGAATAAACCTTCAAAATCCTTAATTCCACTACTTGTATACCTTTCTATTTTAAAATATTTTTCTTCTAACTTTTCTTCAACTTTAAACCAAGCACCACTTCCAATTCCACCCAGCCAAGTTCCATTTTTTAATTCAAAAATTTCTTTGTTTGGCAATTCTGTTCCAATTAAATTAGGTTCTCTTTCATATTTATTCTGAAAAAAACCTTTAAATTCTTTAAGAATTGATCTATTTTTATAAAAAGTAATTTTTTGATGATGTACTTCATAAATTTCATCAGTTGAAGTACCTTTTATGACATTTCCAATAGGACTTGGTGTAAAAAGGTTCGACTTTTTTAAAAGAGATCTTATTTTTTTATCTGTTGAAGAAGCGATAATTGTATCTGTCACAAATCTTGCACAGTTAATCCCCCCTTTTATAAAGGCTCCGTAAGGAATTTCTTTCTGATTGATTCGTAATTCGATACTCTTTTTTGCTTTTCTAAAACTAATTGCAAAATTAATTGTTGCAATCAATCGACCTTCTCCGTGTGATTTTTCTGGATGCTTTTCTACACAAAGTAAAATTTCTTTAAGATTGCTTAGCGTACCCTTTTCAAACTTCGCATTTACGGGTATACAAAGCTCTGGATCTGTTTCTTTAGAACGAACACGCCCCTTTCCAGAACTCGTGATATACCTTCCAAAATCGAAATACTCAATCTCTGAACTATCTTTTTTAATTAATAAAAAAGCAGCATGCCCAGCCTGTACTGCATGTTTACTGCCAACACCAAGAAAAGGCCATATTTTACTTAAAAACTCACCATAAGAAGGTCTTACAACCGTATCTGGATAGGAAAGAATAATGATGATTCCATCTGGTTTTTGCATTCGAATTAATTATTGAAAATTGCTTTTAATAAAACCTTAAAAGTTTTGAAAGCGAAGTAAATCGTAAAAATTATTAAAATTCCTGCAGCTAATAAAATAATATAAGACATATATTCATTTGATGTGTTTTCAAACTTTTTCAATGCTTTAAACCCAATTGTAAGTGCAATTGGTGAAGCAATAAAAAGAAAAACCAAGACACCTAAATACTTCAAACCTTTTCCTAGTAAATCGAAATTAGTGCTCATTTTGTGTAATTTTTAATTGCATTTCTAACATTGCCAAACTTTTCTAACAAAATTGCAGCTTCCTTTTGGTCGATATGTAATTCTCTAGCTAACATTTTTTGTCCTCTTTCTACCAATTTATTGTTAGAGAGTTGCATGTCTAACATTTTGTTTCCTTTAATTTTTCCTAGCTGAATCATTGTTGCGGTAGAAAGCATATTTAAAACTAACTTTTGTGCAGTTCCTGCTTTCATTCTAGAGCTTCCTGTTACAAACTCTGGTCCAACAATAACTTCTATAGGGAATTGAGAAACCTTTGCTAGCGGACTGTTTTTATTACAAGCAATACAACCTGTAATAATGTTGTTTTCATTACATTTCTCTAAAGCAGCAATTACATATGGAGTTGTACCAGAAGCAGCAATACCAACAACTACATCTTTGTCTGTAATAGTATGTTGCTGTAAATCTTCCCAACCTTGATTTGTAGCATCTTCAGCAAATTCTACCGCTTTTCTAATGGCAATATCTCCGCCAGCAATAATACCAACAACTAAATTATAAGAAACGCCAAAAGTTGGCGGACATTCAGAAGCATCTACAACGCCCAATCTACCAGAAGTACCAGCACCAATATAGAAAAGTCTTCCTCCGTTTTGTAATTTATTTACAATTTGTTCTGTGAGTATTTCAATTTGCGGTAAGGCTTTTTCAACAGCTAAAGGAACTGTTTTGTCTTCGTTATTAATATTTGTTAATAAATCTGATACAGACATCTTCTCTAGATGGTTGTATTTTGAATCTTGCTCTGTTGTTTTTATGAAATTCATATTTCAAAAATACAGTTTTTTCCAGCAAAGTTTAAAAAAAACCTTATTGGTATTTGAAGTTTTCAAATTAAATAGACAGCAATTATAAATAAGACTTTAAAAGAGTATTTATTTTTTTTCAACCAAATTGATGGTAAAAGTGTCTGTTTCTGAGATATGAAAATATCCTAAAGGGAAATTCGCTTCGTTTGTATTATTAATCATATTTCCTAATAAAGAAGAAGGAACAGACTGAAAAGGTCCGCCACCAGATTGACCACTTTGATCTACTAAAACCCTAAAATAAGTATAGTATTCTTTTGAAATTCCAGACATTTTTAATGTAACAGTTGTGGGTACTTCTATTTGATCTTCTTGATAAAAATATGAAAAATTATAATCTGTACCGTTAAAAAAACGATCTTCGATGGTTAAAAAAATATTTTCTGTAAAACCGAATAAGTAATAATTTTCTTGATCTACATCATCTTTAAAATCTACTTTTAATTCAGTTTCCTTTCCAGAAAAAAGTGTTTTATCACCTTGAATAACATTTGTAAATGGTGTAGATTTTACTTTGGTTGCTTTCCCTCTATATGTTTCATTATCATGGATAATTGTTAATTCATATTCCACATTATCAGCAGGAATAAACGAATTTACTGGTTTGTAATTTCCATCTAGATTAACATCAGAAAAATTTATAATTGAATTATCTGATAAATTTCTTAAGGTTACTTCAGCATTTGTAACAGTAGGAATTTCATCTTCAAAATAATCTGCTGATAAAGTTAACTTTACAGTTGTATTAGCAGTTACTGGAGTTTCATCAAAAAGAACTTCAAAAGTGGCATCTATAATTAATTTTGGTTCAATTGAAGGAACATCAACATCGATCACCTTTTCACAATTTGCAAAAAGGAAAATTAATAAAAACGGAATTATATATATCTTTTTCATCTTACTAAAAGTTAAAATTATAGGTTACAGAAGGAACTATTCCAAAAATTGAAGTTTGAATTGCTTCGTTTCTCATGGTTTCACTATTCTGAGTGAAATTGATAGAAGCAGCATTTTGTCGTCCATATAAATTATAAATTCCAAAAACCCATTCTCCTTGCCATTTTCTGTTTTTATTCTTTTCTGGAGTTAAAGTTGCAGAAATATCTAAACGATGATATGCAGGTAATCTGTCTGAATTTCTTCTGTTATCATCATAAATAGGTACATTTACACCTTGTAATTCATATTGCCCAACTGGGTAGTTTGTAGGTTGCCCAGTTTGAAAAACAAAATTTGTATTGAACTTCCACTTATCATTCAGTTCATAACTTGCATTTATAGAAAAATCATGCGTTTTATCATAAGGTGTACTATACCAATTTCCGCTATTAATTCCTGGTTCATTTGCACTTCTACCTTCTGTTAATTGTTCTGATCTAGATAATGTATATGCAAACCAACCTTTTAATTTTCCTTCATTTTTTTTAAATAAAACTTCTAAACCATAAGCTCTAGATTTTCCATTTAAAATTACAGTTTCAATTTCATTATTCGCAACTAAATTTGCGCCGTTTATGTAGTCTATTCTATTTTGAATATCTTTATAAAAAGCTTCTGTTTCTATAGAATAATCGCCGTCTTTTATAGATTTAAAATACCCAACAGCATACTGATCTAACAATTGAGGTTTTATATATTTTCCACTTGGTGCCCAAACATCTAATGGAGTAGGAGAGGACGTGTTAGATAATAAATGTAAATACTGAGCCATTCTATTATAACTCGCTTTAATAGAGGTGTTATCGTCTAAAACATAAGACATTGAAACTCTTGGTTCAAAATTGTTAAAATTACTTATTACATCGCTTCTTTTAAAAGATTCTATTCCAATTGCAGATGCAGATTCATATTTTTTAAACTCATCATTATAAATTACAGCTTCATTATTTGTATAAACATTCAATTCATCTTGACCCAATCTTGTAAAGTTGCTAAAACGAACTCCATATTGCAACCTAAGATTGTCACTGATTTTATGCTCTGCATCTATATATGCAGCAAATTCATTGGCATATTTATCCGTTAATTTTTCAGCAATAATTCCAGAATCATCTCTGTTAGGAATAATTTTCCCTGGATTAAATTTGTTATAGATATTATTCATACCATAACTCAATTTAAATTTATTATTTAGGTAATGTTTAAAATCGTATTTGATATTATAATTGGTAATACCAGAATCCCATTCGAAACCAACAAAGTCTAAGGTTAAACCATAGAAATAATCAGAATAAATTAAAGATAAATTAGAAAATAATTTGTCAGAAAAAAGATGGTTCCAACGTAAATTAGCCACCTTGTTTCCGTATGTGTTTAAAAAAGCATCATTAATTCCAAAAACATCTTTTCCAAAATATCCAGAAAAGAAAACACTGTTTCTATCGTTAATTCTGTAATTTACTTTGGTATTTAAATCGTAGAAATAAGCAGTATTATCATTATCGAATAATGGTAAAAATATATGTGCATAAGAAGATCTACCACCAACTAAAAAAGATATTTTTTCTTTTTTTATTGGACCTTCTACTAATAATCTTGAAGAAACCAAACCAACTCCACCAGTAACCTTTAGTTCTTTACTATTTCCTTCTTTTTGATAAATATCTAAAACAGATGATAATCTTCCTCCGTATTTTGCAGGAATTCCTCCTTTGTATAATCGAACATCCTTAATAACATCTGGGTTAAAAACAGAGAAAAAACCAAATAAATGCGAAGAGTTAAAAACAACAGCTTCATCTAATAGAATTAAGTTTTGATCTGCGGCTCCACCTCTTACATTAAAACCAGAAGCTCCTTCACCAGCACTTGTAACACCTGGCAATAAGATTAAAGATTTAATAATGTCGGCTTCACCTAAAACTACAGGGATTTCTTTGATGCTTGCAGATGTTAGTTTGTTAACACTCATTTGTGGAGTTCTAACATTTAAGTTTTCTAGATTACTTTCAATTACAATTTCATCTAAACTTTCTGTTTCTTCTTTTAGTTTGAAGTTTTTAGTCAGTTTTTCTTTTAAATTAATAGTTTCTACAAAAGATGTAAATCCCAAATAACTAAGCTGAACTTTATAAGTTCCTTCTGGTAATGTAACAGAATAGAAACCATATTCATTAGTTGTTGTTCCTGAGTTTAATTCTGGAAAGTAAATAGAAACTCCAATTAAAGTTTCATTATTTCTCTCGTCATAAACGGTACCACTGATCGTGTGTTTCTCTTGACTTAAGATGCTAAAGGTTGATAAAAATAACAAAAAAAACATTTTTTTTGTGTGCAGCATTTTTTTAATTATTAAGTTAATGTATTAATCAAAAATACAATTCTAAATTTAATTTGGATTATAATAAATGTTTTTAATAGCACACTTTTTAAACAACAAAAGCCGATGCGTAAAACATCGACTTTTAGTAGAATATAGATATGATTTAGTTTCCTACATTGAAGCTAGAATGCTATTTAAAATCATACTTGGTCTCATTGCAGCGTCCGCTAAACTATCCGTTGGTTTGTAATAACCACCAATATTGTTTGCATTTCCTTGAATGGCATTTAATGCTGCTACAATTTTATCTTCATTCAACTTTAAATCAGTTGCAATTCTAGTAAATTCAGCTTTTAATGCTAGATCTTTATCTTGATTTGCTATACCTTCAGCCCAATAGATCGCTAGATAAAAATGACTTCCTCTGTTGTCTAATTCACCGACTTTTCTTGAAGGAGATTTATCATTATCTAAAAATTTATCTGTAGCCTCCTCTAAAGTTTCTGCCAAAATTAGTGCTTTAGAATTATTCGTAGTAATTCCTAGATGTTCTAAAGAAACTGCTAAAGCTAAAAATTCTCCTAAAGAATCCCATCGTAAATGATTTTCTTCCAAGAATTGTTGCACATGTTTTGGGGCAGAACCACCAGCACCCGTTTCAAACAACCCACCACCATTCATTAAAGGAACAATCGAGAGCATTTTTGCAGAAGTACCTACTTCTAAAATTGGGAATAAATCGGTTAAATAATCACGTAAAACATTCCCTGAAACAGAAATGGTGTCTTCTCCTTTTACAATTCTTGCTAAGGTGAATTCTGTTGCTTTTATTGGTGATAAAATTCTTATATCCAGTCCTGAAGTATCATGATCTGGTAAATATAAATTTACTTTTTTAATAATTTCTGCATCATGAGCTCTGTTTTCATCTAACCAAAAAACGGCAGGCGTTTGAGAAGCTCTTGCTCTTGTAACTGCTAATTTGATCCAATCTTGAATTGGTAAATCTTTTGCTTGACACATTCTCCAAATATCTCCTTTTTCCACAGTATGTGCTAAAAGAATATTTTCAGATGCATCTACAACCACTACTTTTCCAGCAGCATCGATTTCAAAAGTTTTATCGTGAGAACCATATTCCTCTGCTTTTTGAGCCATTAAACCTACATTTGGAACTGTACCCATTGTAGTAGGATCAAAAGCTCCATTCTTTTTACAAAAATCGATGGTTGCAGTGTAAATTCCTGCATAAGAACTATCTGGGATTACTGCTTTTGTATCTTGCAATTCTCCTTTAGCATTCCACATTTTACCAGAAGTTCTAATCATTGCTGGCATAGAAGCATCAATAATTACATCTGAAGGAACGTGTAAGTTTGTAATTCCTTTTTCAGAATTCACCATTGCTAAATCTGCATTTTTTTCAAAAGCAGCATCAATATCTTTTAAAATTTCTGCTTTCTTTTCTGCGGAAACTATTTTCAAATTTCTTAATAAATTTCCGAAACCGTTATTTACATCAACGCCAATTTTATCAAAAGTTGTTTGATGCTTATCAAACAATTCTTTAAAATATGTTTTTACCGCATGACCAAATATGATTGGGTCAGAAACTTTCATCATGGTTGCTTTCATATGTAATGAAAGCAATACCCCTTGTTCTGATGCGTCTGCAAATTCTTTGTCAAGAAAGTTGAGCAATGCTTTCTTGCTCAATACAGTAGCATCGATAATTTCTCCATCGATTATAGACAAGTCACTTTTTAAGGTTGTTTTTGTACCGTCACTTGCAATATGCTGTATATGAACAGTTGTAGCTTTTTCTAGGGTAACTGATTTTTCGTTATTCGCAAAATCACCTTCACTCATGGTGGCAACATGCGTTTTAGAATCTGCACTCCAGGCACCCATAGAATGCGGGTTTTTGCGTGCGTAATTTTTAATTGCTTTTGGTGCTCTTCTGTCAGAATTTCCCTCTCTTAAAACAGGGTTTACAGCAGAACCTTTTACTTTGTTATAAAGCTCTAAAACAGTGAAATCTTCACTCGTTTTTAGTTCTTCTGGATAATTAGGTATTGTGTAGCCTAATGATTGTAATTCAGAAATAGCCTCTTTTAATTGCGGTACAGAGGCACTAATATTTGGTAATTTAATAATGTTTGCTTCTGGTTTATTTGCTAAATCACCTAAAAAAGCCAAAGCATCTTCCACTTTTTGATCTTCGCTTAAATAGTCTGATAAATTTGCAAGAATTCTTGATGCCAAAGAAATGTCTTTTACTTCAATCGCAATATTAGACGATTTTGTGAAAGCTTTTACAATAGGTAGGAAAGAACGTGTTCCTAAAGCAGGTGCTTCATCTGTTTTTGTGTAAACAATTTTTGCTATTTTACTCATTTTTGAGTTCTATTTTAAATGTTATTAAACTTCAACGAAAAGCTTTTCGTGAAAAATCGGACAAATTTAAGGATTTAAAATCATATTTTTATTAATAAATAACGATTAATAGTACGATTTTTAAGGGTATTTAATAATAAATTAAGCGTATTTTTAGGAATATGAGTTTATTGCAATAAAAGCAGTTATTTTAAGATTATTGTTTTGATATGGTCGCTTAGATCTTCAATTTTATAAGGTTCCTTATTGTTTATTTTTCTGAATCAAAAAGAGCTTTTAAATCCTTAAAGTTCTGTGATATAGCTAAACTACCTACTTAAGAAATTTAGGAACAAAAAAAAGCGTTGTGAAAATTCACAACGCATTAAAATATTTTTATATAAAAGAGATTATCTTCTTTTTTCAGTAATTCTAGCTTTCTTACCAGTAAGACCTCTAAAGTAGAAAATACGAGCTCTACGTACTTTACCTCTTTTGTTTACTTCAATTTTTTGAATAGAAGGCAAGTTTACCGGAAAAATTCTTTCAACACCTACAGTACCAGACATTTTTCTGATGGTAAATGTTTCAGAAGCTGCAACTCCTTTTCTTTGGATAACAACACCTCTGAAAAACTGAGTACGTACTTTTTCCCCTTCTTTAATTTCATAATAAACAGTGATTGTATCTCCTGCTGCAAATTCTGCAAATTCTTTTCTTGCTACAAATTCGTCTTGAACAAATTTCACTAAAGATTCCATATCTTTTAATTTAATTGATTTTTGTAAAGCAACATTCACGATTTTTTCGTCAGAGGTTAATTTAACATTTGCAAAAGTAACAATTATTTCTTGTTGATAAAACTATATTTAGTTATTTTTTTGCTTGATAGTTTGTACAATAGAAAACCCAAAATTTTCGCACTTCTTTCTCATCAATTTTAATAATAATCGGCGTTAATTCTGTTACCTTTTCAAAATAATTATTTAACAAAGGGTGGTAGCTCCCTTTTTTCTCTTTATCCTTAAAACGTTTGTCAGAGTCTATAAATAAAGCGTTTTTATTGTTTAGATCTGACATGTTATCTCCTAAATAATCGAAATGTAAAGCGGGCAAACCGACTACGTTTTGTGCATATACTTTTTCCTCCATAAAAAAGTTTAAACAGGCAGCTGTTTTATAATTATCTTCAGAAAACACAAATGTATTTGGATATTTCTCCTGCAATTTTTCGGTAGCCAAAGCTAATTCTTCCCATCCAACCCAAGTGTCATCACTTTTAATAGGAACGATATAGTATAAAATTTGAAGACTTAATAATAAATGAAGCACTATTGAAATGACCAACTGAGTTTTTAATAGTTTTTTATTGACATACATTCCTGCCAGAATAATTCCTGTAATATAAGAGGGCATCATCCAGTTTAACTTTACCCAGTAAATAGGAGTAAGGCTAAAGAATCCAACAAAGGTTGGAATAAAAAAAGCCAACAAAAATAATGTTTTCGCTTGTGGAATTTTAAATTTCAACAAGGCCCTTTTTAAATATTTATAAGTTAATGTGATCATTACTAAAAATAAAACGGGTATCAATAAGAATATTTGATGTCCTATTGCGCCAAAGAAATTTTTAGGAGAAATTTTAAATTCTGAAATAGTACTTGTTCTTTCTGAGGATTGAAATGCAAAAGAAGCAAACTCGTTCTGATAATTCCAATACCAAACAGGAAAAGTAACTGCAATTGAGAGTAAGGTCGCACTCCAAAACCAAGGAGAAAAGAATAATTTTCTATATTTGTTTGAAAAAATAAGAAATCCGATCAATCCTATTTGTAATAGTAAGGCCGTGTATTTACTGTTAAAAGCACACCCCATAACGATTCCTCCTAAAATCCAAAACCACTTTTTTTCTTCAAAAATTGCTTTGTACAAGCAGATTAAGCTCAATGTCCAGAATAATAATAGCGGCACATCTGGAGTGGAATTAAAAGATAAAATAGAAATAAAAATGGTGGAGCCTATTAAAACCAGTGCGCGCTGTAGTTTTTGTTCTGAGAGAAAATACGAAGCCAATTTATAGAAGCTTACTATTGTAAGCGAAGTGATTACAAAATCTGCAAATTTGACAGCAAAAATAGAGTTTCCCAAAATACTTGTAAAAATCCTTAAAATGTATCCAATCATCCCTGGATGATCAAAATAAGAAAGCGATAAGTTTTGTCCGTATAAATAATAATAAGCATCTTGAGGCATTAAGCCCATAAATGGGAGTAAAATCAATCTAAATAGCTGAAACCCTAAAACCCAAGAGATGGCTTTGTTCTTTTTTATAAACGCTTTTAGGGTCTTCAAAATTTTGTTTTCAAAATTCATATAAATGACTACTAAGAGGTTTCGTCTAATAAATCGGGTCTTATTTCTTCCGTTCTTTTATACGCTTGGTTACTTCGCCAATCCTCAATTTTAGGAAAATTACCAGACAATAAAACATCCGGAACTTTCATCCCTTCAAATTGGGAAGGCCTCGTGTATACTGGAGGTGATAATAAATTATCCTGAAAAGAGTCTGTCAAAGCAGATTGTTCATCTCCAATAACCCCTGGTATTAAACGTACAATAGCATCTACTAAAACTGCAGCGGCGAGTTCACCTCCCGTTAATACATAATCTCCAATTGAGATCTCTTTCGTAATATACTTGTCCCGAATTCTCTGATCGACACCTTTGTAATGTCCTGTTAAAATAAGGATATTTTCTTTTAATGAAAGGGTATTTGCCGTAACTTGATTTAGCGTTTTTGCGTCTGGTGTCATATAAATGATCTCCTCATAGACTCTTTCAGATTGCAACTTTTTAATACAATTAGCAATAGGTTCAATCATCATCACCATTCCAGCACCACCACCAAACTGCGTGTCGTCTATCTGTTTGTAATTGCCCAAACCATAAGCGCGTAAGTCGTGAATTATAATTTCCGCCAAGCCTTTGTCTTTTGCACGTTTAACAATAGAATGGTTAAACGGACTTTCTAATAAATCTGGAGCAACTGAAATAATATCTATACGCATGTTTGCAAATGTAACATTTTTGTTGGTTTTAAATATCAGAGACTATATGAATAATAAAACTTCAGTACTGGATATAATAAGAATTAAGACTGGTAAGGTCTTGCTGAGCTTGTCGAAATACAAAATACAAAATATTTGATAATTGCATACCACTTTTAGTTTTCATTGTCAGATTAGATCCTCCATAAAAGAGGCTTCTAAATTTTATCATAAAATTTTAGGCGATGATAATAAATTAACAAATTGATTTTCATAAACTATTTCTTTTTTTTGATGATAATTATTACTTAATTTTGACATCGGTATGGAAGAATTAACATTGACAACACCTGCACTTTTATTTTCTGCAATTTCTCTAATTATGTTGGCGTATACCAACCGTTTTTTAGCCTATGCAGCAGTAATTAGAAATTTGCACGATATTTATTTAGAACGCAAAGAAGAATCTTTAATAAGACAGATTAATAATTTAAAACTACGTCTAAACTTAACCCGATGGATGCAGATTTTTGGAATTTCAAGCTTACTTTTCTGTGTGTTAACCATGTTTTTAATCTATATTCATCAACAGAACATGGCTGTTTGGATTTTTGGGTTCGCATTAATCTTATTAATCATTTCTTTGGCATTATTGATCAAGGAAATACAGATCTCTGCTAAGGCATTGCAATATCATATTGCTGATATTGAAGAGCATTTAGAAAACAAATAAGAAGTCTTATTTTGTAATCCGTCAAACCAAAGTGGACTGTTTAGTATAAAATACTAGTAAATTGTTTTTATTAATTTTAAACTTTTAAATTTAATAAAAATGGAAGAAAAAACAAGTGCAATAAAGTTCATTAAAGAACTAAAAAGGGAAAACCCGAAAGCGTTACAACTCTGAGGAAAAAATAGCAGTTGTATTGGCTGGGTTTAAACAAGAGGATTCTATTGCTCAGATTTGCAGGAATCATGGGATAACCCCTGCAACATACTACAAGTGGAGTAAGGACTTTATAGAAGCTGGAAAACATAGATTGCAAGGAGATACTTTGAGAGAGGCAAATACTTCAGATGTGAAAGCCCTAAAAAAATTCTTGGTAGAGTAAACGATTGGTTGGTTATAAATTTGCCATTGAAAGTCTAGAAGGATCAGCACCTATAATTGCTATTTCTTTATTTTTAATCATTTCGTTTGCTTGTGCCTAACGGTTTGAATAAACGCGCGTTTTAATAGCGTTTATTTTTTTTTAGCAAAAGTTTTGCAGTTCTATTATAAGGTTCAATAAAAATCAATAATAGAATTGTAGCAAAAAGACATTCCAATAATTCCCATTTCTTACCATCTGGGATAATCATTATCATAATAGTTATTGCGATAAAAATTAATGATTGTGAAACCTTAGGTATAGGAAGACCTAGATTATTAACAGTATTTTTTACAAACTTATTCCTTTTGTAAAATCTTTGCAAGAAAAGGAAGTAACACCCAAATAAAACAGAAAAAGCATAAGAGAATATCCATTGATTGATTTTAATACCATTAATCTTAAAATTATGAAGGTTTGTCTCTCTTTGTAAATTATATTCTCTAAAAAAATCATTAGATGTCACTTCAAATATTCTTTGACCCCAAGAAATTTCTTTACCAAATCCAAAGAATAAACCAAGTGCTAATATTATATTAAAAAGAAGCCACTTGTATCCTTCAGAATACCTAATCTTTACAATCTTAATGACTAATAATATACAAATAGTAAGTAATAATAGTGCTGTTAGATACTCAATCAAGCAATCTTCCTTAATAATTTCATTATACAATCTTTTATTAAAAAAGAAAATCATTATTACCAAGGGTAATAAAAACAATAATATTTTAGTTGCTATTTTAATTGATTTTTCCATTACGCGTATTTGTTTTAATTTTTGCTAACTCTTCTATAAACGCTATTGTTTTTATACCGCTTATATCAAAACGATTCATTTTC
>JAOLXX010000007.1 GCA_028343155.1 Polaribacter sp.
AGATAATGGCGACCCAATTATAAAAAGATTTCCAATAAATTTATCAACAGAAAAAAGAGTTGGTTTTGAGTTTACACTTAATTACAAACCTTTTAAAGTATGGAACATAAATAGCGATTTTAACTTATTTAATGTAACTACAGATGGAGAATATACAAATTCAGCTACAAATGCAACTCAGAATTTTGATTTTAAAAACACAGCATTTTTTGTTAGATTAAATCAAAAAATAACTTTGCCAGGTAAAACAGATTTGCAAATAAATTCCAATTACAGTGGTGCTTCTCAAACAGCTCAATCAGAAAGAGATGGTATTTTCAGTTTAGACCTTGCTGCAAGTAAAGATTTGTTTCAAGAAAAAGCCTCAATTAGCATTAGTGTTAACGATGTTTTTAACGGAATAAAATATCAAGGCACAAGTAGGATTCCAGACGTTTTAGAACAATATTCTGAGTATCAAAGAAGAAAACGCCAAATAAGAGTAAGTTTTGTATATCGTTTTAATCAAAAAAAGAAAAGAGACAGATACAAACAAGAGAGAGAGAATGATGGTGGCGATTTTTAATACCTATATCATTTATTATTTGAGCGTTTAAACAGACTTGGAATTTATCTTGACCCGAAATAGAAAGACTATATTTTTTGTACTGATTTGATTTCAGTAGCTTTGATAAATAATAAGTAATTGAATTAATAGAAAGAGATACTTAATCGAGTTCAACATAAAAAGGGTGCCATTTCAATCCTTAATGCACTCACTCAAACCCATAAAAAACTCGTTCAAATTTCTTTGAACGAGTTTTTTATGTTTTATATTGAGATTGCTTACTTACCTTCAGCAGCTTTCTTTGCTTCTCTTTTCAGTTTAAAATTTTCCAGAAGAGTTCCACCAATCCAGTAAGGAACAACAAATGTTAATAAAAAAAAGTAACAACCAAAAACCTGTTGTAAAAATAAACATGAATAAAACCAGTCCTGAAAATTGTGAAAAATCTAACATTTATATCTTTTGTAAAATTATTACGACAAAAATAACACTAATTTTCAAAAAAAATAGCATCAAAAAAAAGATTTTTTGTAGATTTCTAAAAATGATATTTATTAAATTTATGTCATTATAGTTTTTTGTATTTTTGCTTCACTAAAACACACATCCTACTCATGAAATATAGAATTGAAAAAGACACTATGGGAAATGTTGAAGTTCCTGCAGATAAATATTGGGGAGCACAAACAGAACGCTCAAGAAAAAACTTTAAAATTGGTGCCTCAGCTTCTATGCCCTTAGAAATTGTATATGGCTTTGCATACTTAAAAAAAGCAGCAGCGTATACAAATTGTGAATTGGGTGTTTTAACCTCAGAAAAAAGAGATTTAATAGCACAAGTTTGCGATGAAATTTTAGCAGGAAAATTAGATAATCAATTTCCTTTGGTCATATGGCAAACGGGTTCTGGTACGCAATCAAACATGAATGTGAATGAAGTAATTGCGAACAGAGCACATGAAATTGCTGGAAAAGTAATTGGTGAAGGAGAAAAAACAATTCAACCCAATGATGATGTAAATAAGTCGCAATCATCAAACGACACCTTTCCAACAGGAATGCATATTGCAGCTTACAAGAAAATTGTAGCAACGACAATTCCAGGTATTGCCCAATTAAGAGATACATTAAAAGGAAAATCAGAGGCATTTAAAGACGTTGTAAAAATAGGACGTACACATTTAATGGATGCTACTCCCCTTACCTTAGGACAAGAATTTTCTGGATATGTTGCACAATTAAACTTCGGTTTAAAAGCACTAAACAATACATTAGAACATTTATCACAATTGGCTCTAGGAGGAACAGCAGTGGGTACAGGATTAAATTCTCCTGCAGGTTATGATGTTTTAGTTGCAAAATATATTGCCGAATTTACAGGATTACCATTTATTACTGCAGAAAATAAATTTGAAGCTTTAGCAGCACATGATGCTTTAGTAGAGACTCATGGAGCGTTAAAGCAAGTGGCAGTTTCATTAAATAAAATTGCAAACGATATTAGAATGATGGCTTCAGGACCAAGGTCTGGGATTGGAGAAATTATGATTCCTGCAAACGAACCTGGGTCTTCTATCATGCCAGGCAAAGTAAACCCTACGCAAGCAGAAGCAATAACAATGGTATGTGCGCAAGTAATAGGAAATGATGTTGCTGTTACTGTTGGTGGCGCCCAAGGACATTATGAATTGAATGTTTTTAAACCAATGATGGCTGCAAACGTTTTACAATCTGCACAACTTATTGGAGATGCTTGTATATCTTTTGATGAAAATTGTGCGGCTGGTATTGAACCAAATCATACAAGAATTACAGAATTGGTCAACAATTCTCTGATGCTAGTAACTGCTTTAAATACCAAAATAGGATACTACAAAGCTGCAGAAATAGCAAATACTGCTCATGAAAATGGAACCACTTTAAAAGAAGAAGCTGTCCGCCTAGGCTATGTTACTCCAGAGCAATATGATGCTTGGGTAAAACCAGAGGAAATGACAAGTGGTTTGAAATAATATTTTTAGAACACACAAAAGAAAACCGAAATTGATAATTTCGGTTTCTTTTATTGTAAAGATCTTTCTTCAATAATATTGTAAAAATTCTGGTACACCGAAAAAAAATGTTTCATACAATAATAGAATATTTCAGATTCATAACAAAGGCGTCCAATCAACATGGAGTTCATTCCCCTTTTGTCTATAATTTAGTAACCCAATGTTTTTATAAAAAAACGGCTGCTGACTTGTGGAATTCTTTCTTAATATCCAAACAATTATTAGACACAAAAACAATACGGAAATTTACAAGTCTTCATTCTACTTCTAAAACGGCAAGAATATCAACCAAAAAAGCAAAGTTATTAATACGTTTAATTGCATATTTTAAACCAGGAAATATTTTAGAAATTGAAACTTCTATGGGTTTAGGAACTGCTGCAATTCAGATTGGGAATAAAAATTCTTCGATAATTTCTTTAGAAAGTTGCCCACAAAGAGGTAAAATAATGCACGAATTATTTAAAAAAAATAATTTTAATACGATTCACATCGTTCATGAAAATTGGAATAAAACTTTACAAAAAGTGTTGAAAAATCAACAATTCGATTTTATCTATTTTAATAAACATCAAACAAAAAAAGAAACCTTACAGTGCTTTAATAGCTGTCTAAACGCCATAAATAATGACGCTATTTGGGTTTTTAATGACATCTACAGTACAACAGAAATACAAGAAGCTTGGTTAGAAATTAAAAATCACCCAAAAGTAACAGTTACAGTAGATGTTTTTTTCTTGGGAATTATTTTCTTCAGAAAAGAACAAGCAAAAGAACATTTTAAAATTAGAGTTTAAAATATGTAAATGTATCTCTGTTAAATCGTTTAAGAGCTTTTCTCCATAACTTTTAAACGTTGTAACTTTGCTCCTTTCAAACTTAAAAACTTATTTAATGAAAATATATACAAAAACTGGTGATACTGGTACAACTTCTCTTTATGGAGGTACAAGAGTAAAAAAACACAATTTACGTATTGAAAGTTACGGAACTGTAGATGAACTTAATTCTTATATTGGTTTAATAAAAGACCAAGAAATTAGTGATACCAATAAAAACTCTTTACTTAAAATTCAGAATGAATTGTTCATTTTAGGTTCAATGCTAGCAACTCCTCCAGAAAAGGAAACGTTGAAAAATGGAAAAGAAAGGCTCAATATTCCTAAAATTAATGAAAGTGCGATACTTTTTTTAGAAAATGAAATTGACACAATGGATGCAACACTTCCTCAAATGACTCATTTTATACTTCCTGGAGGTCACCAAACTGTGTCATTCTGTCACGTAGCAAGATGCGTTTGTAGACGTGCAGAGCGTCTTTCAGTAGCGCTAAATGATCAGGAAACGATCAATACTGACATTATAAAATACTTAAATCGACTTTCTGACTATCTTTTTACGTTGGCACGGAAATTGTCCAATGACTTATCAGTGGAAGAAATTAAGTGGATTCCCGAAAAAAAATCATAAGTTCTTATTTTATCGATTTGAAGAATTTTTTAAGGTTTAATTTTCGCTGTAAATTATTGATTTAAAGAGAATAATAAAATTTTATTCTTACTTTATAGTAAATTTCTTAAAAAAGACTTGCTTAATTGCCTAAAAAAATTATTTTTGCAGAAAATTAAACAACAAAAAATGTATTGGACATTAGAATTAGCATCTTATTTAGCAGATGCGCCTTGGCCAGCAACTAAGGATGAATTAATAGATTATGCTATTAGAACCGGATCTCCTTTAGAAGTTGTAGAAAATCTACAAGATATAGAAGATGAAGGTGATTCGTATGACTCTATCGTTGAGATTTGGCCTGATTATCCGACTGAAGATGACTATCTTTGGAATGAGGATGAATACTAAAATAAAAATGTAAAGTCTCTAAGGAGACTTTTTTTTTGTTTTTTTTTTTAATCAATAGCATGTTTTTTTTCGAGTTAGTCTAACTTGAATGTCAAATAAAATAATACCGTTACAAAAGTAACTCAAAAACAAACATATAATGAATATTTTAAATTCAGTAATTAAAATTTTTGTAGGAGACAAACAGCAAAAAGATTTAAAAGGATTACAACCAGTTGTAGAAGATGTAAGAAAATTTGAACTTGCTTTTTCAAAACTTTCTAACGATGAATTGCGTGCAAAAACAATTGAATTTAAAGAAATAATAAAAAAGGCTACTCAAGAGTTTAATCAAAAAATTATTGCTTTAGAAGAAGAAGCGACTACTGCAGATATTGATCGTCAAGAAGATATTTACACAGAAATAGATACTTTAAAAGACGAAGCTTACACCGTTTCTGAAGAAACGCTATTTCAAATTATGCCAGAAGCTTTTGCAGTAGTAAAAGAAACTGCAAAACGTTTTGTAGAGTTCAAAGAAATCGAAGTAACAGCGACTCCTTATGACAGAGAAATATCTGCAGAAAGAGACAATGTTATTTTAAAAGGAGACAAAGCATTTTGGGCAAATTCTTGGGATGCAGCAGGTAAACCCGTTACATGGGATATGATTCATTACGATGTTCAATTAATTGGTGGTGCTGTATTACATAAAGGTAAAGTGGCAGAAATGATGACTGGTGAAGGAAAAACATTGGTTTCTACTTTACCCGTTTATTTAAATGCCCTAACGGGAAATGGGGTTCATTTAGTTACTGTAAATGATTATTTAGCAAAGCGTGATAAAGCCTGGATGGGACCTTTATTTGAATTTCATGGTTTTACGACAGACTGTATTGACTATCATCAACCAAATTCTGACGCACGTAGAAAAGCCTACAATGCAGATATAACGTATGGTACAAATAACGAATTCGGCTTCGATTACTTGCGTGATAATATGGCAAGTTCTAAAGATGATTTAGTACAGAGAGCACCAAATTATGCAATTATTGATGAAGTAGATTCTGTTTTGATTGACGATGCAAGAACTCCCCTAATAATCTCGGGAGCAGTACCACAAGGAGATCGACACGAATTTACAGAATTAAAACCTTTGGTTGCTGATTTAGTTACGCTCCAAAAACAACATTTAGTGGGTGTTTTAGCTGAAGCTAAAAAATTAATTGGAGAAGGAAATGATAAAGATGGTGGGTTCTTACTACTAAGAGTTTATAGAGGTTTACCAAAAAACAAAGCGTTAATCAAATTTTTATCCCAAGAAGGCATCAAACAAATCTTGCAGAAAACCGAAAACTATTACATGCAAGATAACAACAAATTAATGCCTGAAATAGATGAAGATTTATGGTTTGTTGTTGAAGAAAAAAATAATCAAATTGATTTAACAGATAAAGGAATCGCTGATTTATCAGAAAAAACAGCAAATGACAGTTTTTTCGTTTTACCAGATATTGGTGTAAAAATTGGAGAAATTGATAATTCTGAAATCGCTAAAGAAGAAAAAATAGCTCAAAAAGAAGAATTATACAAAGACTTTAGTATAAAAAGTGAACGTATTCACACCATGAATCAACTTTTGAAGGCCTACACTGTTTTCGAAAAAGATGTTGAATATGTGGTGATGGAAAATAAAGTAATGATTGTTGATGAACAAACAGGTCGTATTATGGACGGTCGCCGTTATTCAGACGGATTACATCAAGCAATTGAAGCAAAAGAAAATGTAAAAATTGAAGATGCGACGCAAACTTTTGCTACAGTAACATTACAGAATTACTTTAGAATGTATCGTAAACTGTCGGGTATGACCGGAACAGCAATTACAGAAGCTGGTGAATTATGGGAGATCTATAAATTAGATGTAGTAGAAATTCCAACAAATAAACCAAT
This sequence comes from Polaribacter sp., assembly GCA_028343155.1. Lineage (GTDB taxonomy): Bacteria > Bacteroidota > Bacteroidia > Flavobacteriales > Flavobacteriaceae > Polaribacter. The sequence continues at coordinate 6,394 of JAOLXX010000007.1, forward strand.
TCAAAGAGATGATAAAGAGGATTTAATCTACAAGACTGCGCGTGAGAAATACAATGCTGTAATAGAGGATGTGGTAAAATTAGTTGCAGAAAAAAGACCTGTTTTAGTAGGAACAACTTCTGTAGAAATATCAGAATTATTAGGTAGAATGTTACAAATGCGTAAAATTCCTCATAATATTTTAAATGCAAAATTACATAAACGAGAGGCGGATGTTGTTGCCGAAGCGGGTAAACCTGGGGTTGTTACAATTGCAACAAACATGGCAGGTCGTGGAACAGATATCAAATTATCTAAGGAAGTTAAAGAGGCTGGTGGTTTGGCTATTGTAGGAACCGAAAGACACGATTCTAGAAGGGTTGATAGACAGCTAAGAGGACGTGCAGGAAGACAAGGAGATGTGGGGTCTACTCAGTTTTATGTTGCTTTGGATGATAATCTAATGCGTCTTTTTGGCTCTGATAGAATTGCCAAAATGATGGATAGAATGGGGTTAAAAGAAGGGGAGGTAATTCAGCATTCTATGATTACCAAATCCATTGAAAGAGCGCAAAAGAAAGTAGAGGAAAACAACTTTGGGATTCGTAAACGCCTGTTAGAATATGATGATATCATGAACTCCCAACGTGAGTTTGTATACCAAAGAAGACGTCATGCTCTAGATGGTAAACGTTTGCAAGTAGATATCGCTAATATGATTTATGATACCTGTGAAGCGATTATCAACGGAAATAAGAGTGCAAAAGATTTTCAAAATTTTGAATTTGAATTGATTCGTTTTTCATCAATGGCTTCTCCAATTTCTGAAGAGGAATTTGAAAAATTATCAGAAAAAGAATTAGCTGACAAACTGTATGAATCTGTTGCAAAACATTACAAAAACAAAATTGAAAGAAATGCTGTTTTGGCATTTCCAGTAATTAAAGATGTTTTTGAAAATGAAGGAGATAAATATGAGCGAATTGTAGTTCCTTTTACCGACGGAATCAAATCTTTACAAGTTGTTACCAACTTAAAAGAAGCCTATGAAAGTGAAGGAAAAAGCTTAGTGACCGATTTTGAAAAAAACATCACTTTAGCGATTATAGATGAAAACTGGAAAAATCATTTACGTAAAATGGATGATTTAAAACAATCTGTTCAGAATGCATCATATGAACAAAAAGATCCTTTATTAATTTATAAATTTGAAGCTTTTGAATTATTTAAAAAGACCGTAGATGAAATTAATATCTCCGTATTATCTTTCTTATTTAAAGGAGAATTGCCAGCACAAAATAAAAATCAAATTTCTGAAGCACGTCAACAAAAAAGAGCGCATACAAGTACGAGTAAAGCAGCTGTTCAAAACACAACCGAACAAGCAATTCAAAATTCTCGTCAACAATCATCTGAACCTGTTGAAACGATTGTACGTGACCAACCAAAAATTGGTAGAAACGAACGTGTTACCATTAAAAATGTAATTAGTGGTGAAGAAAAAGAAGTAAAATTCAAACAAGCAATTCCTTTAATTGAAAAAGGAGATTGGATTTTAGTTCATTATTAAAGTAAAGCACTTTCCTACAACTTTTCATGAATTTTCAAAATACATAATTCAGTAAGTAGAAAAAATAAAATATCAACACCTATTTTCATCAAAAAAACAACTTTTAAAAAGCCGTTTAGAAATTCTAAACGGTTTTTTAAGCTTTACATCGAGTCATAAAAAGTATCTTCAGAGCAGTTATCTTCTGAAGACCTATTAAAATAAAATTCACTTTTCTTTAATAGATAACCATTTTCTTTTCATTATTTTTGCCCTAAACTTATTTCCTTTGAAAAGAATACTTATTCTATTTTTTATATTTTTTTCTTCTTTTGTTTTATCGCAAACAAAAAAAATAAATTACGAAGCCGAAATTCAAGAAGCTAACGAAGAAAAATATCCGGGTGCAACCCTTTTAATTGGGAATGTAAAAATGACGCATGATGGAATTGTCTTAACAAGCCAACAAGCATTATTCTATAAAGATAAAAATTTCTTCAAAGCAATTGGAAATGTATTAATTGAACAAGGAGATACCATTACTCAAACAAGTGACTACTCGGATTATGATGCCAATTCCAAACAAGCTCTCTCTTGGGGCAATGTAATTTTAAAAGATCCAACGATGACCTTAACGACCGATACATTGCATTTTGATCGGTTAAATCAAAAATTATATTATAGAAATTATGCCACTATAAAGGACCAAACAAATACACTGAAAAGTAAAAAAGGTAATTATTATTTAAAAAACAAAAAATTCACTGCAACAACAAGAGTCACTGTAGTAAACCCTGAACACAATTTAGAATCAAATCATTTAGATTATTACACAAATTCAGGACTCACTTATTTATATGGTCCGTCTACAATTACCAACACCCAAAACGAAAATAGAATCTATTGTGAAAAAGGTTTTTATAATACAAAAACGGATGTTTCTCACTTTGTGAAAAATTCTAAAATATATCTAAAGGAAAGAACTGTTGAAGGAGACAGTTTGTATTACGACAAGAATAAAGGTTTTGCTTCTGCAACCAATAATATTCAGGTGATAGATACTGTAAAAAATTTCATAACAAAAGGAAACTACGCAGAAATCTTTGAACTCAAAGATTCACTTTTCATAATCAAAAGGGCCGTTGCTATTTCAATAATCGACAAAGACTCTATTTTTATTCATGGCGATACGATATTAATCACAGGGAAACCCGAAAAAAGAATCGTAAGAACATTCCACAATGTAAAAATATTTAAATCCGATTTACAAGGGAAATGCGATTCGATACATACAAACCAAACAACAGGACTAACTAAAATGTTTAGAAACCCCGTAATTTGGTCTGATCAAAATCAAATAACTGGAGATACAATTCACTTATTATCTAATGTAGAAACTGAAAAACTAGATTCGTTAAAAGTATTAAATAATTCATTTATTATTTCAAAAGATTCTGTCTCGGAAGAAGATTTCAATCAAATTAAAGGAAGAAACATGTTTGGTAAATTCGAAAAAAATAAACTTCGTTTACTTTTGGTAAAAGGAAATGCGGAATCCGTTTATTTTAATAGAAATGAAGAAACCAACGTGTTAGAAACCGTTACGAAAGAAGTGTCTAGTAATATTAAATTCACTTTAGAAAACGGGCAAATAGAAACCATAATGTATTTAAAGACATCTGATGGCAACACCTATCCTCCTTCAAAATTACCAGATGATGTTAGAAAATTAAAAGGTTTTATTTGGAGAGAAGAGGAACAACCAAAACAGCGAGATGATATTTTTACGAATGATAATAATAAAGTAGAAAAACCTAGCGCAAATCTTTCTATAAAAAAACCATAATCTTGAAAAAAGATTTTTTCAAATATCAAGCACAAACCTCTCCTCACCCACTTGCCATAGAAGTTTCTAAAGCAAAAGGAAGTTATATTTATGACACCTCGGGTAAAAAATATTTGGACTTTGTGGCGGGTGTTTCTGCAAATAGCTTGGGACACAATCATCGAAAGGTTGTAAAAGCTATTAAAAAGCAATTAAACAGCTATTCTCACGTAATGGTTTATGGGGAATTTATACAAAAACCACAAGTAGCATTGTGCAAATTATTAGCAGAAAATTCTCCTGAAAATTTAAACTCTGTATACATCACTAATTCAGGAACAGAAGCAACCGAAGGGGCTTTAAAATTAGCGAAAAGGGCTACAAATAGGGCAGAAATAATTGCAGCAAAAAATTCTTATCATGGAAATACCATGGGCGCTATGAGTGTTTCTGGAGTAGAGAAACAAAATGCAGCCTTTAGACCTTTAGTACCGGGCACAAAATTTATTGTCTTTAACGACCCAACGGACCTCCATAAAATTACAACAAAAACTGCAGCAGTAATATTAGAAACAATTCAAGGGGGCGCAGGATTTATTACCCCTAAGAATGATTTTTTATCTAAAATAAAAGAACGTTGTCAAGAAGTTGGCGCTTTGTTAATTTTAGATGAAATACAAACAGGAATTGGGAGAACAGGTACTTTTTGGGGATTCGAAAACTATCAAATCATTCCTGATATAATAATTACAGGAAAGGGTTTAGGAGGCGGAATGCCAATTGGTGCTTTTATCGCTTCTTTTGAAAAAATGAACTTATTAAAAATCAATCCTAAATTAGGACATATTTCTACTTTTGCTGGACACCCTATAATTTCAGCAGCAAGTGCAGCAACGGTAAAAGAAATTACAAGTAGTAACTTGATACAGGAAGCTTTAAGAAAAGAAAAACTTATTAGAAATCTGTTAATTCACCCTTCAATTAAGGAAATTAGAGGAAAAGGATTAATGTTAGCGGCCTTTTTAGAAACTCCAGAATTGGTTGCAAAAGTGGTTCACAAATGCTTAGAAAAAGGATTGATTCTCTTCTTTTTATTATTTGAAGGTAGGGCAATGAGAATTACACCACCGCTCAATATTTCTGATAAAGAGATTAAAAAAGGCTGTAAAATGATTTTGAATGCGATAGATGAAGTACACCAGTAAGTAATCCGCTCAATGAATATTATTCCAATAACGTCATTGATTCTTTTTTTGGTAAATGTGTTTTTAATCTTTAGTGTAAAATCTTAAATAATAATTCTTTTAAAATATCTTTTTGAGACTGACTTGCTCCTACTCCTTTGCTTTTTATATCTGCCTCTCTTAAGAATGAAATTACCTGAGCTACTTTCCGCATTGGATAATTTCTTGCCGCTAAAAAGTATTCATCCACAAAATAAGGGCTGACACCAATAGCTCTCGCAACGGCACTTTTAGATTTATCCTTCAAACCATGAAATAACAATAGTTGTGCAAAAAAACTATGCAACAAGGAAATCGTCATTACCAAAGGATTATTCTTAGGGTTTTCTGCAAAGTAATTAATAATTCTATTCGCCTTTAGGATATTTTTATCTCCGATTGCTTTTCGCAATTCAAAATTATTGAAGTCTTTAGAAATACCAATATTGTCTTCTATATGATTGTCATCAATGATGGTTTCTTTAGGAAGAATTAGCATCAGTTTATCCAATTCATTGGATATTTTACTCAAATCAGTTCCCAAAAATTCAACCAACATTTGAGCTGCTTTTGGCGCAATTTGGTATTTCTTACCACTTAAAACTCTCCGAATCCAATCAGATACTTGATTTTCATACAGCTTTTTACTTTCGTAGATTAATCCTGATTTTGCAATTGCTTTGTGCAATTTTTTACGCTTATCAAGTTTTTTATATTTATAATTAAAAACTAAGACGGTTGTTTGCTGAGGGTTTTCAGCATACGCAACTAATTTCTCAATATTTCTACTTAAATCTTGCGCTTCTTTAACAATGATTACTTGCCGCTCTGCCATCATGGGATACCTTTTGGCTGCAGAAACAATATCTTCTATACCAACATCTCTACCATACATAACTTGCTGATTAAAGCCTTTTTCAGCTTCATCTAAGATGTTCTTTTCAATAAAATCAGAAATTTGATCTATATAATAAGGTTCTTCACCCATTAAAAAATAGATGGGTTTTATATTTCCCGCCTTAATCCCTGAAACAATGTCTTTAATTTCGTTCATGCTACCATCAAACTATAAATGCTACGAATTTACGAATAATTTAAAAAAAAATCTGTACGTTTTTAAATCGAAAAAACATTATTAATGTGACTTTTAAACTCCTATTTAGGCACAGCTTTGTGAGCCACCTCTATAACCCACCACCCAAATCAAGATCTACCTCAAATAAAGTTAGAACAATAGCATCACATTTTTTTTATAAACCATTTTAATTTATGATATTCGTGGCAATGAAAATGCAAAAACTGGAACTTCCTAGCTATAATTTCAAACTCAAAATCAGCCAAAATAAGACCCTTATTTTTGATGAATTGAGAAAAAAATATATGGTTTTAACTCCCGAAGAATGGGTGCGTCAGCATTTTGTCTATTTTTTGATTCATAAAAAAAAATACCCTATTTCTTTAATTGCTTTAGAAAAACAATTAACCATTAATAATCGCAAGAAAAGAACAGATATTTTGGTCTTTAACAAAGTAGGAAACCCTGAAATTATTGTAGAATGTAAAGCACCTTCTATCAAAATAAATCAAGATACTTTTGATCAAATTGCACGGTACAATTTAAAACTAAAAGCCAATTACTTGATTGTTACCAACGGTTTAGAACATTTTTATTGCAAAATGGACTTTGAAAATGAAACCTATATTTTCTTAAAAGAAATCCCTGATTACAGATAACAAGGGAAATACATTTGTTTACAAACGTCAAGTCCACAGACTTTTTTTTTAATAATTTAGATGGGTTTGCTAAAGAGTTTGTTTAAAAAAAAGAACTCCAGAAGAAATTCAAGGAAAATCACATTTTGGGTACTACACATAAAAGGGAAATACATTTGTTTTCTTCTAAAAAATCCTTTAAGAATACTAGAATTAATAAAAAATAAGACGAAACTAATTTATAAAATGTAAATTTGCTATCTTGAAAATAGCAATTATCATATTGAATTGGAATGGTCAAAAACTACTCGCAAAGTTTTTGCCATCTGTCGTAAATTTTAGTTCACAAAAAGCAGACATTTATATCGCTGACAATTCTTCCACAGATGGATCTATTGCTTATGTTCAAGAATTTTTTCCTGCTATAAAAATAGTTGAAAACGCTACAAATGGTGGCTATGCAAAAGGGTATAACGATGCTTTACAAATGATTGAAGCAGATATTTATTGCTTATTAAATTCTGATGTAGAAGTTACAGAAAATTGGTTAGACCCCATTTTAAAAGTTTTTAAAGCTGATGAAAAAACAGCTATTATTCAACCAAAATTACTTGATTTTAAAGATAAAACAAAGTTTGAATATGCAGGAGCTGGTGGTGGTTTTTTAGATTTGTATGGATATCCTTTTTGCAGAGGACGCATTTTTAATCATTTAGAAACGGATCAAGGGCAATTTAATGATGAAGCTGATATCTTTTGGGCATCAGGTGCTTGCTTGTTTATACGCTCAAAAATATATCATCAATTAGAGGGTTTCGATGAAGATTATTTTGCGCATCAGGAAGAAATTGATTTATGTTGGAGAACTCAAAACATTGGGTACAAAGTAAAATACGTAGGAACTGCTGCTGTTTATCATGTTGGAGGAGCAACTTTACAAGAAACCAATCCACAAAAAACATATTTAAACTTTAGAAATAGTTTGTTAAATGTTGTGAAAAACGTTCCAAAGAAATGGCTTTTATTCGTTGTTTTTTCACGTTTACTTTTGGATGGAGTTGCAGGAGTAAAATTCATGATTGAATTAAGACCCATCCATACTTGGGCAATATTAAAAGCACACTTGAGTTTTTATAAAAACTTTTATAAATTTCTAAAGAAGCGAAAAAAACTATCAAAAAAACCGGCTTACAATTTATACACCAGTATTGTTTGGCAACATTTTGCTTTAAAAAGAAAAGTCTTTAACGATTTAAAATAAAAAACTCATCTTACCACTGTATTCTTAAAAAAGTTGACTTAGTCTCATAAATCATTCATCAACCTTTTAATTTCCCCACTCAATTATCTTACATCTTAAAGAATATCTATACTTCCTTTTCCTTCTCGAAGAACTATTGGATCATTTGTTAAATCAATTACTGTAGAGGCTTGATTATCTCCAAAACCTCCATCGATTACTACATCAACTAGGTTTCCCCATTTTTCGAAAATCAGCTCTGGATCTGTAGTGTATTCTAGAATTTCATCATCATCTCTAATGGAAGTAGATACAATTGGATTCCCTAAGTTTTCAACTAAAGTTCTTATGATAGTATTGTCAGGAATGCGAATACCAACTGTTTTTTTTTTCTTAAATACTTTTGGTAAATTATTGCTTCCAGGTAAAATAAACGTGTAGGGTCCAGGTAAAGCTCTTTTAAGAATTTTAAAGGTAGTACTGTCTATTTGCTTTACATAATCTGATAAATGACTTAAATTATTACAAATAAAAGAAAACTTTGCCTTCTCTAGCTTAACTCCTTTAATCAAAGCAATCTTTTCTAAAGCCTTATTATTTGTAATATCACAGCCTAAACCATAAATTGTATCTGTAGGATAAATGACCAAACCTCCATTTTTCAGCACCTTTACAACTTGGTCTATTGCCTTTTGATTTGGATTTTCATTATATATTTTAATGAATTCTGCCATTATATAAAGATACAAAAAAACTCAATTTAATATAATTTCAAAGGGAGTTTATAGAAAAATACTGTTATCTAAGATTTATCTACCATTCTAAATCCTTCTCCATGAATGTTTAAAATTTCTACAAATTCATCTGGTTTTAAATACTTTCGAAGCTTTGCGATGTATACATCCATACTTCTTGATGTAAAATAATTATCATCTCTCCAAATCTTTGTCAATGCTAACTCTCTTGGCATTAAATCATTTTTGTGAATTGCCAACATCCGTAACAACTTACTCTCTTTTGGTGAAAGTTTTATTGGTTCTCCATTGTCACCTATTGACAAGTGTCTCAGTTTAGAATTAAAGAAAAAACTACCTATTTGAAATTCAAATTGTTCTGATTCTGCAGGTTTATCAATGTCTTTTCTTTGTGAAATTGCCCTAATTTTATGCAACAATACCTCAGAGTCGAAAGGTTTATTTAAATAGTCATCTGCACCTACAGCATACCCTTTTAAAATGTCTTCTTTCAATGTCTTAGCCGTTAAGAAAATAATAGGTATTTCTTTATTAGTAACTCTAATGTCTTGCGCTAAAGAAAAACCATCTTTTCGTGGCATCATTACGTCTAAAATACATAAGTCATATTCGTTGTTTTTAAACATGATTAATCCCTCAATGCCGTCTTTAGCAAGTGTTACATTATAATCGTTCAGTGCTAAATAATCTTTTAAAACAGTTCCAAAATTTGGATCATCTTCAACTAATAAAATTTTTTTGCTTCTCATTTTCTATTATTTATTTTTTAAATTAAAGGTAAACTTACTATAAATATACTTCCAGTTCCTTTTTCACTCTCTACCAAAACAGTGCCATGATGTTTTTCAACAATTTCTTTTACATAAGCCAAACCAAGCCCATGACCTTTTACATCATGTATGTTGCCTTTTTGCTCTCTATAAAATTTATTAAACACAAGCTTCTGAACTGCTTTACTCATTCCTATTCCTTCATCTTTTATTTTAAAAATAAAAAAATTATTGGTACTCTCAGTGTACACATTTATTTTAGGTGCTCCTTCAGAATACTTTAGAGCATTTTCTAATATATTAACTATAACGTTTGTTAAATGAAATTGATTACACGGTATTTCTGATATTATTGCTTCAAAATGTGTTTCTAAGCTTCCGTTTTTATCTGCGATTAATAAATCAATACGTGTAATTCCATCCTCTATTAGGTCGTGAACATCTATTGTTTCCTTACTAATATCAATCTGATTTTTTTCTAACCTTGAAATCCTTAAGACATTTTCTACCTGAGTATGCATTCTTATATTTTCCTCTCGAATCATTTGTGCATAGTATAAAATTTTATCTTTATCATTAATAATCTTTGGATTCTTAATAGAATCTAATGCCAAATTAATAGTTGCAATAGGTGTCTTAAACTCATGGGTCATATTATTTATAAAATCAGTTTTTATTTCTGATATCTTCTTTTGCCTGACTAATTGATAAAGAGAGCTTGAAAATGCAAATATTATAATTAAAATAAAAAACAAAGAAAGTAATAAGATATCTGAAATACCAGAAAGTATATGCTCTTTTTTTGAAGGAAAAGTAACATATAATTCATAATCTGGAACCCCTGTTATATTAAAAAAAAGGGGATATTTATAGCTCTCCTTTTTATTAATGGTATAATAACCAGACTTTAATTTTGTAGCAAACCCGTCTTTACTATAGACTCCATATTTAAAGTCTAACGTAATATTCCGTTTTTCTAGTTCGTCTTTAATAGTTTCATTTAATTCTCTGTTACTTACTCTTTTATGTATCGGTCGGGTACTATTAATATTTCTAAATATTTCTGAAAATTGACTTCTCTCGATACTTTTCAACCTTTTGGTTAAAGAAAATCTCTTTTCATCAACGGAGGAAAATAAATCATCTGATCCTTTAATTAATCGAGACTGAAAAAAATCGTTTTTGCCAGTAACTCTTTTGATAATTATAGTATCATTATCCAGAAAATCAATAGGCATTTTAAAACTTTCTTCTAAAATTGTACCTCCGTAGGTGAATTTTTGTTTTGCTGTAGTATCAATTTCTTGGAATAGAAAATTTTTAATTTGAGCTTCGTCTGCTAAAATTTTATTTTCAAGAATACCTTCGTATTTTTTTTCTAAAGAAAACGCTTCTTTTTCATTAATTCTTTCAGAGATACTCCCCAAAGATTTTTGAACGTCATTCTTAAATTGTGCTTCCTTACTTTCTAGAGCATTGTTAATCCAATACAATTGAACGACAATAATTCCTACTAAGGAAATAGTCATTAAAGCAACAATAAAAACAAAAATTTTCTTACTCATGTATCAAAGTTACGATTTTCACAAATTGAATTTATTGTTTTTATCAAAAAAATAGCTGTTTTATTCTAAATTTAAGAAAAAATTAAGAGTAATGCTGAATTAAACTAAATTAAAATACTTTTTTTTGTTAAAATATTATGAATTTTAATGATTTGAGATTCTATATTTATACAATCAAAATTATAAATAATGTAGTTAGACTGTAGTTGCTTTTTCTCTTCTAACCATTGGTTTTTCATTCTACTCTCTATGGCTTCTTTAGCGCTTTTATCCCTTAACATAATTCTTTCAATTCTAAGATTTAAAGGGGCAAAAACAGTTATAATAATATCGCAATTTAAATGACTTTTACTTTCAAAGAGAATTGCGTTTTCATAAATTATATACTGTATTTTTTGATGTTGATTCACAAATAGCTGAAAGTGCCTTTTTACTTCGGGGTGAACAATGGCGTTTAGAATCTCTAATTTTCTTTTATTTTTGAATACAAGATTTGCAATAAAAGTACTATTTAATTGATTTTTAAGGTAAGATTCTTCTCCAAATTGTTCACAAATCTTGGCTTTAATTATTAATGAAGAGTTCATTATTTTTTTTGCTTCAAAATCTGCGTTGTAAACAACAACGTGATCAAATTTTGAAAAAAATTGTGCTACTGTCGTTTTACCACTTCCTATTCCTCCAGTTAAACCAACAACCATTTTATTTCTGAATTAAAAAATCAATTTTATTTGGAAACACTTTAAAACTTTTTATAAAACTAGATTTTGCTACTACTTTAGGCAACAAGTAACTAAGATTATTTTCTTTAGAAATGGTATAATCACAGACAACTTTAAAAAAGTTTTTATCAATTTTATTAAAATTGGAAAGCCCCACTAAATAAAAAACTTCCACCGTTTTATTTAACATCGTTAACTCAACATTCTCAGGAAGATTGGTGACTTTAAAAGGAATTTTAAAAGAACCTTCTGTGAACTTTTCTACCTTTCCACTTATTGTTGTATACTCAGAATCCACTTTAATATTGGCTGAGTTTTCTGGCAATATGATTTTAACTTTTTCAGAAAAATCAGCCATTACATTTTTTAGTTCTAACACCCCTAAACTAAGTGTTTCTATTTGTGCTAATTGTGCTTCTGGTCCAGAAATCATAACACTATCTGGCGATACTGCTATCGCTTCTAAAACATCATAGCCAATATGATAACCGATTGCTAAATTTGGTTTTAAAGGGACTTTTTTAGAAATTAAATTTCCAATTTCTAGATAAATGGTATCCAAAACAACTCCTTGTAATTGAATGCTAGAATTCAATTGTTGTTGAATTGTATTTATTTGATTTTTTGTTAAAAAGTAATACCTATTTAACGATTTCTTCGTCAAATTAGCCGCATTTAATAAAAGCGTCATACTTCCAAATCTAGACTTTAAAATATTAAAACCAGAAGTTCTTACTATGATATCCAATTCTTTAGTTGGCTCTCTTTCTAATCGCTGATCTTTTGGAATACTGTGATAGCTCACAGGAAAAGTTAATAAGGTCGTGTATTCTTTAGAAAGTGTTATTAAAAGCCATATTAAAATAGATGCGACTAAAAAACTTATAAAACTTTTCGATATTTTTTTATTCTTAATCAAGATAAAATGAATTTTTATGCAATCTACATAAAAGCTGGTAAACAAAAAAGTGAGCAGTATCTTAAAGGATACTGCTCACTTTTTTGTTTATAAAAACTTATTTTTTAACTGGTGCTAAAAATTTTTTACTTAATTCCATTGAAATTGCAGAACGCTCAAACTTAATTTTTCCAGCGCTTGTTTCAATAGTAATTGTATTTTCTGCTGCATTAATTTCAGCAATTTTACCGTGTATTCCGCTAGAAGTCACAACTTTTGCTCCTTTTTTAATTTCTGCTTGAAAAGCTTTTTCTTTCTTTTGACGATTCATTTGTGGTCTTATCATAAAGAAATAAAAGACAAAAATAATGGCTAAAAAAGGCAACATACTCATTAATGATCCAACTCCTTCTTGTAAAAATATTACATTGTACATAATTATATTTTGGCTTTTGGTATTACAGAACCTTTTAATGTTAATATTTCTCTACCTGATTCTGTGTTAGTGGTTAGAGTTATTGTTTTTTGTTGTTTATTTGGTTTTCCTTTCGTATTAAATTTCACTTTAATCTCTCCACTTTCCCCTGGTTTAATAGGTGCCTTAGGCCAAACTGGAACGGTACATCCACAAGATGCTTTTGCATTGGTAATGACTAAATCTGTTTTTCCAGAATTGGTTACTAAATAAGAAGTTTCAACAACATCACCTTCATTAACTGTTCCAAAATCATGAACTTGTTTGTCAAAAGAAATCAACGCTGTTCCCTTCTCTATCTCTATGTCTCTAGACTTAGCAGTGTCTAAATTTTCTTTATTTATTTTTGTAGTTGCACTTGTTCCATCTTTACAAGCAGTGAAAAAAGAAGCCGTAATTAAAAAAGCAAATAGCATTGTTATTTTTTTCATAATGTTTTTATTTAGGTTTATTTGGTGTAAAAATAATAAATTAATTGTCTAAAACAATATATTTAAAGTAATCCTCTACCAATTTTCACAATTCTTTTATTTTCTATAAATTCCTTAGAGATTTTATCTAAAACGCCATTAATAAAATAGCTGCTTCTTTCAGTAGAATAATCTTTTGAAATCTCAATATATTCGTTGATCGTTACTCTTGTTGGTATTGAAGGGAAGTTGAGAAACTCAGAAATTGCCATTTTTATAAGAATCATATCGATATCTGCAATTCGATCTGTTTCCCAATTTGGTGTTTTATTTTCAATCTCTTTTTCGTATTCGTTACTTTTTAAGACTGTTTTTCTAAATATTTGTGAGACAAAATCTTCATCATCTTTGTCTTTGTATAGGCTCCCTAGAACAAATATTTTATCTTCTTTCTGTTTACTCAAGGTTTTTATCACCCAAGTATTTACAAAAGGAATATCATCTACCCAGGAAATCATGGTGTCTTCATAATATTCTCCTAATTTATCATTTGGAGCAATAATTTCTTTAAAAAAATCGATAACGAAAGCTTTATCAACCCTATAGGAAGCGTCTGAAGAATCCAAATATTTTTTGTATAAATCGCTTTCTTGCAATTGATCAAAAACAATTTTCACATATTCACTCTCTAATTCCCAATTTCTTAAATTATTTAGTTCAACATAACCTTCTACACTAACGCTTTCTGCAATGGTGTTTATCAGTTTATTGTCTATAAATTTAGTGTTTGGTTTTAAATCTTCTTTGGTTGCAAGAATTTTCTTTCTAGAAAGCGCAATCTTTTTTGCAGCTAATTTCTGAACCTCTACAAGCAATTGAAGGTTCAAAACATACAAGTCGTACATTTTTAAAATACTATGTTTTAAAAACTTTTCTTCTCTAATAATATCATCATTATGAGATTGTAATATAGCGTATACAGACTGCATTACTTTAACTCTAATATGTCTTCTGTTAATCATCTTCTAAAGAACTTGTATAAATTTCGCTGCAAAAATAGTGTTATTTGCTTTTATTCTATCACGTTTTTAATTCTTTTTTAAGAATTAATTTTCACATTAATCTTGTATCTTCGTACACTATTTTTCAACAAAATATGTTATCAAACACCCTATTAATTATAACTTTATTTTTAAATTAACAATGCATTGAAAGAACTCAAATACATAAATAAATATTTTTCTAAATATAAATGGCGTTTATTAATTGGTGTTTTAATTACTGTTTTCGGGAAACTTTTAGCATTAAGAATACCTCCATTAGTAAGTAATTCTTTAAATAGTGTTGAAGAGTACCTAAAAGCAAAAGAGAATCATTTACCCAAAGTAGCTCTTGAACAACTGCTTTTGGAAGTAGAAACTCAATTATTAATAAATGTACTTATTATTATTGGAGTTGCTGTATTGTCAGGTTTTTTGACTTTCTTAATGCGACAGACAATTATTGTTACTTCAAGATTTATCGAATTTGATTTAAAAAACGAAATTTATCAACAATACCAACGATTATCACTTAATTTTTACAAAAAAAATAGAACAGGTGATTTAATGAACAGAATTTCTGAAGATGTTTCTAAAGTCAGAATGTATGTTGGTCCTGCAATAATGTATAGTATCAACATGATTGTACTTTTTGCTGTTGGTTTTACCCAGATGATAAGTATCGATATCAAACTTACCATGTATACCTTAATTCCTTTTCCATTACTTTCAATTTCAATATTCATTTTAAGTAAAATTACCCATAAAAGGAGTACTGTTGTTCAAGAATATTTATCGAAAATAACAACCTTTAATCAAGAGTTTTTCTCTGGTATTAATGTGGTAAAATCTTACGGAATTGAAGCTACAATTATCAACGATTTTGATACAATCGCTGATGAGAGCAAAGAAAAAAATATTCATCTTCAGAAAGCAAATGCACTGTTTTTTCCATTGATGGTTTTATTGATTGGAATTAGTAATTTATTAGTCATTTATGTTGGAGGAAAACAGTACATCAACGGCGAAATTCTAATTGGCACAATTATAGAATTCATGCTATATGTAAATATTCTTACATGGCCAGTAGCAGTTGTTGGCTGGGTCACTTCAACAATACAGCAAGCAGAGGCTTCTCAAGCAAGAATTAATGAATTTTTAAAGCAAGTTCCAGAAATACAAAATACCAATAGTTCGTCTTCAAAGCTAAAAGGAAACGTTACTTTTAAAGATGTCACTTTCACCTATGATGATACACATATTACTGCTTTAAAAAATGTTAGTTTTTCAGTAAAACCAGGAGAAACATTAGCAATTTTAGGAAAAACAGGAGCTGGGAAATCTACGATTATTGAATTAATTTCAAGATTATATGACACAAAAATTGGCGCCGTTTTATTAGATAATAAGCCCATAAAAGAAATTAATTTAGACGATGTTAGAAGTCAGATTGGTTTTGTGCCTCAAGATACTTTTCTGTTTTCAGAAAGTATTGAAGACAATATTAAATTTGGAAAGGCAGCGGCTACAGAAGAAGAAATTATAGCTGCTGCAAAAAGCGCAAATGTACATAGAAACATTATCGATTTTCCAAAAGGATACAAAACCATTTTAGGAGAACGTGGGGTAACACTTTCTGGTGGTCAAAAACAACGTGTTTCCATTGCAAGAGCAATTATTAAAAACCCTAAAATTTTAATCTTTGATGACTGCCTATCAGCGGTAGACACAGAAACTGAAGAGAAAATTTTATCAAATTTAACGCAAATTTCTAAAAATATTACTACTTTTATAATTAGTCACAGAGTTTCATCTGCAAAAAATGCAGATAAAATTATTGTTTTAGAACAAGGAGAAATCATACAGCAAGGAACTCACAATCAATTAATAACCAAAGAAGGCTACTATAAATATTTATATGAAAAACAACTTTTAGAAAAAGAAAATTAATTTTTAACATTGCTACATTAAATATTTTGTTAGATTTGTTAAGCACAAAAAAAGACTGTATAATTATTATTAAAAAAAATGGCAGAAAGAGCAGAAAGAGTTGAGCTAGAAGAAATTTTCTCACAGGTGTTAAGAGCAGGTAGAAGAACTTACTTTTTTGATGTAAGAGCAACAAAAGCAGATGATTACTACTTAACAGTTACTGAAAGCAAAAAGTTTACACACGACGATGGAACTTTTCATTATCAAAAGCACAAAATTTACTTATACAAAGAAGATTTTAGGGACTTTAAAGAAATGTTAGGGAAAGCAACCGATTACATTTTAAATGAAAAAGGTAGCGAAGTAATCAGTGAGCGTCACCAAAAAGATTTTAAAAAGGAAGAAGAAACAACCAAAGAAACCAATGAAGACGTAAAATCTACAGAAAGTTTTACAGATATTTCTTTTGATGATATTTAAGTTTTAGCTTGTTTTTACCTATAATTTTACTAAGAAAAGGTAATTAATCGCCATATAAAAAATAGTGATTTTATAATAGTGACCTACATGAATTTTTAAGGTTCAATTACTAGCGATATTTTGAGTACTCCTCCTTTATTTAATATACAAAGTGATAAAACATACATATAAAACTTAGGTTTTATATGTATGTTTTTGTTTAAAGTACTTTTTTCATAGTCTTTGTTTTGGCAATCGTTTCCTGCCACTCCTTTTTAGAATTACTATCTTTTGTTATTCCTCCACCAACATATACAGAAGCTATTTTGTCTTCAATGCGCATGCATCTTAAATTTACAAATAATGATGAGTTTTTATTTTCAAGATTTAATTCCCCCAGAAAACCTGTATAAAATGTTCTCTTATAGTTTTCATTTTGATTGATAAATTTATTTGCTTTTTCCCTTGGTAGTCCACAAACTGCAGGAGTTGGATGCAATCCTCTAATCAATTCTTTTAAACTAGCATTTTTATTTAAGGCTCCTTTTACCTTCGTCCTTAAATGCAACAAATCTCCTGCTCTAATTGTCTCTTTTTCATCAATTTGAAGAGTCGTTGCTATATGTTCTAATTGTTTTTTTATAAAATCAGTCACCAATTGTTGCTCTTCTAACTCTTTCTTTTTCCAAACAACTTTAGAGGAAGCATTATAAACTTGAGTTCCTGCTAAAGACATTGTTTTAAAGTTTCTATTCGAAATATTTAACAAGGTTTCAGGAGTTGCGCCGAACCACAAACCAACCTTTGGATGAAACCAAACATATACAAAGGCATTGGTATAGGTTTTTAATGTTTTTTTAAAAGTAAGCAATACTTCGAAATCATCAAGTTGAATTACTTCTTTTCTGGATACAACTACTTTTGAGAGTTCGCTGTTATTGATTTGATTAAGTGCTTTTTCTACCAATAAAAGGTGTTCATTTTTATCAGAATTGCTATTGTTTAGACAAATATCATTTAAAGAAAATGCTTCATCAAACAATCCTTTTTCACTTATGAATTCTGCATTGTTTTTAGGAAATAAAATAGCATTCTCTTCACTATTGAAAGGTGCAAAAACAAATCCAGCTTCGCTAAAATCTGATGTAATATTAAGGGTATCATCCTTCATAAAGAAAGCAGAAATTACTACTGAATTAGGCTTTCTATATGCTACAAAAGGGATGTTTTTTTTGTAAGATTCTTTAATTTTATTAAAAATAATATTCAAAGTAAAATATAAATTATTTCTTGGTTAAAACAATATTTGTCATTTTAGCAATAGAGATTAGCTCATCATTTTCATCAACAATAGTTACCTCCCATAAATGCGTGGTCTTCCCTTTATGAATATTCTTTGCTGTAGCAAAAACAACACCTTCTCTTTTGCTTTTTATATGGTTAATAGACAATTGAATTCCGTTTATAAACTGACTTTCGTGTTCAATAAAAAAATTTGACGCAGCACTACCTACACTTTCTGCCAAAGCGGCCGTTGCCCCTCCATGCAATTGTCCGTAAGGTTGATAAACTTTAGAATTTACTGGCATTTTTGCGGTTAGAAAATCATCACCTAAAGCAACATATTCAATATCAAGCGTTTCCATTAAGGTGTTTTTAGAATGGTCATTAAATGCTTTTAAAATAGTAGTTGTATCCATATCATTCTGATTATAATGTAAAAGTACATATAAAAATTTGTATTTTTACGGCACAAAAAATTAAAGCATTCCATGTACAAAATACGGATAATTTTAGATACAAAAAAAGATGTAATTAGAACTATTTTAGTTGATGATCAATTAAATTTAGAAGTTTTACACCTAACGATTGCGAAGTCCTTTGGTTTTGGAGGGCAAGAAATGGCTTCTTTTTATAATACTGATGATGAATGGAATCAAGGAGAAGAAATTCCGCTATTTAATATGGAAGAGGTTGGAGAAGGAATTTCTATGCAAAAATGCATACTAAACAAGACCTTGCCGAAAGAAAATAACAAATTAATTTACGTTTACGACTTCTTAAATCTATGGACTTTCTATTTAGAAGTTATTGAAATTTCTGAAGAAATAAAAGAAGATTTACCCCAAATTATTCTAACTGTCGGAGAGGTTCCAAGTGAAGCTCCAGAAAAAGAATTTGTTATAGAAAAGTTAGATGACGGCTTTGGAGATGATGGAAACATCGATAACGAATTTGATGATTTTGATGATTTTGACTATAATGAGTATTAAGCTTTATGCATTCGTTTAATCGTTTATTTTTTTAACCATCTATTGTAATCTAGTCATTAATCAACAATTAAGTAATTAAACCCATAGACAAATACTTTTTCAGTAACATAATTGAAAATTAATCGTCTTACACTGATAAACGACTAAAATAATTTATTTGGAAACGATCTTATCACTTAAAAATCTTGATAAAAAATACGGACAAGTTCATGCAGTAAACAAGCTTTCTTTTGATATACAAAAAGGGAATGTTTACGGAATTTTAGGCCCAAATGGAAGTGGAAAATCGACTACTTTAGGTATTATTTTAAATGTTGTAAACCGCACCTCTGGTGAGTTTTCTTGGTTTAACGGAAAAATATCTACGCATGAAGCACTAAAAAAGGTAGGTGCAATTATTGAACGACCAAATTTCTACCCTTACATGACTGCAACTCAAAATTTAGAATTGATTTGTAAAATTAAAGGTATATCATCAGGAAAAATTGAAGAGAAATTAACTACTGTAAATCTATTTGAGAGAAAAGACAGCAAGTTTAACACATTCTCTTTAGGAATGAAACAACGTTTAGCAATTGCTTCTGCACTCTTAAACGATCCAGAAATTTTAATTTTAGATGAACCTACAAATGGTTTAGATCCTCAAGGAATTCATGAAATTCGTCAGATTATAAAAAGTATTGCTTCAAATGGGACAACTATTCTATTAGCTTCTCATTTATTAGATGAAGTTGAAAAAGTATGTTCCCATGTAATTGTAATTAGAAAAGGCATAAAACTATATAGCGGTCGTGTTGATGAAATGACAATTTCAAATGGTTTTTTTGAATTAAAAGTTGAATCTAATGAAGAAAAGTTAATAGCAACTTTAAAAGAGTATCCTGCAATTGGTAAGATAAATAAGAATCAAGAAACTATTATTACCACTTTAAATAGCGAAATTTCTTCAACAGAGCTAAATGAATTTTTATTTAAAAAAGGCATCATATTATCTCACTTGGTAAAACGCAAGCCAAGTTTAGAAGAACAATTCTTAGGTTTAACTAATAAAAATTCATAAAAGGCAAAGTCATGTTAAGACTACTATCAATCGAACTTCATAAGCTTAAACACAATTCTGCCAGTAAAGGATTGATAATAATCTATTTTGGACTTTTAGTTTCTATAGCCCTAATTGCCGCTGTAAAAATTCCTTTTTTTGGAAAAACCATACATCTAGCAGAACAAGGAATTTTCAATTTTCCATATATCTGGCACTTTAACACCTATGTTGCTGCTACTTTAAAATTTTTTCTGCTCTTAGTTATTGTATCCATGATGGCGAATGAATACAGTAATAAAACACTAAAACAAAATTTAATTGACGGACTAAGTAAAAAACAATTTGTCTTATCTAAATTTTATACAGTGATCGTTTTTGCTGCAATTTCAACAATTTTTGTTTTTATTGTTTCATTAGTCTTAGGGTTATTTTATTCAGATTACAAAGAATTTTCAAATATCACCTCTGATTTAGAATATTTAGTTGCTTTTTTCGTGAAACTAGTAGGTTTTTTCTCCTTTGGATTATTCTTAGGAATTCTTGTCAAGCGTGCTGCTTTTGCAATTGGAGCAATGGTTATTTGGTGGATGATAGAAGGAGCTTATTGGCTAATTGCTTTGTGGTTATTTAAAGATGCTAAAGAAGCAATGGTTAAAGTCTCTAACGCTATGTTTTGGCTTCCTTTAGAAGCGATGAGTAATCTCATTAAAGAACCAGGTTCTAAATTAGGTATTGTAAAAAATCTCGCAAAACAAATGGGGGGTTTTACTAAAAGTTATGAAGTAGAAGTAGCTACAATTCTTATTGTTTTAGTTTGGACTTTTATCTTTATTTATCTGTCTTATACACTATTAAAGAAGAGAGATTTGTAAAAAAAAAGCTCTTTTTAATCAAAAAAATTAGATACAAATACGGATACTTTTTTACAAAGTATCCGTATTTTTACACCATGGAATTTAAATTGGTATCAGAATTTTCTCCTACTGGAGATCAACCCCAAGCAATAAAAGATCTTACACAAAGTATTATTGGAGGTGAAAAATTTCAGACCCTACTTGGTGTAACTGGTTCCGGAAAAACTTTTACGGTGGCAAATGTTGTCAAAGAAGTAAAAAAGCCAACTTTAGTTTTAGCTCATAATAAGACATTAGCAGCCCAACTGTATTCCGAATTTAAACTTTTTTTTCCTGAAAATGCGGTAGAATATTTTGTTTCTTATTACGATTATTATCAACCAGAAGCATACATTCCTGTAACAGGAACTTATATTGAAAAAGATTTATCCATTAATGAAGACATCGAACGCTTGCGATTAAGCACCACCTCTTCCCTACTTTCTGGTAGACGAGATGTTTTGGTTGTTGCCTCTGTTTCTTGTTTGTACGGGATTGGAAATCCCACAGAATTTAAAAAAAATATAATTCCTATTGAGGTAAATAAGCAAATTGCTAGAACAAAATTTTTACATCAGCTTGTTCAAAGTTTATATTCTCGAACGGAACACGAAATAAAAAGCGGAACCTTTAAAGTAAAAGGTGATGTTGTCACTATTTACCCGTCCTATGGTGATAATGGATATAGAGTCCATTTTTTTGGTGATGAAATTGAAGAAATAGAATCGTTTGATCTAGAGAGCAACAAAGTTATAGAAAGCTTCAAAGAACTTATTATTTATCCAGCAAACTTATTTGTAACCTCTCCAGATGTATTACAAAATGCCATTCATCAAATTCAAGAAGATATGGTAAAACAAGTAGATTATTTTAAAGAAATTGGAAAGCATTTAGAAGCTAAACGTTTAAAAGAAAGAACTGAATTCGACTTAGAAATGATTCGTGAATTAGGTTATTGTTCTGGTATTGAAAATTATTCTCGTTATTTAGATGGTCGTGAACCTGGAACAAGACCTTTCTGTTTGTTAGATTACTTTCCTGATGATTATTTAATGGTCATCGATGAAAGTCATGTTACCATTCCGCAAACACATGCCATGTATGGCGGTGATAGAAGTAGAAAAGAAAACCTAGTAGAGTATGGTTTTAGATTGCCGGCTGCAATGGACAATCGTCCTTTGAAATTTGAAGAATTTGAAGGCGTTCAAAATCAAGTAATTTATGTTTCTGCAACTCCTGCAGATTATGAACTTCAAAAAACAGAAGGTGTTTTTGTAGAACAAATCATTAGACCTACAGGATTACTAGATCCAATTATTGAAATTAGGCCTAGTTTAAATCAGATAGATAATTTAATTGAAGAAATTCATATTCGTGTAGAAAAAGACGAACGCACCTTGGTAACTACATTGACCAAAAGAATGGCAGAAGAATTGACTAAATATTTAACAAGAGTAGATATTCGTTGTCGATACATTCATTCTGATGTAGACACACTAGAACGTGTAGAAATCATGCAAGATTTAAGGAAGGGCATCTTTGATGTTTTAATTGGTGTAAATCTTTTGAGAGAGGGTTTAGATTTACCTGAAGTTTCTTTGGTAGCTATTTTAGACGCTGATAAAGAAGGTTTTTTAAGAAGTCATCGATCGATAACTCAAACTGTGGGTAGAGCAGCAAGAAACGTTAATGGGCTGGCTATTTTATATGCTGATAAAATGACAAACAGTATGCAAAAAACCATTGACGAAACCGACAGAAGAAGAGAGATACAAATAGCTTACAATACGAAACACAACATCACACCGACCCAAATTAATAAAAAATTTGATGATACCTTAACCAAATCTTCTATTTCTAGCTATCACTATGACAATGCAAAACAGGTGGCGGCAGAACAAGACTTGCACTATTTACCAAAAGAAGAAATAGAAAAACGCATCAGAGAAAAACGCAAACACATGGAAGCTGCTGCCAAAGGATTAGATTTTATTGTAGCCGCAAGACTCCGTGATGAAATTGCTCTTTTGAAGGAAAAATTATAATCAAAATTAAAGTTGCTTTCAAACTAAAGATACAATCCATAAAAAAACGCCTTACAAATTGTAAGGCGTTTTCAATTTCTTTTTAACTAAAACTAAGAAGCTTCTAAAACTTCTTGCACTTTATCTGCAGCTTCTTGAAACTCTATAGCAGAAATAATTTCCATACCAGAATTATCAATTAATTGTTTTGCTTCTCTGGCATTTGTACCTTGTAAACGACAAATAATTGGCACTGTAATTTTATCGCCCATACTCTTGTATGCATCTACAACACCTTGTGCAACTCTATCACAACGTACAATACCTCCAAAAATATTTACTAGAATTGCTTTTACATTTGGGTCTTTTAAAATAATTCTAAAAGCAGTTTCAACTCTAGCTGCATCAGCTGTACCACCAACATCTAAAAAGTTAGCAGGTTCACCACCAGATTCTTTAATTAAATCCATCGTTCCCATGGCTAAACCAGCTCCATTTACCATACAACCAACGTTTCCATCTAAATCTACATAGTTTAAACCAGCAGCTTTTGCTTCTACTTCAATAGGATTTTCTTCTCTTAAATCACGCATTGCTAGATAATCTTTATGTCTATATAAAGCGTTTTCGTCTAAAGAAACTTTAGCATCAACTGCCATAATTTTAGAATCAGAAGTTTTTAAAACTGGATTAATTTCAAACATAGAAGAATCTGAACCAATATATGCTTTGTATAAATTAGTGACAAATTTTGTCATTTCCTTAAATGCAACACCAGATAAACCTAAATTAAAAGCAACTTTACGAGCTTGAAAAGGCATAATGCCTAATAAAGGATCTATTTCTTCTGTAAAAATTAAATGTGGCGTTTCTTCTGCAACAGTTTCAATATCCATTCCACCTTCTGTAGAGTACATAATCATGTTTTTTCCTGTTGCTCTATTTAAAAGAACAGAGATATAATATTCATCTGGTTCAGCATCTCCAGGATAATAGACATCTTCACAAATTAAAACTTGGTTTACAAGTTTTCCTTCTGCAGTTGTTTGAGGCGTAATTAACATCATTCCAATAATATCATCAGAAATACTTTTAACTTCGGCTAAATTTTTCGCTAACTTAACACCACCACCTTTACCACGACCACCTGCGTGAACTTGTGCTTTAATAACGTGCCACCCTGTACCGGTTTCCTCTGTAAGTTTTTTTGCAGCATCAACTGCTTCTGCAGGAGTGCTTGCCACAATTCCACGTTGAATTCTAACGCCAAAACTGCTTAATATTTCTTTTCCTTGAAATTCGTGTAAATTCATTTATAAGTGTTTAAAAACGTTAGCAAAAATACAAATTCATATATAAAACTTTCCTATTTTTTTAAAAAAAATTAACATGTTCATCTTTTAACATTATAAACTTCATGATGTCTTTCTTTCTTAAGAAACATGGTTTTGTGATTTATCATAAAAAAGGAAAAAACACAATCTCAAAGGCATACTTTTTCTATAAAATAGATTTATTATATAAATTATAATACCCTCAAAAATATTTTTTTAAATTATTTCTACGATTTTAAAAAATAAATATTCTTTATTTATATGGATATCCGTTTTTTAAGTATTAAAATTCAAGTCTTTTTTTATACATTCGTTACAAAATTACAAGTATGATTATAGGTGAAAATATTCACAAAAAATTCGGAGATGTAGCCGTTTTAAAAGGAGTTAGTTTGCACATAAAAAAAGGAGAAATAGTTGCTATTGTTGGACCTTCTGGTGCAGGAAAGACTACTTTACTCCAAATTTTAGGAACCTTGGAAAGCCCCTTGAAGACGGAAGAATTCAAACTAGAATTAAACAATATTTCACTTAAAAACTTAGCCGACAAAGAACTTTCTTCATTTAGAAACAACCATATTGGTTTTATCTTTCAATTTCATCAACTATTACCAGAATTCTCCGCTTTAGAAAACGTTTGTATTCCTGCTTTTATTGGAAAAAAATCGAAACTAGAAACAACAAAAAAAGCCAAAGAAATTCTTACTTTTTTAGGGTTATCTCATCGAATAGATAACAAACCAAACGAACTTTCTGGTGGGGAACAACAAAGAGTGGCTGTTGCCAGGGCATTAATTAACACCCCTTCTGTAATTTTTGCGGATGAACCTAGTGGGAATCTAGATAGTGAATCGGCAAAAAACTTACATGAACTATTTTTTAAACTTCGTGAAGAATTTGGTCAAACCTTTGTCATTATTACTCATAATGAAGAACTGGCAGATATGGCAGATCGAAAATTAACCATGAGAGACGGAAAAATTCTATAAATAAGTAGAGCACAAAAAACCAATGAGACAAACCTTTAGAGAACTTATCGCTTATTTAAAAAACCCTAATTTAAAAGAAGAAGAAAGCACCAATTTAATATACAAATTTTCTGTATTTTTTAAATTATTAGCAATTTGTATTCTAACAAGCTTTATCATCGGGCCAATTTTTGTTATCGTAGAAGAAATAGGTTGGATTGATTTGAATAAACACACAATGGAAGAATTGGTTAAAAAGTTATCTAAATTACAACTCACATTTTTTGCCGTTATATTAGCGCCAGTTTTTGAAGAACTTATCTTTAGAGGACCACTGAAACTTTTTAAAAACCCAAAGTCATTTAAAATTGCTTTTTATATACTCACACTACTCTTCGGATTTGTTCATTTATCAAATTTTGAAATCACAGCCAATGTATTACTATTAAGCCCTCTTTTGGTCTTACCTCAAATACTTTTAGGTGGTTATTTAGGTTTTATACGTATCAAACTTGGCTTGCTATGGTCAATCCTATTACATGCATCCTATAATGGAATTTTTCTATGCCTTTCTTTTATTCCTGACACAATACAATAATGAAAAAAATAGCCCTTAAAGAGTTTTTAGATGCAAAGGTAATTCTATATAACAACACTAAGTTTATAGAATCTGACCCCATTCAAATCCCACACCTTTTTTCTAAAAAAGAAGATATAGAAATCGCAGCTTTTTTAACGGCAACCATATCATGGGGAAATAGAACGATGATTATAAGAAACGCGTATAAAATGATTGAGTTATTAGATAATGCTCCTTATGATTTTGTAATAAACCATCAAAAAAGTGATTTAAAATCATTAGAAGGATTTGTCCATAGAACATTTAATTCAATCGACTTAGAGCAATTTATAAAATCACTACAGCACATATACAAGAAACACCAAGGGTTAGAAAACGTCTTATCCATAAAAGGTCAGGATACAAACTATAGAAATGCAATTCATAATTTAAAACAAGTATTTTTTGAAGTTCCTCACCAACAAAGAACACAAAAACATGTTTCTGATCCTTTAAAAAATTCAGCAGCAAAGAGAATTAACATGTTTTTACGTTGGATGGTTAGAAACGATCATACAGGAGTAGATTTTGGAATTTGGCAAACCCATAACCCTGCAAACCTATCTTGTCCTTTAGATGTTCATTCAGGCAACGTCGCAAGAAAATTAAAATTACTTTTAAGAAAGCAAAACGATTGGAAAGCACTCTCTGAATTAGACAAAAGCTTAAGAAATCTAGACAAAAGTGACCCTGTAAAATATGACTTTGCATTATTTGGATTGGGTGTTTTTGAAAAGTTTTAATTAGTAATCAACACTTCAATAAACTTTATATATTTAGTAATAGATTAGCTTTTTAAAATTATATAAGAGGAAATAATGCTTTTTAAAAATCCTAAAATTTTATACCTATTAGTACTACTGATTGTTCCTATTTTAGTGCATCTTTTTCAACTACAAAAATTTGTAAAAGTTCCTTTTACCAATGTTGCTTTCTTACAACAATTAGCGCAACGGGGTCGTAAAAGTTATCGCTTAAAAAAATGGTTAATCTTAGCGACAAGACTGCTATTATTTTTAGCGATAATTTTTGCATTTTCACAACCTTATTTAAGCAATCAAAAAATAAATTCGAAACAACATAATTATATTTACCTAGACAATTCCCTAAGCACAAATACCAAGGGAGAAAAAGGGAATTTATTGCAAATAGCAGTGCAAGAAATTATTGAAAATGTTGCTGAAAAAGATCTTTTTTCACTTCAAACAAATTCCAATTTTTATGATAAAATTACCAAGAATGAACTTAAAAACAAGTTGTTAAATATTAAAGAAACTTCAAAAAAAATAGATTTATCTACAATTTTTCTAAAATTTAATACTAAAATAAAAAATGAAACTAAAGATTTAAGTAGTTTTATATTAATATCTGATTTTCAGAACATTTATGAAAATAAATCCACAAATGTAACAGCTCCTTTTTCTGCGATAAAACTCACTACTTCAATAAAAAATAATATTTCCATTGACAGTGTTTTTATTAGCAATTCAAATGCAACTAATTTCACATTAAATGTACTGATCAAAAATCAAGGGGCACTAAAAGAAAATATCCCAATAGCCGTTTATAACAGCGCAAAACTTATCAGCAAACGCTCCTCCTCTTTTGAAAAAGATGCACTTAAAAAAATTCAATTTAAAATTCAAAATCAAGAAGAATTTAAAGGAAAAATAACACTAACTTATAGCGATACTTTCTCCTTTGATAATACCTTTTATTTCGTACTCAAAAACAATCAAAAAATTAATGTTTTAACCATCGGAAAACAAGCTGATTTTCTTTCTAAAATTTATGATAAAGAAGAATTTAATTTCTTACAATCCTCCGTTAAAAACACCAACTACAACACCTTAGTAAAACAGCAATTAATTATATTAAACGAAGTTGAATATATTCCAAAATTTTTATCAGAAAAAATTATAACTTTTTCTAAAAACGGAGGAAACTTAGTAATTATTCCAAGTGAAAATATAAACCTTCAGGCATACAATTCTTTATTTAAAAATTTAAATGCTGGAAAAATTAAAGTTAAAAAAACGGGGAAACTAAAAATCACAAATATTAATTACAAGCACCCACTATTTCAAAACGTTTTTTCAAAAAAAGTAACTAATTTTCAATACCCAACTGCTGAAAGCCACTTTCCTATTTCCTCAATAAAAGCAAGCAATATTGTCTTATATGAAGACAGCACTTCCTTTATATCGCAAATCAAGAACGCTGAAGGCACTATTTACTGGATATCTAGTCCTTTGAACAGAAAAAACAGCAACTTCATTACATCTCCATTAGTAGTGCCTGTTTTTTATAATTTTGGGAAAATGAGTTACAAACACCCGCAATTATTCTATAGAACGGGTATGGAAAATAATATTGACATTGAAACAGCACTTAATAAAAACAGGATTTTAAGAATCTCAAACGCAGTAAACTCTTTTATTCCTTTGCAAAAAAAGTTTCAAAACAAGGTTCGCATCACAACAAATGAACAACCAATAAAAAATGGATTTTTCACTATTTTAAAAGGAAATGACACAATTCAAAAATTAGCTTTCAATTACCCAAAAGAAGAAAGCTGGCTTAATTTTATGGATTTAAATGCATTAAAAAAAACAAACCAGAAAGTGACAATTGGTACATCTATTCCTACTATTTTTAAAGAAATTAATAAAAAATATGAAGTTCATTGCCTTTGGAAATGGTTTTTAACGCTGGCAATTGTATCTTTGTTCTTAGAACTTTTGATTTTAAAATTCTATAAACCATGACCACGCTTATAAAATCGGCAACAATTATAGACCCTTCAAGTCCATATCACAATCAAAAAAAAGACATTTTAATTACGAATGGAATTATTGATAAAATAGAAGATTCCATAAAAAACAAAGATAATTACCAATTAGTATCACTGGCAAATTTGCATGTTTCTTGCGGTTGGTTTGACACGAGTGTTTCATTTGGAGAACCAGGCTTTGAAGAAAGAGAAACCATTAGCAATGGATTAAATGTTGCTGCAAAAAGTGGCTTCACTTCTGTGGCAGTAAACGCCAATTCAAATCCCGTTATTGACTCAAAATCTACTGTTGAATTTTTAAGAAACAGCGCAAAAGGATTTGCCACAAACCTCTACCCTATTGCAGCCTTAACACAAGGTAGCAAAGGTTTAGAAATGGCAGAGTTATTTGACATGCAACAATCTGGAGCCATTGCTTTTTCGGATTATAACAAACCAATTGCTAATGACAATTTAATGAAAATTGCGCTTTTATATGCTCAAAACTTTGATGGGTTAGTGCTCAGTTTTCCAAAAAACAATTCCATCGCTGGTGAAGGAATTGCAAATGAAGGAATAAACAGTACAAAATTAGGACTAAAAGGAAACCCTTCTTTGGCAGAGCACCTACAAATCTCTAGCCATTTATCTTTACTAGAATACACAGGAGGAAAATTACATATTCCCACAATTTCTACGACAAAATCTGTTGCATTAATTAAAGAAGCCAAAAAGAAAGGACTCCAAGTAACCTGTAGCGTTTCTGCTCACCATTTAATATTATCTGATGATGAATTGCATGGTTTTGATAGCAACTTTAAAGTAAACCCACCATTAAGAACAAAATCTGACCTAAATGGATTGCAAAAAGGGGTTAAATCTGGAGTGATAGATATAATTACCTCAGATCACAACCCCATTGATATCGAGAACAAAAAAGTAGAATTTAGCGAAGCAAAAGACGGGGCAATAGGTCTAGAGAGTTCTTTTGGAGCAATAAATTCAGTGTTGGATTTAGATGATTTCATCACCCATATTACAAGTAAACCAAAAGCTATTTTCGGACTAGAAAATCATTCTATTAAAGAAAAAAATAAAGCAGAAATTACTTTGTTTGATCCTAATAATGAGTATGTATTTTCAAAGGAGCATATTTTATCAACATCAAAAAATAGCCCTTTTTTAGATAAAAAGCTAAGAGGTAAAGCATATGGAATTTACGCAAATGAGCAACTTATCCTAAATCAAATATCTTAAAATTAAAGAGAAAGAAGAAAGATTCCATTCTTTGGTAATCAATATCAAGTCTTACATAAGAACTTATAATTTCCACAAAAAAGCAATATAAAAATGAGCGATTTGCATTATTTGGTTAGACCACCCAAAACAGCAATCAAAAATCCGCCTTTATTAATCTTACTTCACGGCTACGGAAGTAATGAACAAGATTTATTTTCTTTTACAGAAGAACTACCAGACGAGTTTCTAATTATTAGCGCACAAGCTCCTCGGTCTATGGGCTCTGGAAGTTATGCTTGGTATGCTATAAATTTTGATGCTATGAATGGTAAATTTTCAGACTTAGAACAAGCCAAAGAAGCTATTGATAAAATAGCTGTTTTTATTGATGAAATAAAAGAGAAGTACAAAACAAATCCAGATAAGACTTTTTTACTAGGATTTAGTCAAGGAGCTATTTTAAGCTATTCTCTAAGTTTTTTCTACCCAAATAAAGTACAGCATGTAATTGCATTGAGCGGATACATAAACACCGAATTATTACCAACCACTATTTCTAGAAAAATTGAAACATCCTATTATTGTTCCCACGGCTCTGTAGACCAAGTACTACCTGTAATATGGGCTAGGAAATCAAAACCTTTTTTAGACAATTTAGGCTTTCAAAACAAGTATTCTGAATACCCTGTTGGACATGGAGTTGCACCACAAAATTTTCACAGTTTCAAAACTTGGATTGAAGAACGTTTGTAGGTTGAATTCTCTTCAAAGAAGAAGGTATGGTTAAGAACAAAACACCTTAAATTTGGAAATAATGCAATGAGAGTGCTAACATAATTATATAAAACCAATTGACTTTTTTATTTTTTAGTTTTAAATTATTAAATTAGTTACGTCAAACCGTTGAATTACAAAATCATGCAAAATCAAATTAAGTTTTACGAAAACAAATTAGCATACGAAATGGATCCTTCAGATTTATATGCAAATTTTGAAAATAACACAGACTATATTGCACTTGATACAAGACAAAATTTCGGGTATGATAAAGAACACATTCCAACTGCAATCAATATTCCACACAAAGAAATGACAGCAGCAACTACAAAACATCTTGATCCGTCAAAAACATATGTTTGTTATTGCGATGGAATTGGCTGCAATGCCTCAACAAAAGGCGCACTGAAAATGACGCAATTAGGTTTTAAAGTGAAAGAGCTTATAGGCGGAATTGAATGGTGGAAAATTGACGGTTATGCTACTGAAGGAACAAAACCTACCAAGGGCGCTATGTTTGAATGTGCCTGCTAAACCTCTCCTTTACAAAAACAAAAAATACTAGCGAAAGCAGCATTCATTCGAACTTATTTTTGGTGTATTTTTATTTTGATTGAAAATTTCGTGAGTTCCAACTTGCAACGCTCCATACACAAAACCATTCATACCAATTTAAACCTATAATGTCGCAACATTTAAACTACCTTTGCAGTAAAAATAATCAATGCAGTTTTCTGAATTATCGCTACATAAATCAATCTTAAAAGCAGTTGCTGAAGAAAGGTATCACACAACCACTCAAGTACAAGAAAAGACAATTCCCCTAGTTTTAGCTAAAAAAAACACAATCGTCTCTGCACAGACTGGTACTGGAAAAACGGCTGCTTTTGCGTTGCCTATTATTCAATTACTACTTGACAAACAAGATACAGATGAAGGCGAAAAAAAAATAAAATCATTAATTATAACACCAACTCGTGAGTTGGCAATTCAAATTTTAGAAAATTTTGTAAGCTTTAGCAAATACACTGATTTAAAAACGACTGCAGTTTTTGGCGGTGTTTCTTTAGAGCCACAAAAAGAAATATTGAGAAAAGGGGTAGATATCTTAGTTGCTACACCAGGAAGATTAATTGATTTAGAAATCCAAGGAAACATTGATATTAGTGCTATTGAAATTTTTGTTTTAGATGAAGCAGATTTAATGCTTGACATGGGTTTTATCGCCGATGTAAAAAAAATAGAAGCATTATGTCCTAAGAAAAAACAAACCTTGCTTTTTTCTGCTACAATTCCAGAAAAAATAGATGAATTGGCAAAAAGATTCCTAAAAAGCCCTATTAAAATTGAAATAAACCCTGAAGAAACTACCGCAAAAAATATTGGTCAGTTATTGTATTATCTTCCCAAAAAGAATAAAACAGATTTGTGTTTACACCTCTTAAGAAATACCATAAATGGTAAGATAATCATTTTTCGGCGCACAAAATTTGGCGTTGACAAATTAGAGGAATCACTAAATAAAAATAGCTATAAAGTTACTAGTATCCACGGAGATAAAACGCAAGCAGTAAGAAATAAAGCAATTGAAGATTTTAAGAATCAAAAATCGAATATATTGATTGCAACGGATGTTGCAGCAAGAGGAATTGACATTACAAATGTAGATGCAATTATTAATTTTGACATTCCGAACATTCCTGAAACCTATATTCACAGAATTGGACGGACAGGTAGAGCAGGAAAGTCTGGAATTGCCTTTTCTTTTTGTTCTCCGGATGAAAATGCATATATTAAATTGATTGAAAATTTAATTGATAAACCGATTAAAATTATTACTGAGCATCCTTATGTTATCGACAAACCAAAGCATAAAAAACTACAACCCAATACAATTAGTAAAAACAAAAAAGGAAGAAAATCTGAAGCTTCTAAAAAGAGAAAGAAACGCTGGTATTAATTTCTTGTAACACGCACTTTATTTGATATTAAATAGGGAGTAATTCCTAAAAACAGCACTCACGATAATCCCTTAAAAAATCTATCGTGCCTAATAAATTATCTTTTTAGTCTAGGCTACTTTTAAAAATTATAAATCTTAGAAAAAAAAACGAATTTAAATTTACTTTTCTTAAAACACTTTTATTGAGCAACCAATTGCTCTTGTTTTTGTTTTTACAAGCTTTTTACCTGCTAACAGTGCATCTAAAGCATCTTCTACATACTTTTCTGTCACTGCTTCTGGCTTTCTAGAACTATTATCTATGGCGCCAATATATTCGACGTTCATCCCTGACTTACTTACAATATAAACATGAGGGGTTTTTGTTGCTCCAAATTTCGGATACACATTCTGTCCTTCATCAAATAAGTAGGGAAACGTGAAGCCTTTTTCTGAAGCACGTACTTTCATGTCTTCAAATCCATCTCCTTTAGAAGCTCTTGGATCGTTTGGGTTGATAGCAATCACAGGATAACCTAATATCTTGTATTTGAGATCTAAAGCAATTATTCGATCTTCATTAACAACTGAATACGGACATTGATTACAGGTAAAAATAATCACAAATCCTTTTGCTTCCTTATAATCTGATAAAGAAACCATTGTATCATCAATATTCTTTAATTTAAAGTCTTCAATAACGTCACCAACTTGGTAACCTTCAGCAATTTCCATTGTGAATGCACTTGCTATTAAACATACAAATAGAATTAAAATCGTTTTTGTGAGTTTCATTTTATATTTATTTTAAGTTTATAAAAAAGGTTGTAATTCAGTTTCTAATTGATCATAATCAAAAGATTGCTCGTAAAATTTCCTATCTTTTCCATTATAAATTATTGTAGCTGGTATCGCTCCAGACCAACTAGAATCGATAGCTTTTATCCAAAAGTTTTCGTTAATGTCATTCAATAAAACAACCTTAGATTGTAGTTTTTTCTTATTAATGAACGGAATTAATCTTTTAGCTACTTGCTTTGGAAAATCTAAACTCACTAAAATGACCGTTACATTTTTAGCTACATATTCTTTGTTTATTTTTTCAAAAGCGGGCAATTCTTTAACACAAGGTGCACACCAAGTTGCCCAAAAATTAATGACATATGTTTTACCATCATTCTTTTCTAACAAGGGTTTTAACTCATTATAGGTATAAGACTGTACTGAAGTTATTTCTTCATTTTTACAAGAACATAAAAGTGATATCAGCAATAAAGTGACCAAACATTTTTTTATCATTTTTTAAAATTACAAAGAAGATTTGTGACTATAAAATAATTAATGCTTTTTTAATAATATTAACCTCATAAAAGAAGTTCATTTAAGAAGTAAAAAAAGTAAAGAATAAGAACACACCAAATCAACTTCTACAGTAGCTGTAGAAATGATATGAAATTATAATTTTGATAAAATTGCTTTGTTAATCCGCTTTACCAAAGCGGGTCCTTCATATATAAAACCAGTATAGACTTGCACTAGATCTGCTCCAGCATTTAATTTCTCTAAGGCATCTTTTTCTGAATGAATACCTCCTACTCCAATAATAGGAAAAGATTTATTAGAAGTATTTGCTAAATATTGAATAACTTCTGTGCTTTGTTTTTTTAATGGCTGACCACTTAGTCCACCATTTCCAATTGCAGCCAAACGCTCTTTAGAAACTTTCAAGCCTACTCTATTTGTCGAAGTATTAGAAGCGATCACACCATCTATTTTTGTTTCATTCACCAAGTCTATAATTTCATCTAATTGAATTGTATTTAAATCCGGTGCTATTTTTAATAAGATTGGTTTTTGGATTTTTTCTTCAGTATTCATTTTTTTGCAGGCAGATATCAACTCTAATAAATAGTCTTTATCATTCAATTTTGCATGACTCCCAACATTAGGGCAACTCACATTCAATACAAAATAATCTACAAAAGGATGCAAGGCTTTAAAAACTTCACAATAATCTTGAGTATATTTATCTGGAGTTGTTGTTGTATTTTTACCAATATTTCCTCCAACAATAACCTGCCCTTTATTCTTTTTTAAATTTTTAATAGCAGCTTCAATTCCGTCATTATTAAAACCCATTCTATTAATAATACCCTGGTCGTCTTTTAATCTGAATAATCTTTTTTTAGGATTACCCATTTGTGCTTTTGGAGTTACAGTGCCTATTTCTATAAACCCAAAACCAAAATTAGCTAACTCATTGTATAAAACAGCATTCTTATCAAAACCTGCAGCCAAACCCACTGGGTTTTTAAAAGTAATTCCAAATAAAGTTCTTTCTAAACGTTTGTCTTTAATAATATATAAGTTTCTAAAAATTGAAGAAACAAAAGGAATTTTACAAACAATTTTGATTAAAGAAAATGTAAAATGATGAATTTTTTCTGGGTCGAATAAAAAGAATAGAGGTCTTACAACAGATTTGTACATGTTTTCTTTAATTGGTAGGAGAAACCATTTAGCTTCTGTAATGCAAAATTAAGAATATTTAATTTTGTAATCCAAGAAATATAAAAAATTATACAAAACATTTTAAAGTTCCCGATTCATCAATTTTTATTATTTTAGTAGAAATTTAACTCTTTGGAAACACTATACACTTATTTTGAAACGATCCCCTCTATGCATAGAAGCTTAATTTTAGTAGGTGGAATCACATTTTTTTGGATTTTAGAAGGGAGCGTACCGTTATTTAGATTTGATTACAAAAAATGGAAACATGCTTTTCCAAACTTATTTTTTACATTTACAACCATTCTGATCAATTTTACATTGGCTTTTTTATTGCTAAAAACCGCCGATTGGGTGCAAGCCAATAATTTTGGATTCATTAACTGGCTCCCAGAAATGCCTTTATGGTTGTATGTGACTTTAGGTGTTGTATTGTTAGATTTCTTTGGTGCTTATTTAGCGCACTATACAGAACACAAGGTAAAACCTCTATGGATGGTCCATTTGGTTCATCATTCAGACCACAAAGTAGATACAACAACTGCTAACAGACACCACCCCATCGAAAGCATCATCCGTTTTGCTTTTACTTTATTGGGTGTTTTTATTGTTGGAACCCCCATTGCTATCGTAATGCTATACCAATCATTATCATTAATTTTTACGCAGCTTACTCACGCTAATATTAAGATTTCACCAAAGGTGGATAAGTTTTTGAGGTATTTTATTGTCTCTCCAGATATGCACAAAATTCATCACCATCATAAATTACCCTACACAGATGCGAACTACGGAAACATCTTTTCTTTTTGGGACCGACTTTTAGGCACTTACATTGAAATGGACCGTGAAAAAATTGTTTATGGAGTAGATACTTTCCCTGATGAAGTTAAAAATTCATCGCTAAAAGAATTGCTAAAACAACCTTTTCAAGGATATCGAAAACCAACAGCTGTTGAAGAAATATAAAAAGATTATTCTTTTGAATCGCTATCTACTTCTTTCTCAGAGGCTTCTTTGAGTTCTTTAAATTTACGAGTTCCTTCATACAATTCATACTTCACAAACCGACAGTTTAAATCTCCGTTTTTAAGCGCAATTCTTTTCGAAGTTCTTAAGCCTACACATTTTAAAGCGTCCGTATCTGAAGTAATCAACCAGGCTATTGAGCCTGGATAATTGTTCTTAAGCGTATCTCCTATTTTACTATAAAACTCTTCTACATCTATATTTAAACGCTCTCCATAAGGTGGATTAAATAAAATGGTCGTATTTCCAAAAACCTCTTTTGTGGAATTAAAAAAGTTGACATGATGTACTCCTATAAACTCTTCTAAATTTGCGTTTTCAATATTCGCTTTTGCTTTTTCTACTGCAGAAGGCGCTTTATCAAATCCCATAATTTTGAAATGAGAAGAACGAATTTTCTTTAATAAAGATTCTTGGATCGTGAAATATAAATCTTCATCGTAATCTTTCCAGTTTTCAAAAGCAAACAATTTTCTGTTGATATTTGCAGGAATATTATTAGCAATCATTGCCGCTTCAATCAAAATTGTCCCCGACCCACACATAGGATCTATAAAGTTTTCATCACCTGTATAACCAGACAACAAAATCATACCAGCAGCCAAAACTTCGTTAATGGGTGCTATGTTTGTAGCTGTTCTGTAACCTCTTTTATGTAATGAATCTCCAGAAGAATCTAAAGAGACTGTTAGCCATTCTTTTTGAATATGAATATGAATTTTTAAATCTGGATAATCTAAATCTACATTGGGTCTTTTACTATATTTGTGACGAAAATAATCTGCAATTGCATCTTTCGATTTTAAAGAAATATAATGTGAATTTGATGTAAAGTTTTTAGAATTTACGACGGCTCCTATCGCAAAAGTACCTTCCGTTTCTAAAAAGGTTTCCCATTTTATTTTCTGAATAGCTTCATACAAATCTTCTTCATCATATATTTTACAAACTTTAATCGGTTTTAAAATTCTTATAGCAGTTCTTAAAGCAATATTTGCTTTGTACATAAAACCTGTATCACCTCTAAAAGAAACGCTTCTAACCCCTTCTTTGACATCTTGGGCACCGAGTTCCTTCAATTCATTTGCTAAAACACTTTCTAAACCAAAAAGTGATATTGCCGTCATTTTAAAATCTTTGTTCATACTCATAAAAATTGACTGCAAAAATACATTTTATTAATAGGTTTTATAGTAATTAAGTTTTTCATTTTTTGAAACCTAAGATTTCGTTACTTTTACAAATTCTAATTCCATAACGAGCAAGAGACAATTTAAAGCCAATAGAATTGAAAGCAATTCTAATACTAAATATCATTGATCGCAATTTTTAAAAATGAAAACAAAAGATTGGTTTACACATTGGTTTAATACTCCGTATTATCATATTTTATATAAAGAAAGAAATGATGATGAAGCACAGTTGTTTATGAAAAAGATGACTTCTTTTTTAAATTTGCCAAAAACAGCTCACATTCTAGATTTACCTTGTGGAAAAGGGCGTCATGCTGTTTTTTTAAACTCTTTAGGCTATAAAGTTACCGGTAGTGATTTGGCTGAAAACAGTATTTTAGCTGCGAAAGCATTTGAAAACAACACCTTAAACTTTTCGGTACATGACATGCGTCAACCTCTGAATAATAAATATGATGCTATATTTAATTTGTTTACTAGCTTTGGTTATTTTGAAGACGACAAAGAAGATATTGGTATTTTAGAAAACATGAAACGAGGATTAAATAAAGATGGTTTTTTTGTTTTCGACTTTTTAAATGCTAAAAAAGTAAAACTAAATCTAGTCGCTAATGAGACAAAAACAGTAGATCGGATTACTTTTAACATCAAAAGAGAAATTAAAAATGGGTTTATCTTTAAGCATATTTCTTTTTCTGTTGACGATATAAACCATGCTTATACAGAAAGAGTAAAATATTTAGATCTTGATAAAATGACGAGTTTTTTTGAAAAAGTTGGTTTTACCATTATAAATGTTTTCGGAAATTATCATTTAAACACCTATGAAGATAAAACTTCTGATCGGTTAATTATTATTGCAAAATGAGTTACATTTTTTTAATAGCGGCTGTTTTTATTGGTGCACTATTGGTTTTTATCATAAAACCTAGTCCTAAATTTGTCCGTTTACTTCTCGCTTTTAGTGGCGCTTATTTGTTATCCGTAACTATTTTACATTTAGTCCCTGAAGTATATTATGAAGCAACAGATCCTAAAAAAATAGGAATTATTATTTTAGTAGGAATCATTATCCAATCTATTCTAGAATCTTTTTCTAAAGGAGCAGAACATGGACACATACATATTCATTCTGATGGAAAAGAGTTTCCAATGCTACTATTTGTGAGTTTGTGTTTGCATGCTTTTTCTGAAGGATTGCCAATACATAATACTGGTGACAATTTATTATGGGCAATTGTGGTTCATAAAATTCCGATTGCTATTGTTTTAACTACTTTTTTGATTCAGACCAAATACTCTAAAAAAATAATTTTTATTTTCTTAATTTCTTTTACTTTAATGAGTCCTTTTGGAGTCTTATTAGGTGATAAAATTCCATTTTTCACAACCTATGCAATGGAAATCACAGCTTTAATTATTGGTGTGTTCTTACATATTTCAACGATAATTCTTTTTGAAGGTTCTGAAAATCATAAATTTAACTTAAGTAAATTTATTGCAATACTTTTAGGAGTTCTGCTTACTATTTTCACTTTGTAGCTTTGCACTTATATTAAAGAGAGAAAGACTGTTCCTTTTAGTAATAAGAATAAGGATT
Source organism: Polaribacter sp. (assembly GCA_028343155.1). Classification (GTDB taxonomy): domain Bacteria; phylum Bacteroidota; class Bacteroidia; order Flavobacteriales; family Flavobacteriaceae; genus Polaribacter. Next base: position 45,166 of record JAOLXX010000007.1, read on the forward strand.
AAGTTGACTTCTAAAAATGTCTAAATTAAAAAGTCCCCAAAAAAAAGAAGCAAATTAATTTCACCTCTTTTTTTACGCGCTTATTTTTTTACTAGTTTGCTACTTCATTTATAAATTTAATTCGCATTAAACGCAACTCTTCTTCATCATAATCTCCATCAAACTCCTCTAAAGCTAGCTCAATATCGTCTGATTCTGCATCCATAAAGTAGTCATAAATTTCTTCTTGTTGGTCTTCGTCTAATAAATCATCTAGAGAATAGTTAATATTTAGCTTTGTGCCTGAGAAAATAATAGTTTCCATTTCTTTAACTAATCTACTCATTTCTAATCCTTTAGATTTAGCAATGTCAATTAAAGGTAATTTTTTATCTGTATTCTGAATTATAAATAGCTTTAATCCAGAATTTATACCAGTACTTTTTACAATTAAATCATCGGGTCTTAGAATATCATTATCTGCGACATAATCAGAAATTAACTTCGTAAATTCCTTTCCAAACTTCCTTGCTTTTCCTTCTCCTACTCCATGAACCGTAGAAAGTTCTGCTAATGTTATAGGGTATTTCAATGCCATATCATCTAATGAGGGATCCTGAAAAACAGCAAAAGGAGGAACCCCATGATTGGATGCAACTCTTTTACGTAAATCTCTTAATATTTTTACAAGTTTTTCATCAGCAACTCCCCTGGAAGATTTAGAATTTGTTATGATAGAATTATCATCCCCTTCATCATAAGAATGATCTTCTGTCATCATAAAAGAAGTCGGTTTAAGCAGATACTTAGCTCCTTTTTCTGTCAATTTAACAACTCCATATTGTTCAATTTCTTTTTTTATGAGGCTGAATACTAAAATCTGCCTTATCAATGCCATCCAGTAAAGAGAAGATTTTTCTTTTCCACTGCCAAAAAAAGGTTGTAAATGTGTTTTGTGAGAAGTTAGTAATGCATTCTCTTTTCCTACAATCGTATTCACAATTTCTTTTGCTTTATACTTTTGTAAGGTGTCTTTTATCACATTTAATATGAGTTTTACATCTTCTTTAGCCTCGTGTTTTTTCTTAGGATTTCTAGAATTATCATCCATATCTGCACCATCTCCAGTTTCAGCATCAAATTCTTCACCAAAATAATGCAACAAATATTTTCGTCTGTTCATCGAAGTTTCAGCATAACCAACCACTTCTTGTAATAGTGCATGACCAATTTCTTGTTCTGCTAACGGCTTGCTCGCCATAAACTTCTCTAACTTCTCGATATCTTTATACGCATAAAAAGCCAAACAATAACCTTCTCCATCATCACGTCCTGCTCTCCCTGTTTCTTGATAATAACTTTCTAAACTTTTTGGAATATCATGATGAATTACAAAACGAACATCTGGCTTATCGATTCCCATTCCAAAAGCAATCGTAGCAACCACTACATCGCAATTTTCCATTAAAAACATATCCTGATGTTTTACCCGAGTTTTTGCATCTAAACCTGCATGATAAGGAACAGCTTTGATTCCATTTACTTGTAAAACCTGAGCAACTTGTTCTACTTTTTTACGGCTCAGACAGTAAATAATTCCAGACTTACCCATTCTTTGTTTTACAAAACGAATAATATCTTTTTCTACTTCATCTGTTTTAGGTCTTACTTCGTAAAATAAATTAGGCCTATTAAAAGAAGCTTTAAACCTGTTAGCTTCTGGAATCCCAAGGGTCTTTAAAATATCTTCCTGTACTTTTTCTGTGGCTGTAGCTGTCAAACAAATAACAGGTACATTATCTATCGCCTTAATAATGTGTTTTAAATTTCTGTACTCGGGTCTAAAATCATGCCCCCATTCAGAAATACAATGCGCTTCATCAATAGCCACAAAAGAAATTTTCTGGGTCCTTAAAAAAACAACATGCTCCTCTTTTACCAAAGATTCTGGTGCTACATACAAGAGTTTTGTAATACCACTATTAATATCTTCTTTAACTTGATTTATTTCTGTCTTATTTAAAGAAGAATTCAATACGTGAGCAACCCCATTATGTTCAGAAATACCTCTAATTGCATCTACTTGGTTTTTCATCAAAGCTATTAACGGGGAAACCACAATTGCAGTTCCTTCTGCCATCAAAGCAGGCAATTGATAACAGAGAGACTTCCCTCCACCGGTGGGCATTATTACAAAAGTATTATTATTGGCAACAATACTATTAATCACTTGCTCTTGCAATCCTTTAAACTTAGTGAAACCAAAGAATTTTTTAAGGGGGGTATATAAATTCATTTAAGTAAATATTCGTTTTAATTTTTATTCTCAGCTCACAAACCTTCTATTAAATTTGCTCTAACTATTATTTGTAGTAAATTTGCTTGTTTCTTAATCTAAGATATAACTTTTTTTTATTCTGATAAAATACCAAACTATTGAAAAAGATAACCACAATTATAAATACCGCAAAAGAAACTATTTTAACAGAAAGTAATGCTATTGCTAATTTAGCTAAATTAATTGATGTTAGCTTTGAAGAAGCGGTTAAATTTATTTTTAATTCTAATGGAAGAGTAATAGTAACCGGTATTGGTAAAAGTGCAAATATTGCCACTAAGATTGTAGCAACCTTTAACTCTACTGGTACACCTGCTATTTTTATGCATGCAGCGGATGCTATCCATGGAGATTTAGGAAATGTTCAAAAAGACGATGTCGTCATATGCATTTCTAAAAGCGGAAACACTCCGGAAATTAAAGTTTTAGTTCCATTAATTAAAAATTATGGAAACAAAATAGTAGCAATTACAGGAAATATTGACTCTTATTTAGGAGAACATGCCGATTTTACCTTAAATACGTATGTTGAAAAAGAAGCTTGTCCTAATAACTTAGCGCCTACAACAAGTACAACAGCACAATTAGTTATAGGAGATGCTTTGGCTGTTTGCTTATTAGATTTGAGAGGTTTCACAAGCAAAGATTTTGCAAAATATCATCCAGGTGGTGCTCTTGGGAAGCGTTTGTACTTAAGAGTTGCTGATTTGGTTGAAAACAATCAAGTTCCGAAAGTAAATGAAACAGACAGTATCGCTCAAGTAATTGTTGAAATTTCTGAAAAAAGGTTAGGAGTAACAGCAGTTATGAAAAACAATAAGTTGTCAGGTATTATTACGGACGGTGATATTAGGAGGATGCTTACTAAAACTGCAGAGATTTCTCAATTCAAAGCAAGAGATATTATGGGCAAAAGCCCTAAGACAATCATTGAAGATGCTATGGCAATAGATGCTTTAAACACTATGGAAAACAACAGCATTACACAAATGTTGGTTGTTGATCATGAAAATAATTATATGGGAGTAGTGCATTTACACGACTTAATAAAGGAAGGAATATTTTAATGGCTGAAAAACAAAAAGAGATGTCCTTTTTAAGTCATCTAGAGGAATTAAGATGGCATTTAGTTAGAAGTGCTGCTACGATTTTCATTATTGGAATTGTATTATTTGTATTTCAAAAAGAAGTCTATGAAAGCTTTTTATTAGCACACAGAAAGCCAGATTTCATAACCTATCAACTCTTTTGTGATTTTTTCACCTTTATTGGTTTTAACAGTAGTTTCTGTGATGTTGCTTTTACAGATAATTTAATTAGCTTAAAGCCAACACAACAATTAATGAATTCTATTTGGTCTTCATTAATATTGGGTATTATTTTGTCATTCCCCTATATTTTATGGGAAATTTGGAGATTTATTGCTCCTGGATTAACTAAAAATGAAATAAAAAAATCAAGAGGTTTTATCTTTGTAGCTTCTTTCTTATTTTTCTGTGGAATCGCTTTTAGTTTTTATGTAATTGCGCCAATCTCTATCCATTTCTTGTACAATTATCAAATTACAGATTTAATTGAGAATAGTTTTACGATGGATTCTCACATAGGACTAGTAACAAACATGTTGCTAGGAGTTTCAATTTTATTTGAATTACCTGTTTTGGTTTTCTTTTTAACAAAAATAGGCTTGGTAACTCCAGATTTTTTAAAAAAATACAGGAAACACGCATTAGTACTTGTCTTGATTATAGCAGCTATTATTACGCCACCAGATATTGCGAGCCAAATAATTGTAGCAATTCCTATTCTTTTCTTATATGAAATAAGTATTAAAGTTTCAAAAATTGTAATAAAAAAACAACAAAAAAACGAATAAATTGTAAAGAGGCACCCCAATTTAAAGCATTAAAAAATAAGTTATTGATTACTTTTAAATAAAAATATACGATTCCATATTTATACAATTACACATATTAAGAAATATGATTTTAAGAGCAGAAAACATTCAAAAAATATACGGTAGCAGAAAGGTAGTACAGGGAATATCACTGGAAGTAAAGCAAGGTGAAATTATCGGGCTTTTAGGTCCAAATGGAGCTGGAAAAACCACATCTTTCTATATGATTGTTGGTATGGTAAAACCAAATGCTGGTAAAATTTTCTTAAATGATGAAGAAATCACTAACGATGCAATGTACAAACGTGCAGAAAAAGGGATTGGTTATTTAGCACAAGAAGCCTCTATTTTTAGGAAACTGTCTGTTGAAGACAATATCATGTCCGTTTTGCAGTTTACCGACTTATCAAAAAAAGAACAAAAAATTAAATTAGAATCTTTAATTGAAGAGTTTAATATTGGTCATGTTCGTAAGAACAGAGGAGATTTATTATCAGGTGGAGAAAGACGAAGAACTGAAATTGCGCGTTGTTTAGCCTCTGACCCAAACTTTATATTACTAGATGAACCTTTTGCTGGTGTAGATCCTATTGCTGTAGAAGACATACAAAGTATTGTTGCACAATTAAAAAATAAAAATATCGGTATTTTAATTACAGATCATGATGTGCAAGCAACTTTAGCGATTACAGATAGAACATATTTAATGTACAATGGAGGTATTTTAAAAGAGGGAAGTCCTGAAGAATTAGCTGCAGATGAAATGGTCCGTAAAGTATACTTAGGAAAAGATTTTGAATTGAAAAAGAAGAAATTTTAACTTGCTGATTTTTTGCGAGTATTACGAATTAACGATAAAAAAACATACAGAAGGATTATTAGTGGGACAGAAACATACTCCAAAAAAACAAGCATCCCTGTAGAAAGTACCAAAAAAAAATACTTCATTAAATTATTTTTTAACGAGTAGGTTTTAAACTTTAAAGAAAACAAAGAAATTTCTGCATTCATTAAATAGGTTAATAATAAAGTTATCGCTATTAAAAAATAATTATTGGCAATTAGATTTTGTACAAATTCAATCGTTGAATATTCTTGGATTAAAGGCAAAGAAATCACGAACAAGCTCATCGCTGGCGTTGGCATCCCAATAAATGAATCGGTTTGTCTTGTATCTATGTTAAATTTAGCCAATCTGTAACCAGCTCCCAACGTTAAAAATAAGCCTAAAAAAGGAAGATAATTTACAGTATTTGTAGCAACTACGTTTGAGTTGTTTTCAATAAATAATTGATAAACAATGATTCCAGGAACAACACCACTAGTGACCATATCTGCCAAAGAATCTAATTGTTTTCCTAATTCTCCTGAAACATTTAATAAACGTGCTGCAAATCCATCAAAAAAATCAAATGCTATGCCAATTACCACAAATAAGCCTGCGGAAGAAAAATCACCCTGCACAGCAAAAATAGTAGCAACAGTGCCACAAAAAAGATTGCCAAGCGTTAATAAATTGGGAATGTATCTTTTTAAAGTCATTATTTATTAAATTATAAAGCTAAAATATGAAATCAAATTTGGTGGTTTGCGTAATTCCTTCTTTTTTTTTCATATTTGTAGGAAATAGTAAAATCCTTGTATTTATAGTAAATTCATGAATTTCATTTTTTTATTCGTTTTAATTTAGAACTTTTAACAAACAAATGCCCGTATTTAAATCATACTTCTCGCCAACTTTACCTTTCAGAAATGGTCATTTCAACACCCTATACCGAACACTTTTCATGAGAAATGCATGTAGTTATTTACGTAAAAGAATTCCTACTTGGGATCATGATTTTATAGATTTAGATTTCTCTTTAGTAGGATCTAAAAACTTGGTATTATTAATTCATGGTTTAGAAGGAAGTTCGGCATCTAGTTATATGACATCAACTTCTAAACATCTAAATTCCGTGGGTTTAGATACTGTTTGCTTCAACTTAAGAGGTTGTTCTGGTGATGATAATTTACTTTTAGGAACCTATCACAGTGGAAAAACAGAAGATGTAGATTTTGTCGTAAATCATCTTTCACAAAAAGAGGAATACGAAAATATTTTAATTATTGGTTTTAGTTTAGGAGGAAATTTAACCCTAAAATATTTAGGGGAACAGTCAGAAAATATATCATCAAAAATAAAAGGAGGCATTGCTATTTCTGTTCCTATTGATATTACTTCCGCAGAAAAAGAAATGGATAAGTTAAAAAATAAATTATATATAGAATTGTTTTTTAAAACAATGAAAAAAAAACTATTAGAAAAGGCGCATAAATTTCCTGAATACAAGTTAGACAAAGACAAGTTGTTTAAAGCGACAAAATTAAAACACTTAGAGCAGCTCTATACAGTTCCTGTTTTTGGTTTTGAAAGTCCAGAAGATTATTGGTTAAAAGCAAGTTCTAAACCATATTTATCAAAAATTCGAAAACCAACCCTACTTATAAACGCAAAAGACGACTCCTTTTTGTCAGCAGCATGCTTTCCTTTTGAAGAAGCACAGAATTCTGATGATTTCTTTTTTGAAAGCCCAGATTTTGGTGGTCATGTTGGATTTATAACCTCCTTAAAGCCATCGGAAAACACTTGGTTGGAAGATCGAATTGAACGGTTTATCAGAGAAAATATTCAAATTAATTTATTGTAAACAATATCTTTAAAAAACTACAGTTATTTTACTATGTTTATAGATATTTGTTATTGATAATTATAAAAGCTTTGAAACACAAAATAGTATTTTTAATAGCGCTAATTCCTTTCTTTTTATCTGCACAAGCATTTAGAAGTTATTCCAATGAGTTTTTAAATATTGGGGTGGATGCAGCAGGTTTAGGAATGAGTAAAAGTGTTGTTGCCTCCACAAACGATGTAAACTCAATTTACTGGAATCCAGCAGGTTTGGTTGGCATCGAAGATTATCAAGGTTCCTTGATGCATGCTTCTTACTTTGCAGGAATTGCAAGTTACAATCATGCCAGTTTTGCCAAACCAATAGACAAAAATAGCGCGATTGGAATTTCAATTATTCGTTTTGGTGTAGATGACATTCTCAATACAACAGAATTAATAGATCGTAATGGAAATATTGATTATAACAGGATCCGTCTTTTCTCTTCAGTAGACTATGCTTTTAACATTGCGTATGCTAGGAATTTACTTTTTAAGGATGTAAAGTTTGGTGTGAATGCTAAGATTGTTAGAAGAATTATTGGTGATTTTGCTTCCTCCTGGGGGTTTGGGTTTGATGCAGGAATTCAATTTGAACGTAATTCTTGGAAATTTGGTTTAATGGCAAGAGATATTACAACTACTTTTAATAGTTGGGCTATTAATGAAGAAACCTTTAACAAAATTAAAGATGCCATCACTTTATTGCCTGGACAAAATCAAGAATTACCTGAAACAACAGAAATCACAAAACCTAAGCTACAATTAGGAGTTGCAAAAAATTGGAGAATAGGCCGTCTTTTCAACTTACTTACAGAAGTAAATGCAACTATGCGTTTTACCAAAACAAATGATCTGTTTTCTTCGGATGTAGTGAGCGTAGACCCAGCAATAGGTTTTCAATTAGATTTTGATGCACTCGTTTATCTAAGAACTGGTGTTGGAAACTTTCAATATATCACAGAATTTGACAACTCAAAATCACTCTCTTTACAACCTAATTTTGGAGTTGGATTCAAATACAATGGAATTCAAATTGATTATGCTTTAACAAATATTGGCAGTGTTGGCAATGCATTATTTTCAAATATTTTTTCAATTACTGTAGATTATAGTTTTTTTAGACCTTAACTTTTATGCAAAAAAAATACTTCCTTTTATTATTCCTTCTTGTTACTTTTTTTCCTTTAAAAGCTCAACTTCAACTTTCTTTAGATGCAGAAGTAAGTATTATTACTGTAGGTCCTGGAAAAGAATTATATGAAGCCTTTGGGCACTCTGCGATACGAATTAATGATCCTATTTTAAATTTTGACATAATTTACAACTATGGAATATTTGATTTTAATCAGCCCAACTTTTATACAAATTTTGCAAAAGGAAACATGATTTATTCTTTAGCAAGCTATGAATTCAAGTATTTTTTAGCAAGCTACAAAAAAGACAAACGCTGGGTAAAACAACAAGTTTTAAACTTAACACAAGAAGAAAAACAAGCCTATTTTATTTTTTTAGAGAATAATACGCTACCAAAAAATACAAATTATCAATATGATCCTTATTTTAACAATTGCGCTACAAAACTAAGAGATATTACTAAATCTATTTTAAAAAATAAAGTTATTTTTATTGATGATCATTTAGAAAAAAAACAGTCATTTAGACAATTAACCAACAACGAAATTCATTGGAATTCTTGGGGAACTTTTGGCTTAAATCTGGTTGCAGGTGTAAAATTAGATGAGAATGCGACTTCAGAGGAATATATGTACTTACCTGATTATGTATATCGTTCATTCAAAAATGGGCTCCTTTTTATTAAAAATCAACCTGAAAAATTAGTAAAAAGAGAGGATGTACTTTTAAATTTTGAAGAAAAACAACCTATAGTTACTAATTTTAGTCCTTTTTTAATATTCAACTTACTCGCACTTTGGGGAATATTTATTACATACAAAGATGTTAAAAACAAAAAAAGAACAAAGTATTTAGATTTCATCTTGCTTTTTACAACAGGAATTCTTGGGTGTATTTTATGCTTTCTTTGGTTTTTCTCAAGTCATACTACAGCACCAAATAATTTTAATTGTTTGTGGGCTTTTGCTCCCAACTTAATCGTTGCATTTTTAATATTGAAAACTAAGCAACAACAATGGTTGACCTATTATTATCAACTTTTAGTTTTCCTCCTTCTTAGTATTCCAATTCTTTGGTTTATAGAAGTGCAAGCATTCACCATAACAACAATACCAATATTGATTTTACTTTTTGCGAGGTATTTGTTTTTATCAAAAAAAGGATTGTTTTTGTAAGAGGATTTCGTTGGCTGTAGGCAGTTTTCAGTGCACAGTTTTAAGTATTCATTTTTTTAGTAATATTCCTTTCGGCAAAACTTACAACTCTATAACTAAAGAAAACTATGTATTGCCAATTCATAACCTTTTAAGCCAAAACCAAATAAAACACCTTTTGCTGCAGGCGCAATAAAACTTTGATGTCTGAATTCTTCACGAGCATGCACATTAGAAATGTGTAATTCAACAACGGGAGTAGTGATTCCTTTTACAGCATCCCCAATACCAACAGAGGTATGCGTATAAGCCGCTGCGTTTAAGATAATACCATCATAATCAAAACCTACCTCATGTAATTTATCAATAATTTCTCCTTCAATGTTAGATTGAAAATAAGTCAGCTCTATCTGAGTAAACTTCAATTGTAGTTGTTTGAAAAAATGGTCAAAAGTTGCTGAACCATAGATTTCTGGTTCTCTTTTTCCTAATAAATTTAAATTGGGGCCGTTTATAATAATTAGTTTCATAAATTTCATTAAAGTTGTAAATATATACTTTATTTTTAGCAAATGAAATGGAAAGATGCAATTAACGATTTTCAATTATTTTTAAAAATAGAAAGAGGGTTGTCTCAAAACACGATTGTTAGTTATACCAGAGATTTAAAAAAACTCACTTCTTTTCTTGATGAAAATGAAATCATCCTTACGCCTATTAATATTGATGACGAATTTATTCAGCAGTTTATTTACGATGTTGCAAAAAAAATAAACCCTAAAAGTCAAGCAAGAATTATTTCTGGTTTGCGGAGCTTTTTTGACTATTTAATATTTGAAGATTATAGAAAAAACAATCCTACAGATTTAATAGAAGCTCCGAAAATTGGAAGAAAATTACCAGACACACTCTCTGAAGACGAAATTAATGAACTGATTGCTGCCATTGACCTAAGTAATCCGCAGGGAGAAAGAAACCGTACCATTATAGAAACGATGTATAGTTGTGGTTTGCGTGTTAGTGAACTCATCACGATAAAAATTTCCGATTTATTTTTTGATGAGGGTTTCATACGAGTCATTGGTAAAGGCAACAAACAACGCTTTGTTCCTATTCATTTTAACGCACAAAAATACATTTTGTCATACATAAAAGACATTCGAATTCATATCAACCCAGTAAAAGGTTTTGAAGATACTATTTTCTTAAATAGACGTGGCAAAGGGTTGACCAGACAAATGGTCTTTATCATTTTGAAAGATTTAGCAATTAAAATTAATTTAAAGAAGAAAATAAGCCCACATACTTTAAGACATTCTTTTGCCACACACTTATTAAAAAATGGAGCTGATTTAAGAGCCATTCAGCAAATGTTAGGACATGAAAGCATAACAACGACAGAAATATATGTTCATTTAGATAAAAGCTATCTAAAAGAAGTTGTAGAATTAAGTCACCCAAGAAGTGATTTAAATCTATCCGAAGAAGAGAATTAAAAAGTCTTAAAAACGTATTCTATTTGAACTAATAGAGAGAAAATAAATTTATAAAAAAAATCCTACTATAAATATAGCAGGATTTTAAGAATAAGTTAATCACATAAAGGTGATTTTTTTTAAGTTTATAGGAAGCTAAAATGGAAAGCGTAAAGTTGAACTTTTACTTTGCTACATTTACTGCCCTAGTTTCTCTAATTACTGTCACTTTTACTTGACCAGGGTAGGTCATATCATTCTGTATTTTTTGAGAAATACTAAATGATAAGTCAGCAGCTTTGGTGTCATTCACTTTACCACTTTCTACCATGACACGTAATTCTCGTCCTGCTTGAATAGCATAGGCTTTTTGAACCCCTGGAAATCCGAATGCGATGTTTTCTAAATCTTTTAAACGTTGAATATAGGAATCTAAAACCTGACGTCTTGCGCCTGGTCTTGCTCCAGAAATAGCATCACAAACCTGTACAATTGGAGCGATTAACGTTTTCATTTCAATTTCATCATGGTGTGCTCCAATAGCATTACAAACATCTGGTTTTTCACCGTATTTTTCTGCCCATTCCATTCCTAGTAATGCGTGCGGAAGTTCGCTTTCTGCTTCTGGTACTTTACCAATATCATGCAATAAACCCGCACGTTTTGCAACTTTAGAATTCAAACCCATTTCTGCAGCCATAATCCCACATAAATTAGAAACTTCCCTAGAGTGTTGTAATAAATTTTGTCCATAAGAAGAACGATATTTCATTCTACCTACTGCTTTTACTAATTCAGGGTGTAAACCATGAATACCTAAATCGATTACGGTTCTTTTACCAACCTCTATAATTTCTTGGGTAATTTGTTTTTCTGTTTTAGCAACAACTTCTTCAATTCTAGCTGGGTGTATTCGTCCATCTGTAACTAACTTATGAAGTGACAAGCGAGCAATTTCTCTTCGAATAGGATCAAAACAAGAAAGAATAATAGCATCTGGGGTATCATCCACTATAATTTCCACACCAGTGGCTGCTTCTATAGCTCTAATATTACGTCCTTCTCTACCGATAATTCTTCCTTTGACATCATCAGACTCTAAGTTAAATACAGACACACAATTTTCTACAGCCTGTTCTACTCCAACTCTTTGAATCGTCCCTAAAACTACTTTTCTAGCTTCTTGTTCTGCTGTTAATTTAGCTTCCTCAATAGATGTTTGTACATAGGCCATTGCTTCTGTTTTCGCTTCATCTTTTAGTGAACTAACCAATTCTACTTTGGCTTCATCTGCAGACAAACCAGAAATTTGCTCTAGCAGATCTACATGACGCTTGTGCATTACTCCAAGTTCCGTTTCTTTCTTTTCTAAAAAGTCTAACTTTTTACTGTAATCGTTTTCTTTTTGTTCTAAAGAACTGTTAAGACGTTTGTTTTTGTCTAATTCAGATGCCACTTGAGACTCTCTATCTCTTATGCGTTTTTCAACATCAGAAATCTTCTTTTCTCTGGTAATAACTACTTTTTCATGCTCAGATTTAAGTTCAATAAACTTTTCTTTCGCTTGTAATATTTTATCTTTTTTAATAGCATCTGCATCTATTTTTGCCTCTTTTAAAATTGTAGCGGCTTCTTTTCTAGTGGCGTTAAGCACGTTTTTACCTTTTGTTTTCTCCAAAGCTTTTGCAATTAAAAGTCCAACTGCAATTCCTATTACGACTCCCATAACAATGGGAAATATCATTCCATCCATAATTTAAATTTAGTATATAAAAAAAGCCTACATTAGTTTGGTTTTTTAAACTCCATTATGGTTACTTATAGGACTAACTAACTGATCAAGGATCCACTCAAAGAACTGAAACAAGTTCAGTACTAGGGGCATGCTTTTGCAGTTAAGACTCATCCTTCATAATTGAATCGTGTTGAGTTTAATAAACAATTTACTAACGTAGGCAGTGTTTTGTTAATGTATATTTTAAAGAACTTATTTTAAATGAGAATCAACTAAATTAGTTAACTCTTTTATTTTATCAACTACTTCTCTACTTGTCGAATCCTTTTCTAATGAAGAAATTTCTACTTTTGAGGCAAATTGCAATGCACACATTGCTAAAACATCTTGTTTATCGCTTACGGCATAATTTTTTTCATAAGTAGCAATTAATTTATTAATAGCATTTGCAGCTTTTCGCATCCCTTCTTCTTCTTTCGTGTTATTAACACTTAAAGGATAAGTTCTACCAGCTATAATAATATTAATTTTAAGTATTCCCACAATTTAAAGAACTTTATTCATGTAACTGAATAATACATTTGTCGATTTCTCGAATTAAAGCATTTATTTTGAGTTTCGTATCTCTTGTATTTGTACTACTGCCATCTATAGTTTTTGCAATTTTAAGCAAATCATATTGTTTTTTTTGTGCTGCTAATAATTGCTCTTTTTCTATGAGTTGATGCTGTAATTCATTTGTGTTTTGAAGCAATATTTCATTTTCACTCTTTAAAAATTCATAATTAAAAAGCAAGTTTTTTAACTTATCTTGCAGTAAATGAATTGCTTCTATTGTATTACTCATCTATACTTTTAGAAAATAACTATGCCTACAAAGTTAACATTCTGTTTCATACTTTACAACATTTTGTTGCTTTATTACTAATATGCTAAAAATTAAACATTTACTGAAAAGATGTTTTTCACTATTTTTACACAAAAATATTTCCAATTTGAAACAACCATTTTTACTACTCCTATTTTTTACGTCTTTTTTAAGTTTTTCTCAAGAAGAATATCCTAAAAATTATTTTAGAAGTCCGTTAGAGATACCCACGGTTTTGGCAGGTACTTTTGGAGAATTAAGAAGTAATCATTTTCATTCTGGTATCGATATTAAAACACAAGGTAAAGAGGGTTTAAATATTTATGCTGCTGCAGATGGTTACGTTTCAAGAATAAAAGTAGCTCAATTTGGTTTTGGAAAAGCAATATACATTACACATCCTAATGGTTATACTACCGTCTATGCCCATATAAGTCGGTTTGCTAATAAAATTGAAAAATATGTAAAAAAAATTCAATACAAGAAAGAGCGTTATCAAACAGGAAATTTATTTTTTAAAGAAGAAAAGTTTCCTATACAAAAAGGAGACATTATTGCTTTCACAGGTAATACAGGTAGTTCTAGCGCTCCACATCTGCATTATGAAATACGAAATACAGAAACAGAAAAGATTATTAATCCTTTGGCTTTTGGATTGCAAGTAGCTGATACAAAACCTCCCGTTTTTCAATCACTAAAAGTCTATCCTTTAAACAACAGTTCAAGAATTAATCATCAAAATAAAAGCTATATTCTTCCAATAAAAAATATTATGAGAGGGGAATATCGCGTGGAGAGAATTTCTGCTGCTGGAACTATTGGCTTTGGAGTCCGTCTTTTTGACAGACTTGATAAAGCTTCAAATAAAAACGGAATTTATAGTTTAGAAATGTTTGTAAATGGAAAACGTTTTTATTACCATGATGTAGAAAAATTTTCATTCTCAGAAAGCAAATTCATCAACTTACACATAGATTATCCACATTATAAAAAATATAAAAAACGATATCAAAAAACATTTAAAGAGACTAAAAACGAACTTTCTACTTATGAAAACTTAATCAATAATGGAAAAATAAACATTAAAAATGGACTGAGTTATACCCTAAAAATTATTGCAAAGGATTACAAAGGAAATACAAGCTCCCTAATAATACCTGTTTTAGGGAAAGAAAGCAATCCTATTTTTCAACAATCAAAAGACACCACTGAGTTTAAAATCATTGCTACCAATTTTCAGAAATTTAAAAAAGAAAATGTTACGATTGCTTTTCCAAAAAACACTTTTTATGAAGATCTTTATTTAGATTTTAAAGTTGAAAAAGGGGTAGCAAAAATACATACACCTACCCTTCCTTTAAATAAAAGTTTTACGTTAACTTTTGATGTTTCTAACTATTCAGAAAATGAAAAACAGCAGTTATATATTGCTAATTTAGAGTCTCCAAAATATCCAAGTTTTCAAAATACTAGAAAAAAAGACAGTACATTTTACACGACAACAAAACAATTAGGAAATTATGCCTTGGTTGCAGATCTACAAAAACCTAAAATAAATTTACTTTTTATTAAAGACAAACAATGGATTTCTAAATATAAAACCCTAAAAGTAAAGATTTCTGATATTGGCACTGGCATAAAAGACTACAGAGCTACTATAGACGGGAAATGGATTTTAATGGAGTATAATCACAAAAAAAACATATTAACTTATAACTTTAGTGATAAAAAATTGGTGGGTAGCAAACATATCTTTAAAATTGTAGTCTCGGACAATGTTGGAAATACGAATACACTTTCTGCAACGTTCTTTAAGAAACAAGTAAACTAAATGTACGTAAAAAAAGTCTTTCTATTTTTATTCATTCTTCCCCTTTTTGCTTTTGCTCAAAAGATGACAACCCTTAAGGGAACTGTTAAAAATAAAAACAAACAACCAATAGAGAATGTTTCCATTAGATATAATAATATTGGTACTACTACAGACAAAAACGGTAGGTACATCATTAGAGTTCCCTACAAAAAAGAAATTACATTAGTTTTTAGTCATATATCTTATAGCGTCTTTACTAAAAAACATACTGCAAACAATAGAAATGGTGTACGCCTTTCTGTTATTCTTACTCCGAAGACAGAAGAATTGGATCGAATCGTAATTCAAGACAATCGAAAAAAGTTACAAGGTCTAAAGGCGATTGATGTTAATGTCGTTAAAAATGTTATTGGTCCTAATGCAGGTGTAGAAAATATTTTAATGACATTACCTGGCGTAAATAATAACAACGAATTAAGTACGCAATACAATGTTAGAGGTGGTAATTTTGACGAAAACTTGGTGTATGTAAACGGAATTGAAATATACAGACCTTTTTTAATCCGATCTGGACAGCAAGAAGGGTTGAGTTTTATAAACCCTAGTATGGTTCAGAATATTAACTTTTCTGCTGGAGGTTTTCAAGCAAAATATGGAGACAAATTGTCTTCTGTTTTAGATATTACCTATAGAAAACCAACCGAAATTACAACCACTTTAGATCTAAGCCTTCTAGGGGGAAGTATCACCTTTGAAGCTCCTTTAATTGATGAAAAATTGACTGCTATAAGCAGTTTAAGATACAGAGACAATAGCCTTTTTGTCAATAGCAAACAGATTGAAACCAATTTTAGACCTCGTTTTATTGATTTTCAAACTTTTTTATCTTACAAAGCTTCTGACGATTTACAGTTTCACTTTTTAGGAAATTTTTCTTTAAATGATTACAACTACACACCAATTTCAAGAAGAACTCGTTTTGGGACAGTTTCAGCCCCGCTAGAATTGACTGTATTTTATAGCGGAAAAGAGCAAGACAATTACCTCACCCTTTTTGGTGCATTTTCCACAGAATATAAAGTAAATAATTATTTGTCATTTACAGGAACCTTTTCTAGATACAATACACAAGAAGAAGAGCATTATGACATTTCAGCAGCCTATAGTATCGGTGAAGTTGATGCTAATATTGGGTCTGAAAACTTTGGAAATGTGGATTTTTCCCAAGGGATTGGTTCTCAATTAAATCATGCTCGTAATGATTTAGATGCTTTGATTACAAATATGCAACTAAAAGGAACTTATAAGAAAAACAAATACCAAATAGATTTCGGTGTAAAATACCAAAAAGAAGATGTTAGAGATCGTATTAGAGAATGGGAAATAATAGATTCTTTAGGATTTTCAATTAGACCTCCTAGTCATATTCGCAATAATGAACCTTATAATGATCCTGTAATTGGAGTAGCAATTACACCTTTTCAAAATATTAGAGGAGACAATGAAGTTCAAATAAATCGTATTTCTGGCTTTGTTCAATTAAACCATAAACATTTCTGGAACGACAATGAAATTTGGTATAGTATCGGTTTGAGAACACAAAACTGGAATGTTTCTTCTGATGGGAACACATCAAAAACACAAACGATTATTAGCCCCAGAGCTCAGTTTGCGATAAAACCCAACTGGAAAAAAGACATGTTATTTAGAATTTCTGGAGGATGGTATTCACAGCCACCCTCTTACAGAGAATTAAGAGACTCCAATGGAAATATAAATGGAGCTTTAAAAGCACAAAAATCCATTCACTACGTTGCTGGAATGGATTATAGTTTTGAGATGTGGGAAAGGCCCTTTAAACTGACAACAGAAATTTATTATAAAGATTTATCTGATATAAATGCTTACACTATTGATAATGTAAGAATTAGATACAGAGCAGATAATAATACCACAGCATATGCTCAAGGCTTAGATGTTCGATTGAATGGAGAATTTGTTCCTGGAAGTGATAGTTGGGTAAGTCTTGGATACTTAAAAACAGAAGAAAACATCAATAATAGAGGCGCTATTTCGAGACCTTCTGACCAAAGAATAAAACTGGGTATTCTTTTTCAAGATTATGTTCCTAACATACCAAATTTAAAAGCATATTTAAACCTGGTTTACAATACAGGTGTCCCAGGAGGTTCTCCATCCTATGCAGATGTATACCAATATCAAGAACGTTTAAGAGATTACAAACGTGCTGATTTTGGTGTTTCTTATATTTTTACAGATGCAAAAAAAAAACACAAAATAGGATGGTTGTCTAAATTTAAAGAATTGAGTGTTGGTTTAGAATTATTTAATATGTTTGATATTCAAAACTCAATTACCAACACCTGGGTCAGAGATGTATATTCTAAAACACAGTTTGGAATTCCAAACTTTTTGACTGGTAGAATATTGAATTTTAAAATTGAGATGAAGTTTTAATGAATAAAAAAAACGAGCTGATCTAAATCAACTCGCCTACATTCTTTTTTATTTAAACGAAAGTTTTACCCTAAAATTTGAGCTGTATGTGCTTTTGTTTTAACTTTTAATACAATATCTTCTATGATTCCATTTTCATCAATCACAAAAGTTGTTCTGTGAATTCCATCATATTCTTTACCCATAAACTTCTTTGGTCCCCAAACATTATAAGCTATTATGACAGATTTATCTTCATCTGCTAATAATGGAAATGGAAGTGCATGTTTATCAATCCAATTTTGCTGTTTTTTGGCAGTATCTGCACTTGCACCTAATACTTCATATCCTTTTGATAAAAAAGATTGGTAATTGTCACGCAAATCACAAGCTTCGGCTGTACAACCAGGTGTACTTGCTCTTGGATAGAAGAATAACACTAGCTTCTTACCTGAATAATCTGTTAGTTTTATCGTATTTCCTGCATTGTCTTTTGCTTCAAACGAAGGAGCCTTGTCCCCTATTTTTAATGATGTCATATTATGGCTTGGTTTTTAAAGTTTAAAAATACAACGTTTATAGAGTTCTATCAAACTTAAATATAAAAAATAAAATTTAAATTGATAATTGTACTTACTACTTTTTTAACTTTACAAGTTTAAAACGCACTTTATGAATAAACAAGAAAAAGTACAATTTGTCATTGATACACTTCAAGAAAAGTATCCAGAGATCCCTATTCCTTTAGATCATAAAGATCCTTACACTCTGCTAATTGCTGTTTTATTGTCTGCCCAATGTACGGATGTTAGAGTCAATAAAATTACCCCTTTGTTATTTACAAAAGCGGACAATCCATTTGATATGATAAAAATGTCTGTGGAAGAAATTAAGGAAATTATTCGTCCTTGTGGATTATCTCCAATGAAGTCAAAAGGAATTTATGGTTTGTCAAAAATTTTAATTGAAAAATACAATGGCGAAGTACCACAGAACTTTGAAGGTTTAGAAGCGTTGCCTGCTGTGGGCCATAAAACAGCCAGTGTTGTTATGAGTCAAGCTTTTGGTGTGCCTGCTTTTCCTGTAGACACCCATATTCATCGATTGCTCTGGCGTTGGAATTTGACCAATGGAAAAAATGTTACACAAACAGAAAAAGACGCCAAACGGTTATTTCCAAAAGAATTATGGAATGATTTGCATTTACAGATTATTTGGTATGGCAGAGAATATTCTCCTGCTCGTGGTTGGGATTTAAAAAACGATATTATTACCAAAACAATTGGTAGAAAGTCTGTTTTAGATAAATATTATAAAGAAAAATGATATTGTTTCATACAGATTTCAAGCGGTTTTACTATGAATACACAAGTTCATATTACCATAAAAAATGAGGGTCCTTGGGTTTGTAAAGGCAATGAAAAAGCTAAAAAAAAGCTTCAACATTAGCTGAAGCTTTTTACACCCTTAATTCAAATTCAATTCAATAAAATTTTCTGATTTTATTTTTACAAAAGTGAGCGATTTGGAAAAATTAATCAAAAACTGAACAGTCTCTTGTGTGGGTTGCATCTGAAATTCAGAAGACTTTTTTGAGTAAAGTTGCATCATATAGTTTGTTTAATAAGTTAATTACAAAATAAAAACGATGCCTTTTTTATATTATTGCTAATTGACTAAAATAATTTTATGCTTTTCTATTAATTTTCGCATATTCATTAAAGCGTATCGCATTCTTCCCAACGCAGTATTTATACTAACACCTGTATTTTCACTTATTTCATTAAAACTCATGTTTTTATACAAACGCATTACCAAAACTTCTTTTTGTTCTGCTGGCAACTCTTTGACAAGCTCTCTTACATCACTATAAATCTGCTCTTGTATCATTTTTTTTTCTGCATTTAAGTTTCCATCACCTAAAACAGAAAAAATATCAAATTCATCTGTATTTTTAAAAGAAGGCATTCTGTTTGTTTTTCTAAAATGGTCTATCACCAAATTATGAGCAATCCGCATCACCCAAGGCAAAAACTTACCTTCTTCATTATAATTACCTTTTTTCAAAGTTCTAATCACTTTAATAAATGTGTCTTGAAAAACATCTTCTGCAATATCTCTGTCTTTCACTTTACTATATATAAAACTCATCAATCTTTGTTGATGCCTTTGAATTAAAAGAGCTAAAGAAGCCTCTTTTCCTTCAATATATTCACTTACTAATAAACTATCTGTAATTGGATTTTTTCGCGTCATAACTACTCTTTAAAGAACCTGTAGTTCTTCTAATTTAAGATTAAATTAATAATTTAAAAAGTAGTTTTTTACTATACGCTTATAATTTCAAATTTGTTAAGTACATCAAATATCTTTATTATTTATGAAAGCAACAAATATTTTAACAAATTTCATTCATATTAGTTTTAAAATAGATTAAAAAAGAGGTATTTTTATCCCCTATATTTTATCTTAAATGAAGACTGACATTTCTACTGTAAACCCCAAAGAAAACATCATAATTAAAGGAGCAAAACTTCATAATTTAAAGAATATTGATGTTGTTATTCCAAGAAATAAGTTGGTTGTAATTACAGGTCTTTCAGGTTCTGGAAAGTCTTCTTTGGCTTTTGACACCTTATATGCGGAGGGTCAAAGACGCTATGTAGAGAGCTTGTCTTCTTACGCGCGTCAATTTTTAGGAAAATTAGACAAGCCTAAAGTAGATTATATCAAAGGGATTGCACCCGCAATTGCTATTGAACAAAAGGTAAATTCTACAAATCCACGTTCTACTGTTGGAACCTCCACCGAAATTTACGATTATATTAAATTATTATATGCAAGAATAGGCAGCACCTTCTCTCCTATTTCTGGTAAAGAGGTAAAAAAAGACACCGTTTCTGATATCATAAATTTTGTAAAAAAGTTTCATGAAAGAACAAAGCTTTTACTGTTGGCACCTATTTCAATTGACAAAAATCGTGATTTAAAAACCGTTTTACAAGTTTTAGAACAGCAAGGTTATGCACGTTTAAAATGGAATAATTCAATATATAAAATTGCAAATTTTCCTCAGGAAGAATTTAAAAATGAGTCCCTATTTTTAGTAGTAGATAGAATTATTACCAAAGGAGATGACGATTTCTATAACCGATTAGCCGATGCAGTTCAAACTGCCTTTTTTGAAGGGAAAGGGATTTGTTTTATAGAAAACCTAGAAGATTCTAAAGTTACTGAATTCAGTAATAAGTTCGATTTAGACGGAATGTCTTTCTTAGAACCTAACACGCATTTGTTTAGTTTTAATAATCCTTATGGAGCATGCCCAACATGCGAAGGGTACGGAAATGTAATTGGAATTGATCAAGAATTAGTAATTCCAAATACGGGTTTATCCATTTTTGAAGATTGTATTTTTCCTTTTAAAACCCCTTCATATAATCATTATAAAGAAGATTTAATAGACGTTGCTTACACTTTTGATATTCCAATTCATAAACCCTGGTTTGAGCTTACGCAAAAACAACAAGAATTAGTTTGGAATGGAAACAAAAGTTTCAACGGAATTCAGCATTTATTTACTACTCTAGAAGAAAAGAGTTACAAAATACAAAATAGAGTAATGCTTTCCCGTTACCGTGGAAAAACAAAATGTACTTCCTGCAATGGAAAACGTTTGCGGCATGAAACTAATTTTGTAAAAATAAATGAAAAAACAATTTCTGATTTAGTAACACTCCCTTTAGACGAATTATCTGTCTTTTTTAAAAATATAAAATTAGACAAATACAAAGCAAAAATTGGAAAACGCTTGCTGACTGAAATTAATAATCGTTTACAATTTTTAACGGATGTTGGCTTGTCATATTTAACCATCAACAGAACTTCAAATACGCTTTCTGGTGGAGAGAGTCAGCGAATAAATTTGGCAACTTCTCTAGGAAGCTCACTCGTTGGTTCTATGTATATTTTAGATGAACCGAGTATTGGTTTACACCCGAAAGATACAGAACGTTTAATTCGTGTTTTAAAAGATTTACGCAATTTGGGAAATACAGTTGTGGTAGTAGAGCATGATGAAGACATCATGAAAGAAGCAGATTACATTATAGATATTGGACCAGAAGCAGGTACTTTTGGTGGAAACGTAGTTGCTGAAGGAAGTTTTAAAGAAATTTTAAAATCAGATTCTTTAACCGCAAAATATTTAAATGAAGTATTAAAAATCGAAGTACCAACAAAACGTAGAACCTCTAAAAATAACATCCAAATTATTGGAGCTAGAGAATACAATTTACAAAATATTGATGTTACTTTTCCGCTAAATTGCTTGTCTGTAATTACAGGGGTTTCTGGTTCTGGAAAAAGCACGTTGGTAAAAAATATTTTATATCCATCCATGCAAAAAAAATTAATTGGTTATGGAGATAAAATTGGACAACACACAGAAATAAAAGGAGACTTTGAAAATATAAAACATGTAGAATTTATCAATCAAAACCCTATTGGGCGATCATCTCGTTCAAATCCTGTTACCTATATAAAGGCGTATGATGATATTAGAGCACTGTTTTCTAATCAGAAATTATCGAAAATTAGAAATTACAAACCCAAACATTTTTCTTTTAATGTAGAAGGCGGTCGTTGTGAAGTTTGTAAGGGGGAAGGTGAAGTAACCATAGAGATGCAATTTATGGCAGACGTCCATTTAGAATGTGATGTTTGTAATGGAAAACGTTTTAAAAAAGAAGTTTTAGAAGTAAAATTTGATGGGAAATCTATTGATGATATTTTAAATCTTACTATTGATGATGCTGTTGCTTTCTTTTCTGAAAATTTAGTAACTAAAATTGCAAATAAACTAAAACCTTTGCAAGATGTTGGTTTGGGATATGTGCAATTAGGGCAATCCTCTTCTACCCTTTCTGGCGGTGAAGCACAAAGAATAAAATTAGCTTCCTTTTTAGTAAAAGGAAACACCAAAGACAAAGCCTTATTTATTTTTGACGAACCAACTACAGGTTTGCATTTTCATGATATTAAAAAACTATTAGCTTCTTTTACAGCCTTAATTGATAAAGGTCATTCTATTATTGTGATTGAGCACAATATAGAACTCATTAAATGTGCCGATTACATTATTGACTTGGGACTAGAAGGTGGTAAAAACGGTGGAAACCTTATCTTTCAGGGAACTCCAGAAGAACTAGCACGAAATAAAAAGTCCTATACAGCCAAATACTTGGCAAAGAAACTGGTGTTTTAACGAATCAGACTTTAGTATCATAAAACAGCGTCACTTGGGTATATCATCATTTGATTGCTGATGGCACTCGGGTAGATGACAAAAAAATTTCCTGCTTTAAAATTATACAATAAACATATATTGAAGAACTCACAAGTTTTTTGAAACCTGTGAGCTCTTTTAAAACTTTACATTCCAAACTTTTTGAATTTCAAAAATGATAATAACAAAAAAATCCTTCTCATAAAGGAGAAGGATTTTGTTTTGGGTGGAAGACGGGACTCGAACCCGCGACACTCGGTACCACAAACCGATACTCTAACCAACTGAGCTACAACCACCATATAATTTCGGGTGCAAATATAATTGTTTTTTCTTTTCTACAGAAAGAAAAAATTAAATTAATTTATCTAAATTCTCTACAGCAACGTAACGTTCTGTAGTAAAGCCTTCTGCAAATTCAACCCCAATTAATCTTCCTAGGTCTTTTGCTCGATAATGTATACTATCCGTAAAATTCTTAGTTGTTATAGGTGTTTCGGGGGCGTTACTTGTAGGATCATAAAATTGGGAAGCATAGGCTAACACAGCTTTCATTTTAACATCCATAAAACCAGTAACATTTACTACAAAATGAGGCTCACTATTTTTCCATTGTATATAATGATACACTTTTTTAGGTCTCCACTTTTCTTGTTGCTCCCCTTCTAATTCCGTTTCAATTTTTAGTAATCCGCTTAAAAAGCAAGCATCAGAAACCAAATCACTTCCTTTTGGATGATCGATATGTCTATCATCAATCGCATTACACAATACAATGTCTGGCTGATACTTACGAATCATTTTTATGATTTCTAATTGATGTTTTTTGTCATTAACAAAAAAACCATCGGCAAAACGCAAATTTTCACGAACAGAAATGCCTAATATTTTAGCTGCGTTTGCAGCCTCTTGGTCTCTTAAGTCTGCTGAACCACGGGTTCCTAATTCTCCCCGGGTCAAATCTACAATACCAACTTTTTTCCCTAAAGAAATTTCTTTGGCAATTGTTGCGCCACAACTTAGCTCTACATCGTCAGGATGTGCTCCAAATGCTAAAATATCTAATTTCATTCTTCAACGTTTATTTATTTATTCTTGTAATTAATAAGAAGTACTAATATAAAAGGATTGCAATCTACCCTAACTAAATTAAGTGACTTTTTACCCATGCGTTATCGCTTCAATAAAACCGCTATCGTTTGTTTGGCACTTTCTAATGCTGCTAATTTACTAATTCCTTTTTCAATCCTCTAAAAAAAAACAATATCTTCGTTATATGATATCAGTATTACTTGTCGGAAAGGGAAATGTAGCTACACATTTATACAATGCTTTTTTAAATGCTGAGAACATTACAGTTACACAAATCAGTTCGAGAAACCTGAATACTATTCCTGTTGCGGCTATTACAATTATTGCAGTTTCAGATGATGCAATTGCGCTAGTTTCTTCAAAAATAAAAAACGCTCTTGTGGTACATACTTCTGGAGCATGTAAAATGAGCGAATTAAAAAACACCAACAAAAAAGGAGTTTTTTATATGCTGCAAACATTTTCTAAAGAGAAAGAAGTCGATTTTTCTGAAGTTCCCTTTTGTATAGAAGCTGCGGATGAAAAAGACCGTAAATTACTTGAAAAAGTAGCAAAAACTATTGGTAAAAAAGTATATACTATAAATTCTGAACAACGAAAAGCAATTCATATTGCTGCCGTTTTTGTCAATAACTTCACCAATCACCTCTATAAAATAGGGAAGGATCTTTGTAAAGAACATAAAATCCCCTTTGAAGTTCTTCATCCTTTGATTAAAGAAACTGCTTCAAAAATTGAAATACTTTCCCCTGAAAAATCACAGACAGGACCTGCAATTAGAAACGACAAAAAAACAATAAAAAAACATTTCGATTTGTTGAACAAATCGCAACAGAAAATCTATAAAGTTTTAACAAAATCAATTCAAAATGGAAATTAGTTACAAGCAATTATTACCTAAAATAAATACTTTTATTTTTGATGTAGACGGAGTTCTTACCAATGGAATGCTAACCATAATGCCCGATGGCGAAATGGTTAGGCACATGAACGTAAAAGATGGTTATGCAATGAAAAATGCGCTAAACAAAGGCTACAGAGTCTGCATAATTTCGGGTGGAACGAATGAAGGAGTCAGAAGCAGATTGGACGCTTTAGGGATTGAAGATATTTATTTGGGTGCGCACAATAAAATTCAACAATATAAAGAATTGGTTGAAAAGTATAATTTACAAGCAGAAAATGTTTTGTATATGGGAGATGATGTTCCAGATTTTCCTGTTATGGAATTGGTCGGCTTAGCTACCTGTCCTAATGACGCGGTTAGAGAAATTCAACAAATTTCAAAATATATTTCTGATAAAAAAGGAGGTGAAGGTTGTGTGCGCGACGTGATTGAACAAGTATTAAGGGTTCAAGAAAAATGGTCAGAAAATTTTGATGCAGGTCTTTAATAATATGCCCTTTAAAATATGAAAAAAAACTCACTATTTTTTTATTGATTGCTTTTTCATAAACAATGAACGCGCAAACTATTTTTGGAAACTGGGCTTCAAAAAATAAAGATGGTACTATTGATTCTTTATAAAAGTATATAAAAAAGACGGAAAAATAGTTGCTAAAATTATTCAAATTAAAGAAACTGCTGGATAAGATTCCGTTTGTGAACTTTGTGAGGGTAGAAATAAAAACAAGCCAATTTTAGGACTAAATATCTTAACTGGTTAAAAAAAAACAGGATGATGAATGGTCTGGAGGAAGCATTTTAGACTCAAGAAATGGAAAGGTTTACAAATGTTATATTCAGTTAATAAAACCTAATAAACTAAAATTAAGAGGCTATATTAGAATTTCATTATTTGGAAAGACTGCTAATTGGGAAAGAGCTAAATCGTTTTAAGTTTGAATTTTATGACTATTTTTATGTTCCCAAAATCAAATTGCATACGTAGCGCAAGAAACCTTTCTACTTCTCAACTAATTCTTCTCACCTAACATCGGTACAAAAGCAAAATCTCCTAGCTCTTTTTTCTCAAATTCTTTGTCAGATTTTCGAATAAAAAGTGTCATTATTTGCGTTTTATCTCCCACTGGAATTAGTAACCTACCCCCTACTTTTAATTGTCTTAGTAAAGGTTTTGGAACAAAAGGCGCTCCAGCAGTCACAATTATTTTATCAAAAGGAGCCTGTTCTGGCAGTCCTTTATAACCATCACCAAAAATAAACATCTTGGGTTTGTATCCTAATTTTGGTAAAAAAAGAGACGTTTTTTTAAACAATTCCCGCTGCCTTTCTATAGAATATACTTCAGCATTTAACGATAACAAAACAGCCGTTTGATAGCCAGAGCCTGTACCGATCTCTAAAACTTTATCTCCCCGCTTTACTTCTAAAGTTTGCGTTTGAAAAGCAACTGTATAAGGCATCGAAATTGTTTGTTCTGCTGCAATAGGAAACGCTTTATCTTGATATGCATGAGACTCAAAACTGCTATCTATAAACAAATGACGTGGAATTTTACGAACTGCTTTCAATACATTTTCATCAATAATTCCCTTTGCTTGTAGCACGTTTGCAAGTTGATTCCTAAGTCCCTGGTGTTTAGAAGTATCTTTCAATTTTCAATAAATTTCTGAAGTCTAAAAATAGTAATTAATCCCTATAAATAAGCATAAAATTGTATCTTTGTTTTCGGCTGATTTTCACAATCAGAAAACACAAACCGAATGTCTTTATGAAGAAGTATTCCATACTAAAAAAGGGATTCTTTCACTTTATTCACAAAGACTTAAAATATATTATATGCTAAAAGTTGGAGTATTGGGTGCTGGTCACTTGGGGAGAATTCATTTACGTTTATTACAACAATCTGATAAATATGAATTGGTTGGCTTTTATGATCCCTCTAAAGAAAATGCTAAAAATGTTTCGAAAGAATTTGGTTATACCTCTTTTGAATCTATCGAATCACTAATAAATGCCGTTGAAGTAGTTGATATTGTAACGCCTACTTTATCTCATTTTAGTTGTGCAAAAAAAGCAATAGAAAATGGATGTCATATTTTTATTGAAAAACCAATTACAAAAACTGTTTTAGAAGCAGCCACTCTAAAAACTTTGGCAAATCAAAATAACATAAAAGGACAAGTAGGTCATGTAGAACGTTTTAATCCTGCTTTTACTGCTGTGAGAGAGATGATTGACAACCCAATGTTTATAGAATGTCATCGATTGGCCGAATTCAACCCAAGAGGGACTGATGTTCCAGTAGTGTTAGATTTAATGATTCATGATATCGATATCATTCTTTCTGTTGTAAAATCCAAAGTTAAAAGGGTACATGCAAGTGGCATTGCTGTTATTTCTGAAACTCCAGATATTGCCAATGCAAGAATTGAATTTGAAAATGGATGTGTTGCCAATTTAACAGCAAGCAGGATCTCAATGAAAAACATGCGTAAATCTCGCTTTTTTCAAAAGGACGCATATATTTCTGTCAACTTTTTAAGTAAAGAATCTGAAGTTGTAAAAATAAAAGAGGTTCCTAAAAACCCTGATGAATTTGCAATGATTTTACAAAATGCAGAAGGCGTAAAAAAACAAATTTATTTTGAAAACCCGGTGGTTGAAGATAATAATGCTATTCTTGATGAATTAGAAACATTTGCAGATGCTATTAATAATAATACGACTCCTGTTGTAACTTTAAGTCATGGAACAGAAGCATTACGAGTTGCACAAATGATTATTGATTGTTTTTAGTGAAAAAATTAATAAAATTCCTGTGGAAGTCAAGGATTATCCTTGCTTTGTAGCTAACAGAATTTTAATGCCAATGATAAATGAATCTATTGAAACTTTATATAACAATGTTGCTGGGGTTGAAGAAATTGATACTATAATGAAGGTAGGAATGGCACATCCGATGGGACCTTTAGAATTAGCAGATTTTATTGGTTTAGACGTTTGTTTGTCTATTCTAAATGTCTAGCATGATGGATTTAAAAACCCTAAATACGGACCGTGTCCCTTATTAATTAATATGGTGATGACAGGTAAATTGGGTATAATCTGGCGAAGGTTTTTATGATTATTCAAAGGATAGCAAAGCCAAAAGAGTCGCTAAAACATTTTTTTAACCCGTTTTTTCAAAGCTAAATAACATCAATTAAATGTTTAAAAAAAAAATTCTATTTCTTCTCTTCCCGTTCACATTATTTACTTTAAAAGCACAAGAAACTAAAAAAGGAATTCTCAATATTAAAAAAATTGGATTTCTTTATAACAATGCGAATGAAAGTAATTTTTTATTTAATGATAAGGATTATTCATACAGCACAGATACTTATAAATTACAAGCATTTTATCGTTTAGGAAATTGGAAATCTTTCGATTTTGAATTGATTGTTCAGCCCCAAGTACAAATCCTCGAACATCAATTAATCAATATACATTTCGTTACACCTGCTGACGATAATTATCAGGAGAAAAGAGCTGAATTTACAAGATTAAAAACAATTCATTTGTATGCTTTTGAGCTCGGTTTTGTTTTAAAAAGAAAAATCATTAAAAAACTAGAAATTCAAGCTAATATTGGATTAGGAGTAGCAACAATAGACACAAGATCAGAACGATTGGCAAAAGGTTTTACTTTTATAGAAAACGGTTCATTAGGCTGTACATATCAAACATCAAAAAAAACTTTTTTGTATTTAGGAACTAATATTGGACACGTATCAAATCTTAATTTTAAATCACCAAACAGCGGATTTAATATTTTGGGATACGAAATTGGTTTTTCTTATTTATTAAAATAAAAAAAGCTCATCTTAGCTTTTTTTTAAACTTTAACTCAAATTTATATTAAATTTAAGACATTAAACTATAATTATAATTGATGGTTTTAATATCTTTATCATATAATCTTATGTAAAATGACAATTACGCAATTAAAATACGTCTTATCTGTTGCAGAGCATCAAAATTTCACAATAGCAGCAGCGCATAGTTTTGTTACGCAACCTACGTTGAGTATGCAAATACAAAAGCTAGAAGACGAATTAAGTATCAAAATATTCAACCGTTCAAAAAAACCGATTGAACTTACTGAGATAGGAAGAAAAATAGTAGAACAAGCCAAAGTAATTGTAGATGAAAGTAATCGAATTTTAGATATTGTACATCAACAAAAAGGATATATAGGAGGCGAATTTAAATTAGGAATCATCCCTACAATTATGCCTACCTTATTGCCAATGTTTTTACAAAATTTCACTAAAAAACACCCAAAAGTTAAGTTAATTATAGAAGAATTAACCACAGAAGAAATTACACGAAAGTTATCTGAAGGTCATATAGATGCTGCGATTGCAGCTACTCCATTAGAAAATGAAGCAATTAAGGAGAGACCTTTGTACTATGAACCTTTTGTAGGATTAGTTCCTGAAAATCACAGGCTTTTTAAACAGCAAAAAATCACTCCTGATGAATTAGAAATGGAAGATATTTTGTTATTAGAAGATGGACATTGTTTTAAAGAGAGTGTTCTTAATTTATGCAGCACGCATAAAATTGATAATAAAAAAGGGTTTCAGTTGGAAAGTGGCAGTTTTGATACACTGATCAAACTATCTAAAGAAGGTCTAGGAATGACACTACTACCTTATTTACATACGTTAGACTTAAATGATATCGACAAAAGCCATTTGCGAGAATTTACAAATCCTCCTCCAGCAAGAGAAGTGAGTTTAATTTACCATAAATCACAATTAAAAATGCAATTAATTGAAGCGCTAAAGAAAACAATTGATGGAGTTGTTCGAGGAGCAATTTCATTTTCTGATGTTAAAATTGTGAGTCCTTTGCAGAAACGATAAACATTAAGATACAAACTTCACTTATTGTGTTCGTAATAATGTTTTTACAATTATATTCATAAAAGCCGGTACTAAAGTGAGTTTTACTTTGGTACCGGCTTTTTATTATAATGATATCTTTGTGAGAATTAGTGTCTTTTGAACTAGGAATACATTTTATCTCTCAATTCTTTAATTTTTGGATCCGTTAAATAATCATCAAAACTAGTATGTCTATCAATGACTCCTTTTGGTGTTAGTTCTATGACTCTATTAGCGACTGTATTTGCAAACTCATGATCATGAGTTGTAAACATAATGGTTCCTTTAAAGTTAATTAGTGAGTTATTTAATGCTTGTATTGATTCTAAATCTAAGTGGTTTGTTGGCTCGTCTAAAATTAAGATGTTCGCTCTTTTCATCATCATTCTAGACAACATGCACCGGACTTTCTCTCCTCCAGAAAGTACATTACTTTTTTTCAAAGCTTCTTCACCAGAAAAAATCATTTTGCCTAAAAACCCTCTTAAAAAAACTTCTTCACGCTCTTCTTCAGTTTGAGCATATTGTCTCAACCAATCTACCAAGTTCAATTCTCCATCTTGAAAAAAGGAAGAATTATCTAGGGGTAAATAAGATTGTGTGGTTGTAACACCCCAATCATATTTACCAGCATCTGCTTTGTGATTTCCTGTAATAATTTGATAAAAAGCGGTAACTGCTCTTGAGTTTTTAGAAATAACAGCAATTTTATCTCCTTTGTTTAAATTGATATGTACATTATCAAATAATTTTTCTTCCTCGAAACTCTTAGACAAACCTTCCACGTTTAAAATCTGATCTCCAGCCTCTCTATCGCTTTTGTATATAATAGCAGGATATCTTCTACTTGAAGGCTTAATTTCATCAACATTTAATTTGTCAATCATTTTTTTACGAGAAGTCGCTTGTTTTGACTTTGCCATGTTTGCAGAAAAACGACGAATAAACTCTTCTAATTCTTTCTTTTTATCTTCTGCCTTTTTATTCTGTTGAGCTCTCTGTCTTAAAGCTAGCTGACTCGATTCATACCAAAAAGTATAATTCCCTGAAAAATGATTAATTTTACCATAATCGATATCAGAAATATGTGTACAAACTGCGTCTAAGAAATGTCTATCATGAGAAACCACAATCACACAATTATCAAAATTTGCAATAAAATTTTCTAACCAAGCAATGGTTTCAAAGTCTAAATCATTGGTAGGCTCATCCATAATTAAAACATCAGGATTTCCAAAAAGTGCTTGTGCAATCAATACACGAACTTTTTGTTTACCATCTAAATCTTTCATTAAGGTATAATGGAGCTCTTCAGAAATACCTAAATTAGAGAGCATAGCAGCCGCATCAGAATCTGCATTCCAACCATTCATTTCTTCAAAAATTATTTGAAGCTCTCCAATTTTTTCTGCATTTTCATCTGTGTAATCAGCATATAAATCATCAATTTGTTTTTTTATTTTAAACAATTCTTTGTTTCCCATAATGATTGTCTCTAAAACAGGAAACTCATCAAAGGCATAATGATCTTGGGTCAGAACAGACATCCTTTTCCCTTTTTCTAAATTTACATGTCCCGAAGTTGGTTCTTGAACGCCAGAAATAATCTTTAAAAAAGTAGATTTTCCTGCACCATTTGCACCAATAATTCCATAACAATTTCCTGTTTGAAATTTGGTATTTACATCATCAAATAAAATGCGTTTTCCGAATTGTACAGATAAATTAGAAACTGATAACATACTATATTTTTTAAAATTTCTGCAAAAGTACAAATTTGATTTATCTTTTCACCTCTGATTTTTAATGGTTTTCAAGAAAAAATATTTTCATTTTTAAGGTTTATTTTATGAATTCTTTTAACATCGAATTAACAACAACCCTGAGTCTAATCGCTAAATTTGTGTTGGTTAGAAACCCCATAAAGCAAATGAATAAACAACTACTTCATTTCATTTTATTGTTTGTTTTTACAACCTTTGTAAGCTGCAACTCCAAACCTAAAAATGTAGTCACTTACTTTGGAGGTAAAATTATAAACCCAAAATCTAGGTATGTCATACTCTATTCTATGAATAAAGTAATGGACACGATGTTTCTTGGAAAAAACAATCAGTTTTTAGGAAAGCTAAAGAATATTAATGAGGGTTTATATTATTTCTTGCATGGGAACGAAAATCAATATATCTACATGGTTCCTCAAGATAGTTTAATGTTGCGATTAAATACTTGGGATTTTGATGAGTCCATCGTTTTTACAGGAATCGGTTCAAAAAGAAATAATATTTTAATTGATTGTTTTTTAAAAGATGAAAAAGATAATAAACTATTTTATAAATTAAATCAATTAGAGCCGAACAAGTTTTATGTAAAAGCAGACAGCTTGATCACTTTAAGAAAAAAAACATATCAAGAGTATGTTACAAATCATCCAAATGAAACAGATGATTTTAATCAGATTTTAAAAGTAGCACTTACCTACCCAATTTATTCTAGAATAGAGAGATATCCTATAGCGCATGTAAAACATCTTAATAAAAAAGACTTTCACATTTTCAAAGATTCTTTTTACACGCATAGAAAATCAGTTCATATCAACAATCATCCTTTGATGTATTATCCTCCATATGCTCAATATGCAAGAAATTTCTTATACAACAAAACCTATTCCCTAGGTTATAAACCTATGACCGATGGCTATTCATCTGGCTTCACAGTAGACTTGCTAAAAACGATTGATAGGAGCATAAAATCAGAAGCCTCTAAAAATGCTTTTCTAAAACAAACTGTGATCGGTCATTTCTACAGAAATTCTAAGGGCGATGGAAGTTATGACGCTTTTGACACCTATCTTGAGTTAAGTACAAGTAATAAAGATAAAAGGCAAGTAGAAAAACTCGTCCAAGACAACAAAGCGATTCATAAAGGTCAAAAGATACTCAATTTTACTTTAAATGATATGAACGATGGGGTTCATGCTAT
This sequence comes from Polaribacter sp., assembly GCA_028343155.1. Classification (GTDB taxonomy): domain Bacteria; phylum Bacteroidota; class Bacteroidia; order Flavobacteriales; family Flavobacteriaceae; genus Polaribacter. The sequence continues at coordinate 77,928 of JAOLXX010000007.1, forward strand.
CAAAAAACTCATAAAAAATAAGAATGTATTGTTATTCTTCTGGAATTCACAATATGTTTCCAAGGCATATATAGCCTCTAAAATAAACTATTTATCAAAAAAGTTTCCAAAAGTGCTATTTCTTCAAGTTCGAATCGACGGAAGCAAGGAGGCCATAATACCTCAATTAGATCTCCAAAAACAATTCTACATTACACCTAAAAATGAGGCTAATAGGTACTTAACAAGCAAGATGCCAAGATCTATTCTTATAAATAGAAAAGGGATTATAACAAACAGTTTTGCAGCTATTTCTTCTAAAAAAATAGCTACAGAACTAAAGGATTTAAGTAAACACTAATTCTTCACGCTGTTTCATAATATTTTCGTAAATTTGCCCGATTTTTTATTTGAGTGTAACTCATTAAAAATCAGGTCGAATTTATAATCGGGTTTGCAGGTGGGCGTTCTGTGAATCTACAAAAAACACAGTATGTCAACATTTTTAGAATTAGGTTTAAAAGAACCTATCAACAAAGCATTAACAGATTTAGGATATGAAAAGCCAACTGTTATTCAAGAAAAAGCAATTCCACAAATTATTTCTTCAACAGATGATTTAAAAGCATTTGCACAAACAGGCACAGGTAAAACTGCTGCTTTTAGTTTGCCAATATTAGAGCTTCTAGATGATAATAGTGGTAACGTACAAGCTATTATTTTATCACCAACAAGAGAGCTTGCAGTTCAAATTGGAAACAACATTAAAGACTTTTGTAAATACTTACCAAATATTAAAGTAACAACTGTTTATGGTGGTTCTAGTATGGAAGATCAAATTAGATCTTTAAAAAGAGGTTCTCAAATTGTCGTGGGAACTCCTGGTAGAACAGTAGATCTAATCAAAAGAAGAGCTTTAAAATTAGGAAACGTTCAATGGTTAGTTTTAGACGAAGCTGATGAAATGTTAAATATGGGTTTTAAAGACGAATTAGATAAAGTTTTAGAAGCAACTCCAGAAACCAAACAAACCTTATTATTCTCTGCTACGTTTCCTAGAGAAGTTGAAGCAATTGCAAGAAACTACATGACAAAACCAGTTGAAATTACTTCTGGTGAAAAGAATACAGGTTCAGAAAACGTTAGTCATGAATTTTATTCTGTTACAGAAAGAACACGTTATCCTGCTTTAAAAAGAATTGCAGATTTAAACCCTGATATTTATGCAATCATATTTTGCAGAACACGTAGAGAAACACAAGAAGTTGCAGACAACCTAATCAGAGACGGTTATAGTGCAGATTCATTGCACGGAGATTTATCTCAAGGGCAAAGAGACTCTGTAATGGGGAAATTTAGAAAAAAAACAATTAAAATATTGGTAGCGACTGATGTTGCTGCACGTGGATTGGATGTTACTGAATTAACACATGTATTAAACCATAAATTACCAGATCAAATAGAAAACTACACACATCGAAGTGGTAGAACTGGTAGAGCTGGAAATAAAGGGATTTCTATTGCTTTAGTAAACGGAAAAGAAAAAGGAAAATTAAGACAGATAGAAAGAATCATTAAAAAGAAATTTATTGAAGGTAAAGTCCCTTCTGGTAAAGAGATTGTTCAAAATCAGTTAATGAATTTAATTGACAAGGTTCAAAATACGGAAGTAAATGAATCTGAAATGGAAGAATTTTTACCAAGCATTTACGAAAAACTAACCTCTTTTGATAGAGAAGAATTAATAAAGAAATTTGTTTCTTTAGAGTTCAATACAATGCTAAAGTATTATGAAAACTCGAAAGATTTAAACGATTTATCATCAAGGGATAATTCAAGGGCAAGAACAGTGAACGAAAACATGACACGTTTCTTTATCAACATAGGTCGAAAAGATAGCCTAAACCCTGGGAAATTAATTGGCTTAATTAACGAACAGAATATTGGTGATAAAGTTGAAATTGGATCTATTGATATTTTAGATACTTTTTCTTTCTTTGAAATTGACAAAAACTTTGAAGACAAAACTTTAGAAGCTTTTTCTAGCAATCAACCCGACTTTGATGGACGCTCAGTAAACATAGAGATTACGAAGAAAGAACGTTCGGGTGATGGACGAAGAGGCAGAAAAAAACCATTTGGCAAAAAAGATGGTGGTGGTTTTGGAAGACGTAGAAGCTCCGAAGGTTCTTCAAAAAAAAGTAGTGATTTTGGAAGAAGAAGATCTTCTGACAGACCTGATCGATCAGAGCGAAGCTCTGGAGGAGAGAGAAAATCGTTTAGCGGTTTTGGAAGAAAACGTAGAGAAAGTTAAACATCCATAAACAAAAAAAACCTCATCATTTTGAAAATGATGAGGTTTTTTTTTTGCGTTTTCTTTTATGACTTTTTAAGATAACTAATAACAAAGTCAATTTCTTTTTTAGTTGTATATTTTGAAAAAGAAAAACGAACCGACGTTTTATCTGCGTCCTTATCGTTTAATATTTCTGATAAAACATGAGAAACTTTATTGGCTCCGCTCTGACATGCACTTCCTCCAGAAACAGCAATTCCAACCAAGTCTAAACTGAATAAAAATAGCGCATTTGTGAAGGGAAAACGCACATTTAAAATGGTATAACTACTTTTATCGAGGTTTGGTGAAAGTCCATTAAATTCAATATCTACTGATATTTTATGTAGTTCTGAAATAAAATACTTTTTTAAATTTTCTATATACTCTCTATCCTTGTCTAAATTAGAAATAGCAATTTCTAATGCTTTTTCCATCCCTAAAATAGCGTGAACATTTTCGGTACTAGACCTTGCTCCTTTTTCTTGCTCACCTCCGTGAAACATTGGTAAAATACCATATCCTTTTTTAAAATAGGCAAAACCAACTCCTTTTGGTCCATGGAACTTATGTGCACTTGCTACCATAAAATCAATCGGGGTCTTCTTTAGATCAATTGGGTAATGAGCAACGGCTTGCACAGTGTCTGAATGAAATAGTGCCTTGTTATTCTTACATATAGTCGTAACTTTTTCTACATCTAAAAAATTCCCAATTTCATTGTTTATAAGCATTAAACTCACCAATGTTTTCGTTGTTGTCCCAGCAAGTAATTCCTTTAGATGCTCAGTATTAATACTACCAAATTCATCTACATCAACATAATCAACAAGGATATTTTTAGTTTTTTTTAAATGAATGCAAGTATGTAAAACCGCGTGATGCTCTATTTTAGATGTGATAATTCTTTTCACACCTAAATTATAAACGGCATTGTGCAAAATTAAATTATCTGCCTCTGTACCTCCTGCTGTAAAAATAATTTCAGTTGAAGAAACATTAAAATTTTTCGCAATATTTTTTCTAGCAGTTTCAACTGCAGATTTTGCTTTTCTTCCAAATTGATGCACAGATGATGGGTTACCATAATTATTCTTCAAAGAAGAAAGCATTACATCAATAACTTCTGTATCAATCTGTGTCGTTGCTGCGTTATCTAAATAGACCGTTTTCATAATTCAAATTTACAATTAATTAGGATTCTGAAAAACATAAACTTCGGTAGCTCCTAATCCATATTTTTTATAAGAAGCATCATAAAATTTTATAGGATACTTCCTTAACAATCTCTGAAGTTCAGATTTTAAAACACCTTCTCCTACACCATGAATAAAAACAATTTTTGAAATTCTTTTAGAAATAGCAAACTCAATTTTATTTTTTGCTGTATCTAACTGAAGGTTTAACATATCATAATTATCCATATTTTTAGTAGATTTTACAAGTTGGTTAATATGTAAATCCACCTCTAAAACCACTTCTTTTTTATCTTTTTTAAAAATACTTTTCTTAGGAAGGTTTAGAGCAATTTTATCTTTTAATATGGCATTATTAATATCACTAAATTTTGACATCTCATGTTGTTCCATTTCAATTTTAACTAATTCTGCAGAATTGAATTTAAAAATCATACCATCAGTAGTTTCAACAGAAATTTCTCCCTCCATAATCTGGATTACTTTTCCTTTTAAAACATCGTCTAAAACTGCTACTTTATCTCCAATTTCTAAACACATTCTTAACCTTTTAATAATTTGTTTTATCTTTTTAAGATAGTATATTTGCCACAAAAATAACAAGATGATTATGACTTCTACTATTTCTACTGAAAATTTCTTTATAAATGCATCTAATAAAATTATAGTAAATGAAGATAGAAAAAAATTATTGCTTCAAATTTCGGACGGAATTGTAGCAAACTACAAAAAAGAAGGCGTTGTTCATTTAAATTTCATCTGCACGCACAATTCTAGAAGAAGTCAGTTAGGTCAAGTATGGGGATTCTTTGCCGCTAATTATTTCAATTTAAATATCCATAGTTTTTCTGGGGGTACGGAAGTAACTGCTTTTTTTAAAAACACGGTAAAAACATTACAAAAAGTAGGTTTTATATTTGAATTAAGTAATTTTTCGCATCAAAACCCAACCTATATTATTTCTTTTGAAGGAAGTGCTACATCTATTTTAGGTTTTTCTAAGCGGTATGATCATGAAGAGAACAAAAAACCTTTTATTGCAATCACTACCTGTAATAATGCAGACACAAATTGTCCCTTTATTCCAGAAGCAACGGCGAGATTTCACCTTCCTTTTGTAGATCCAAAAGCTGCTGATGGAACCGACTTACAAGATGAAACCTATCTTGAAACAAATCAACAAATTGCTTCAGAAATCTATTTTATTTTCTCTGAAATAAAAAAAGCAATTGGTTAAATCTCTAAATTTTTATCATAAGGAATACGGTCTAAAATATGATTGATAACATTGATACGTGCTTCCGTTTTTCTATTTGCTCTAATAATTTTCCAAGGTGAAATTTCCGTGTTTGTTTTTTCAAACATCGCATCTTTGTATTCTGTATAATCATCCCAGAGGTCTTGAGCCTTTTCATCTAATTTGGTCATTTTCCATTGCTTTAGAGGATCTGTTTTTATGTCTACAAAACGTTTAGATTGTTCTTTTTTAGAGATCGACATGTATATTTTAACTAAATGAATTCCAGATTCTAAGATCATTCTTTCAAAATCATTGACCTGGTTCATAAAAACATGATAATCTTGTTGCGTACAAAAACCGTTTACAGGCTCTATTACTGCTCTATTATACCAGCTTCTATCAAAAAAAACAATTTCTCCTGCCTTAGGAAGCTGCTCTATATATCTTTGAAAGTACCATTGAGATTGTTGGTCTTTGGTAGGTTTTGGTAAGGCAACAATGCGCATATGACGCGGATTGATACGTTCTGTTAATCTCCTTATTGCGCCTCCTTTGCCGGCAGCATCTCTTCCTTCAAAAACAATAATTATTCGTTCTTCTTTCTCAATTGCCCAAGTTTGCAATCGAATCAATTCTACTTGTAATTGATCTAACTTTTTTTGATAATTAACATATCTAATGGCTCTTTCTATGTTTAAAGGACCTTTGGATACGAGTGCTAACAAACCTTTTTTAGAGTTGAGTTTTTTTAAATTTTTAGGTGTTATTTCCATATTCAATTTAATCTACGTGTGTATTGGATCTATAATAACGCATGACAACATTAGGATCTGGGTTTAAAACTTTTGTTTTGGTTGTTTTTTCCTCATAATCAAACTTTGATAAAACATATCTAATTGCCTCCAATCTTGCCACTTTTTTATCATTGGTTTTTATCATCATCCAAGGACTATAGGAGGTGTGTGTTTTAGAAAACATTTCTTCTTTAAAATGAGTGTATCGATCCCAAAGACTTTGCCCTTGTTTATCCACAGGACTAAATTTCCACCTTTTTAAAGGGTTTTCATTTCTACCTTCAAAACGTTTTAGTTGTTCATCTTTAGTGATAGAAAGCCAAAATTTAATGATTAGAACACCGTCTTCGTACATCATGTGTTCAAATTCAGGAACTTGCACTAAAAACTCTTTGTATTGTTGGTCTGTACAAAAACCCATTACAGGCTCTACTACCGCTCTATTGTACCAACTTCTATCAAAGAAAACAATTTCTCCAGGATTTGGTAATTCTTTTATATATCGCTGAAAATACCATTGCCCTTTTTCTATTTCTGTCGGTTTATTTAAAGCAACCAATCTACTTGAGCGGGGGTTCAAATGTTCCATAAATCGACGGATATTTCCTCCTTTACCAGCAGCATCTCTTCCTTCAAAAATAACAGCAACACGTTTGTTATTATTAGAAATCCATCTTTGTAATTTCACCAATTCTATTTGTAGTAATCTTAATTCTTCATCATATAAAATAGTTTTTTTCACTTTCTTATACGTTGGATTATTCTCTACTAAAAGCGCTAATAATTCTTCACTATTTTTTGCTTTCTGAAAGTCTTCTAAACTCAATCCGCCTCTTGTCTCCATATCATTTTTTACTTGGTCTAAAAATAACTACTTTTTTTCAGAAATCGATAAAAAATTATCATTTTAAATACGTTCTTATATATATTTGTCTTCTATGAAATACTTCCTATTTGTTTTTGCTTTATTAACTTCTGTCTTTATACAATCTCAAGAAAAATTTTCTAAAGAAATAAGTATCGTTACAGACAATGATTTATTTGTGTCTATAAAAAAAGATAAGTACTATACAAGTGGTGTTTTTTTATCCTATCGATATCTCACTAAAAACAAGAATACCTCTTTAGATAAACGGATTTTAAATTGGCAAGTTGGGCATGAAATATACACGCCCCATAGATCCGTAGTAACTTCTATTTCAGAACACGACAGGCCTTTTGCGGGTTATTTATATGGTGATTTCAGTATCAATAAGATCTATAAAAACGAACAAATTTTAAACACAGCGATACAAGTTGGTTTTATAGGCACCAACTCTTTTGCGAAAGAATTACAAAATTTCATCCATGATATTTATGGCTTCCAGCAAGCTGTGGGTTGGAAATATCAAATAAAAAATGCATTTGCACTAAATTTTGGAGTGGAATCATTAAAAACAATCCTAAAAACGGAAAAAAAACATTTTGATCTTACTTGGAAAAACAATCTAAATGTCGGTTCCGTTTTTACAAATATTGCAACAGGTTTCTACAGTAGGATTGGCTTTCAACCACTACAAGACATTACAAATTCAATTGCATTTAACACGAACTTAAATAATGAGCAAACCAACTCTTTTAGAGAAATAGAGTCCTTTATATATCTAAAATCGATGTTGCGTTATGCACTTTATGACGCCACTTTACAAGGAAGTTTTTTAAACAAAAAAAGCCTTGTAACTAAAGAATTGATCCCTCTCGTTTTTGAAGTAGAATTAGGAATAAAATTCACTTTTAGTCGTTTCAACTTTGGCTATGTTATAAATTATAACACGGACAGATCTAAAAATTTAGTCTATAATTCTGGTCATAAATATGGTCGAATTGCAATGAGCTATCTACTCCGTTAATCAACAAAAAATTCATCTTTAAAACCGATTAAATACAACTTTTCTTGGGCTCTTGTCAATGCCGTATAAAGCCATCTAAAATATTCTTTAGACACGCCTTCTGGCAAATAAGGTTGCTCTATAAAAACTGTTTTCCATTGTCCTCCTTGAGATTTATGACACGTCATTGCATAAGAAAATTTGACTTGCAAGGCATTAAAGAATACATTCTTTTTAATGGCTAAAAACTGTTTAGATTTTGATTTTTCGTGTGCATAATCTTCTTTTATCGCTTGGTATAATTTATTCGATTCTTCATAGGTTAAAGAAGGGCTTTCACTGGTTAAAGTATCTAATAACAAAACGGCTTCAAAGGGAGGCATCTCTGGGTAGTCAATCATTCTTACTGCGACTTCAGCAAATTTAAAACCATACAATTCCTTAATTGAAAATATTTTTAATACTTCACAAATATCTCCATTTGCAATAAAACCTGCCGTTGAATTTTCTTTCAGCCAGTAATAATTATTCTTCACCACCATGATGTAATCGCCTGCAGAAATCTCGTTTTCTTGTCCACGAATTTTCATTCTAATTTGCTGATTGTATTGGTTTGCTCTTTTATTAGAACGCACAATAAAAGCGGTGTCTTCTACGCCATCATTTTCAAAGGCAGTTACCAAAGCGTCTTCGATGTCGTAGCCATCATCTAATCTTATGACATCCGGAAAATCGATGTCAAATTGAAAATTGGTCGTATCCTTTTGAATCATCAGCCTTAACAGCGTGGCATTGGCAAGTATCCCAGAATTTTCATGCTGACGCATTACCTCATCCAACTCAATCTCAGTGACATTTTTTTGATACTCATACGTTAAGGCCGATGACTCCAAAGCAGGACTAATATTTAATTTTACTGGCGGAAGTTGCGCCGTATCTCCAATAAATATTATTTTACATTGGTGACCAGCATAAACATATCGTATTAAATCATCTAATAAAGAACCCGCTTCAAATAATTTTTGATTTTGTCTGCTATCTGGAATCATGGAAGCTTCATCAACAATAAAAATGGTGTTTCTGTGCTTATTCGGTTGTAAAAAAAAATCTATACTACCATTTGATTGCTTTTTAGGGAAATATATTTTTTTATGAATTGTAAATGCAGGTTTTTTAGAATAAACAGCAATTACTTTTGCTGCTCTCCCTGTAGGTGCTAATAAAACAGCTTTTCTACCTGTGGCACTTAAACTATTTACAAAAGCACTTATTGTGGTCGTTTTTCCAGTTCCTGCATAGCCTTTCAACAAAAACAAATCGTCTTTATGATCGCTAAACGTGAAATCACTTAATAAACGAAGTAGTTTGTTTTGTTTTGAAGTTGGTGAATATTGAAAGTTTTTCACTAGTTCAGTATAAAAATCACCTGGTTTCTCTATCATAAAATATTTTATACCTCAAAGATACATTGATTTATAAATAAAAGTTTTTATGATTAAAAAAAAATTGTAAGTTTGCTTTACACAATATAAAATATTTAAAATGGGATTACTTGGAATGATCATATTATCAGTTATAGTAGCAGTATTTATAGCTATTGTTATTGTTAAATACTTACCTTTAAAATTTAGATGGATTGCCTCGCTAATCCTTTTATTTTTAACCGTATTTTTAGTCTTTAAAATTTACAACGGAATTATGGAACCAATCAACTTTAATAAGGAAAAGGTTGCAAAATATGCTCAAGTTGTAAAAAAATTAAAAATTATTAGAGACGCAGAATTAAAACATTTTGAGGTAACTGGTACCTACACGAAAGACAAAGCTGGATTAATTCAATTTATTGATTCTGCTCAACTAGCACTCACTGAAACATCCGATGTAATCGTAAAAGTAAATAAAGGAGGTGGTATTATCATTTCTGTGACAAAGAAAAGAAAAGATACGATTGGTTATGAGCCCATCTTAAAATACTTTGCAGACAGAGATTATAAAAACATGTTTTCTGTTCCTGGAGTTGAAAACAAAGAATTTGAAATAGAAATTGGAACTGTAGAAAAAGTACAAGGTTTAATTGTACCTACGTTCTATGTGAAAACGGAAAAGAAAGACATTTTGAAAGGCATGAGCAAATCTCTTATAAAACAAGAGTTAGAAGCAAATGCTACAGATCAAATTAAAGGAGAGTTTGTTTCTGTTGGTTCCTTAGAAGAAGTTTCAACGGGTGGTAACTGGCCTCCCTCTTATGATAAAAATGACCGTGATAAAAAAGAATAGCACCCCTACTTTAACAAACACAAAAGATACAAGATTATCCATCCAATTTAATTTGGATGGATTTTCTTTTTGCATATCAAACAATACATCAAATGAAACGGTTTACTTTTCTGAATATGAATTTGATGAGAAACAAGGAACTCCAGAAAGTTTATTAAATCAGATTGAAGCGATCTTTAAAACAGACATACAACTACAAAAAGACTTTTCTTCTGTATTAGTAATACATCAAAACGATTTATATACCCTCGTACCAAATACCTATTTTTCTGAAGACAAACTGATAGAATATCTTGATTTTAACATTAAAACAATCGCTACCGACTTCATTACATTTGACAATATTGAAAGCATGAATGCAAAAAACGTGTATGTTCCTTATGTCAATATTAATAATTACTTATTTCAGAATTTTGGAGAGTTTGAATACAAACATCATTTAACAATACTTATCGAAAAACTAATTTCTTTACCTGCCTCTAAGGAAAGAAAGGTATATATTAATGTTTCTAAAGAAAATTTTGATGTTGTAATACTGCAAAACAAAAAAATTGAATTTTCGAATTCTTTTTCTTTTGAAACCAAAGAAGACTTCATGTACTATCTCTTATTTACTTTTGAGCAATTAAAAATAGACGTTGAAGAAGTAAAAATCTACTTTACGGGAGCTATTGATATAGAAACAGAAATTTATAAAATAACATACCAATACGTTCGGAATATTTTCTTTTTGGAAAGTACTAGCAAAATATTCAATCAATTATCGACTCCTAAACATTCGAATTATATCCTTTTAAATTCATGAGAATAATTTCTGGAAAACACAAAAGCAGGCGTTTAACAGCACCTAAGAACTTACCTGTTCGTCCGACAACAGATATGGCAAAAGAATCGCTGTTTAACATCTTAAACAACACCTACTATTTTGAGAGTATTGCTGTGATTGATCTTTTTGCTGGGACTGGAAATATTAGCTACGAATTTGCTTCTAGAGGAACCAAAGAAGTTTATGCCATTGATGGGCATTTTGGATGTATAAAGTACATCAATGCGACGGCAGAAGAATTGGATTTACCCATAAACACCTTTAAAAGTGATGTTTATAAATTTCTAGAAAAAACATCTTTGCAAGCAGATGTTATTTTTGCAGATCCACCTTATGATTTTGAAGCCGCCCAGTTTTTAAAAATTATCGATTTAGTTTTCTCAAGAAACCTGCTTAAAGAAGCAGGAATATTAATTGTGGAACATTCCAAACACACGGATTTATCTCAGCATGAAAAGCATTGTTATGACAAACGGTATGGTGGAAATGTTTTTAGTTTTTTTGAAAATTAGGAGTGGTAGCGAGCAGAACAAAACAAAAAACAGCGGTTTTTTACTTTTTCTGTAGAAAAATGGATTTTGTTTTGCGGAGATTTATTCTTCTTTTTTATAACCAATTTTAGTTCTTGACTTTTCATTCTCTTTTTTTTCTGCTAATTCATCTAAATAACTAAAGAATAATTCAATGTTTTTTGAGTGATTTGTTAGTTTCTCTTTGATTTCTTCAATGTCAAGTTTTAAATTTAGATTATCTATAATTGCTTCTCGAATTTCAATAAAAATCTCTATTATTTTAACACTCATTGTTGTTGCTCGCTCACTTCTTAAAACATTTGCAAGCATCATTACTCCGAGTTCTGTAAATACTTTTGGTAAAAATGATGAGAATTTTAAGTTTTTAAGGTGGTTACAATTTGCAACCACCTCTTTTTTTTCTACTTCTGTTAGTTCAAACATAAAGTTAGAAGGAAAACGATTTATATTCCTATTTACCTGTTGATTTAATCTTTTTGTAGTTACGCCATAAAGTTCTGCAATATCACTATCAATCATCACTTTTTGGTTTCTAATTAATAATATTCTACTCGCTATTAACTCGCTTGGAACTAATGATGTTTCGTTTTTATCCTCACTCATTTTACTATTGTAGTTTCTGTTTGTAAAAATAGTTTTTATTTTAAGGTCGCAAATTGCGACCTTAAAGATTTTGGTATCACAATTTGTGATACCAAGTTTAATAATTTAATTTATCGGGTGAAAGTTATTTACGATTTCGTGTAGATTTTCTAA
>JAOLXX010000008.1 GCA_028343155.1 Polaribacter sp.
AAAATGAGCTATTAACTATAGTTTATTAATATTTTATTTTATAGAAATGTGAAATAATCTCCTTTTTTATGTTGATAAACTTTTATCAAATACTTATAAAAAAAGTTGTGTATGTCACTTCTTAACTTGTATTAAACTATTTTTTAAATTAATAAAATAAACTTATAATTCTTTACATTTACTTTTTAACATTTACAATTTAGAGTTAATTACTTTAAAATTAAATTGTTATTAAAAAAGTAAAATTTTAGATTGTTTATAACTGTTGATAACCTTTAGTTTCTGTATTTTTGTTATAGACAACACAACTAAAATTAATTAATATGACAATTGCTATTGGTAATGATCACGCAGGGACAGTATACAAATTCGAAATTATAAAACATTTAGATAAGAAAGGGTATAAGACGCTTAATTTTGGAACCAATACAAATGATTCAATGGATTATCCAGACGCAATACATCCAACGGCAGATGCTGTAGAAACCGGAAAAGCCGCAATGGGTATTATCTTATGTGGAAGTGGAAATGGCGCACAAATGACGGCAAATAAACACCAAGGAATAAGGGCTGCTCTCTGTTGGAATAACGAATTAGTAGCGCTTACAAGACAGCATAATAATTCAAATATTCTTACAATCCCTGCACGTTTTGTTTCTCTCCAACAAGCCCTTGGATTTGTAGACATTTTTCTTTCTACAGAATTTGAAGGAGGTAGACACGGAACAAGAGTAAATAAAATTTCTTGTGAAGGCTAGTTGCTATTCTCTTATATAATATTTATTTATAATTATAACGACCATACTCTTCCTTTTTATAAGGGAAATAGGCGTCTAAACAGTTTAAAATTATAATTGTGTTCTGAAGTTTTTTTTTAAAAAATGAGCATATTTTAGGAAAAGTTTGTTATTTCTTTTACCTCACCAACTTTCAAATTTAAAAGGTTTATTTCTCCAATTCGAACACGAACTAAACGCAACGTAGGAAAACCAACAGCTGCTGTCATTTTTCGAACTTGCCTAAATTTTCCCTCTGTAATAATTATGGAAACCCAACTTGTAGGACCATGTCTTTCGTCTCTAATTTTTTGACTTCTCATCGGAAATTTAGGTGTATTAATTTTAAAAGCTTTCCCAGATTTTGTAATGTATTTTTTCCCATTAAAACCAATCTTTACGCCCATTTTTAATTCATTAATAGCTTTTTCTGTAATTATTCCATCAACTTGCACATAGTATTCTTTTTCGTATTTATTTGATCTAATTTCAGCAGAAACTTTACCATCTGTGGTTAATAGAAGTAACCCTTCAGAAGCAACATCTAATCGTCCAATTGCCATTGTTCCTTGAGGAAAAGGATATAATTCTCCTAATAATTTTTTTTTCCGTTTCGCGGGATTTACAAATTGAGAAATCATTCCCCAAGGTTTGTGTATTATAAAATGACGATGTTTTTTTATCAAATTATAATATTTTAATGACAACTGAAAAAATGTTTTCACCTTTAGAAATACTCATGTTTTTTTCAGAAAATTTTTGATCTGTATACGAAGTATATTGTGTAATAGGTTCTATACAAAGCATATTATCTACCTCTGTCCAGAGCATAAAATTATGAAATCCTTTTGTTGTAATTTCTAAATCGTTTCTATCAATATTTTTTAAAGTTATTTTTTCCGTTCTTAAAACCGGAAAAGCATTAGAACCTGATTTATAAACATCCTTTAAATATATTTTTTCATTACCAGCTTCTATGACTTCATTACCAGTATCAGATAATAAAAAAGCAGGATGATAACCTAGCATAAAAGGCATTCCTTTGTCAGAATTAATAAAAAAGTCAATTTTTAAAACATTACTTTCAAATGTAAAATTCTTCTTAAAAGTATAATCGAAAGTCCAAAAAAGATCTTTTTCACTAGATTTTACAGGATACTTACTGTTTGTTCTTTTTGTATTTTTCTCATAAATTTTACTAAATTTTGCGCTACAATCATTAGAAGAAACCAAGGTATATTCTAACTCACGCAACAAACCATGTTGATCTAAAATTGCATCACCATTTTTTGTATGTACTTTAAAATTATTTTTAGTAGTTGGACCAATTACAGGAAACATTTCATCATCAGAATTACGCCAACCTTTATTTCCTTTTTGGTGTATATATTCTTTATAGTCTTTTTGAAAACTAATTAATTCTCCTTTTTCAATAACAACTTTACAGTCTTTATTTTTTAAAAATGTTTTTGAACTCATTGATTGTACGCTTTGTGTAAAAATACTATAAATTTGAAAGTAATTTGTTAGGAAATTAATCTTAGTTTTTTGTAACTTGTCCAACTTATTAAAGATAAAAAAAAGCAAAATTTATGGCTACTGATAAAGAAAAAACAGCAAAACTAAAAGCATTACAACTTACATTAGATAAGTTAGATAAAACATACGGAAAAGGAGCTGTAATGAAATTGGGTGATGTCGTTACTGAAGAGGTAGACGCAATTTCAACAGGTTCTTTGGGTCTAGACTTAGCCCTGGGTGTTGGCGGTTATCCAAGAGGTAGGGTAATTGAAATTTATGGACCAGAATCTTCTGGAAAAACAACACTAACCATACATGCAATTGCAGAAGCACAAAAAGCAGGAGGGATTGCTGCGTTTATTGATGCAGAACACGCTTTTGATAAATTTTATGCAGAAAACTTAGGTGTAGATATAGATAATTTAATTATTTCTCAACCCGATTATGGAGAGCAAGCTTTAGAAATTGCAGATAACTTAATTAGTTCTGGAGCAATTGACATCGTTGTAATAGATTCTGTTGCAGCCTTGACGCCAAAATCTGAAATTGAAGGTGAAATGGGGGATTCAAAAATGGGTCTTCATGCTCGTTTAATGTCTCAAGCATTACGTAAATTAACAGGTACAATTTCCAAAACAAAATGTACTGTAATTTTCATTAATCAATTAAGAGAAAAAATTGGGGTGATGTTTGGTAACCCAGAGACGACAACGGGAGGAAATGCATTAAAGTTCTATGCATCTGTTCGTTTAGACATTAGAAGAAGAACACAAATTAAAGACGGCGATAAGGTTATTGGAAACAGTACTAAGGTTAAGGTTGTAAAAAATAAAGTAGCTCCTCCTTTTCAAATTGCAGAGTTTGATATTATGTATGGAATGGGTATTTCTAAAGTGGGCGAAATTTTAGACATTGGTGTTGAATTAGGGATTGTGAAGAAAAGCGGTTCTTGGTTTAGCTATGGTGAGACAAAATTAGGTCAAGGAAGAGACGCTGTAAAAGGATTAATCAAAGACAATCCTGATTTAGCAGAAGAATTAGAAGGGAAAATAAAAGAGGCTATTGAAAACCAAGAATAACCTTAAGGAACTCTCTTAAACGTATTTTAAAATCGCCTAGAAAAATCATTCTATGGCGTTTTTTTGTTTTTAATCCTTTTTTTAGAGTTTTTCTTATTGCTCAAAGAGGGCGTGTCTTTAGGAAACTTATAGCCCAGTACTTCCAAAACCACCAGCACCACGTTCCGTTTCACTTAAAATTTCAACTTCTTGCCAACTTACACGTTCGTGTTTTCCAATAATAAGTTGTGCAATTCTTTCTCCATCATTCACGACAAAATTATCATTGGACAAATTGACTAAGATCACGCCAATTTCTCCTCTATAATCCGCATCTACAGTTCCGGGAGAGTTTAAAACGGTAATCCCTTTTTTTGCGGCCAAACCACTTCTTGGCCTAACTTGTGCTTCAAAACCAACAGGGAGTGCAATAAATAAACCCGTTTTTATAATCGCTCTTTCAAGTGGTTTTAAGGTAACAGTTCCTTCAATATTTGCTCTTAAATCCATTCCAGCAGCACCATTTGTTTCGTAATGAGGTGTAGTGTGTTTCGATTTATTTATGATTTGTATGTTCATTTTTAATGAGATAAGATCCTAGACAAAGATAATAAAACCTCTAAGGATTCCTTATAAGTTAATAGTTTTATTATTTTTGAGGTCTAAAAGGAACAAATAATGAGTGATCAGAAAAAAATAGCGGTCTTAGGAGGGGGAAGTTGGGCAACTGCTATTGTAAAAATGTTGACTGAAAACACTGATACAATTGGCTGGTACATGAGAAATGAACAAGCAATTGAACACATTAAAGAAAATGATCATAACCCAAAATACTTGCCTTCTGCACAACTAGACGCAAAAAAATTAGACCTAACCTCTGACATTAATTATACCGTTGAAAATTATGACGTGCTAATTTTTGTAATTCCTTCCGCTTTTTTAATGACTGAATTAAAAAAGTTAATCAGTTCATTAGAAGGTAAAATTATTTTTTCGGCAATTAAAGGAATTGTACCAGAAACGGGTTTAATTATTGGCGAACACTTTAATCAAGAACACAACATTCCATTAGAAAATATTGGCGTAATTACGGGACCTTGTCATGCAGAAGAGGTGGCCATGGAACGATTATCGTATTTAACAATTGCTTGTCAGGACGAAGAGAAAGCAGTGTTTATTGGAAATTCTTTAAAAAGTTGGTACATAAAAACGAAGGTTTCTGACGATATTATTGGCACTGAATATGCCGCGATGTTAAAGAATATTTATGCAGTTGCTGCAGGAATCGCCCATGGGTTGGGGTATGGTGATAACTTTCAAGCTGTTTTAATGAGTAATGGAATTCGAGAAATGAAACGCTTTATTAAAAAGGTTCATAAAATGAAACGGAACATAAACAATTCTGCTTATTTGGGAGATTTGTTAGTTACAGGATACTCTACTTTCAGTAGAAATAGAATGTTCGGAAACATGATTGGTAAAGGGTATACTGTAAAATCTGCTCAACATGAAATGAGCATGATTGCAGAAGGGTATTATGCCACTAAAAGTGCCTTTAAAATGAAAGAAGTAAGCCAAGCAAAAACACCAATTATAGATGCTGTTTATAATGTTTTATATGGAAATAAAAACCCTAAAAAAGAATTTAAAAAGCTAACAGATAAGTTAGATTAATTGTTTAATTTTGAACATTGTTAATGAGTACTAAACACTGGTCATGAAAACAATACAGCAGGTTGTAGAAAGCACAATTAGAAAAACACCTTTTATTGAAGAAGCTTTAAATGAAAAATTAATAAACGTTTCTTCTTTGGCAAGAATTATTTTACCAGAGGTTTCGGCAGTTTTAAAGAAAGGTGTCAAAGTTGGCGCTGTTATGATGGCAATTAATAGGCTTTCTCCTGCAAGCGAATTGCGCATTCGAAAGAACATAAAAAAATTAGCTTTAAATTTAGGTGATGTTATTGTTCGCTCTGACCTGTGTGATTTTACTTTTAAAAACACCCCTTCTTTATTAAGAGAAATTGCAAAAATTCTAACTAAATCTTCAGAAAATTCTGACTATTTTTTAACTGTTTCACAGGGTATTTTTGAAACCAATATTGTTACAAGTAAAAACTTACAGCCTTTTGTCAAAGAAATTTTTGAGCAAGAAACGCTAACAAATAGCATGTTAGAATTGGCTTCTATCACTATAAAATTACCAAAAGAAAACTTAGAACATTCGGGTATTTATTATTTTATTTTAAAACAATTAGCTTGGGCAGACATTTCTTTGCAAGAAATTATTTCTACAACAAATGAAATGACGATTGTCGTTAAAGAGGCAGACATAAACCAGACATTTGCTATTTTAATGGACATGAAATTACGCTAAAAAATGAAGAGACAAGATCCCTATGCGGCCCTGAGAATAAAAGAATTTAACTTCTTTTTGTTCGTTCGGTTTTTGCTTGTTTTTGGGTGGTCTATGCAATTTATTGTTATAGAATGGCAAGTATATTCTATTACAAAAGACCCTTTATCTCTAGGAATAATTGGTTTAATGGAAATTATTCCAGCTTTTTCTATGGCCTTATTTGCCGGTCACATCGTAGATCAAAAAGAGAAAAGAAACTTATTGGCTGTTTGTACAACCGCATTTTCATTCATTAGTTTAGGGTTGTTTTTATTAACTTCAAACCGCTTTGTGGGCCATTGGTCTACAAATTCAATTTTATACTCAATTTACGGGCTAGTTTTTTTTGGAGGGTTTTTGCGGTCTTTTTTTGGACCAACAATTTTCTCTTTAGTCGCATTAATAGTGCCGAAAAAAATATACCACAATGCCGCAACTTGGAATACAAGTACTTGGAAAGCCGCGGCAGTTTCAGGTGCTTTATTTGGCGGTTTTTTTATAAGCTGGATTGGTGTTGATAAAACCTTATGTCTTGTATTTATTTTAGTAATACTGTCACTTATTGTTCTTTTTCAAATAAAAAAGAAGCCCATATTAAATAAAAAAATTGGTGAGCCTATAGGTAAAAGTTTAAAGGCAGGAATACAATTTGTTTTTAAAAACAAAGCAATTTTAGGGGCGTTAACCCTAGATATGATTGCCGTTTTGTTTGGTGGAACCGTTGCTATTTTGTCCGTTTTTGCTCAAGATGTTTTAAAGGTAGGTCCAGAAGGTTTTGGTGTTTTAAACGCTTCTATTTCTATGGGGAGCATTCTTACTATGTTGATTACCACGTATATTCCAATTAATAAAAATACAGGTAAAAAAATGTTAATTTCGGTCTTTATTTTTGGACTAAGTATTATTGCTTTTGGCCTCTCATCTATTTTTTGGGTAAGTATTTTAGCCCTTTTCTTAAGTGGTGCTGCAGATGGAATATCGATGGTTATTCGGCAAACGATTCTACAATTAAAAACACCCGATGAAATGCGAGGAAGGGTTTCTTCGGTAAATTCCATGTTTGTTGGTTCATCAAACGAACTCGGTGCTTTTGAAAGCGGTTTAGCAGCAAAAATAGTTGGACCTGTATTTGCTGTTGTTTTTGGAGGAACGATGACCTTAATTACTGTTATTGCAACAGGCGCTTTAAACCCAACCCTAAGAGAGTTGGATTTAACGAAAGAAATTGAAGCGAACGAAAAAGAAACGTAACCCCGATACTTTTATGAATTTACTTTCAAATTTCCAAAGACTTAAAAAGGGCAAGAAAATTATAGAGATTTTCTTGTTACTCCCTTATTGATACTTTTTTCAATTTCAATTAGTATAAAAATAACGTATTTATTTCTAGTTATTATTATTAGCATAAGGACTTCACTAATATTGTTTTTTCAAAATAAAGAATCATAAAAAAAATGCTATAATTAATTATCTTTAACGAAAATAAAAACCCTTTTTATGGACTATGGTTTCTTATCGGTAATTCCACCAGTTATTGCCATCATTTTAGCTTTAAGAACAAAGCAAGTTTATATTGCACTACTTTTTGGAATATGGTTTTCTTGGTTAATTATTAAAGGATGGAATCCTTTAGATGGAACCATTGCCATGATTGAAGGAATGGTAAATGTTTTTAAATCCACAGGAAATACAAGAACCATTATGTTTAGTGCTTTAGTTGGCGCTCTGCTAATTTTTATTCAATATTCAAAAGGAGTTGAAGGTTTTATCAATATCATTAATAAAAAATTGGTAAAACTAGAAAACAAAGAATCAAGTTATAGCAGAGTAATGGTTCAAATTTTAGCAACAATTACAGGTTTGCTATTGTTTGTTGAAACCAGTATTAGTTCTTTAACTGTTGGAACTTTATACAGACCAATTTTTGATAAACTAAAAATACCAAGAGAAAAACTCGCATATATTGCAGACTCTAGTTCTGCACCATCATCCATATTAATTCCCTTTAATGCTTGGGGCGCTTTTATTATGGGGCTTTTATTAACGCAAGGAATTGAAAAACCTTTTTCTTTAATGATAGATTCTATTGTATATAATTTCTATCCATGGTTGGCAATTGGAACTTTGTTATTCGTCATTATCTCAAAAAAGGATTTTGGTCCAATGAAAAAAGCAGAGCAAAGAACCAAAGAAACAGGCGAGTTAATGAATCCGAATTCGAAACCCATTATTTCTGACGAGATTACCTCATATCCTCCCAAAGAAGGAATCCAAGCCAAAGCCTATAATATGGTTGTTCCGTTATTAGTTATGGTTCTAATGATGCCAATATATTTAATTTACACAGGTTGGAACGCTGTTAAAGAACCAAGTTCTTTTTGGAATCATATTTCACAAGCAATAGGTGAAGGTTCTGGTTCATCATCTGTATTATACGCTGTAATTACTGCAATTTTGGTTGCCATTACCATGTATTTTATTCAAGGAATTTTAAAGCCAAAAGAAGCTGTAAACCTAACCTTAAAAGGAATTAGCGAATTAATGCCTTTAGCCTTATTAATGTTGTTGGCTTTTGCTATTGGTGATGCTTGTAAAGAACTAGAAACAGGAATCTATGTTGCCAATGTTACTAAAAGTTGGTTATCTCCAGAGTTATTACCGGCGGTTGTATTTATTATCAGTTCTTTTATTGCATTTTCTACAGGAACATCTTGGGGAACTTTTGCTATTATGTTGGCAATTTCAATTCCGATGGCAAATATTCATGGTGCCGACTTAACAATTGTGGTTGCTGCAACTCTAGGAGGAGGAGTTTTTGGAGATCATTGTTCGCCCATTTCAGACACTTCTATAATATCTTCTATGGCTTCTGCTAGTGATCATATAGATCATGTAAAAACACAATTGCCTTATGCGTTAATTGGAGGAGTTGTTACTACTATTTTGTATTTGTTGATTGGGTTTTTTGGGTGATGAGTTACAGCATAAAGTGTTTTTTTAAATAAAAGTTTTGTAAAGTATATCTTATATTCTTTCTGATTAAATAAAAGAAGACAGTTCTTTTTTCTTAGATAGCAAGAAATTCTATTACTCTAATATTTCCAATTGTGTTATTATTTGTACTTCAGTTAAGGGATATTCCTTGCCCATTCTCATAGTTTGATACACATCATCAAAAAAACATTTATATAACTCGTTACCAGAAACTATTTAACAACCATTATATTCCCTTTGTAATTTCATCTAGTACCCAACTCGTTCTAGTTCCAGAGACACCAGTACTAACACAAGTCCCTTTTCCTTGAAGTTCATCTACAATGCCTTGAATCAATAGCTCTTGGATGTATTCAGGAACTTCAAATTCAAATTTTTGAACAGGTTCATTTTCTATTTCTAAAGTAACATGATGATCTCCCCAAAAAGGAAAAGATATTTGTCCTTTACTACCAATGATGGTTGTCATTTCATATTGTGAAGCTTTACTTGTATTAAAAGCCCACAAGCCTTTACCTATAATTCCGTTTTTAAATTTGAAAACACCTAGAGTAATATCATCTGCTTTATAATTTTTGGACTGATTTTCAGAAAACCCTTTTGCCTCAGTGATAGGCCCAAAAATGAAATCGAGTGCATCTAATTGATGTGAAGCTAAGTCGTAAAAATAACCACCACCAGCAACTTCAGGATCCACTCGCCAATTATTAGGAATGTGATGAGTACCTACAATATCATTTTCTATAGTCATTTGTACACTAATATCGATACTTCTAATATCTCCAATGGCACCATTATCAATCAACTCCTTTACTTTAAGAATATTTGGCAGTGTTCTGCGATAAAAAGCCACATATAAAGGAACATTTGTCTTTTTACATGCTGCTATGATAGACAGACATTCTTCATGCGATCGTGCCATGGGTTTTTCTACATAAACGGGTTTGCCAACAGCTGCTGCCTTTATGGTGTATTCAGCATGCGTGCTAGGTGGCGTTGCAATGTAAATTGCATTTATTTCCGGATCGTTTAGTAAATCATCTGCATTATCATACCATTTTTCAACACCATGTCGTTCGGCAAAATCCTTTGCTTTATCAGCATTTCTTCTCATTACAGCTTTTACGCTTGAGTTGGTAGTTTTTATTAGTGGCTGTGCACTTTTAGTTTCACAGACATCGCCTACGCCAATAATTCCCCAGCAGACTTCTTTTAATATTTTATGCGACATTTTTTGAAAGATTTTATACTCGGTTTATTTTTTACCAATGAAAGTGTCTAGTTTATTGTTTGTCATCTTCTGAATTTTATTTTTCATAAAAGGCGTCCATCCTAATAAATACCCAGTTGAACCAAGCGTTTGTTGTGTCTATTTCCATAGATTAAAAGAGTCTTTATGTTCAATAATTTTACCGTCTTTGAATTTAAAACTTGCTTGAACGTTATTGATTACTTTTCTCTTTTTTTCTCCATAATGATATGCTGCTGTCCAGTTTGCACTTCCGTTTTCAATATTTGCTTCAACATTATTGAAATTGATTTTAGCAGGTTCAGTTTTTCCTGATAACAACATTTGCCACATTTTAAAAGCTCGGTCCCCTTTTAAGGTTCCAAAAACAGGATCTTGAAACACAACGTTCTCATGATAACATTGCTGTCATTCCCTTTGCGTTTCCTTTAGTAAATGAAGTGTAAAATTTTTCTATTAATTCTGTGTTTGTCATAGGATCTTTTTCTAATTGTGTCTAAGGTTTTGTGTACGAAAAGTTCTTGTTTAACGAAGTGAAGTTAGTTAATATAATTTAAACAGAAAACCTGTCTAGACTCCGTTACTTGCAACATTTATTACAAATTTAACATGAACCAAATTTTTTAATCGAACTAATTATTTTGAAAATTAATTGTTTGAAGAGC
This sequence comes from Polaribacter sp., assembly GCA_028343155.1. Taxonomy (GTDB): domain Bacteria; phylum Bacteroidota; class Bacteroidia; order Flavobacteriales; family Flavobacteriaceae; genus Polaribacter. Next base: position 10,662 of record JAOLXX010000008.1, read on the forward strand.
CCTTGGTTCAATTTGTATTTTATGAGTGTTAGATTTTAGAGTAAGCTTTAGTTCAAGAGGTTCTGTAGTTTTATTAAAAACAACTACTACAATAGATCCATCGGTGTTTTTTGCTGCTGTGTATACAAGACCTTCCAGTTCTTTACCAATCAACGCTATTCTATGTGCTCCGGGTCTTATAAACTTACTAAAGTGGCTTAATAAATAATAGAGAGGTGTATAAATTACTTCGTCTGTAACGGGGTTAATTAGCACTGGTGCACTATTAAAGTTATCGTATGGATTTGGTTGACCATTATTACTCAGAATTATACACCATTCGATGTATCCTTGCGTTCCGTGATTCAGGTCTTTGATTATGTCGTAAGCATACGTATCGAAAGGTACAAAAGTACCGGCATAATCAGTGCTTTCTCTCCAATATTGACCTATTGGATCTTTAGCATCAATATCAATGCTAGATTCGGTGTGAATCATTCCTTTATTCGGCCAGGTTGTTCTCAAAGTATCTAGTGCTTCTGCATGCCAATTATTTTCTTCAAGTTCAGAATTAGCATACCAATGAAAAGCTGTTCCCCAAGCGTATTTAGCTGCTTCTGGATCGTTGTAAGTAGCGGAAACATAATTGTTCATTGTAGCTTTATTATGATCATAAATCAGTACACGCAATCCAGCATCTAAATCATTAAGATTTAGGTGTCCATCTTTAACAAGTTGAGGTCCTAAGTAATCCTTTAAAAAGTTGCGACCTTGTTCTGGAGTAAAGCCATTGCTATCCCAACGAGCATCATGTGCATGTAGTGGTTCATTCTGTGGAGTAATTCCCCAAAGATCTATTCCTTGTTCAGCATAAGCACTTACAAATTTTGAAAGATATTTTGCCCAAAGTCCGTAGTATTTCGGCTGTAAAGTACCGTTAGTCATTTTTGAAGTTTCTCCTGTTTTCATCCATGAAGGTGGACTCCAAGGTGAGGCAATTATTTTAAAATCGGCACCTTTAATACTTTGAGCTTCTTGTATCATTGGTATGATGTCATAATCTGGTTTTACCAATTCAATACCTTTTACCTGATCATTTTCTTGACCAGTAAAACCTTTCATGTCTTCATTTATACTGAAGGTAGAAAGATTTGTATCACCAGATTTAATATAAGTGTAATGATTATTCGAATAATCGCTGCTATTGATGTGTGTACGAGTAAGCGAAAACCCAGCACCTTCGGTTGGACTAAAAAGACGTGTTAATACTTCTTTACGAAGTGTTTCTGGAATAGTTGCCAAGTTCCATGCGGAAGATTCTGTAAAAGAAGCTCCAAAACCAATATATTCTTGAAATTTTTGGTCAGGATTAATCAGCAAACTAACTTTTTTGTTTTCTGTTTGTGTCTTTTGGTTTTTTGATACTAATTTGAGGTTGTCTCCAGATTGTGAAGTTTGATATACATTAACGATATAATCATTATTTTTAGAAGAGCAGGAGCAAATTAAAATTAATATAGATAGAACATGTAAAAGAGTAATATTTGGTTTCGATAATCTAAACATTAATTGTTAATTTATAATTGTTAAAATCTTTCTAATCTGCTTGATATAATTTTCAAGTTCAATTAAAACAGGAATGTTTCTATAAGTTTCGTTGATTTTAATTGGCTAAAACCCAAATATAAGCAATAGAAAACAACAATACTGTTTTCTATTTTAAGCAAGCACTTTTATGGAAGATATTATTATAAATTAGACCGCATTCTAATCAGCCAAAATACCACGCTTCTTTAATTCAGGAATCATACGTAAAGCACCTTCTTTAATAGTATTTTCTTTAAAAAGAAATGTTTTTTCAAACAACGTATTTCCTTCAAAAAAAGTAACTTGAAAACGATTGTTTAACTTGAATAATTCGGGTTGTATAAATTCTATTTTTGCAAAAGAATTTGCTGGAAGTAGATCTACTTTTTTACGTAATAAAGAAGTGGTTTTGGTTTCAGAAAAACCTTGAGAAACAATAACCACCATTTCTAAAGCAACGTTTTTATTATTGATAATATAAACATTCCAATCATTGGTGTTATAAATGTCGTTAAACTCATATACGACAGCCATTTCAACACCTGTTACATCTGGTATTTGTATGTCTTTTTTCATAAACCCCTTTCCCCCAAAGGGGAGAAATTTTTTAATATTTTTTTGAGTTATATTGGCAATCTATTTTTTAAAATAATTCTTTGCTAAACTTTTCATAAAGTAGCTAGTTCCTTCCCTTTGGGAGGGTTAGGATGGGCTCATTAGATCACACTCTTAAACTGCTCTAAGAAACGCTTGTCGTTTTCATAAAACATTCTAATATCTGGTATTTGATATAACAACATGGCAATTCGTTCTATTCCCATTCCAAAAGCGTATCCAGAATATTTAGTTGGATCTATATTTGCGTTTTTCAACACATTAGGATCTACCATACCACAACCCATAATTTCTAACCAACCTGTACCTTTTGTAATTCTATAATCGGTTTCAGTTTCTAATCCCCAATAAATATCTACCTCAGCACTTGGCTCTGTAAAAGGAAAATAAGAAGGTCTTAAACGGATTTTAGATTTTCCAAACATCTCTTTTGTAAAGTATAAAAGTGTTTGTTTTAAATCGGCAAAAGAAACATCGGTATCTATATATAAACCTTCTACCTGATGAAAAATACAATGCGCTCTAGCAGAGATATCTTCATTTCTAAAAACCCTTCCTGGAGAAATTGTTCTTATTGGAGGTTGGTTCTCTTCCATATAACGTACTTGTACAGAGGAAGTATGTGTTCTTAATAAAATATCTGGATCTTGCTCAATAAAGAAAGTATCTTGCATGTCTCTTGCAGGATGATATTCTGGCAAGTTTAATGCAGTAAAATTATGCCAATCATCTTCAATTTCTGGACCTTCAGAAACAGTAAAACCAATTCTATTAAAAACTTCAATAATTTGATTTTTAACCAATGAAATTGGATGACGAGAGCCTAGGTTAATTGGCTCTGAAGGACGTGTTAAATCTCCATAAAAAGATTTCTGACTTGTAGCACCTTCTATAGAGTCGTTTAATTCTTGTACTTTTAATGAAGCAGAATTACGTAAGTTATTTAATGCCTGACCCAAATCTTTCTTTAAAGATGCATCAACATTCTTAAATTCGGCAAATAAATCTTTTAGCAAACCTTTGCTTCCTAAGTATTTTATTCTAAAAGTTTCAACTTCATCTTTGGTTGTAGCTTTAAAAGCCTTTACATCACCAATCAGTTCTTTTACTTTATCTAACATTTTATGGATAATTAAGCTGCAAATTTAATCTTTTTTAAAGAGTTTTAGATTGTATTTATTAAGAAAACCAAAACAGTAATCGAAATCGATTGAAATAGCTGTTTTTAAGATAATTGTTTTTACAATTTTAATTTTGTAACATTAAAAATCACTTATCTTTACTAAGTTAAGTTTTTATTAATTTTATAAAAAGCATGGATAAAAATATCAAATCTAAAATTGATGGATTCATGGACTTGGTTAGAAAGAGAAATAACCATGAGCCAGAATTTTTACAAGCTGTAAAGGAAGTTGCAGAAACTGTAATTCCTTATATTGTAAATCATGAGATTTATCAAGGAAAAAATATCTTATTAAGAATGATAGAGCCTGAAAGATTAATTTCTTTTCGTGTTTCTTGGGTAGATGATGATGGAGAAATTCAAGTAAATAGAGGTTATAGAATTCAAATGAATTCTGCCATTGGACCTTATAAAGGAGGTTTGCGTTTTCACCCAACAGTAAATGCAAGTATTTTAAAGTTTTTAGCTTTTGAACAAGTATTTAAAAACTCTTTAACAACTTTGCCAATGGGCGGAGGAAAAGGAGGTTCTGATTTTGATCCCAAAGGAAAATCTAACAATGAAATTATGCGTTTTTGTCACGCTTTTATGAGTGAATTATTTAGACATATTGGTCCAAATACAGATGTTCCTGCTGGAGATATTGGCGTTGGAGGTAGAGAAATTGGTTTTATGTTTGGAATGTACAAGAAATTAAACAACGAATTTACTGGTGTTTTAACGGGTAAAGGAGCTTCTTGGGGAGGATCTTTAATTAGACCAGAAGCAACTGGTTATGGAAATGTGTATTTTGCTCAGAATATGTTAAAAATAAATAACGATTCTTTTGATAGAAAAAAAGTGGTTATTTCTGGTGCTGGAAACGTAGCACAATTTGCTGCTGAAAAAGCATTGGAATTAGGCGCAACAGTACTAACCTTATCAGATTCTGGAGGATATATTTTAGATGAAGAAGGTATAGATACAGAAAAGTTGAAACATGTAATGTTTATTAAAAATGAAAAAAGAGGAAGAATTAGTGAATATATTAAGAAATACCCAAACGCTAAATTTATTGCAGGAGAAAGACCTTGGTCTGTAAAATGTGATATTGCTTTGCCATGTGCAACTCAAAATGAGTTAAATGGAGATGAAGCAAAACTTCTAGTTAAAAATGGTTGTATGTGTGTTTCTGAAGGTGCAAATATGCCTTCCACGCCAGAAGCAATTATTGAATTTCATAAAGGAAATATTTTATTTGCTCCAGGAAAAGCATCTAATGCTGGTGGAGTTGCTACATCTGGTTTAGAAATGAGTCAGAATTCTTTAAGAATATCTTGGTCTAGAGAAGAAGTAGACGAAAAGTTAAAAGATATTATGGAAGATATTCATGATTCTTGTGTAAAGTATGGAGAAAATGAAGACGGAACCATAGATTATATTAGAGGAGCAAATATTGCTGGTTTTGTAAAAGTTGCAGATGCGATGTTAGCACAAGGTGTTATTTAAAAAAAGGTTTAAAAATACAAGAAACGTATCAATTTTTTTGATACGTTTTTTTGTACAATTTGTTTTAAAAAGGAATCTTTACCAATATTATTTTTGATGATTTTAATATCTCTTTTTTTCTTCGGATTTTTCTTTTCATTTGTGGGTTCTATAACCCCAAGTATGTTAAACATGACTGCCTTAAAAATTAGTTTAGAAAAAGGAAAAACGGCTGTAAATAAATATGCATTAGGAGTTTCTCTTCTAGTAATTCCGCAAGCTTATATTGCCGTTGTTTTAACTAAATATATTGCAAATAATCCTACTATTTTAGAAACCTTAGAAAAAGCAGGTATTTTTATATTCATTTTGTTGTCTTATTATTTTTATAGAGAATCTAAAAAAGGAAAAATTGAAGTAGAAGCAAAAAGAAACAAAAGAGAAAATGCTTTTTTATCTGGAATTACACTCTCTTTTTTAAACATGTTTGCAATTCCGTTTTTCTCAGGAATTGTAATATTGTTAGATACCTTTCATCAATTTAGTTTTGATGTTATTCCTGTTCTCTTTTTTGTTTTAGGATCTGTAATAGGCACATTTTATATTCTTTTTTTATATGGGAAATTCGCAAAAAAAATTCAGCAAAAAACAGGGAAATTAACAAAAGACATCAATTTAATTTTATCGGTTTTAACTGGTTTGTTAGCAATTATATCAATTTTAAAACTTCTTTTTTAAAGGAAGGAATCCTAGTTTGTTCCTTTTTTGTGGTAAGTTAGCAGAAATAATTCAGTAGAAAACAGTAAACGGAACCAATAAAATAAATTTATTTTTATTATTGATATTAGCTACAACCCAATATTTGCAGTTAATACCAGGAATTGGTATATTTGCAACAAATCATAGAATTATGGCAAAAAACACATCAATTTTATTAGGAGATTACTTTAATGAGTTTATAAGTGAACAAATCACAACTGGAAGGTTTTCATCAGCAAGTGAAGTTGTTAGGTCGGCTTTGAGATTATTTGAACAAGAGGAAAACAAGAAAATAGAATTAATTAAAGAACTAAAAAAAGGAGAAAACTCAGGATTTATCGAAAACTTTAATAAGAAGGAATTTATAACTTCAATGCATAATAAGTATTCTAGTGGCGAATTATAAAATAAGTATTGAAGCAGGGAAAGACCTTGAAAAAATATGGGCAAATACATTTGAAACTTGGTCAATTGAACAAGCTGATAGATATATAAACCAGATTATTGAGGAAATTGAATATATAGCTGTCAAACCTGAAAGTGGAAAAGACTTTAGCTATATAAGAAAAGGGTATTTAAGGACTAAAGTCAAGCTTCATTTTATATTTTATAAAGTAGACAAAAAGAATAAAATAGTCGAAATTATCCGTATTCTTCATCAAAGAATGGATATTGAAAATAGACTAAAATAGGCAATAGCCAACAAAGATGTGTATATTTAATGCGGGGTTTGGTTTTTAATTCAAAGTTTTGTGTGTTTTTACTAAGTCCGTCAAATCATTTTGATTTGACTTTTGATTAAACAAGATAAAGGCAAACAAAATGCTTTGCCTCGTGCTTAACTGAAAGTCTTCTGACTTTCTATTTCCGCACTAAACATACACGCAACGTTATTTATAAGTTGAAAAAAACCATCTCCATACAAAACAGAGTGCCCAAAAAGGCACACATTGTTTTTCTTCTTCATTAAATAGTAATTCAACAAAAAACATTAAATTCAGCAAAAAACAGGAAAATTAAAAAAGATTGTTTAGTTAATAAAACTGAAATTAGATTTCCTAGTTCATTAAGTTTTAAACCAAAAAAAAATAAAAATGTTACACAACCTCTAAAAATTTTATGCAGGTAAATTAAACCAGATGTTAAATTTACAGTCTAAACTGCTAAACCTCAAACCTATGAATAAAATAGTGTTTTTTGTATTGCTACTTATATTTAGCGCTTGTTCTAAAGATGAAGAGATTATTACTACAACAAATCAAAAACCAAATATACTTTTGATAATAGCAGATGATATGGGATTAGATGCAGCGACTGGTTATTCTATTGGAGCTACCAAGCCATATATGCCAACTATTAATAATATAATAAACAATGGAATTCTGTTTAACAATTTTTGGGTAAACCCAGCTTGCACACCTACCAGAGCAAGTATAATAACAGGAAAATATGGATTTAGAACTAATGTAACTAAGGTTGGAGATCATTTAGCTACTTCAGAAATGTCATTACAAAAATATATATCTAATAACACCTCATATAGTAATGCGGTTATTGGAAAATGGCACTTATCTAATGATGCTAATCATCCAACAGAAATGGGAGTAGATTATTATGCAGGTTCCCTAGGGGGAGGTGTAGCCTCATACACTAATTGGGGTTTTACCCAAAATGGAGAAACAATTAATTCACAAGAATATACAACAACAAAATTTACAGATTTATCCATAGATTGGATAAAAGAACAAACCTCTCCATGGTTTTTATGGCTGGCTTATAATGCTCCACATACACCATTTCATTTCCCTCCAGAAAGCTTACATCATCAAGGTGCTTTACCAACAGACCAAGCAAGTATAAACGCAAACCCATTACCTTACTATATGGCCATGATAGAAGCAATGGATACAGAAATAGGACGATTATTAAATTCGATGTCTCAAGAAGAAAAAGACAATACTATTGTCATTTTTATAGGAGACAATGGTACTCCAAATGCAGTTGCTCAAGAGTTTAATAGTAGACGTACAAAAGGAACCGTTTATAAAGGAGGAATTAATGTGCCTATGTATATTTCTGGACATGGAGTAAGTAGAATAAACGAACAAGAAGATGCGCTAATAAATGCAACCGATTTGTATATCACAATTGCAAATATTGCAGGTGTTAACACTACAAATTTAAACGATAGCAAAAGTTTTTACAGTTTACTTTCTGGTGATAACATTAATTCTAGAGAATATATATATTCTGAAATTGGAGGAAGTGCCAGTGAATCTGATTATACAATTAGAAATAACACTCATAAATACATAAAATTCAATAATGGCAACGAGGCGCTATTTGATTTAAGTGCTAATCCAATGGAAAACCCAAACTTACTCAACGCAAACCAATTACCTCTTAGCAGTCAGGATGAAAGCATTAAAAATGAACTCACATCTAAATTATTAGAAATAAGACAGTAAAAGAAATTTAACTCACCTTTGGTCATTCTAATTATTTTAAGATTGATACATTTTATGAGGTTGGACTAACCAATTATCCTTAATTTATAGTTATAGGGTAACAAATATTTTAATTATTAATATCATGAGAAAAATTTATGCAATTTTAGTTTTGTCAATTATTATCATAGGGTGTTCTTCCCGTAAAGAAGAAGAAGATTTAATTTCTCAAAACTGTGTTAAAGACTATACCTTAAGTACCACAGGAATTGATTGTGATAAATCTGGATTTACAGATGGAGTATATGTAGAGACAAGGTTAAGAGGAACAAGAAACATTACTTGTAATGCTAAACCAAATCATGATTATTGGGTAAAATCCGAGAGAGAAGAAGCTACTGGTGCAGGCGTAGATCATAGTTTTAGCATGGATTTTAATCCCTCGCTGTCTGATGTTAAAACTTCTATTTTATCAGAAACAAATACTCCAAAATTTTTCTTTGGCGTAGCGCTCAATGGGGTTATAATAGCACCTGGACCAGGTGAGCCTTTTATTTTTCTTGATCAAACTACTAATGAATACAACTTGGACTGGGTTTTTGAACCTACAAACAATATGGGATTAGGCGAGAATTTAGTCAAATTAGATTGTTCATCTGCACACTCAAATGATAATGCAGGATAACATTATCATGGAAATATGTATGAGTTAGCAGATAAACTTTATTCTGGGATTAGTAGCGGAGATGTAGTTCCTGATAAACCTATACAAATTGGTTGGGCATCAGATGGTTTTCCAATATTATATTTATACGGACCAGATACTAATGGACAATTAAAAAAAATGCAACCTAGCTATGGGTTTAAAGAAGGGGAAAGACCTGGTGATGGAATTACAGCTCCGTGTGGTACATATGATGGTAGATATACTAAAGATTATAAATATACAAGCAATTTAGGAGATTTAGATGAATGTAATGGAGTAGCAAATACAGTAACGATTACTACCGCTATTGGAGAAGAAACATTTGACTATTATTATGTTATCACCGAACATTTTCCACAAATTCCAAGATGTTTTTCAGGTACACCACATCAAAGTTTTAGATAAAATATGAAAAAATTATTATTAATATTGGGATTATTTCTCTGCAAATTCACTTATGCGCATGATGTGAATATGACTGTTTTTACATTGTCTAAATATGAGGATAAATATAAATTGGAAATAAAATTTATTAAACATGATATAGAAAAAGAACTAATTAACCCTAATACTTCTGCAATATCAAATTATATAAATCAACATACAAGTTGGTTCATTAACAATAAAGAATTGTGTTTTAGTGATTTTGAAATTGTAGAAAGTATACATTTAATTAAAGTAATTTGCTATTCAAATTCTATAAATATCCAAGGAGAAATAAAAAATATTGAATTGAAGAATGAGTGTTTACTCAAAAGATTTCCCAATCAATATAATATAATAAAACTATTGTTAGCTAAAAAAAAGAGAGTATTTAGGATGGATGCTAAAAAAAAGGAATTAAGCATAAAATATTAATTGATTTCAATAACCATTTGACATAGGCACACTGCATAAGTTGGTGCGTTTTATTAAAGTTAGCTAAAGCGAAAGTAAATACTTTTTATATCTTACTATTCTTTTATGAACCGTCCACTTTAATGGCGTTACTCTTATAAAAATGAAAATAATTAAAAATATTACTGTTGAAGGAAAACATGAAAAACCAATTGTAACAGATGTTTTTTATAAAGAAACACATCAACCAAAAAAGACTGTAATTTTTTGCCATGGTTACAAAGGTTTTAAAGATTGGGGCGCTTGGAATTTAATGGCAGAAGAATATGCAAAAGCAGGATTTTTCTTTATCAAATTCAATTTTTCTCATAATGGAGGTACTGTAGAAAATCCAATTGATTTTCCAGATTTAAAAGCTTTTGGAAACAACAATTATACTAAGGAGTTGGATGACTTAGAAAGTGTAATTAATTGGATTTCTGCAAATTCTGATTTTATAAATGAAATTGATTTAAATAATATTTCAATAATTGGACATAGCAGAGGAGGGGGTATTGTACTTTTAAAAGCTTATGAAGATGTTAGGGTGAAAAAAGTAATAACTCTTGCAGGAGTTTGTGATTTTAGTAAAAGAAGTTCCACTATTGGAGATTTACAAAACTGGAAAAATGACGGGGTAAAATATGTTTTAAATGGACGAACTAAACAAAATATGCCTCATTTTTATCAGTTCTATGAAGATTTTAAAGCACATGAAGAACGCTTAAATATTCAAAAAGCAACAGAAAGTATAAGTATTCCGCATTTAATAATTCATGGAAATAAAGATGCGTCAGTACTTATAAAAGAGGCAGAAAATTTACATCATTGGAATTCTAAAAGTGAATATCATATTATTGAAAACGCCAACCATGTTTTTAATGTTTCTCATCCTTGGGAAAAACAAAAAATGTCTAAAGAATTAGAAGAAGTTTCTCAACTTTGCCTTTCTTTTTTGAGGTAAATTATTGTTATACGTATAAACTCCACAAACTTGTCACGCTAGAAGCGTCTCCTATCAAGTGAGTTCCTTTTTTGAGATTCCTCCGGAATGACAAACTGTGTAGAGTTTGTTTGTGTAAATAGAACTGTTTGTCTTCTAAATAATTAGAGAAATTCGTATAATTCGTGTCTCATTTTGTATTTTCGAAACATGGAATTACAACCTCCTTTTAGAAAAATTATTCATGTAGATATGGATGCATATTATGCATCTGTAGCGCAATTAGACAATCCAGAATTAAGAGGAAAAGCAATTGCTGTTGGAGGTGAAGGTAGAAGAGGTGTTATTTCTGCAGCAAGTTATGAAGCGCGTAAGTTTGGTGTAAGGTCTGCAATGAGCGGAATGTTAGCAAGACAAAAATGTCCACATTTAATTTTTGTAAAATCAGACTTTGCACGTTACAAAGAAATATCAGCAAAAATTAGAGAAATTTTCTACGATTATACAGACTTGGTAGAACCACTTTCTTTAGATGAAGCTTATTTAGATATTACAGAAAATAAGAAAGCAAACCCGTCTGCAAATGATATTGCTAGAGAAATTAGACAACGTATTTTTGATGAAACAGGTTTAAGAGCTTCCGCAGGAATTTCTATTAATAAATTTATAGCAAAAGTAGCCTCAGATATTAACAAACCCAATGGACAAAAAACGGTTCATCCAGATGAGGTAATTCAGTTTTTAGAAGAATTACCAGTTAATAAATTTTATGGAGTAGGTAAAGTTACTGCTGCAAAAATGTATAATTTGGGGATTTTTGTTGGGAACGATTTAAAGAAAAAAACTTTAGAAGAATTGGTTCTTTTATTCGGAAAATCTGGCACCCATTATTACAATATTGTTCGCGGAATTCATAATAGTCCTGTAAAACCAAATAGAATTCGAAAATCAATTGCAGCGGAACGCACTTTTTTTGAAAACATTTCTTCGGAAATTTTTATGTTAGAAAAGTTAGAGAAGATTGCCATTGAACTAGAAAAAAGAATGATAAAGTCTGATACTAAAGGAAAAACAATTACCTTAAAAATTAAATATTCAGATTTTACACAACAGACTAGAAGCAAAACAAAAGCAGATTTTATGCAAACTAAAGAGCGGTTTTTTCCTGTTGTAAAAGAATTATTGTTTCAAGATAAATTAACAAACTCCGTCCGTTTATTAGGTTTGTCTTTTGGCAATTTAAACACCATAGTAAAAGAGCCTGTTTGGGTACAATTAAAATTTGATTTTTAGCATCGTCATTACAAGGAAGTATTACGAAGTAATCTGCTTTTAATGATGAGATTGCTTCCTTGTTCGCAATGAAAAAAAAGAAATAAGCATGAACATAAATATACTAAGAACCAGTTCTAAAAATAAAGACTTTATTGATTTGGTAAAAGAGTTGGATGCATATCTTAAAATTACCGATGGAGATGACCATGAATTTTAATCAGTTTAATAATATTGATGTTTTAAAAAATGTTGTTGTACTTTATGTTGATACAGAAATAAATTCAGTACAAGTAAAAGTAGCAGTTGGTTGTGGAGCAATAAAAAAGTTTGATGCTAATGCTGTTGAAGTAAAAAGAATGTTTGTTTTACCAGAAAAAAGAGGAAAAGGAATATCACAAAAAATACTGCAAGAATTAGAAACTTGGGCAAAAGAATTAGGTTATAAAAGTTGTGTTTTAGAAACCGGAAAAAGACAAGTGGAAGTAGTAAAGTTTTATAAGAAATGTAATTATAAAATTATTCCGAATTACGGTCAATACCAAAAATTGGAAAATAGTATTTGTTTTGAAAAAGTATTGTGAAAATTAATCACTTAAAATGAAAGAATCTTTCCTTACAGATATTTCTAACAAAGACAGCACAATTGTTTTTGATGTTATTATAATTGGTGGAGGTTTAGCGGGTTTGTGTAACGCAATTCATTTGTCTAAATATGATAAAAAAGTTTTACTAATTGAAAAAAATGAATATCCAAAACACAAAGTTTGTGGCGAATATATTTCGAACGAAGTATTGCCTTATTTAAAATTTTTAGAGGTTAATCCATTTGATTTTGGAGCTGTTAAAATTGATGAATTTCAATTATCGACTACAAAAAACAAGGTTATTTCTGCAATACTACCTTTGGGCGGATTTGGAATTTCTCGTTATCAATTAGATGCTGTTTTAGCAGAAAAAGCGAAAGAAAATGGTGTTACAATTTTACAAGATCAAGTTATAAATATTGATTTTAAAAAAGATCTTTTTTTAGTTGAAACGAAAGAAAATAAAATTTTTACAACCAAAATTACCATTGGTGCTTTTGGAAAAAGATCTTTATTAGATGTAAAAATGGAACGAGATTTTATAAAAAAAACATCGCCATATTTAGGAGTGAAAATTCATGTTAAAGGAAGTTTTCCTAATAATTTGGTAGCACTACATAATTTTAAAGGTGGTTATTGTGGTGTCTCTAAAGTAGAAAAAAATGTAATTAACTTGTGTTATATTACCAATTATTAATCTTTTAAAAAATATAAAAACATTGAAGATTTTCAAAGACAAGTTGTTTTTAAAAATAAATTCTTAAAAGAAATATTTAATAATTCTGAAGCTATTTTTGAAAAACCATTAACGATTAGTCTGGTTTCTTTTAAAACAAAAAAACCAGTTGAAAACCATGTTTTAATGTCTGGAGATGCAGCAGGAATGATTCATCCTCTTTGTGGAAACGGAATGAGTATGGCTATTCAATCTGCTCAATTAGCATCTAAACTCATTCTAAATTACCAGAATGGAGAAATTGATTCGAGAAAAGAACTCGAAAAGCAATATCTTAGACAATGGAATAAGAAGTTCGGTTTTCGTTTAAAAGTAGGACATTTTATTTCAATGTTGTTCAGAAAAGATAGAATTGCAACGGTTTTACTTCAAGCTTTAAAAAAGTTGCCTTTTTTATTGCCAATAATTATAAAGCAAACACATGGTAAACCAATGAAGCTTTAATGGATTTTTTTATCAGCACAAAAAACAGAACAGATAAAGAAGAATTGATGGACGATTTTTCTATTGGTGGTGATTTGTTGCGTGATACTTTAGACAAATTAGAAAATATAAATCGTTGGTTAGGTGGTAATTTAGTAACTGTAAATTCTTTAAAATCAGTTTTAAAAAACCATCCAAAAGAAGCGGAAATAACGATTGTAGATATAGGTTGTGGTCATGGAGATATTTTGCGAGATGTAGCTAAGTTTGGAAGAAAACATGATTATAAATTTAAGTTGATTGGTATTGATGCAAACCCAACAGCAATAATATATGCAAATGAATTGTCTACAGAATATCCAGAATTAACTTTTAAAACCGAAGATATTTTTTCTGATGAATTTAAAAACAGAAAGGTTGACATAGTTTTAGCGACTTTATTCTTACATCATTTTAAAGAAGAGCAATTGGTTTCTTTTTTATCAGACACATTAAAACAAACACAAAAAGCAATTATTGTAAACGATTTACACAGGCATAAATTAGCGTATTATTTGTTTATGTTGTTGTCTGTTTTTATTAAAAATAAAATGATAATTAACGACGGATTAATCTCTGTTTTAAGAGGTTTTAAAAGAAAAGACTTAGAAATAATGTCTCAAAAAGTAAATGTTAAACCACAAATTTCATGGAAATGGGCTTTTCGATTTCAATGGATAATTCAAAAATAAATGGCAGTAAAAATAACATCTGTAGCAAAACAATTGCCACAATATTCTAGAGAAACAAAAGATATTATTCCGTTTGTAAAACTTTGGATGCAAGATCAAGATTCTCGATTTCAACGAAAGGTAATCAAACTTTTTGAAGCCGCAGCAGTAGACAAACGTTACTCAATTATGGATCCAGAAGAAGTTTTTACAGCAACTACTTTTGAAGAAAAAAATAATATTTATGCAAGAGAAGTTGTAAAATTAGCAGAAAAATCACTCAAAAAGTCATTAGAAAAAGTAAGTTTAAAAGCAACAGATATCGATTATATAATTACGGTAAGTTGCACAGGAATTATGATTCCTTCTATGGACGCATATTTGATTAATTCCCTAAAAATGAAACAAGATATTGTACGTTTACCAGTTACAGAAATGGGTTGTGCAGCAGGAGTTTCTGGAATTATTTATGCAAAGAATTTCTTAAAATCGAACCCAAATAAAAGAGCCGCAGTAGTTGCTGTGGAAGCTCCAACGGCAACATTTCAGTTAAACGATTATTCCATGACAAACATTGTGAGTGCTGCTATTTTTGGTGATGGCGCATCGAGTGTAATTTTATCTTCTTATGAAGAAGATATTGGACCGAAAATTATAGATGAAGCGATGTATCATTTTTACAACTCAACAAACATGATGGGTTTTAAATTAGTAAATACGGGATTGCAAATGATTTTAGATAAGGAAGTTCCTAAAAAAATATCCGATCATTTTCCTGCAATTGTGCATCCTTTTTTAGAAAAAAATAACATAACGATAGATGATGTAAATCATTTAATTTTTCATCCAGGAGGAAAAAAAATTGTACAAACGGTAGAAGACTTATTTGGAGTTTTAGGCAAGAATATAAACGATACAAAAGAAGTTTTACGCTTGTATGGAAACATGTCTAGCGCAACAGTTTTATATGTTTTAGAGCGTTTTATGGATAGAAACCCAGTAAAAGGAGAAAGAGGTTTAATGCTGAGTTTTGGTCCAGGTTTTTCTGCGCAACGAATATTATTGGAATGGTAAAAAGATAGTAACCAGACCTCACAGGTTTTTGAAAACCTGTGAGGTCTGGTTAAAGCAAAAAAAATGAATCAAATAGAAATCATAAAAAAGCTTCCTTATAAAAAACCTTTTTTGTTTGTTGACGAACTTATTGAAGTTTCAGAAAACGGAATTACAGGAAACTACACTTTTAAAGAAAGTGAATTTTTTTATGAAGGTCATTTTAAAGATAATCCAGTAACTCCAGGTGTAATTTTAACGGAAACCATGGCACAAATTGGTGTTGTTTGTTTGGGAATTTATTTATTAAAAAACGAAAATTCATCAGAAAAAAAATCACAAATTGCCTTAACTTCCAATGAAGTTGATTTCTTTTTACCAGTTTTACCGAATGAAAAAGTAACCGTAATTTCAGAAAAAGAGTATTTTAGATTCAACAAATTAAAGTGTAAAGTAAAAATGATGAATTCTAAAAACGAATTGGTTTGTAGAGGAATTATTTCTGGAATGATTAAACCTTATGATTAGCATAAGACCTCACAGGTTTTAAAAACCTATGGTCTGAAAAGTTAATGAAATTAAGAAACAACAAGAGTAAAATTCGTGTCAAAAAAAGAACACAATATGAGTAAAAGAGTTGTAATTACTGGTTTAGGAGTTGTAGCACCAAATGGAGTTGGTTTACCAGCATTTACAAAAGCAATTAAATCTGGAATATCAGGAATTACTTTTCATCAACATTTAAAAGACAAAGGATTTTCTTGTTGTATTGGCGGAATTCCGTTTATTTCTGAAGAGAAAAAGGTTGAATATTTAACACCTTTACAATTACGAGGTTTTAACAGTACATCAATTTTATATGGTTGTATAGCAGGAATTGATGCGTGGAAAGATGCAGGTTTTTCAGTAAATGAAAATTCAAAATTAGATTACGATTCTGGTTTAATTTTTGGAACTGGAACTTCTGGCATCGAAAAATTTAGAGAAGCTATTTATAAAATTGATGATCAAAAAGTAAGACGTTTAGGAAGTACTTCTGTCGTACAAACTATGGCAAGTGGAATTTCTGCATATTTGGGTGGAATTTTAGGTTTTGGAAACCAAGTTACTACAAATTCTTCCGCTTGTATAACAGGAACAGAAGCGCTGTTATTAGGTTTTGAAAGAATAAAAAACGGAAAAGCAAAACGAATGTTAGTTGGCAGCTCTAGCGATAGCAGTTTATATTCTTGGGGAGGCTTTGATGCGATGAGAGTAATGACTTATAAACACAACGAAATACCAGAAAAAGGATCGAGACCAATGAGTGAAACTGCTTCTGGTTTTGTTCCAGGAAGTGGAGCAGGAGCTTTAGTTTTAGAATCTTTAGAAAGTGCTTTAGAAAGAAAAGCAACTATTTATGCTGAGGTTTTAGGCGGTAACATCAATTCTGGAGGACAAAGAAATGGAGGAACTTTAACAGCACCAAATTCAGAAGCAGTTCAGAAATGTATCTCTGATGCCATTTTAGACGCCAATATTTCAGCAAAAGAAATAGATGTTATAAACGGACATTTAACAGCAACTTCTAAAGATTCTTTGGAAATAGAAAATTGGACAAAAGCGTTAAAAATTAAAGGAACAGATTTCCCTTATATAAATTCTCTAAAATCTATGATAGGACATTGTTTATCAGCTTCTGGAGCAATAGAATCAGTAGCTTCTGTGCTACAAATTAAAGAAGGTTTTGTGTTTCCAAATATAAATTGTGAAGATATACACCCAGAAATTTCTGAATTGATTTCTTTGGATAAAATTCCGAGAAATTTAATTGAAAAAAACATTCATTTTTTGGCAAAAGCAAGCTTTGGTTTTGGTGATGTAAATGCTTGTATTATCTTTAAAAAGTATTAGTATTTTACCTAATAGAGATCTCACAGGTTTTAAAAACCTGTGAGATCTGATTCGAAAAACAGTATAATTATACGATGAAAAAAGAAGAAATAATCAAAAAATTAACAATCATTGTAAAACCCTATGTTCAGAATGAAGAGGGTTTTAAAAACATGTCTGAAGAAACAGATTTTATAAACGATTTAGAAATAAATTCGGCTAATTTGGTAGATATTATTCTAGATGTAGAAGATGAATTTAAGATAGAAATAGATAATGATTCTATGGAGAAAATGTTGTCAGTAAAAGCTACGGTTGCTATTATTCAAACAAAAATGAATGCATAATATAGGCAATGATATTATTGATTTAAAATTGGCTAAAACTCAAAGTAATTGGCAACGAAAAGGCTTTTTAGAAAAACAATTTACAGAAAAGGAACAAAAACACATTATAAATTCTTTGAATCCTTTTTTACAAGTTTGGTTGTTTTGGTCTATGAAAGAAGCGGCATATAAATGCTATGTTCAACAATATAAAAAACGATTTTTTGCACCTAAAAAATTTTTATGTAAGATAATTTCTAACCAAGAAGGAACTGTACAAATTGATAATGAAATATATAACGTAACATTTATAATATCAGATAATTACATTCATTCTGTTGCTGCCAAAAAACAGCAGCTTAATATAGTTTCAGAATTGTTTTATTTTGATAAAAGCAATTCTAAAAATAAGATTTTAGATTATAAATTATTATCTCTTTTCTCTGCTGAAACGAAACTTCAAAAGAACAGTTTAGGAATTCCTTATTTTTATAAAAACAATGTAAAACTACCCATTTCTATTTCAAAATCTCATCATGGAAATTATGGCGGGTTTGTAATCTTATACAACTAATGAATCTTAAAGAAGAACTTTTTAAATTATGTGAAGCATTTGTTAACAAACGATTGCAAACAGTTAATGAAATAATTTCGTCTAACCAGAAAGCATTACAATCTGAAACAAAAAGTTCGGCAGGAGATAAACATGAAACTGGTAGAGCCATGTTACAGTTAGAAATGGAAAAATCAGGTCAGCAACTTTCTGGAATCAGACAAATGAAAGAAGTTTTGGCTAAAACAGATCGTTCTAAAAATTCTGAAATAGCACATTTAGGAAGTATTATTGAAACAAACTTTGCAAACTATTTTCTATCAATTTCTGCGGGAAAAATAATAATCAGAAATAAAACGTACTATGCTATTTCTGTTTCTTCACCAATAGGTAACTTATTACTTGGTGCAAAAAAAGATAAAGAAATTATTTTTAACGGAAAAAAAATTCAAATTAAAAAAATTATATAAATTTTTAGATTTTCTTTAGTACATTTACAATGTAAAAATTGGTTAACCAATTTTAAAACCCTAAAAATGAAATACAAAGTACTCTTATTAATTTTTGCTATTTTTTTTATTTGTAGCACAAAAGCACAGCTTGTAAATAATAATTCAGAATTACAAACAGCAATTTCTAATGCTTCTGCAGGTTCAGAAATTATTTTAGCAGATGGAAATTGGAACAATGTTTTTATAAATATTAATAAAAGCGGAACTTCCTCTTCACCAATTACGATTACTGCTCAAAACTCAGGAGCAGTTTTTATGACGGGTAATTCTAGAGTTTATATGAGAGGGAATTATGTAACTGTTTCTGGATTGGTATTTCAAAACCCCTCAAATTTAGTTGTTAGTGGTTCTACAATTGAACCAATTTTTGAACTAAATCAATGTGATAATTGTAAGATTATCAATAATAAAATTGATTCATATAATGGAACAGAGGCTCAAAAAACCATGAAATTTAAATGGGTGTATATTGTTGATGGTCAGTATAATGAAATTGCACACAATTCATTTATCGGTAAATATGGAATAGGTAGTATTATTAATGATAACAGATCATTGGCAAATGCAGATTATTTAAAAATTCACCATAATTATTTTGCGGATAGAACACCAATTAACGATATCAATAGCGATAACGATCAAGACGCCATTAGAATTGGTACTAGTACTACTTCTTTAAGCGATTCTTTTTCTGAAGTATACAATAATTACTTTTATAATTATTTCGGTGAAATAGAGATCATTTCTAATAAATCTGGACAAAACAAATATTATAATAATACGTTTAGAAAATATGGCGGTGGTTTAACCTTAAGACATGGAAATAACTGTGAAGTCTATGGTAATTATTTTTTTGCAGAAAATAATGATTTTACGCTAGGTGTTCGTCTTATAGGTGAAGGACACAAAGTGTATAATAATTATATAGAAGGGATAAATTCTTTTAAACCTAGTGGATCTTTTTCAAGCGTTACAGGAGGAATTAATGTAATGAATGGTGTTACCGATTCTCCATTAAATGGTTATTACCAAGTTAAAAATGCGCAAGTAGTTAATAATACTTTTGTAAACTGCGATTATGCTCTAAGAATTGGGACTTCACTAGGAGGTACAGAAGAACCAGTAAATTTAACTGTTGCCAATAATATAATGTATAATACAAGTATAAATACATACCAAATAGTTACACCACCTTCTGGAACATTCATTTCTGAAGGAAATATTACTAATTTATTAAATAGTGATATTACCGACGATGGAAATTTTCATAGAATTACAAATGGAAGTGTTTCAATAGACGCTGCAGTAGGTTCGTATTCTTTTTTAACGAATGATATTTTAGGAGGAACAAGATCATCAAATTACGATGCTGGAGCCGAAGAATTTGGATCAAATGGAACAAAAATTCCATATATTGCTGCAGATGTAGGCGAAAAAATTGGGTTTTTATCTTCGCAAACTCCTTCTTTAAGTGCTTCTACAGATGCTATTAGATTTGCTGTTTCTGGAGAAGATATTAATTTTGATGTCAATTCTAATGTAGATTGGACAATTACAGACAATGCGAGTTGGTTAACATTAAGCGCAACAAATGGAAGTAATAGTGCAACTCTTACTTCAACAGCAACGGCCAATGCTTCGGGAGTAGAAAGAACTGCTACAATAACCATTTCTGAAACTGGAGGAACACTTAGTTATACGATAGCAGTTACACAATCTGATGGAGTTTTTGATCCAGCTACTGATGCTGTTTCAATTTCTGGCATAACAGTTACTGGAGTTGGAACCCAAGCAGGTGACAATATTCCCCAAAATACGTTAGATAAAGATGTAAGTACGCGTTGGTCTGCAAACTCAACAGATGGATCTGCTTATTTAACTTATGATTTACAATGTAAAAGAACCGTAACAAGCGTAAAAATTTATTTCCACAAAGGAAATGAAAGAACTTCAAGTTTTAAAATTGCAACATCTAATGATAATGTAACATTTACAGATGTAACAGCAGTTTTAACAAGTTCAGGTTTTACTGTTGGTTTTGAAGATTTACCATTACCAGCTAACACAGAAGTAAGATATGTTAGGATTTTAGGATATGGAAATTCTGAAGGAAGTGGTTGGAACAGTTATGAAGAAGTTCAAGTTTTTGGTAATGAAAACTGTGCTTCTTTAAGTGTAAAAGAGAATTCTTTGCAAAAAATTGGTTTTATTTTGTATCCAATACCTACAAAAAGTAATTTTTTAAATATTAAATCTAAAGCAGAAAATATTGGTTTGGTTGAAGTGTTTGATGTTCACGGAAAATTTTTATTGAAAAAAGAAATAAATAAGCAAGAAGAATCTATATTTTTAAGAGGTTTTTCAAAAGGTACTTATCTAATTAAAAATAGAAATAAAACCTATAAATTTATTGTAAATTAATTCTTATAACAAGAAACAGAAGGGTTTATATTATTATACTTTTTGTTCTTTCTTTTGCACTTTTTTTTATTAAGCATTGTACAACCATTTTTGTTTAACAATACTAGTGAAATGGGTGTTTCTATAGAAGAATGTATTAGTATTACTTCACTTATTTTCTTAATCTCCAGCGTTTTATTATTATTGGGTTTTGTTTTTTTACTAAAAGATAAAAGAGCAGAACAAGAAAGTTAATTTGTCATTTTAGTTTAACAATTTTTAAATGAAAAAAGCATTATTCTTTTTAGTATTATTATTTTCAATACAAACATTTTTTCAGTCGAACTTTAAACTTTTTTAAAATCGTCTTGTGCTATAAAAGCATGGGTTATTTTGCATCCTTTTAAATAAAAAAAAACGTATGAAATTTGTATGGAAGCAAATAGAGTATTTCATTCTATAGCAAAAACATATTTGCTAGATAAAGATGCGTCTGGCGGACAAGTACATGCTTTTAGGAATGCATTCTGGATAGCAACTTTGAAATAAAGAATTGGTATAATAGCTTCACTTTCTTTAGGGTAAGCACATGAAAAAAATAATTATAAAACGTATTGAAAAAGAAAACTTGAAGATGGAGTTTTACCTGATGAAATTTCAACTGAAATGGATTTGTTTAATAATGAAGAAGGATTAAAATTAAGTTCGAGAAAGAGCAAGTTGTCTAAAAAAGAACTCATTTTAAAAATTGTAAAAGCAATAAATTAGGAAAGTTAAAAATTATAAAAGTGGAAACTTTTATCATGTAATAATGAAGTTATTTCTAAAGGGTCTTTAAAAGGAAAGTGGAAAAATAATAAATGTTTAGTAAGCTCCAATAATACGTAGTTTAATACTTAGTATGGCTTTTTATTAGAAATGGCAATGTCTTATAGTTGTTTATGTTCAATCGTTTAACCAATTTATTTAAAACAATTCTAAATAGAATACAAAACACTTGTTATTATTTGTTCGGAAAACGTTTTCGCCGTAAATTTGTTTAAATTTATAACTAATTATATAATGAGCGGATTTTTTAAATCTTCAATTGGAAGAAAAGTGTCTATGGCGCTTTCAGCGTTTTTCTTAATGTTCTTCCTACTTCAGCATTTATCAATAAATATTTTATCAGTTTTAAGTCCAGAGACCTTCAATGAAGTATCTCATTTTATGGGAACAAATCCTTTAGTTCAATTTGTGTTGCAGCCGGTTTTAATTTTTGCCGTTGTTTTTCACTTTGTCATGGGCTTTGTATTAGAGCTACGAAACTCTAGCGCAAGAAAAATATCGTATGCTAAGAACAATGGTGCTGGAAATTCTACGTGGATGAGTAGAAATATGATTTGGAGTGGAATTACAATTCTAGCTTTTATTGGTTTACATTTTATAGATTTTTGGTTTCCAGAAATTAATACAAAATTTATACAAGGAGACTGGTCTGGAACCATGGAAGGAATCCAAGGTTTTCGTTACCACGAAGAATTGGTTCATAAATTTATAAACCCTGCAAGAGTAGCAGCATATGTAGTTGCTTTTGTTCTTTTAGGATTGCATTTAGCACACGGTTTTACCTCGGCATTTCAATCTATGGGAGGCACTGCAGGAAGAAAGAAAACACTACAAACTATTGGAAAAGTATATTCAATTATCATCCCAGCTGGATTTATTTTTATTGCACTTTATCATCACTTTAAGCATTAATCGTATATAATTATGGCTTTAGATTCAAAAATACCAAAAGGTCCAATTAAGGATAAATGGACAGATTATAAAAATCATATCAATCTTGTAAACCCTGCAAACAAGCGTCATATTGATGTTATTGTTGTAGGTACAGGTTTGGCCGGTGGTTCGGCTTCTGCAACGTTGGCAGAGTTGGGCTACAATGTGAAATCATTTGCCTATCAAGATTCTCCAAGAAGAGCGCATTCTATTGCTGCTCAAGGAGGAATTAATGCCGCAAAAAATTATCAAGGAGACGGAGATTCTACATTTCGTTTATTCTATGATACTGTAAAAGGAGGCGATTATCGTTCTCGTGAGGCAAACGTATATCGTTTGGCAGAGGTTTCTGCAAATATTATTGATCAATGTGTTGCACAAGGAGTTCCTTTTGCACGTGATTATGGTGGTTTGTTAGACAATCGTTCTTTTGGGGGTGTTTTAGTTTCTAGAACTTTTTATGCAAAAGGACAAACCGGACAACAATTATTATTGGGTGCTTATTCTGCAATGAACCGACAAATTGCGCGTGGAAAGATTGAGATGTTCAATCGACATGAAATGTTAGATGTTGTTATTGTCGACGGAAAGGCTAGAGGAATTATTGCCCGTAATTTAGTGACAGGTGAAATTGAAAGACATTCTGCACATGCAGTCGTTATCGCTTCTGGAGGATATGGAAATGTATATTTTTTATCAACTAATGCAATGGGATCTAATGTAACAGCAGGTTGGAAAGTACATAAAAAAGGCGCGTTTTTTGCGAACCCTTGTTATACACAAATTCACCCAACATGTATTCCAAGATCTGGAGATTATCAATCGAAATTAACCTTGATGTCAGAATCTTTAAGAAATGACGGTAGAATTTGGGTTCCAAAGAGTTTAGAAGATGTAAAAGCAATTCGAGAAGGAAGTAAAAAACCTACGGATTTGACACAGGATGAAAGAGATTATTTTTTAGAAAGACGCTATCCTGCGTTTGGTAACTTAGTACCACGTGATGTTGCTTCTAGAGCAGCAAAAGAACGTTGTGACGCAGGTTATGGAGTAAATGCAACCGGTGAAGCGGTGTATTTAGATTTTGCTTCCTCTTTTGAGCGTTATGGAAAAGAGCAAGCGAAGATTCATAATCTAGAGAATCCATCAACAGCAAAGATTAAAGAATTAGGACAAGAAATTGTGAAAGCAAAATATGGAAACCTTTTTCAGATGTATGAGAAAATCATCGATCAGAATCCGTATGAAACTCCAATGATGATTTATCCTGCTGTACACTACACTATGGGAGGTGTTTGGGTAGATTATAATTTAATGACCACGATTCCGGGTTGTTATGCTATTGGTGAAGCAAACTTCTCTGAGCACGGCGCCAATAGATTAGGAGCTTCTGCATTAATGCAAGGCTTGGCAGATGGCTATTTTGTGTTGCCTTATACAATTGGAGATTATTTAGCCGACGATATTAGAACTGGAAAAATCTCTACGAATAGCCCAGAATTTGAAGCGGCAGAAAAAGAAGTTTCAGAAAGAATTGAATTTTTCATCAATAATAAAGGTACTCATTCTGTAGATTATTACCATAAGAAATTAGGTAAAATTATGTGGGATAAATGTGGAATGTCTCGAAATGAGGAAGGTTTAAAAAACGCTATCGAAGAGATTTCTGCATTGAGAAACGATTTTTGGAAAAACGTAAATGTACCAGGAACTGCTACAGAATATAACGAACAGTTAGCAAAAGCAGGTAGAGTTGCCGATTTCTTAGAATTAGGAGAATTGTTTGCAAAAGACGCTTTACAGCGAGAAGAATCTGCTGGGGGTCATTTTAGAGAAGAACACCAAACAGAAGACGGTGAAGCAAAAAGAAGAAAAGAATTTCAATATGTTTCTGCTTGGGAATATAAAGGGGAGCCAAAAGATGCTGTTTTGCACAAAGAGGAGTTGGCCTACGAGAATATAGAAGTTAAAGAAAGAAGTTATAAATAAGATAGTTTATGGTTGATGGTTGTTAGTTTATGGAAACAGCAACTAACAACAAACAACTAAAAACCAAAAACTAAATAGAAATGAACTTAACACTTAAAATTTGGCGTCAAGTAGATGCAAACGACAAAGGGAAAATGGTCGATTACAAAGTGACTGAAATTTCAGAAAGCATGTCTTTTTTAGAAATGATGGATGTTTTGAATGAACAGCTCGTAAATGCTGGGGATCAGCCCGTAGCTTTTGATCATGATTGTAGAGAAGGTATTTGTGGTATGTGTTCGATGTACATTAACGGAGAAGCACACGGACCAGACAGAGGAGTTACTACCTGTCAGTTGCACATGAGGATGTTTAAAGATGGAGATACAATTACGATAGAACCCTGGAGAGCAGCAGCATTTCCGGTAATTAAAGATTTAGTAGTCAACAGGTCTGCTTTTGATAGAATTCAACATGCTGGTGGGTATATTTCTGTAAATACTTCAGGAAACACCCAAGATGCCAACTCAATTCCTATCTCTAAACACGCCGCAGATCAGGCGATGGATGCAGCAACCTGTATTGGTTGTGGAGCCTGTGTTGCAACCTGTAAAAATTCTTCTGCAATGTTGTTTGTAGGGGCAAAGGTATCTCAATATGCTTTATTGCCACAAGGACAAATAGAAGCAGCAGACCGTGTGCAAAATATGGTGGCTCAAATGGATTTAGAAGGATTTGGAAACTGTACAAATACGGGTGCTTGTGAAGTAGAATGTCCGAAAGGAATTTCTTTAGACAACATCGCAAGAATGAATAGAGAGCTTATGAAAGCCAATATCTAGTTTCATTTGGAACTTTACCGAAGCTTTTTTCTTTATTGATTATCAATATATTTTTTTAAAACTTCCTGGTGCTTCACTAGGGAGTTTTTTTATGCCCTAATGCCATTATTTTTAAAAAAACATTCTAATTTTTGATCCTTTTTTTCCATTCACCGACAGAAAACGACCATTCACCGACAGAAAACGGTCATTCGTCGAATAAATTCCTATTGTTAGAAAAGAAGTAAGACCTTTACATTGAATTTTATTGAAAATATTAAAAATAGATAAAATGAAGCCTGTTGCTATAAGCGATATATCAACAATAGCGTTTATACAAGTGTTGTAAACAATTTAAACCAAAAATATGAGAATAAAGATTACACTACTTTTTTGCCTTTTGACAATTTCATTAACTTATGGTCAATATGATTGGACTAAAGGGAAACTTGTACTGAAAAACGGAGACACTTTAAAAGGACAAATTAAACTTCCGATGATTTCCAAAAATTTAGTAGCCTTTAATGGTAAAGAAAAAGTGAAATATAGAAAAAATAGAAAATCAAAAAAGATTAAATATGATGAGACCAAAGTGGAAAAAGTAATTTTTAGAAACTCTGATATCGAAATTGCTTTCTTTGAATACATACAAACATCTAAAAAGAAGAAAGGACTTTTTAAAGTTATTAGCTCTGGAAAACAACATTATATGCAAGAAGTGTAAGTATGACATCTTCAACACCGATGTATATGGGTGGTCCAAATGGAGGAACTTGGAATCATTGGAATTATTCTTTTAGTGATTTTAATGAATTTTATGTTTTAAAAGAAGACGAAGCAATCGCAAGTCCATTAATTACTGCCAGATTATCTCGTTCTTTTAAAAAAAGAGCAATGGAATATTTTTCTGATTGTCCAAATTTAGTTTCTAAACTTGACAAAAGAATGTATGTGAAAGACGATATCAAGGACGTTATTGATGAATATAATGAATGTAAATAAAAACTGTTTACAACACCGTATAAAAAAAATTGCTAGTTTTACTCAAACCAAAGTTAGTTGCTTGTTTGCTAGCTTCTGATTTTCCTTCGGAAAATCCTCGCACACAAACCCGCAACTTTTCTTATACATAAACGTATGAATGAACTATGAATAAAAAACTCATTTCCCTATTAGTACTTTACTTTTTTCAATTTCTTGCGACCTCTTGTGACCCATGCGATTGTGAACCTGGAAAAACTTTTGAGAGAACATATAATGGATTAGAATTAAAAGCTTGGGATACATCTGGTTTTCAAAACGAAGAGGTATCTGATACTGTCAATAAAAATTCATTTGGTTTAACAGTATCAGTTGAGTTTGATTTAAATCAAATAGCATATTTGAAATCAAGATTAGATTTTAGTTCTTTTGGATTTGCTTCAGCTTACGCTTGTAGTTGTCCACCTGATGAATATATAAACGTTGACCCTATTGAATCTATAGAAATTCGAGTAACTGACACCCAATCTCAAGAAATAATGGATGTAACAACTAATTTTTCTACTTATGATTACAATGGAGAACAAATAACAATTAGCGATTTTTTTGAAAACAGAGCTGATTGGCATCATGGATTCCAATTGGATATGACAGAATACGATAACATTCCTACTACTTCAATTTTTGAGGTTAAAATAATTTTAGAATCTGGAACTGAATTGATTGAACAGACACAGGAAATAAATTTTGAATAATAAATACTTTGCACACCACCGTATAAAATTAATTGCTGGTTTTAGCCAGTCGAAAAAAATAAAATTATTGAAACTCCTTGGGTAGCCCCATATCTTGAAATTGGAATAGGAACTTCAATCAGAAAGGTTGAAACATTGACAGTATTTGATAATATTGACAAAAGCGGAATTATTTATCATATTCCCTTTTCAATTGGACTGGAATTGGGCAAAAATAATAACGTTGATTTAGGATTTACTTATTATTTTCAACCATCCGTTGAACAGTTTGTTGGAGCATTTGCAGTTGGAATAACATTTCCGCTGAATTAACTTTTTACTACCCCGCGTAAAAATGCGGATTTTAGACTGCACCCCAAAGGGTAGAAAAATTTATAATTAATTTTGATCTCGATATTCAATTGAGTTTTATTTCCTTCCAAAATCGGCAGGAATTTCTCCCCAAGCTTTGGTTTCCCATTTTAAGATTGGATTTTTAAAGGTATTTTCTTTTAGCCAGTTTTCCGCTCTTTGAATCATTTTTAATAAGTCTTTGTTAGAAGCATCAAAAGCAAGATTGGTCCTACATTGTTTTTTTTTGACCCAACTCATGGCGATTTTAGAATCAGAATAAATAGGAAGGGTTTCTTTCTTTTTACTTTTTAACAAGGCAATTCCGTGGACTAAAGCGAGGAACTCACCAATATTATTCGTTCCTTTTTTATAAGGACCTTTTCTGAAAATTTCTTTTTTATTATGGGTTAAAACTCCTCTGTATTCCATTTTACCTGGATTTCCAGAGCAGGCAGCATCTACAGAAATACTTTCTAAATTTGGCCTACCATAGGCTGCTTTCTCAGCAAGAGAGAGTGTCGGTTTCTTGGTATTCTTTCCTTTATAATCTTCATATCTTTTCGTGGCTGCAGTTTCAGCTTCGCTGATGTCAGTAAAAGATTTATATTGTGCACCTTCAAAACCCTCTATTTGTGCTTTACAGACTTTCCAAGAAGTAAAAACCCCTTTTTTATGACCATTCCAAACAACATAAAACTTTTTTTTAGGCATTCTCTTTTAAAATTATAGTTTCAATGACGTTAGGAAAATGTTTTTGTTCTAAAAGGTGAATTTTTTGCGCAATGCTTTCAGGTGAATCTTGATGATCCAATGCCGTTTTTGCCTGAAAAATAATTGCCCCTTCGTCATAATTGGCATTTACGAAGTGAATTGTGATTCCAGTTACTGTTTCGTTATTTTCTTTTACCGCCCTATGAACGCTCATACCATACATTCCTTTTCCGCCATATTTTGGCAACAAAGCAGGATGAATATTGATGATCTTATTCGGGAAATTATCAATAATAGACTGTGGGATCTTCCATAAAAAGCCCGCAAGGATAATGAAGTCTGCCTCTTTTTTTAAGAGATTCAAGACGTTGTCTGATGTAGAAAAATCACTTCTTTTGAAGTGTAAACATTTGACTTCTAGTTTTTTGCATCGGTCAAAAACCTTGGCACTTTCAGTATTACATAACACGGTGGTCACCCTTGCAATTTTTGTTTTTTTAAAAAACTGAATAATATTTTCTGCGTTCGAACCAGAACCAGATGCAAAAATAACAATACGCTTCATATCTATGTTTCTAAGGTACAAAAAAAGGAATAATTATTAACAAACTGATTATTTTACGGAAAGATTAAATAATTTTCTTTACATTTAATAATCATTTTTAGGGCAAATATTAGTTATAATTAATAAGATTTGTATTTTTGCCCAGATTTAAAATTTAAAATTAGAAAATTATGTCAGACATTGCATCAAGAGTAAAAGCGATTATCGTAGACAAATTAGGCGTTGACGATAACGAAGTAACAACAGAAGCGAGCTTCACAAATGATTTAGGAGCAGATTCTTTAGATACTGTTGAGTTAATTATGGAGTTCGAAAAAGAATTTGATATTCAAATTCCAGATGACCAAGCGGAAAATATTGGAACTGTAGGTCAAGCTGTAAGTTATATCGAAGAAGCAAAAAAGTAATATTTATATGCAATTAAAACGAGTTGTAGTCACTGGACTTGGCGCATTAACGCCAATAGGTAATAATATTGAAGAATATTGGACGGCTTTAGTTAACGGAGTTAGCGGAGCAGCGCCTATCACACACTTTGATGCTGCCAAGTTCAAAACTCGTTTTGCATGTGAATTAAAAGATTTCAACGTAAACGACTTTATCAATAGAAAGGACGCACGTAAAATGGATAAATTTACACAATATGCTATGGTTGCCTCAGATGAAGCCATTGCAGATTCAAGTTTAGACATGGAAGAAATCGATAAATTACGCGTTGGCGTAATTTGGGGAGCAGGAATTGGAGGATTAGAAACGTTTCAAAACGAAGCTATAAATTTTGGAGCAGGAGATGGCACACCAAGATTTAATCCATTCTTTATCCCAAAAATGATTGCAGATATTGCTCCAGGAAACATTTCTATAAAGAATGGATTTATGGGACCAAATTATACAACAGTTTCTGCATGTGCATCTTCAGCAAATGCAATGATAGATGCATTAAATTATATTCGTTTAGGAACTTGTGATGTAATAGTAACTGGTGGCTCAGAGGCAGCGGTTGTGATCTCAGGTGTTGGTGGTTTTAATGCGATGCACGCCTTATCAACAAGAAATGAAACTCCAGAAACGGCCTCCAGACCTTTTGATTCAGAACGCGATGGTTTTGTTTTAGGCGAAGGAGCAGGAGCCATTGTTTTGGAAGAATATGAACATGCCAAAGCAAGAGGTGCAAAAATTTATGCGGAGGTTATTGGAGGAGGTATGTCTTCTGATGCCTATCACATGACAGCACCTCATCCTGAAGGAATCGGTGTGATTTCTGTAATGAAAAATTGCCTTGAAAACTCAGGGATCAAACCAGAAGATGTAGACCATATTAATACACATGGAACTTCTACACCTTTAGGAGATGTTGCAGAGTTAAAAGCAATTTCTAGTGTTTTTGGCGAACATGCTAAGAACATTAATATCAATTCTACAAAATCGATGACAGGTCATTTGTTAGGCGCTGCTGGAGCAATAGAATCTATTGCTGCAATTTTAGCGATGAAACATGGTATTGTTCCTCCAACAATCAATCATGTGAATGTAGATGAAAATATTAATCCAGATTTAAACTTAACCTTAAACAAAGCTCAAAAGCGCGATATTAAAGTAGCGATGAGTAATACGTTTGGATTTGGTGGTCATAATGCATGTGTTGCTTTCAGAAAATTAGATGAATAGTACACTATGAATTTTATTCGTAAAATAATTTCTTCTCACTCAAAAGAAGATGTACAATTATATAACGAATTAAAAATACTTCTCAATTTTTCACCCAGAAAAATAAATAAATACAAAAAAGCATTTACACACAGATCTTTGCAAATGCTAGATAAAAAAGGAATTCTAATCAACTATGAACGCTTAGAGTTTTTAGGAGATTCAATATTAGGATCTATTATTGCAGCTTATTTGTATAAAAAAGTTCCTGAAGGTTCAGAAGGCTACCTCACTCAAATGCGCTCTAAAATTGTGAGTAGAGAGCATTTAAATGAATTAGGAAAAGATTTAAATTTAATTCGTTTTGTAAAAAGTAATGTAGATCAAGCAAATGTTGGCGATAACATTCATGGTAATATTTTTGAAGCGTTAATAGGAGCTATTTATTTAGATAAAGGATACAATACTTGTCAGAAGTTTATTTATAATAATGTAATTTTTCCTTATGTTGATATAGAAAAATTAGAAGGAAAAATTACAAGCTACAAAGGGCTAATTATAGAATGGTGTCAAAAGCAAAAGAAAAAATATATTTTTGATTCTTATGAAGATACTGGCAATGAAACGATTAAGCATTTCAGTGTGAAAATCAGTATTGATGGAAAACAAATCGCCAAAGGACGTGCGACTTCAAAGAAAAAAGCAGAAGAGCAAGCATCTAAAAGAGTTTATTTTACTTTTCAAAAACAAATTGAAAGCGCCTAAATCACGATAACGTTTTCGTTAAATTTAACAGTAAAACTCATAAACAATTAGTAATTTAGCCTTACTCTAAAAACGAGTATTAGCTATAATTTATGCAGGTACATGCTTTAGAAATGAACGATTTTTTCGAAGAAGAATATTCTTTAATAGGAATTCATTCTACATTAGAAGATTTCAAGTTAGCTTACTTATTAAACAAAAATCTTAACACAAGGTTTTATAAAGCAAAAGAAGATTTAGAATTTGTAAGAGAAAAAAAGAAAGCAACTTTTTCTATTTACAACTATGAAAATATAAAATATGATTTTGATTGGTTTTTAATAGCCAATAGCTATAGAAGAGAAAATCAAACTGTTTCTAATGAATTATTACTCACATCAGAAACAAAAACATATTTAATTCCAGAAAAGAAAAAAATAGATTTTTTTCTAAAAATTTGTGGAGAATCGGAGTATGAGTTTATTTTGAAAACAATAAAAAAAATAACAAGTATTGAGAATGTGATAACTGCATATTCAATTGATAAAAACACCTTAAAGTCCAAAGACTTTTTAATATTTTAAACATGAGCGATTACAAAAAGACTAAAATAGTTGCAACACTAGGGCCAGCAACAGACAGTAAAGAAATGTTAACAGAATTAGCAAAAGAAGGAGTAAATGTCTTCAGAATTAATTTTTCTCATGCAGATTACGACAATGTAAAAAAGACCGTAAAAACCATTAGAGAAATCAACGAAGAAAACGGCTACAACGTTGCTGTTTTAGCAGATTTACAAGGTCCGAAATTACGTGTTGGCGTAATGGAAGAAGATGTTGTTTTAAATGACGGAGACCTATTTACCTTCACAACCGATCAATGTATCGGTAACAAAGAAAGAGCCTTTATGACCTACAAGCGTTTTCCAAAAGACGTAAAAGTTGGTGAAAACATTATGGTGGATGATGGGAAGTTATTGTTTGAAGTAGTCTCTACAGATTTAGACAAATCTGTTGTTGTAAAAACAATTGTTGGGGGACCATTAAAATCTAAAAAAGGAGTAAACTTACCAAATACCGCTATTTCTTTGCCAGCTTTAACAGAAAAAGACAAAGAAGACGCTATTTTTGCGTTGGGTTTAAATGTAGACTGGATGGCACTTTCTTTTGTGAGAACACCAGAAGATTTAAAAATGCTCCGTGATTTAATTGATGATCATTCTGATTATAGAGTTCCTGTAATTGCAAAAATTGAAAAGCCAGAAGCAGTTGCAAATATGGACGCATTAATTCCTTATTGTGATGGATTAATGGTTGCTCGTGGAGATTTAGGAGTAGAAATACCAATGCAAGATGTTCCATTAATTCAGAAAAAATTAGTAAGACGTGCAAAAAGAGCAAGAATTCCTGTAATTATTGCGACTCAAATGATGGAAACAATGATTGACAATTCTGTACCAACAAGAGCAGAAGTAAATGATGTTGCAAATTCTATTATGGACGGTGCAGATGCAGTAATGCTTTCTGGAGAAACCTCTGTAGGAAAACACCCCGTTAGAGTTATTCAAAAAATGTCAGAAATAATCCGAGCAGTTGAAAACTCTAAGATGATTAAAGTGCCTCACGATGCACCTCATATTAGAACAGATCGATTTATAACAAAATCACTTTGTCATCATGCCGCATTAATGGCAAATGATACAGATGCATCTGCAATTTCTACTATAACAAATAGTGGTTATACTGCGTTTCAAATTTCAGCATGGAGACCACAAGCTAAAATATTAGCATTTTCATCAGAAAGAAGAATCTTAGGAAAACTAAATTTACTTTGGGGTGTCAAAGCTTTTTATTATGATAAAAACCTAAGTACAGATGATACTGTTGTAGATATTAATAAAATATCTAAAGAAAAAGGATTTGTAAAAGAGGGAGATTTAATGATTAATTTAACTTCTATGCCTGTAGAAGAAAAAGGAATGGTTAATACCTTAAGAGTCTCTCCCATAGAATAAACAGAAGTTATTCAATATTTTAAACGAAGCCAGTGAATTTATTCACTGGCTTTTTTGGTCGTAAGTAAATTTACGAACTGATGTCTATGAACAATTTTTCTATTGAGGGTATCAATTTATACTTTCATATTGTATTATAAATTTTAAGTATAGATATTGATAAAGGCTCTTTTCATTGGTTGCGCCGTCTTAAAATAGCTTAAATTAACCCTACATTTTAAATTGAAAAAAAGTAAATTTGCACTTTTACAACAACACGCAAACACAACAATACAATGATTCATTTCTTTGGAAACGCAAACAGTAAGGTATTCGCTGTTCAAACTACAAAAGAATTAACTGCAAAGACAGTTTCTAAATTAACTTGGTTATTTGCAAATCAACCAAAAATAGCGGCATCTTTTCTTGAGGCTTCTTTTCTTGGACCTCGTGCTGCAATGATTACTCCTTGGAGTACAAATGCTGTTGAAATTACCCAAAATATGGGTATTTCTGACATTATTAGAATTGAGGAATTCACAGCTATTTCTCAAGATTTTTCCGACTTTGATCCAATGATTTCTGAGAAATTTAAAGGGTTAGATCAAGATAGTTTTACAATTGAAATTCAACCAGAAGCAATTTTAGAGATTGCTGATATTGCTGAATATAACGACCAAGAAGGATTGTCTTTAAGTGACGAAGAAGTTGGGTATTTAGAAAGAGTTGCTGCTAAAATTGGAAGGAAATTAACAGATTCTGAGGTTTTTGGTTTTAGCCAAGTAAATTCAGAGCACTGTCGACATAAAATATTTAATGGAACTTTTATTATTGATGGGGAAGAGCAAGCTACTTCCTTATTTAAAATGATAAAAGAAACAGCGAAACAATTTCCTAACGATATTGTTTCAGCCTATAAAGATAATGTTGCGTTTATCAAAGGGCCAAAAGTGGTACAGTTTGCTCCGAAAACAGCAGATAAACCCGATTTTTATCAAACAGAAGATTTTGAATCTGTAATTTCTATAAAAGCAGAAACACACAATTTCCCAACCACTGTAGAACCTTTTAATGGAGCTGCAACAGGTTCTGGAGGAGAAATTAGAGACCGACTTGCTGGCGGAAAAGGTTCTTTACCTTTAGCAGGAACAGCGGTTTATATGACATCTTATTCTCGTTTAGAAGAAAAAAGACCTTGGGAACAAAAGTTTGAAGCAAGAGAATGGTTGTATCAAACTCCAATGGATATTTTGGTTAAAGCATCTAACGGAGCTTCAGATTTTGGAAACAAATTTGGTCAACCTTTAATAGCAGGTTCTGTGCTCACTTTTGAACACAATGAAAATTCATCGTCTAGTAGTTCAAAACCTAGAAAATTAGGCTATGATAAAGTCATCATGCAAGCTGGTGGAATTGGATACGGAAAAGCTGACCAAGCCATAAAAGACACACCAAAAGAAGGAGATAAAATTGTGATTCTTGGTGGAGAAAACTATAGAATAGGAATGGGTGGTGCTGCAGTTTCTTCTGCAGATACTGGAGAGTTTGCCTCAGGAATTGAGTTAAATGCAGTACAACGTTCGAATCCAGAAATGCAAAAACGTGCTGCAAATGCAGTTCGTGGAATGGTAGAAAGTGAAGAGAATTTTATTGTATCTATTCACGATCATGGAGCAGGCGGGCACTTGAATTGCTTGTCCGAATTAGTAGAAGATACTGGTGGGAAAATTGACTTAGATTCATTACCAGTAGGTGACCCTACTTTATCAGCCAAGGAAATTATTGGGAACGAATCTCAAGAAAGAATGGGGTTGGTAATTGCAGACCAATACCGAGATACTTTACAGAAAATTGCAGATCGTGAACGTTCTCCAATGTATACCGTTGGTATGGTTACAGGAGACGATAGATTTACTTTTGAATCTAAAACAAAAGGGGATAAGCCAATGGATTTCGCTTTAGAAGATATGTTTGGCTCTTCTCCTAAAACGGTTTTAAGAGATGCAACTATTGAGAGAAAATATAAAAATTCACGATATAAAACCAAGAATTTAGAAATCTATTTAAAGCAAGTTTTACAACTTGAAGCGGTTGCTTGTAAAGATTGGTTGACAAACAAAGTAGACCGATGTGTCGGTGGTAAAGTAGCTAAACAACAATGTGTGGGGCCGCTACAAATTCCATTGAATAATGTGGGCGTAATGGCCTTAGATTATAACGGTAAAGAAGGAGTTGCAACAGCTATTGGACATGCTCCTATTGCGGCATTAATTCACCCAGAAGCGGGAAGTAGAAATGCAATTACTGAATCTTTAACAAACATTATTTGGGCACCTCTAAAAGATGGCTTAGACTCTATCTCATTATCAGCTAATTGGATGTGGCCGTGTAAAAATGAAGGAGAAGATGCCCGCTTATACAAAGCCGTAAAAGCGGTATCTCAATTTTCTATTGCTTTAGGTATCAATGTTCCAACTGGAAAGGATTCTTTGTCAATGAAGCAAAAATACAGTGATGGAGAAGTCATTTCTCCAGGAACCGTTATTATTTCTGCGGCAGGAAATTGTAATGAAATAAGCAAAGTTGTTGAACCTCTTTTACATCTTGACGGAGGAAACATCTATTATATAAATATATCCCAAGATGCATATAAATTAGGAGGAAGTTCATTTAACCAATCCTTAAATGCAATTGGAAATGAAACGCCTGACGTTAAAAATGCAGCGTTTGTGAAAAACACATTTAATACCCTTCAAAAATTAATTAAAGGAGATAAAATCACAGCAGGACACGATGTTGCTTCTGGTGGATTAATTACAACGTTGTTAGAAATGTGTTTTGCAACAACAAATTTAGGTGCAAATTTTGACATTTCTTCACTTCATGAAGAAGATTCTATCAAAGTACTATTTGCCGAAAATTCAGGAATTGTTTTTCAAGCAGATGCTTCTGTTGAAGAAATTTTATCAGAAAATAATGTTGAATTTTTCAATATCGGAACACCCAATAATTCAGGAATAGTAAATATTAAAAATAAGGAAGAAAACTTCTCTCTTGATGTAGCCGAAATGAGAGACGTTTGGTACAAAACTTCTTTCCTATTGGATCAAAAACAAACAGCGAATAATCTAGCCCAAGCTCGTTTTGATAATTATAAAAAACAGCCCTTAACTTATAAATTTCCTAAGAATTTTACCGGGAAACTACCTGTTATTTCGAAGGCGGATAAGCAATCTCGTCCAAAAGCAGCAATTATCAGAGAAAAAGGATCCAATTCTGAGCGTGAAATGGCAAATGCAATGTATTTAGCTGGTTTTGATGTGAAAGATGTACACATGACCGATTTAATTTCTGGTCGTGAAACTCTAGAAGATATTCAGTTTATTGGTGCTGTAGGAGGATTTTCAAACAGTGATGTATTAGGTTCTGCAAAAGGTTGGGCAGGAGCATTTAAATACAATGCAAAAGCTAAGAAATCATTAAAAGACTTCTTTAAAAGAGAAGATACGTTGTCTGTTGGTATTTGTAACGGTGCACAATTATGGATGGAATTAGAGCTCATTAACCCAAAACATAAAGTACACGGTAAATTAGTTCATAATGATTCTAAAAAACACGAAAGTTCTTTTACTTCTGTAAAAATTCAAGAAAATAATTCAGTAATGTTAGCCAGTTTAGCTGGAACAGAATTAGGTGTTTGGATTTCTCACGGAGAAGGTAAATTTAATTTGCCAGAAGTGGAAGAGAACTACCATATTGTTGCAAAATACGGGTATGAAGGGTATCCTAATAATCCAAATGGTTCCGACTTTAACACCGCCATGATGTGTGATGAATCAGGACGTCATTTAGTAACGATGCCACACATAGAACGTTCTACTTTTCAATGGAACTGGGCAAATTATCCAGGAGGAAGAAAAGACGAAGTTTCTCCTTGGTTAGAAGCTTTTGTAAACGCAAAACAGTGGATCGTAAATAAATAAGTACACATATTATTTTAATAAAAACAGCTTTTAGAGAACTCTAAAAGCTGTTTTTTGTTGTTTAAGTGTCTGTAAATAGGTTACTTATATTTTTAGTAAGCGGTCTTTTTTTTGCGTTAAAATTAAAATTTCACAGAATAAGGTTGGAAGTATTTAAATCACCCATGAAGCAATAAGAATAGAAAAGTACTATCATACAAAAATTAAAATCTTACTTAAAGTTGAAAGAATACGTTAAAAGAAATTAATTTATCATAATAAGGGGCTCCTCATCTTGTAACAAGGATTTGTCAAATCAATGAAATTTACCTAATTTGCCTACTTCAAATGAATATATATGGCAACTGAAGTTACAAGATTATTTGATTTCCCCTACTACCAATTAGAAACCTATGATCTAAAAGATGCATTTACCTCGAAAGCGAGCGGTGAATGGGAAGTCATAACGACCCAACAATACATAGATCAAGCCAATCAAATTAGTAGAGGATTGATTAAATTAGGTGTAAAGGCCAATGATAAAATTGCCGTAATTTCTTCTACCAATAGGACAGAATGGAATATCTTAGATATTGGAGTTTTACAAATAGGGGCACAAAACGTTCCTATTTACCCAACGATTAGCAAAGAAGATTATGAGTATGTATTAAATCATTCTGAAGCTATTTATTGTTTTGTTTCTGATGAGGAAGTGCTACAGAAAATTAATAAAATTAAAGACAAAACCAACCTAAAAGAGGTCTATACTTTCGATGATATTGAAGGAGAAAAGAATTGGAATGAAATCCGAACACTTGGAAAAGATGAAAGCAGTCAACACCTTGTTGAAGAGCTAAAAGACAATGTAAAAGAGACCGATTTAGCAACCTTGATTTATACCTCTGGAACAACAGGAAAACCAAAAGGTGTTATGTTGTCGCATAAAAATGTTGTATCCAATGTTTTAAGTGCTGTAAAAAGAGTTCCATTAGATTATGGTAATTCTAAAGCGCTTAGTTTCCTACCTATTTGCCATATTTTTGAACGTATAATTTTATATTTATATCAATATTGTGGTGTTTCTATTTATTTCGCTGAATCTATAGAAAAGCTTTCCGAAAATGCGCAAGAAATAAAACCACAAGTTATGACGGCAGTTCCGCGTTTGTACGAAAAAATCTATGATAAAATTATTTTGAAAGGAGAAGCCTTAACGGGTATTAAAAAAACATTGTTTTTTTGGGCTGTAAATTTAGGTTTAAGATATGAACCCAACGGAGCAAACGGTTGGTGGTATGAAAAACAATTAGGATTGGCTAGAAAATTAATTTTTGCTAAATGGCAAGCTGCCTTGGGAGGCAAATTAAAATTAATGGTCTCTGGAAGTGCCGCTTTACAGCCAAGGTTGGTAAGAGTTTTTACGGCCGCAGGAATGCCAATTATGGAAGGTTATGGTTTGACAGAAACCTCTCCTGTTGTCTCTGTGGGCGATCAAAGGAACAAGGGGTTTAAAGTAGGTACCGTAGGTAAAGTCATTGATGGTGTTGAAGTGAAAATAGCAGAGACTGGCGAAATTTTAGTAAAGGGACCTAACGTAATGATGGGTTATTATAAAGATCCGGAAAAAACGGCAAGCGTTATCAAAGGAGGTTATTTTTATACGGGAGATAAAGGAGAAATTGATGGAGAAGGTTTCTTGAAAATTACTGGTAGAACCAAAGAAATGTTTAAAACTTCTGGAGGTAAATATGTGGTTCCGACTTTGTTAGAAGGAGAATTAAAACAATCTTTATTTATTGAACAAGTTATGGTTGTTGGTGAGGGTGAGAAGATGCCTGCAGCGATTCTTCAACCCAATTTTGACTTTATAAAAGAATGGATTAAGCATAAACAATTAAATACTGGAGATGCTAACGAACAAATCATTTGTGATGAAAGAATTATAAAAAGGATTCAAGAAGAGGTTGACAAATGCAATAAAAGCTTTGCCAAATGGGAACAGATTAAACGTTTTGAACTCACGCCAGATATTTGGTCTATTGAAGGTAGTCACTTAACACCTACAATGAAAATGAAACGTGTTGTTATTAAAGAAATTTACAAAGATTTATACGATAAAATTTATAGGGATTAGCATCTGTTTTTTAAAATAAAAGATAAAAAAATTGAGACTATTTTATGCCTCAAAAAAGGGATCCTACTTCGAATGAAACGAAGAATAAATAAATTTATATTTTAACATCTTTAAAAGTTAAAGAAAAATGAGTAAATTTAATTTTATAAAATAAATTATGGGTATTAAAAGTTTTCAAGGAAAAAGAGATACAACTCAGGGAAAAGAAGAAACACACATTTTAGTGGCTGATTATATGACAAAAAAGCTGATAACTTTTAAAGCTGAAGATCGCTTATATCATGTAATAAACCAATTAATTGCCCATAAAATTTCTGGAGGACCCGTTGTAAATGATAAAAATGAATTAATTGGGATAATCTCAGAAACAGATTGTATTAAACATATTTCAGAGAGTAAATATTATAATATGCCTTCTGATACAAACAATACTGTTGGAAAATATATGGTTACAGATGTTGATACTATTGATAAAAACATGAATATTTTTGATGCGGCTTTCAAGTTTATTAGTTCACGTAGAAGAAGATTTCCTGTTGTTGAAAACGGAAAATTAATTGGTCAATTAAGTCAAAAAGATGTTTTAAAAGCGGCCATTAGCGTGAAAGGAAATACTTGGAAGTAATTTTTTTTTAAAACCCTGTTATTATGAAAACTGAAAAATAAGGATCTAAACGGTTTAATTGAAATTAAGATAAAATTTTAGAGTGATGAAAAGAGTCTATAAAAAATGCATCCAAAATTTGGATGCATTTTAACTTTTAATGATGTTTTGAGAAGGTTTTAAGCAGAATTTCTACTCGCATTAATGTTCCCAAATAAAGATCGCATGACCATTTTTTCATACACTTTTATCTCTTCAGCATTTCCTTTCGACTTTTGAAGCTCTTGAATTTTCTTCAAAGCAAACTGCTGTATCGTTAATAAAGGCATCACAATTTGTTCTCTTACTTCAATAGAAGCTTTTCCTACGGGAAAATTTTCCATTAATTCTTTATGTCCTGTAAGCTTTAAAAGTAACCTTTTCGTTGTTTCGTATTCCGTAAAAATCAATTTCCAAAAGGCTCCAAATTCTTCATCATCTGCCATGTATGAAGTTAAGCCAAAGAAAGATTTTGTCAAACTCATCATAGAGTTTTCTAACAGTGTTCTAAAGAAATCTGAAGCGCTGTAAAATTCAATAATTTCATCAAATCTTCCGGCATCTTCATATTTTTTTAAAGCTGTACCAACTCCAAAGAAACCAGGTACGTTTTGTTTTAGCTGACTCCAACTTCCGACGAAAGGGATTGCTCTGAGTGCAGAAAAATCTAACGTATCAGAATTAGAACGCTTACTTGGTCTACTTCCAATATTAGTTTTTGCATAGTATTTTAACGTACTCATTTTTTCTAAATACGGTAAAAACTTGGGATGATTCTTAAAATCTACATAAGTTTGGTAACTAGTAGTTGCCATGTCATTAATTAATTTTCTATGGTCATCATTTAGTTGATCCTTGGTAAAAACTTCATTTTTAATCCCAGAACTTACCAATTGTTCTAAGTTAAATTGAGAAGAATTTTCAGTACCAAAATTTGAACTAATCGTTTGTCCCTGAATCGTTAACTGAATTTCTTTGTCTTCTATTGTTGGTCCTAAAGAAGCATAAAACTGATGTGTTTTTCCTCCTCCACGAGCAGGGGGTCCTCCTCGTCCATCAAAGAAAATTACTTCAATATCAAACTCTCTAGAAATTCTTGTCAAGGCTTCTTTCGCCTTGAAAATTCCCCAATTTGCCATTAAATAACCCCCATCTTTTGTTCCGTCAGAGAAACCAAGCATAATGGTTTGTTTGTTTTTTCTTTTCGATACATGATGTCTATAAACGTTGTTTGAATATAACGTTCTCATAACATCTTCTGCATTTTCCAAATCTTCTACAGTTTCAAAAAGAGGAACGACATCAACAGTTAAATCATTTTCAAAACCACATAGGTTTAACATTGCAAATGTTTCCATAACATGCAAAGCCGTTTGGTTGTTACTAATAATGTAACGATTTGCTCCACGTTCTCCGTTTCTATGTTGAATTTCTTTCAATGCATAAATAGATTCTATGGTCTTAACCGAGATTTCATCAGTTAAAATACTTGGATCAATTTTTCCTTTTACAAGAGATAAAATAGCAATTTTTTCTTTTTCGGATAGGTTAAAATAATTTTCAGGAAAAGTGGTGTCGCCTATTTTTTGTAAGTCTTCCAAGATTTGCTCAAACGCATGGTGATGTACTCTACTATCTTGTCTAATATCTAATGTTGCAAAATGGAAACCAAAAATTCTTACTTTATTGATAACATCATTCAATTCCTCAATAAACAAAGATTGATGCTCATTCACAACAATTTCTCTTGCAGCATACAACTCTTCTAAAAGAATTTTTTGAGAAAAGTTAATTTCAACATAACTCCTAACGACGTGCTTATAAAGTCTTTTTTCTACTCTGGCTAAAATCTCTTGAACGCCATCAAAAGTGAAACGTCTTTTCAACCTTTTTACATCTTTATAATAGCTTTTTAAAATTGTCTGACGTAACTTCTCTGCAACATCTAAGGTGATTTTAGTTGTTACAAATGGGTTTCCATCTCTATCTCCACCGGGCCAAAAACCAAGATCGATAATTTCGTTTTCAATAGGTTCGCCATCATATATATGATGTTGAATATAATTGTAAATTTTAGGGATAGAATGGTAAAATACATTTTCTAAATACCAAATTAAACTCACCGCTTCATCAAAAGGTGTTGGCTTTTCTTTTTTATAGAAAGGGGTTTTTCCTAATTGAGACAATAACTTTCTGATTAATAATAAATCATCATTTTGTATTGCCTTATCTAGATCTGTAATAATCCCTAAAACAGACCCAGGGTAAAACTGAGTTGGGTGGGCAGTTAATACGATACGAACTTTAAAATCTTCTAAATGCGCCTTCAACTCATCTTTTTTATTACTAAGAAATGCAGCTTCTTTAGAATTTCTAAGTGTTCCAAGTCCGTCCATATTATTCACGACTGGGTATGCAGCATCTTCAATAGCATCGAACAAAACCACTTGGCGTTCTATAAATTGAATAAAACGAAAAAGCAAATCTGTTTTTTCTTTTTCGGTAGGCTCTTCTTGATATTTTTTAAAGAAATGATTTATGATTTGTGTAGGGTCTTTTTCTAAATTAAAACCTTTTTTACAAACTTTATGTAATAGGGGTAATAAAACTCCTGTATCATCTATCGTGTCAAAAGGAAGCGTTGTGAAAATACTGTTATAAATTTGGTATTTAGACAGTACATTTTCACTAAATC
Organism: Polaribacter sp.; assembly: GCA_028343155.1. GTDB lineage: Bacteria > Bacteroidota > Bacteroidia > Flavobacteriales > Flavobacteriaceae > Polaribacter. The sequence continues at coordinate 53,381 of JAOLXX010000008.1, forward strand.
TTTCTAGTTTGGGTAAGTTTTTCATTTGTTATACTTTTTACAGATTTTAAAATTACGAATAATTTAAAATATAAAACCTTAATTATTCTTAATAATAAACTGTTTTTTTATGAATACAGCATTAATACCTGATTATTTTGCCAAATAACCATTTTCTGTTGTATTATTTAAATTCACTGTCCTAAAAGACTTATTTTAAAAGTTGTTGATGTTTGTTTTGTTATTTCAAAACGATTGTCTTGTCGATGACCAACAATCCACAGAACGTGATTGTTATTATTGCAAAGAATCCAAGTATTTTGTTTTTCAAAAAGGGAGAATTTCTCATCCTTAAAGTATTTGCTTACTTTCTTTTTCCCTTTCATTCCTGTGGGATAGAAAAAATCTCCATTCTCCCATTTTCTTAGTTTTAAAGGAAAAATTAAGAGTTGTTTATCAATGTAAATAGTTTGCTTATTTTTAGTTGAATTTTCTTTTACATCTTCAAATTTTAATTGGATAGGTTTAGTAATTTCTGTTTGATTTTCTTCAATTAAAAATACATTTTCAAATATCGGAGATGGCTCTTTTTTAAGTAATAACAAAAACGCTCTGTCCTTTAATAAAACATGTGTTTTGGAAAATACTTGTTTACCTGACTGTGCAGAAAGTAAGTTGTATACATCATTCCATTCTGTAAAATTATATCTTTTCAAAAATTGATATAAATACGCTTTAGGGTTGGATAATGCTGCTATTTTTTCAATACTAATTTTAAGAACTTTTTCTTCAATAGTTAGAATCTCTGGTGTGACTTTTTCAATTCGATCTTCAATTATTTGTTGGCTTTCTTTTAAATGCGCTCTTGTTTTGGCAAAGGTTTCTAATAGACTAGGATTTATTTCCTTTAAAACGGGAAGCACTTGATGTCTTATTATATTTCTAATATATTTTGTCGAAGCATTGCTTTTGTCTTCCCTCCAATCAATATGGTTTTCTCTTACAAAAGCGAAAATATCATTACGAGAAAATTTTAAAAGAGGACGTACAATATTTACGTTGATCTCAGGAATTCCTGTCAAGCCATCTAATCCAGTCCCACGCGTTAAATTAATTAGAAAAGTTTCTATATGATCATCTGCATGATGTGCGGTTAAAATATTATCAAAAGAATGTTGTTCTGCTAATTTTTGAAGCCAGCCATAACGCAATTCTCTTGCAGCAATTTGTGTAGATTGTTTGTTTTCTTTTGAAAATTGGGTAGTATTAAATTGCTTTGTAAATACAGGCACTTTTAATTCTTTCCCTAATTTTATGACAAAGGCTTCATCTAAATCACTCTCTTTTCCACGCAAGTTAAAGTTGCAATGTGCTAAAGAAATATTAAAATTTAAAGCTGATAAAAGATGAGTTAAAACCACAGAATCAACACCGCCAGAGATGGCAATTAAAAGTTTTTTATCCTTTAAAAAAGAAAAATTAGTATTGATGTGATTTAAGAATTTCTGCAGCATTATACTTCAAAAATACATAAATTAAACGTGTTTTTTTAACCAAACACGAATCTCTTTTCTAATAGCAACCTCTGGTTTTGCTAACGGGATGGTTTTACCAAATTGTTTACTTCTATTAAATTTAGCGAAAGTAACTTTTAGTTGTTTCCATTCTTTAGGATACAATTTTAAAAACTGGTTAAACATATTCTGTTCGGTTGGTTTTTCTGCTAAACTGGCGAACACTTTTTTGAAAAGTGCTTCTTGATTTAAAATCATACTATAAAAATTATCACTATTTTTTATTGTTTAAAATAAGTAAAAGTTACTCGATTTATTCTCATTCTAATAATGATTTGTTAAAAAAAATCTTTTTAATAATATTATTTAGAATTCAATAAAACATACTTCATTGCTTTTGCTTTTAGCAAACATTCTTCATATTCTTTTTCTACAATAGATTTTGCTGTAATGGCACTTCCTACAGAGTAGGATACATATTTTTTTGTCTCATTATACAAGATACTTCTAATGATAACATTAAAATCAAAATCATTTTCTGGTGTAAAATAACCTACAGTACCAGAATACAAACCGCGCTTCGTTTCTTCTAAATCCTCAATTATTTTCATTGCAGAAATTTTTGGTGCTCCTGTCATGCTTCCCATTGGAAAACTATCTTTGAGAACATCTACTGGATGCGTAGTTTCTTCTATTTCAGAAACGACTGTGGAAATTAATTGATGCACTTGCTTAAAGGAATATACTTTGCATAATTCTTCTACTTTTATACTTCCTTTTTTAGCAGTTTTAGACAAATCATTTCGAACCAAATCGACAATCATCACATTTTCTGCTCGTTCTTTTTCATTTCTCATTAAATCTGATGCTAATTTTGCGTCCTCAAGTTCACTTACCAATCTTTTTGCAGTTCCTTTTATGGGTTGAGAAATGATATGTAGTCCTTCTTTTTTAAGATACCTTTCTGGTGAAGCGCACAAAGCATATTTATCCTCTAATTTTAAAAAAGAGGCAAACGGAGGCTCAGAAATTTGGTTGAGGTGTTTGTATACTTCAACAGGATTTATTGTTGCATCTTCAGCATAAAATTCCTGACAAAAATTAGCTTCGTAAATATTTCCTTCTTTAATATGTTCTAAAAAGCGTGATGCTTTAGCGTAGTATTCATCTTTATGAATTCTAAGTTTTATTTTAAGTTCGCTTTTAGGAACTTGACTTGTTGGTGACTTGAATTTTTGGATTTCTTCAAAGTCGTCTTTAATCTCATCATCAACCATTTTCAAATAGTGAAACGCGATGGAATTTCCTTTGATGAAAAAAAGTTTTTTAGGCTGAAAGAAGTATAAATCTGCAAAATTTAAACCATCAAAATTAGTGGAAGAAAGTTGTTCTACATCATTTTTAACATCGTAGGTAATGTACCCAAAAATATAATCTTTGGTAATGCTTTGGTATTCTTTTAGTTTCTCAAAAGCCTTGTAATAATCTGTATGAATTGAAGTAAAATCATCCGCTGCCAAAACTCCATCAAAAGTAGAATACTTTTGATGGTCGTTGTTCGAATCTAGCCAAAGAACAGTTTCAAATTGCTGTGCCCAAGACAATAAATTGTGTTTGAATTCAATAATGTTTTCAACTGAAAAAGTTTCAATAGTTCTTTGCATATTTGTCGCAAAAATACAAATCTTATCGTTTAGAAAGCGGAATTTTTAAACTGATTCCTGTTTGTATATCTGGTGAGTTGTTCAATGCCAAATCTTGCTTAATATAGAGTATAAAAGAATTTTGATATAAATTAAGCTTTTACAGTTTTTCCTTTTTGTTTAGCAACTTCATTTCTTTCAATTGTATGTTCAGGGCGTGTCCATTTTGGTTTCTCTCCTAATGCTTCAAATTTAGAATCTTTTGCTTCAACTGTCTGAGGTTGTACTTTTTTAGTAAATGGTTTCTGAGGATTTAACCCTAACAATTCAAACATTTTCATGTCTTCGTTTACATCAGGATTTGGAGTTGTTAATAATTTGTCTCCAGCAAAAATAGAATTTGCTCCTGCAAAGAAACACATTGCTTGTCCTTCTCTACTCATTTGCGTTCTTCCTGCAGACAAACGAACTTGCGTTTCTGGTAATACAATTCGGGTTGTAGCAACCATTCGAATCATATCCCAAATTTTAACAGGTTTTTCATCCTCTAAAGGAGTTCCTTCAACGGCAACTAACGCATTTATTGGCGTCGATTCTGGCTGTGGATTTAAGGTTGATAAAGCCACTAACATTCCGGCTCTATCTTCTACAGATTCTCCCATTCCAATAATCCCACCAGAACAAACAGTAACATTTGTTTTTCTGACATTATCAATAGTATCTAATCGATCTTGATAACCACGAGTTGAAATTACTTTTTTATAGTATTCTTCTGAGGAATCTAAATTATGATTATACGCATACAAGCCTGCTTCTGCTAAACGTTGTGCTTGATTTTCAGTAACCATTCCTAAGGTACAGCAAACTTCCATCTCTAATTTATTGATGCTTCTAACCATATCCAGCACTTGGTCAAATTCTGGTCCGTCTTTTACATTCCTCCAAGCAGCTCCCATACAAACTCTTGAACTTCCACTTTCTTTTGCTCTTAATGCTTGTGCTTTTACTTGGTTTACAGACATCAAATCATTCCCTTCAACATTTGTGTGGTATCTTGCTGCTTGCGGACAATAACCACAATCTTCTGAACAGCCACCCGTTTTTATTGATAGTAAAGTAGACACTTGTACAACATTAGGATCATGCTGTTTTCTATGGATTGTTGCTGCATCGTACAACAACTCCATTAAGGGTCTGTTATAGATGTCCAATACTTCTTCTTTCGTCCAATTGTGTCTTATCTCGCTCATAAATATGGGTTGTTTGATGGTTCAAAAATAAGGATAATGAATTGTAATTTACGCATTATTTGTCAATAAAATAGAAACTGCATTTCCGCCAAATCCAACAGCATTTACCAAGATTTTTTGAAGCTGTTTTGGTTTTTGTTGATTTTTTGAAAAAGGGACTGCAATTACTTTTTGATAGCGTAATTGTAATAATGCCAATTCTAGACTTAACATTCCTGAAGTTCCAAAAGTATGTCCAAGTTTCCACTTGTTAGTAGTTAGAAAAGGTCTTTTATTACAAAAAACTTTTTCAATTGCATTTACTTCTGAAAGATCTCCTTTTATTGTTCCAGGTGCGTGCATCACAATGACATCAACTTCATCAGGTTTCATATCTCCTAAAGCCATTTTTATTGACTTTTGGAAGCATATTGCATCAGTAGAAATTGACGTGTTATGTTTTAAAACTTCTGTAGCAAAACCTACTCCAGAAATAGTTGCCAATGCATTTTTTACAATTCCTTTTTCTAAACAAATTGCGGCGGCTCCTTCCCCTAAAACCATCGTGTTTTGCTTTTTTTTTAAATCCAGAGAACGGCAGGGGAAATATTCTTTTGTCTTTTTATGAGATTCTGAAACAGGTTCAGAATCATGCTTCGCATACACTTTTAAAGCTTGCATTTGTGCTATTGTAAAATCAGTTAAGGCAGCTTCACTTCCGCCAACTAAAAATTTGTTTGACATTCCAGAATTGATCCAAGCAACTCCATTTAATAAGGAATGTAATGCTGTAGAGCAGGTTATTGAATGCGATATTTCTGGTCCAGAAGTATGTAAATCGTGTGCAACCCAAGAAGAAATATTTCCTAAAGTGGTGGTTGGAGAACTTAAGGTTGATGATTTCTGAGTTGCTAAAAATTCTTTGTGATATTTTTCAAAAAGGGAGGTTGCTCCTCTTGAGGATCCAAAATTAACGCCAAAGTTATCTTTGGATGTCCAATTTGCACTTTTTACCGCTTCTCTAGAAGCATAAATTGCAAACAAAACAGAGTCATCTAAGTTTTTATATTTTGAATCTGACCTTTTTAAATCTGCTATTATTTTTTGATTTTCTTCGGAAATTTGCCCAACAAAAACCTTCTTTCCATTCACGTCTTTTTCAGATAAAAAGTGTTCGTCGAACAAATAGTTTTGCCAAACTTCTTCTAGATTGCATCCTAATGCAGAAATAGAGGCGACAGCTGTGATAGAAATAGGTTCCTTCATACATTGCAAAAATAGGAATTCTTCTTGTAAAGACCTCACAGGTTTTGAAAACCTGAAAGATCTTTTCTATACTAATTTTTGAGTTTGAAAAAAGAAAACCTTTATCTTGTCGAAAAAAGAGTATGGAAGAAATAAAACAAAAGAATTGGTTTCAAAAAAACTGGATTTGGGCAGTTCCAGTTGGAGGTTGTGGTTGTGGCTGCCTTTTAATTATTTTGTTTTTCATTTTTGGAGTAGGTGCCACACTTTTTGGAATTTCTAAAATGTTTGATGATGCCATTCCTGTAAAATATGCAACAGAATTGGCTTTTAAGAATTCAAATGTTATTGAAAATATAGGCGATTCAATAGAAAAAGAGGGCATTCCTTCTGGCATTATTTCTTTAGCAGATGGCGATGGCGAAATTGATTTTTCTATTTCGATAAAGGGTACTAAAGGAGCAGCAACGATTATTGTGAAAGGGATAAAAGTGAATGGAGAATGGGTGTACGAAGACTTATATGTTTTGATAAAAGAAAGTCAAGAACAAATTAATTTATTAGAAGAAGTTGTTGAAAGTTTTTAAAACGGAACGTCTTAAACAATCTCTAAAGATTCCTCAATCGTTTTATAGACTTTTTCTAATTGATTTTTAGTAATTACATACGGAACTTGAATGTAAATAGTGTTTCCTAATGGGCGTAAAAACACACCTTTTTCCATAAAAAACTGAAGTAATTTGTCTCTTAAATTACCATAACGCTCCATTTTTGTATCTAAATCTAAGGCAAAAATTACCCCCAGAGAACGCGCCGTTTTTACTTTTGGATGTTTTGCAATGTATTCTTGAAATTGTTTGTGTGATGCTGAAATTGTTTTTATATTTTGTTGAATTTCATCGGTTTGCAATAATTCTATAGCAGCGTTTGCTGCTGTACAGGCAATTGGATTTGCAGAATAGGTGTGGCAATGAAAAAAACCTTTTGCCATTTTATTACTTAAAAATGCAGTATAAATTTTTTCGGTACAAGAGGTAATTGCCATCGGCACCAAACCAGCTGTTAAGGCTTTGCTTAAGCAAATAATGTCGGGTTTTATCGTCATAAAATCAGAGGCAAAATTGCTTCCTGTTTTTCCAAAACCGGTCATTACTTCATCTGCAATTGTTAAAATATTCTTAGTTTTAAAAAATTTTAAAATGGTATTTAATCCGTTTGCATCGTGAATTTTCATTCCTGCTGCTCCTTGAATAATGGGTTCGTAAATAAAACCAGCGATTTTATTTTCTGAAGTTATTTTTTCTAACTGCGCTAAAATTGTTTCGTGATTTTGTCCATTTGGTGTAGGAATACGCTTTACGTCCATCAAAAAGTCTTCAAAAGGACCGTTATAAACTGACAAACCAGAAACAGCCATTGCACCAAAAGTATCGCCATGAAATCCGTTTTCGAAAGCAATAAAAGTGTTGCGTTTTTCTTCTAAATTAAAATAGTATTGCAATGCCATTTTAATTCCTGCCTCTACAGCAGTTGATCCATTGTCGTTAAAAAAAATTCTATTTTGATTGTTAGGCAAAATTTTAATTAACCCTTCAGAGAGTTTTATGGCGGGTTCGTGCGTAAAATCGCTAAACATTATTTGATCTAAAGTTTGCATTTGTTTGTACACACGACTTGTGATATACTCGTTGCAGTGCCCAAACATGCAGGTATACCAAGAAGAAAGAGCATCTATATATTCATTGCCTTTTTCGTCTGTTAAAATGGAGGCTTTTGCCCTTGTAATTGCCAAACTTTCTGGGTGTGTTTGGTGCTGTTTTAATGGATGCCAAAGGTGTTTTTTATCTCTTTCTTGTAATGTCATAATTATTTTTTGTGTTATTCCGAACTTGCTTCGGAATTTCATCTTATAGGTAGTTTAAAGTTTTAAAGTAGGGTTCAATTTCCATTTTTTGTGGCAATGCTTCAAAAATAAATCTTTTAAATCATATTTCTTGTCACTACTTCACAATTAAAACCTCATTAATGTTCGTGGTAAATTTAGGTGATAATCGTTCTTGACGCATTTTCCAAGTTCGTTTTAAATCTTGATTTCCTAACTTAATTTTGTCTGCTTTAAATTTTTTATTCAATCCATCAATTGCAGACATCAATGGTTTGTGTTTTGGGTTTTCTTGCGAAAACAAGTTCAATTGAAAATTATCATTTGCTACCAATCCAGTAAGGATAACACCTGCTCTTTTGTATTTAATTCCTGTTCTAAAAATGCTTTTTACAGCTGCTACAGCGGCGTTTGTAATCACTAATGTTGAGGCTGTTGGGCATGAAAAAACAACGGTTTTACTTTCTCGATGTTGTTGCGAATCTTTTTGATATCGGTCACTAGAAAGTTGGACGATTAGCATGTGACAATTCGATTCTTGTGCTCGTAATTTTTCTGCACAATTTGCGGCAAAAGTTGAGATTCGCTCCTTTATATTGTCGATGTCTGAATAGGTGTACTCAAAACTTCTAGTCGTTGCAATCATCTTTTTAGAGGATACCTCTTCCAGTGGAATTTTAGAAATTCCTTGTAAATCTTTTTGCAATCGCCAAACTACAATCGATAAATTCTTTAGAACCCAATCACTTGGGATTTGTGTAAAATCATAGGCGGTTATACAACCTTTGTCTTCTAGTCGTTTTTTTAATTGTTTTCCAATACCCCAAACATTGCCAATCTTTGTCCATTTTAAGGCTTTTATTCTTTTTTCTTCAGAGTCTATAATACAAATTCCTTTTGACTGTTTTAGATTAGAACGTGCAATTTTATTAGCAACTTTCGTCAATGCTTTTGTTGGTGCAACGCCAACGCAAGTTGGTATGCCTGTCCATTTTAAAACCCTGCTTCTAATTTTTGTGGCATATGTTTCTAAATTATAATTTTCGAACCCTTTTAATTCCAAAAAAGATTCATCGATAGAATAGACTTCTACGTCTGGAGAAAAATCTGCTAAAATATTCATGACTCTTATACTCATATCTCCATACAAAGGATAATTAGAAGACAGTACCGTAATATTTTTTTCTTTACAAAATTGCTCCCATTTAAAAATTGGCGCACCAAAAGGGAGTTGTAATTTTTTGGCTTCATCGCTCATAGAGATAACGCAACCATCGTTATTGCTTAAAATAGCAACCGGTTTATTTTGTAAATTCGGATTAAAAACCCGTTCACAAGAAGCATAAAAATTATTACAATCTATGAGTGCAAACATCCTGTAAAGGTACCAAAATTTGTCTATTTTTGTATTGATGAATTTGCCAAAGAAGTTAACAATTAAATTAAAATCTCGTAAAGAAACGAATTGTTTACGAAGTTTAAAAGCACCTGCTAGTTTGGTTGATTTTTCTTCTAATGATTATTTAGGTTTTGCAAAGTCTGAAGAAATATTTGATAAAGCACATCAACTTTTGGTGGATAGAAACATCAAACAAAATGGAGCAACAGGAAGTCGACTGCTTTCGGGGAACCATCTTTTAAATACAGAAGTTGAAGCTTTGTTAAGTGATTTTCATCAAACGCAATCTGCTACTATTTTTAATTCTGGTTACGATGCGAATATTGGATTTTTTTCTGCGGTTCCACAACGTGGAGACGTTATTTTATATGACGAATTTATTCACGCTTCTATACGCGATGGTATTCAACTAAGCAATGCCAAATCTTTTAAGTTTAAACACAACAGTCTAAATAGTTTAGATGAGATACTGAAACGAGTTCAGTATGACAATTCGGATATCTACGTTGTTACAGAAGCTGTTTTTTCTATGGATGGTGATTCCCCAGATTTAGTTCAATTTTCAAAAATCTGTCAAAAAAATAAGGCTTTTTTAATTGTTGATGAAGCACATGCCGTAGGTGTTTTTGGAAAAAATGGTGTTGGAATTGTACAAGAACTCGACTTACAACATCACGTTTTTGCAAGAATTATTACTTTCGGAAAAGGTTTAGGTTGCCATGGAGCTGCTATTTTAGGAAGTAATGATTTGCAACAATATTTAGTCAATTTTGCACGAAGTTTTATTTATACAACAGCCTTGTCTCCTCATTCTTTGGCAACAATAAATAGGGTTTATGATATACTAAATGTCGGTTCGGATGGTTCCGATTTTGGGTGGAATTGTATTGAGAACTCTCAAGAAAAACTACAAAAGAACATTCAGTTTTTTAATTCGGAAATAGAAAAAACAGATTTAAAAAATATTTTTATTGAAAGCAATTCTGCCATTCATTGTTGTGTGATTGCTGGAAATGAAAAAGTAAAGTTAATTTCGGAGCAGTTGCAAGAAAAGGGTTTTGATGTAAGGGCAATTTTATCACCCACAGTAAAAGAAAACCAAGAACGGTTGCGTTTTTGCTTGCATCGCTATAATTCTAAGGAAGAAATTAGTGAAGTTTTACAGTTGCTTACTACTTTTACAAAAAAAGTATTCTAATTATGAACGATAATTATAACATTTTAGCAGTTTTTGAATATTCAACAGAAGCACATATTACAAAATCCAGGTTAGATTCTGATGGTTTTGATACAATGTTAATGGATGAAAAAACCATTGATTCAGATCCTTTAATTAGTAATGCAATTGGTGGTGTAAAATTATTAGTTCATAAAAATGATTTTAAAAAAGCGACTGAAATCTACAATGAAATAAGAACATATCAAAAAGACGAAAAAGGAAATAATTTTTCTTGTCCAAAATGTAAATCTAACAAAATCTTAGTAGCTCTTCCTTTTAGGAAAAATATATTTTATATGTTATTTCCTTTTTTTGAAATTAGAAAATTAATTTGTAATAATTGCAAAACACTTTTTAAATGAAAAAATATTTTATCACCGGAATTTCTACAGAAGTAGGAAAAACAGTTGTCGCAGCAATTGTAACAGAAGCTTTAGAAGCAGATTATTGGAAGCCGATACAAGCAGGAGAATTAGAGAACTCTGACACACACAAAGTGGAACAGTTAATTTCAAATAATAACTCTAAATTTCATTCCAATTCCTATGCTTTAAAAACTCCAATGAGCCCTCATGCAGCAGCAGAAATAGATGGAATTACAATCGACTTAAAAAAAATACAAGTACCAAAAACGAGCAATCATTTAGTCATAGAAGGCGCTGGTGGTTTATTAGTTCCGTTAAATAATACGGATACTATTTTGGATTTAATTCAGCCAGAATATAATGTAATTGTCGTTTCTCGCCATTATTTAGGTAGTATCAATCACACACTTTTAACGGTAAAATTATTACAAGAAAAGGGTTTTAATATCGTTATTCTTTTTTCTGGGAAGGAGCATAAAACGACAGAAGAAATTATTAAAACAATGACAAACGTTACTGTTATTGGCCGCATCGATGAAGAACCTTATTTTGATAAAAATGTTGTGAAAGAATATGCTGATCAGTTGAAAGAAAAGTTATAATTTGCATGCAAATGAAAGGACCCAAGACACTTATTTTTTTTACACCAAAAGCTTCTTCTGGAAATGGAGCCGTCTTTGTTGATGTTGGTATTTCTGCTGGATTCCCGTCTCCTGCAGACGATTTTAGAGAAGCTAGAATTTCTTTAGATGACGAACTTATTCAAAATAAAGACGCTACTTTTTTTGCAAAGGTAAAAGGGCAATCTATGATTGATGCCGGTTTAGATGATAATGATTTATTAGTTATAGATAGAAGCTTAGCGCCTGTAAATAATAAAATTGCAGTCTGTTTTCTAGATGGGGAGTTTACTGTAAAACGCTTGCGAGTAGAAAAAAATCAAGTTTGGTTGCAACCCGAAAATCCGAATTATCCTATTATAAATATCACTGAAGACAATGACTTTATGATTTGGGGAATTGTAACGAGTGTTATTAAGAAAGTTTAATTCAGGTTTCGTTTTTCAATAAAAAAACGTTTTAAGATCTGAGAACATTCGTTTTCTAAAATTCCTGCGATTACTTTTGTTTTTGGATGTAAAGTCGTTTTTAAATTTTTAAAACCCCTTTCTGGTTCTGAAGCTCCATAAACAATCTTACCAATTTGCGCCCAATAACTTGCACCAGCACACATTTGACATGGTTCTAGCGTAACATATAAGACACAGTCTTTTAAATATTTTCCGCCTAAAAAATCTGCAGCAGCCGTAAATGCTTGCATTTCTGCATGTGCAGTTACATCATTTAAAGTTTCTGTTAGATTATGAGCTCTTGCAATTATCTGGTCTTTAAAAACGATAATTGCTCCAACAGGAATTTCTCCTCTATTAAAAGCAGCTGTTGCTTCTTGTAAGGCTTTTTTCATAAAATAAATATCGTCAAAAGGTTGTATCATTTTTATAACAGAATGAAAGATTTACAATAGATTTGCAGAATTAATTGCTCGTTCTACGGGTCAATATTACAAAAACTTTTTGATGACTAAAGTTGTACTTTTGTGAAATGACAAAAAATTTGTTAAAGAATATATCCCATCCACCAGATTTAAGAAAGTTAAATCCTAATAAGTTACCCCAATTAGCAAAAGAATTGAGGGAGTTTATTATTGATGTTCTAGCAACAAAAGAAGGTCATTTAGGCGCAAGTTTAGGTGTTGTTGAATTGACTATTGCGATTCATTATTTGTTTGATACACCCAACGATTTATTGGTTTGGGATGTTGGGCATCAAGCTTATGGGCATAAAATTTTAACGGGCAGAAAAGACATTTTTCATACCAATAGACAACTTGGTGGAATTGCGGGTTTTCCATCAAGAAAAGAAAGTAATTTTGATGCTTTCGGAGTTGGACACTCTTCTACGTCTATTTCTGCTGCATTAGGAATGGCTATTGCATCAAATTTAAAAGGAGCAACAGAAAAACAACATATTGCTGTTATTGGCGATGCTTCAATTGCAAGCGGAATGGCTTTTGAAGCTTTAAATCATGCAGGAGTTTCTAAGGCAAATTTACTTATTATTTTAAATGACAATGCGATTGGAATAGACCCTTCTGTAGGCGCTCTAAAACAATATTTGACCAAAGTTAAAACGGATAAAAGAGTTGCGGCACAAAACAATATTATTAAAGCTTTGAATTTTGATTATTCTGGTCCTGTTGACGGTCATGATTTACCAAAAATCTTATCAGAATTAGCACGGTTAAAAAAAGTTAAAGGACCTCGGTTTTTACATATTATTACCACTAAAGGGAAAGGTTTACAGAAAGCAGAAGAAGATCAAGTTACTTATCATGCACCTGGAAAATTTGATAAAGTTTCTGGAGAAAGAGTACAAACTGTAAAAAGTGTCTTTACGAAGTATCAAGATGTTTTTGGGAAAACAATTGTAGAATTAGCTATTCAAAATGATAGAATTGTTGGAATTACACCAGCAATGTTAACAGGAAGTTCGTTGAAGTTTATGTTAGAAAAATTCCCAGAGAGAACTTTTGATGTTGGTATTGCAGAACAGCATGCCGTTACATTGGCTGCCGGTATGGCAACACAGGGGTTGATTCCTTATTGCAATATTTATTCTACTTTTTTACAACGGGCTTACGATCAGGTAATTCATGATGTTGCATTGCAAAATTTACCCGTTATCTTTTGTTTGGATAGAGCGGGTTTAGTTGGTGAAGATGGTGCCACACATCATGGAGTTTTTGATATCGCTTATTTAAGATGCATTCCTAATTTAATTATTTTTGCACCAAGAAATGAAATCGAATTGCGTAATATCTTATACACTGCTCAACAAGGGTTGAAAAACCCAATTGCAATTCGCTATCCAAGAGGAAAGGGAACAATCATTGATTGGCATAAACCGTTTCAAAAAATTGAAATAGGGAAGGCAGTACAATTAAAAACAGGGAGTAAAACAGCCATTTTATCACTGGGAACTATTGCTAAAAATGTATCTGAGGCATTGAAATTGATTGATGGAAAATTAGACAAGCTCAATTCAAGTTCTTTGTTTTCTCATTACGATATGCGTTTTGTAAACCCTTTGGATGAACAAAGTTTACACCTAATTTTTTCAACCTATAAAACAATTATTACTGTGGAAGACGGCGCTGTAAAAGGGGGGTTTGGTGCCGCAATTTTAGAGTTTTCAGCCAAAAATAATTATCAAAACAATGTAAAACTCATAGGAATTCCTGATGAATTTATTGGACACGGAAGCGTATTTCAACTTCAACAGTCACTAGGATTAGATGCTAAAAGCTTAGCTGAGTTATTTTCTAAAACATAAAAAAAACGCTTTTAAGCGTCTTTTTTCTTTTAACTCGGGATGTTTTTAATGCTTACATTGGAAAATCTATTGTTTTTTTTTTAGTCAGTATTATTTTAATATAATGTTGTTTTTCATTAATTGAATAACGAATTACTGCTTCATTATTTTTTAAAATAAAAGGTATTTTTTCTTGTTTAGTTGTTACCGTTTTATTTTTCGGGTAATCCTCAGATTTTAATGTCTCAGAATTATTTTTTTCTTTTATAAATGCTTGATATTTATTGAGTCCTTGGTATTTAAGTTTTACATATTTACCTTTGAAATAGATGCCTTCAAGTTTATTCTTGTCATCATTAAACTTGCTGTTTTTTGTTATTATTAAAAAAATATTGAACCCAGATTTCCCTCCACTAACTCCAGAAGACCAGGAGCTGTAATAGGATTCTGAAAAGGTAAAATCAGAAGTTTTTTCTAATTTATAAGTGTTTGCACACCCTAAAAATACCATAAAAGAAAAAAAGCTTAATAAATTAATTTTAGACATAACTTTTAATTAATTTTTGATAAACTTAAAATTTTGTTTTTCCCCTTCGATACTTAAATCAACAAGATAAACCCCATGGTTTAAGTCTTCAATATTAATTTTTTTGCTGTTTACAATCCCTTTTTTCACTGTTTTCCCAGTAATATCAGAAATACGATAAACGACCTTCTTACTTAAATCGAACTCATTACTTTGAATCGTTAATTCTTTCTGAGCAGGATTTGGGTAAAAAGAGATTTTAGTTTCACTTTTAGTATATTTTTTAGTAGAAAGTGTCCCTTCTACAGTCGTTTCAAGCATTCCATTACCATGTGTGCCTATTAATAATTTGTTATCTGAAGGTCTGTAAACCAAACCACTAATTAAAGCAAGTCCAATACTATTTGTTCCTTCCATTTCCCAATCTTTAGTTGTGGGGTCTGTTGAACTATACAAACCTCTTGCAGTACCCACAAAATAGATGATTTCAGTACCCACTTGGGTAATTGCTGCAGAACGAATAGAATGGGCAGATAAGTTTCTTTCAACTAAAGTCCAAGTGGGTGTTGCTGATGTTGCATTGGTGCTTAAAAAAATATTATCAATTTCATAATTTGCATACACAGCTAAAACAATATCAGGATTTGTTGGGTGAATAGCGATGCCACTGACGATACTTCCTTGATTTGTATTTGCTCCGGATGGAGTCATATCTATTGCGGTACTTATATCTACTAAATTTTCAGGATCATTGACTTTAAAAATACCACCGCGATCTCCGCCAATTAATAAAAAACTTGTAGACGCATTATAGGCTCCTCTGGTGGTTGCAAAAGTTCTTAAATTTTCATTTGTAGTTAACTCACCAGCATTTACCCATGTATCTGAAGTTATTGTAGCTGCATCATTTGTTTTATACAAAGTAGTCTTACCTGCATAATATAAATTATCAGAGTTATCAGGATCTAAATAAAAGTAAGTAACAAATTGTGCATCCTCACCACTAGGAGCATCTGTTGGTGTAATCTCTCTACCTGCCTTGTTATTATAAAATGTAAATATGCTTCCTCGTTGCACCCCTAAAAATAGTTGTAAATTGGTGTCGGCATCTCTTCTTGTAATACCAACTGCTACACCATCACCCCTAAAAATAGAAAGCATTGTTGTATTATCATCAAAACCATCATCGGTACCTCCAACAGTTGTTCCATTGTCTTGCGCTCCCCCGATAACAATATTACTCCCTGTGAAAGGATCTAAAGCAACATGGTAATACTGGTAAGTTGTGTAATTATTGTTTAAACTTTCCCAGAAGATACTTGCTGCTGTAATATCTGTTGTTTTATGAACCCCTCCATCAGTACCACTATAAAGAACATTGTTAGTGTTAGGGTCAAATTCTAAAGCATGAATGTCTGGATGATGATTTTCATAAGGAGCGTAACCTGTATTGTTAGCATAACCTCCAATTCTTGTAAAGTTAGCCTCTGTTGTGATGTCCTCAATTTTATAGGCATTCGTTCCCCCGATGACAACAAAATTTTCATCATCTGGTTTTACAGAAACAACGAGGTCATAACCACCCTGAACTGCAAAAGGGTCATTTCCGGCTGAATCCCCTCCTGGTTCATCAGGTAATTTTGCAGAATAATTAGTCCATGTAGTTGTTGTAGCATTATATTGCCATAAATCAGCTTCAATGCCTCCAGAAATACCATTCACATAAAGCACATAGATGATATTATTATTTGAAGGAGCTGTTGCCAAAACAATTCTTCCTGAAGCAGCCCAATCTGTTGGCGTAACATTTTTAGCAATTTGCGTCCACGAACCGTTCCCTGTTGGTGAGGTCCAAACACCTTCTAAAGAAGTACCTCCATCAAAACTAGCATATACTTTTCCGTTTGCAGTAATAACAATATCTGTAAAACCTCGACCATTTGAAGGTAATAATAGCTCTTCGGTTAAGGTATTACCATCATATCTATAGATTCTTCCAGTAGTTGCAATAAATAAATTTCCAGAGGTTGGGTGTACTTCTAACGTATTTGTATAGTCAAAAAAACTATCAAAATTTTCAAAAGCTGAATTCGTAGCTACTATTTTTGTCCAATTCTGTCCACTATCAAGTGATTTATAGATACCATGCCCACGATAAGCAGAACCTAAGGAAGCGCTATTACCACCAATCCATTCACCAGTTCCGTAATACCAAATATTCTGAAAACCGGGTCTTGGGTCTTGCGCCAAAGCAGTCACATTATGAATTTCACCTTGAGGGGTTACTTTTGTCCAGCTTGCTCCACCATTTGTAGTTCTAAATAAACCACTACTAACGCCTCCTGAAAGCAGGGTATTACTAGTTGCATCAGAAATGTCAACGGTAAAAGCCCTTGTTCTTCCTCCAAAATTTGAAGGGCCTCTGGAGGTATATATGCTAGCAGTAGTTCTGAGGAACTTTTTTTGCTGCATAAGATCTAATGATACATCTAGTTCTTTTATCTTTTCTCCTTGAGGAATAATACCAGTTGTTGGATTTCTCTGCATTTCTAGTTCATACTTTTCTCTTTCAATAGCAAACAAGGCTCTTGCATTTTCAGGCTTCTCTTTTAGGATTATTTTATTTTTTGAGAAAGCAAAAAATGAATTGTTTACAGCGGTTTGTTTTTTGACGTAAAAAAAGGTAATAATTAAAATAGCAAGGAAGGGAAGGAGTATTTTTTTTTCATAAGTTTATATTTTATAATAAGTAAGAGTCTAAATAAATAGTAAATACTTACATTATCCTAATCCAAATAGACAAGTGTCTTTTTAATAGTATAAAAGGGAAAAAGGAGCGGTAAATAATGTGGTTTTTATGAAGTTAAAAAACAGTAATTTGTTGCAACAATTTAAGCAAATAAAGTCGCAAAAGCCTCTTCGATTTTACCAACTAAAACCAATCTTATTACGTGGTTTTTGTTTGTAATTTTATTGTATTTTGAGGCAACAAAAGTTTTATACCCTAATTTTTCTGCTTCTAAAATTCGTTGGTCTATCTTAGAAACAGGTCTAATTTCTCCTGCCAAACCAACTTCAGCAGCAAAACAAACGTTTGGTTTAATAGCCACGTCTTGGTTGGAAGATAAAATAGCAGCAACCACGGCTAAATCAATGGCAGGATCATCTACATTGATTCCTCCAGTAATGTTTAAAAAGACATCTTTGGCACCCAATTTAAACCCTGCTCTTTTTTCTAGCACTGCTAAAATCATGTTCAATCTCTTTAAATTATAACCGGTTGTAGAACGTTGAGGTGTTCCATAAACAGCAGTTGAAACCAAGGCTTGAATTTCGATCATCAAAGGTCTAATTCCTTCTAAAGTGGAGGCGATTGCAGTTCCACTTAAATCGGCATCTTTCTTTGAAATTAAAATTTCTGACGGATTTGAAATTTCTCTTAAACCAGTTGAAAGCATTTCATAAATTCCTAATTCGGAAGTAGAACCAAACCTGTTTTTTTGTGATCGTAAAATTCTATAGGTATGATTTCTGTCGCCTTCAAACTGTAAAACGACATCTACCATGTGTTCTAAAATTTTTGGGCCCGCAATGTTTCCATCTTTGTTAATATGTCCAATTAACAAGACAGGAGTTGCAGTTTCTTTGGCATATTTTATGAGTTCGGCAGCAGTTTCCCTAATCTGAGAAATACTTCCAGGAGAAGCCTCTATTGAGGCTGTATGTAAAGTTTGTATTGAATCTATGACTAAAACTTCAGGTTCGGTTTCTTCAATATTTTTGAAGATTTGTTGGGTATTGGTTTCTGTAAGAATTAAACAATTAGAATTGTTCGCTTCCAACCTTTCTGCTCTCATTTTTATTTGAGATTGACTCTCTTCACCAGAAACATATAAAACTTTCTGACGGATGTTTAAAGCAACTTGTAACAATAACGTTGATTTTCCAATACCAGGTTCTCCACCCAAAAGTGTTACCGAGCCTTTGACCAAGCCACCCCCTAAAACAGTATCTAATTCGTTGTTATTAGTAACTACTCTTTCTTCGGGGTTTAATTGAATCTCCGAAATCTTTAAAGGCTTATTTGTTACTTGTTTTGCCGTTGAAGCTTGTTTCCAAACATGTTTTTCTTCTTTTTGAATAACCTCTTCTACAATGGTATTCCATTCTTTACAAGCACCACATTGCCCGACCCATTTTGCATGTTGGGTCCCACAATTTTGACAGAGAAAAGTTGTTTTGGTTTTGGCCATTTGTTTTAATTTCAATGTTTGAAAGGATCAAAGTTACAAAGTAATATTGAGGTTTTTTTAAAAAGATTTCTGATGGAGTTAATTTTATTTTTAGTCAACAAATACTTCTGTGAAGAAGTAAGCGTAGTGTTTTTAATGAAATTTTATAGTAGCAGTTAGCTATTTATAATTACTTGTTCTTATTATGGATTGGTAAAAGCAAAAAAGCCAAACCGCCAAAAACAATAATCATAGCAGTTTGTGCAGTCCACATAATCCAGCCAAAAGCAGTTGCAGTTTCTGTAGAAATATCAAACAACGCCAAAGCTCCAGCAACCGCAATTGGGTACAATCCAATTCCACCATTGGTTGCAGCAATAGAAAAACCACCAGCGATAAAGCCAATTAAAATTCCACCAAAAGGAACATTTAAACCTTCAATTGCGGGGATTGTTGCCCAAAACATAGCCACATACATTATCCAAATAAATAGGGTGTGAAAGATAAATGCCCATTTATTTTTCATTTTAAAAATACTTGTAACACCTTCTATTAATCCCGCAACAAAAGTTTTAATTTTCAATAAAAACCCAGAGGTTGCTTTTTTAACGAAAGAGGTTAAAGTATAGAAACCAAGTATTAAAACGACCAAACCAATACTGATTTTAATTGGGTTAAAATTCTTAGATAAGAGTTCATAAATAAAATCAAATTGAACAAAAAGCGTGATTAGAATGATGCACAACATCATCACTAAATCTGCAATTCTTTCTGCTACAATAGTTCCAAATCCTTTTTCAAAAGGAACGTCTTCGTAGTTTGTTAAGACCAATGCTCTTGAAACTTCTCCTGCTCTTGGCAATGCTAAGTTTACTAAATAACCGACCAAAACAGCTAAAACACTATTTGTGAATTTAGGTTTAAAACCCAAAGGAGCTAACATAAATTTCCATCTATAAGCTCTAGATAAATGGCTTAAAATCCCGAAAAATAAACCTAGAAAAATCCAATTATAGTTGGCTTCTTTAAAATATCCTATTAAGATGTTTAGAGAAATTTTAGAGATAGAATACCAAACTAATCCTGCCCCAAAAGCAAGAGGAAGTACCGTTTTTAAAGTTTTTTTAATGCTCAAAATTAAGTAAGTGTATTGTCTTTTTCGTTGGGGAATACTAAAGAGGGTTTAAAGCTTTTAGCCTCTTCAAAATCCATAAATCCGTATACGATTAGAATTAAAATATCTCCAACAGCAACCCTTCTTGCAGCAGCTCCATTTAATGTAATTTCTCCACTTCCACGGGGACCAGGTATAGCATAGGTTTCTATCCGTTCGCCATTATTGTTGTTTACAATTTGAACACGTTCACCTTCAATAATATTGGCTGCATCCATTAAATCTTCATCAATGGTAATGCTTCCTATATAATTTAAATCTGCACCTGTAACTTTTACTCTGTGGATTTTTGATTTTACAACTTGTACTAACATGTGGCAAAAATAGGGATTTTTTGGTTAATCATTTTTTAATCGAATGTTGTCAATCAATCGAATATTCCCTGCAAATACCGCAATAAAAGCACGGTTTTTTTTATTAGATTCTTTGCTTTTTGGGGTTTCTAATGTTTTTTCTTCAGCAATCGTGAAATATTCTAAATCTAAGAGTGGGTGTTTTTTAAATTGATTGTTTACCCAATCAGTCAGTTTCGTAATATTATCGGGGGTATAATTTTTACGAACTTTTTTAAGCGTTTTATAAATAAATGGTGCTGCGGCTCTGTGCTCTTTGGATAGCCTTATATTTCTAGAGCTCATTGCCAAACCGTCTTCTTCTCTGTAAATACGACATCCTTTAATTTTTATGTTCAAACGATGTTTTTTGACCATTTTTTTAATGATCTGTAGTTGCTGAAAATCTTTTTGACCAAAGTAGGCTTTGTTGGGAGCTACAATTTCAAACAATGTTTTTACGATCGTTCCAACACCGTTAAAGTGTTCTTTTCTATACTTTCCTTCCATTTGATGTTCCAAACCCTCAAAGTCAAATTTTTCAGATGAAATATTGTTTTCATAAATTTCTTTTACAGAAGGAATAAATAAAACATCGCAGGAAACACTTTCTAATAAATGCGTATCTATTTCTATGCTTTTTGGATATTTTATTAAATCTTCATTGTTATCAAACTGTGTAGGATTGACAAAAATGCTGACCACAACAAGCTCATTTTTTTTAGCTGCCTTTTTAATTAAAGACAAATGACCTTTGTGCAATGCCCCCATTGTTGGAACAAAACCAATCGTTTTATTTTCCTTTTTTTGAGCCGATAAATACCGTTTTATTTCTTGTTTGGTGTTAAAAATTTTCATTCCTAAAAAATAAGTAAAGTCTGCAAACTTACCATTTTAACACGATATTAGCATAATAATTTGTATTTTTGCGCTTCTTATAAAAGAGTTTGATTTAATGAAGGACAAGAGAATATTATTTGTTTCGTCTGAAGTAGTTCCTTACTTACCCGAAACAGAGTTATCGTCAACAGCTTTTAATGTTGCAAAAAACGCACATTCTAAAGGAGTACAAACAAGAATTTTCATGCCAAGATATGGCGTAATTAACGAGCGAAGACATCAGTTACACGAAGTAATTCGTTTATCTGGAATGAATTTAGTTGTTAATGATATGGACATGCCTTTAATTATAAAAGTAGCTTCTATTCCGAAAGAAAGAATGCAAGTTTATTTTATAGATAATGAAGAGTATTTTAAAAGAAAAGCAGTTTTTTCAGATGAAGACGGCCAGTTGTTTGATGACAATGATGAACGTGCAATTTTCTTTGCAAAAGGAGTTGTAGAAACAGTGAAAAAATTAAATTGGGCGCCAGATATTATTCATGTTCATGGATGGATGGCCTCTCTTCTACCTCTTTATCTAAAAGAATTTTACAAAGAAGAGCCTTTGTTTACTGAGAGTAAAATTGTTACTTCTTTATATGATAATGGTTTTGAAGGAACTTTAGATGAAAACTTAGCAAAAAAGGTAAAGTTTGATAAAATAGCGGATGCTAAAATAGCCACTATAAAAACACCGAATTTTACAAATATATTAAAAAGCGCCATAGAAAATTCTGACGCAATTATACATGGTAGTGAAACAATTTCAGAGGAATTATCTTCTTTTTTAGAAGAGAAAGAAATACCCGTTTTAGCCTATCAATCTGAAAACCTAAAAGAAAGTTATTTAAATTTTTATGCTGATCTAATAGCAGCTAATTAATTGTATTAAAGTGAAAAGAAAAATTAAAAAAAGTGCATACGTTGTCGCTTTAGCATTCGTATTTACAGTTGTTATTTCTTGTGAAAAAGATTTTACAGATATTGGTTCAAGTATTATTAGTAATACAAAGTTTTCTACAGGTAGTTTAGAGGTCGATGTTGCCATAGAAAACAGTCCAGTTTCAGATCTAAATTTTGGGACCACTCCCCTAAATTCGGGCATACTCTTGTTAGGAGTTCATGCAAGTGATGATTATGAAAAAATTGAAGCCTCAATTATTTCTCAACTTGCTATAGATACAAATATAGAAGTGATCAATTCCGATACACTCGCAAAATACGAAACACTAACAACAGATGTTTTTACAACGATTGATACCGTCTTTTTAAGACTCCCTTATCAAGTAACATTGAATACAGCTGGAGATGCCTATGAATTAGATTCAATAATAGGTGACCAATCAAAACCATTTACATTAAATGTGTATCAATCGGGAACTTATTTAAGTGATTTAAACCTTTCAGATACCAGTAAAAAAAGAGTTTATAGCCCAAATGATTCTTATATAGCCATAGACAGAACTAGCGGAGGCGAGTTAAACAAGGATGAAAACTTTCGGTTTTTACCCAAGGCAACAGACACTGAAATTGAAGTGATTAGAAGGTTAAATGATAATACAGCATACAAAACAGAGACGGTTACTTACACAAATTCAGCAACTTCAACAGTGCCACTTCCTTTTGCGGTAATTCCTTTAAAAGAAGATAAAATTAAAGAATTATTTCTAGACCAATATGGCGCTATTAATTTTGAATCTCAAGAGAAATTTAATGATTATTTTAAAGGAATATTTATAGAAGCAACAGGAGATGAAGGTTCTTTAATTTCTTTTAACTTTAACGGAGTAGAAAGCCCTTCTATAGAAGTTTATTATACCAATACCGTGCGAGAAACGGCAACCAATGACACGATAAAAACTTTTAGAAAAAATGATCGTTTTTTATTGTCTGGAATAAGAACAAGTACCTATAAGAAAAATGTATCTAAAACCTATCCAGCAGATAAAATTGTATTACAAGGCGCAGCAGGAAGTGAAGCGACCATAGAACTTTTTGGGACTGATGCTAATACTGTAGCAGCTGAAATAGAGGCATTAAGAGCGAAAAATTTATTGATAAACGACGCTTCATTAACGGTATACGTTGATAAAACTGCAGATATTACGGCAGTACCTTATCAACTGTTTTTATACAAAACGGATGGGGCTACTTCAAATCCAGTTTATAATCAAATCAAAGATATTTACACAGAAGGGGCCTTTTCTTTTGGAGGCTTACTAGAAAGAGATGCTGAAGGAGCTCCAGAGAAATATACTTTCAGAATTACAGATTATATTTCTGATATTTTAAGTGGACCAACGGCACCTTCAACCCTAGGACTTAAAGTGATTAATTCAACGGATTTATTACCAGTTACAGATACTATTTATACAAATTTTAACTGGAATCCGAAAGCAGTTACTCTTTCAAACACACCCATATTAAACATCTCTTACTCCGAAAAAAAGAATTAATTTAAAAAAATTATTATGTGTGGAATAACTGGTTATATAGGTTATAGAGAAGCCTATCCAATAATAATTAATGGATTAAAAAGACTCGAGTATCGTGGTTACGATAGTGCTGGTGTCATGCTATATGACGGCAAAGAAATCCAACTTTCTAAAACAAAAGGGAAAGTTTCTGATTTAGAGGAAATAACCAATAAAGAACCAGAAAGGAAAAAAGGAAATATAGGAATTGGTCATACCCGTTGGGCTACTCATGGAGTTCCAAATAATGTTAATTCCCACCCACATATTTCTAAATCTGGCAATTTGGTCATCGTTCATAATGGAATTATAGAAAACTATGATACGCTTCGAAAAGAATTAATTTCTAGAGGATATACTTTTAAAAGTGATACAGATAGCGAGGTTCTTATCAATCTAATAGAAGAAGTAAAAACCCAAGAAAACTGTAAACTAGGTCAAGCGGTTCAATTGGCTTTAAACAATGTAATAGGTGCTTATTCGATTACTGTTTTTGATAAAACAAAGCCAAATGAATTGGTTGTTGCGCGTTTAGGGAGTCCTATCGCTATCGGAGTTGGAGAAAATAATAAGGAATTTTTTATCGCTTCAGATGCATCCCCTTTTATTGAATATACTAAAGATGCCATCTATTTAGAAGATGAAGAATTAGCAATTATTAAGATTGACAAAGGCATTAAAGTTCGTAAAATTAAGGACGACTCTATGGTTGATACCCATATCCAAAAACTTAAATTGAGTTTAGATCAAATAGAGAAAGGTGGTTACGATCATTTTATGTTAAAGGAAATTCATGAACAACCGAAGGCTATAATAGATACTTATCGTGGAAGAATGCTTCCCAATGAGGGGATTATAAGAATGTCTGGTATTGATAACCACATAAATAAGTTCTTAAATGCCGAGCGAATCATCATTGTTGCTTGTGGAACTTCTTGGCATGCAGGTTTGGTTGGAGAGTATTTAATTGAAGACAAGGCTCGTATTCCTGTTGAAGTTGAATATGCTTCAGAATTTAGATATAGAAACCCGATCATCACTTCAAAAGATGTGGTGATTGCAATTTCACAGTCTGGTGAAACTGCGGATACACTAGCAGCAATAAAATTAGCAAAATCAAAAGGCGCCTTTGTTTTTGGTATTTGTAACGTTGTAGGATCTTCTATCGCCAGAGAAACGCATGCAGGAGCTTATACTCACGCAGGTCCCGAAATTGGTGTTGCATCTACAAAAGCATTTACAACTCAAATTACCGTTTTAGCATTAATTTCCTTAAAATTAGCATCTAAAAAAGGAGAGATCTCTAAATCAGAGCTGAGAACATTCATGCAAGAAATGCAATTAATTCCTAAGAAAATAGAATCTTTATTAAAAGTAGACAACAAAGTAAAAGAGATTGCTGCTGTATATAAAGAGGCAACAAATTGTTTGTATTTAGGAAGAGGTTTCAATTTTCCCGTTGCGCTGGAAGGAGCTTTAAAACTAAAAGAAATATCTTATATTCATGCAGAAGGCTATCCTGCTGCTGAAATGAAACATGGTCCCATTGCTTTAATTGATGAGAATATGCCCATTTTTGTAATTGCGACCCGCAAAGGTCATTACGAAAAAGTGGTGAGTAATATTCAAGAAATAAAATCAAGATCAGGTAAAATAATTGCGATTGTAACAGAAGGAGATACCCAGGTTAAAGAAATAGCAGATCATGTTATTGAAATTCCTGAAACAGTAGAAGCCTTAACACCTTTGTTAACCACGATTCCTTTTCAGTTGTTGTCTTATCATATTGCAGTAATGCTGGATAAAAATGTAGATCAACCAAGAAATTTAGCGAAATCTGTTACGGTAGAATAATTTTTTGATGCATTTAAATTATAGAAAATCCAGCTGGAAAAGTTGGATTTTTTAGTTAAATTTTATCATGAATTTTAGTAGGAAAAGCAGCATACAATCCTTTTTTTACGAGTTGATTCTTGTTTTTAAGTTGGATTTGGCCCTTTGAAGGACTTACTTTTTGATGAGGTTTTCTAAAGGTTTCGATAGTTTAACGCAACAATCGTTATTTATTGGTCTCAATTCCTTTAAAATTAAAATTCAGGAGTCTTTTATTTAAATTGTTAACCAACTTAGCTTATAAAAATATAAAGTTATAGAAAAAAATAGTACTATTTTTGTAGCATGTTTCAACTAGGAAAAACGATCGTTTCAGAAGATATTATTGAAAAAGACTTCGTCTGCAATTTATCTGCATGCAAAGGTGCTTGCTGTATAAACGGCGATGCTGGTGCTCCTTTAGAGAAGGAAGAATCAAAGATTTTAGAAGCTATTTATCCAAAAGTTAAGCCTTTTTTAAGAAAAGAAGGAATCGCTGTGATTGAAAAAGAAGGGACTTGGATTACCAGTGAATGGGGCGAATTAGAAACCCCTTTAATTAATGGAGCTGATTGTGCGTATGTAATTTTTGATGAAAAAAACACAGCGCTTTGTGCTATTGAAGAAGCTTACAATTCTGGAGCAATAGATTGGAAAAAGCCTGTTTCTTGTCATTTATATCCTATAAGAGTTAAAGAGTATAGTGAGTTTGCTGCAGTTAATTATGATAAATGGGAAATTTGTAACGATGCTTGCACTTTAGGGAAAGAACTACAAGTGCCTATTTATAAATTTGTAAAGCAAGCCTTGATTAGAAAGTTTGGAGAAGATTGGTATGAGGAATTAGAAAAAGTCGCCGAAAAGCATCTAAAAGAAAGGTAATTAAATTTATTTTTAGAAAACCCAGTTAAAAAGTATCAAAGAAATAATTGTAATTTCGTAATTAATAAAAAGAACAATTTAAAATCGGGATATTATTTTGAAAGATTACTTTGCACACGAAACCGCTGTGATAGACACTGATTGCAGTATTGGAAACGGTACCAAAATTTGGCATTTTAGTCATCTTATGTCTCATTGTATTATTGGCGAAGAGTGTAATATTGGTCAAAATGTAGTGGTTTCTCCACACGTAATTTTAGGAAAAAACGTTAAAGTACAAAACAATGTTTCTATTTATACAGGTGTAATTTGTGAAGACGATGTTTTTTTAGGACCTTCTATGGTTTTCACTAATATAATAAATCCAAGAAGCGCAATAAAAAGAAACACAGCATATCAAAAAACAGTTGTAAAAAAAGGGGCAAGTATTGGTGCAAATGCAACAATCATTTGCGGAAATACTATTGGGGAATACGCTTTTATTGGTGCAGGAACAGTCGTTACTAAAGAAGTTTTTCCCTACGCCCTCGTTGTTGGTAACCCTTCAAAACAAATTGGTTGGGTAAGTGAATTTGGACATACTTTAGAATTTAACGAAAACGGAATTGGAATCTGTAAGGAAAGCAATCAAAAATATCAATTAAAAAACGATACGGTTCTAAAATTATAGAATGCTAAAAAAAACAGTTTTTTTTTTTTAATTGATTGAATGTGCTTTTTTTGTTTGTAAGAGCAAAGAATATTATATATATTTACGATGTGATTTTTTATTAAATCACATTTTTTCTTTTTCATAGCAATTTTTCCCACTCAATTTATTGAGTGGGTTTTTTATTTTGAGGTAAAAGCTCTACAAAAAACATGGTAAAGTCAGATTTATCAAATATCTTTGCAAAGGATTTTACTGAATGAAGACAACAGCGATTACATATAACAAAACAACAGCGAAAGCTATTCTTTCAGACTTTAAACAACTGACCAAAGTTGGCTTGTCTTTAAGCGTTGTCTTTTCTTCTGTTGCAGGATATTTATTAGCAATTGATGTGCTCAATTACTTTACCCTTTTTCTTTTAGCTATCGGTGGTTTTTTTATGGTTGGTGCATCAAATGCGTTCAATCAAATTATAGAGAAAGAGACAGATGCTATTATGAAACGTACTCAAAATAGGCCTTTACCAACAGGTAGAATGTCTATTAATGTTGCACTTATCATCGCAATTTCATTCACAATTTTAGGAATTTCAATATTGTATAGCATCAATCCAAAGACCGCTTTGTTTGGTGCAATTTCTATTTTCCTTTACACAAGTGCTTATACCCCCCTAAAATCAGTCACTCCTTTGGCCGTTTTTGTAGGGGCAATTCCTGGGGCAATTCCTTTTATGTTAGGCTGGGTTGCGGCAACAAATGAATTTGGAATCGAAGCGGGTTTTTTATTTATGATTCAATTTTTCTGGCAGTTTCCACATTTCTGGGCAATCGGTTGGTTGCAATATGAAGAATACAAGAAAGCAGGGTTTAATATGCTTCCTATGAATTCAAAAGATAAAGGAGCCGTTAAACAAATTATTTTTTACACGCTAATTATGATATCCGTATCAATTGCTCCTGTTCTTAAATTATCTGGCGCATTTTATATTCATCCTATAACAGCAGTCATTGTTGCTTTATTAGGTATTTATATGTTATATTTTTCGATTAAATTGCATAAAAGTGAAGACAACGTAGACGCTAGAAAATTAATGTTATCAAGTGTTTTGTATATCACCGTAGTGCAGGTTATATACGTAGTAGATAAATTTTTACATTAAAAATGATAGAAAAAAAAACAGTACAAGAAGAGTTAAAGATAGCTAAGAAAAAAGCAGCAAAACCTATGTTATGGGTTTCTATGATCAGTATGGTGATGTTTTTTGCAGGACTAACAAGTGCTTATGTCCTGAGTATCGAAAGAGATGATTGGGTTACTTTTGATTTGCCACAAGCATTTTATGTAAGTACATTTTTAATTGTAGCAAGTAGTATTACTCTATCATTATCACAAAAATTGCTAAAAAAAGATAGAAGACAACTTTCATTACTCTTGGTTGTTATTACTCTGTTACTAGGAATCGGCTTTGTGTGGCAACAATATATTGGTTTCAATCAATTAAAAAGTGTTGGCTTGTTTTTTACAGGACCCGAAAGTACCGTTTCCACCTCTTTTATTATAGGAATCACATTTATGCATGTTATTCACTTATTAGCAGGACTCATTGTGCTTTTTGTTGTTATTTATAACCATTTTAAATATAAGTACAAACCAAATGATTTGCTTGGGTTTGAACTCGGTGCAATCTTCTGGCATTTTGTAGATATACTATGGATTTATCTATTTTTCTTTTTCTACTTTATTAGGTGATGAAAAATAGTTATTTTTGCAAACGAATTAGAAATTAAATTAACAGACAATATATATGGAAGCAAATATTGCTATACCTTCTGACAGTAAACAAACATGGAACGGTGGCGGAAATAAGCCATTTGGAGCAAGTTATGGTAAAATGATGATGTGGTTTTTTATCCTTTCTGATGCAATTACCTTTACAGGTTTTTTAGCAGCTTATGGTTTAACACGATTCAAGTTTATTGACTCCTGGCCAATTGCAGATGAGGTGTTTACTCACTTCCCTGGTTTACATGGAGTACATGCACCAATGTATTACGTTGCATTGATGACATTTATTCTTATTATCTCTTCTGTAACCATGGTGTTAGCGGTTGATGCAGGCCACCAAAAGAAACAAAATAAAGTAGCTTGGTATCTATTTGCTACGATTATTTTTGGGATCATTTTTGTTGGTTCTCAAGCTTGGGAATGGAAAAATTTTATTTCAGGTTCTTATGGAGCCGTTAAAACAACTGATGGAAAAGTTTTACAATTTGTAAAAGACGGACATCAAATTGCATTGTCTGATTTTGTTGTGGGTGGCAGAACAGATGGAAGAGTTCAACATACGCGATTAAATGGTTTATGGTTTGAAGAAGAAGGAACGATCCCTAATTATTCTATCGCTCAAATTAAAGCGGCATACCAATCTAATACAGACGTACAAATTCGTTCTGAATTAATTGATTCCGCAACCAAACAAAAGGTAATTCTTTCAAGAGAAGAAGGATTCGCTCAGTTAGCAAAAACAGACTTCGTTGTAGAAGGAGCAAACTTGCAAGCAAATGAATATGGAAATACCATTTTCGCTAATCTTTTCTTCTTTATAACAGGGTTTCATGGATTTCACGTATTCTCAGGAATTATTATAAATATCATTATTTTCTTTAACGTTGTTCTTGGAATTTATGAACGAAGAGGGCATTATGAAATGGTAGAAAAAGTAGGCTTATATTGGCACTTTGTAGATTTAGTGTGGGTATTTGTATTCACATTCTTCTATTTAGTATAAATAATAAAGAGTACCTCAAGGTATATTTTCGAGGTTTCTTTTAAAATGGTCATTCCAGCGAAAGTGGGAATCTAAAAAAAAAGTATTTATTAAAATGGCACACGCACACGAATCAAACAAAAAAAGAATCTGGATAGTTTTAATATTATTAACACTAATAACAACTGTTGAAGTTGCATTTGGTATTATTAAACCCGCTTCTTTGCATCTTACAAGTTTTTTAGGAACAAGTCCTTTAAACTGGATATTTATCATTTTAACATTGGTAAAAGCCTATTACATTGCTTGGGCATTTATGCATTTAGAAGGAGAAACAAAATGGCTTAGACGTTCAGTAGTTTGGACTGCAGTTTTTCTAATTTCCTATCTTGTAACGCTTCTCTTAATAGAAGGAGGCTATTTGCATAGCACATTAGCACCACTTGTTAAATGGTAAATTAAAAAAAGGATAAGGTGGTGATACCACCTTTTTTTTGCACAGAACTTAATTTAGTATCTCAATAAAAATTAAATGATGAAACTTACTAAAAAAAGAGTTGTATTATTTTTACTATTTATTTTTCCTTTAATCTGTTTTTTAATACTATCAACGGGTATCAACAATTTCACAAAATTGCCTATTGCTATTAAGCGTGTTGTTGATATTTCTACATTAGATTCTACAAAAACATTTAAAGATAAGATTTCTATAGTTTGTTTTTTAGGGAATGATCTTAAAGACCACAATGGAGGTTTTTTTAACCTAAATGAAAAAATATATAAAAAATTTATCGAATATAATAAGTTTCAAATTGTTGCTATTTACCCTAAAGGAACAGAAAATCAAGTAAAGAAACTTAAAAAAGAAATTGGCACTTTTACCGACATGGTAAAATGGAATTTTATTGCTGGTTCTGAAGAAGAAATAACAGCCTTATATACCAGTTTTCAGTCAACTGACCCACTTTCTAACCTCTATAGTTTTAACGCCTTTTTGGTAGATAAAAATGGAGATTTAAGAGGGCGTGCAGATGATAAAGAAAATAAAAAAAGGAAGACACACGGTTATAATATGAACTCTGTAGCAGATCTAAATAAAATAATGAAAGATGATGTTCTTGTGCTTTTCTATGAGTACTATGCAGCATTTAAAGAGAAAAACAAGAACAAAGCAGACAGAAAAGAAGTAGGGTTATGAACAAAAAGTATTCTTACATAGGGGTTTCTTTTGTAATCCTTTTATTTGGAATTTATGTGGTTAGAAATATAGATAAAAGAATACATGAAAATGATCTTATTCAAGACGATAGATTGAATAGAGTTGATCAAAAATTGGGAAGTATAAATTCTCTCTTTAAATTCAATAAAGTTCCAAGTTTTGAATTTATAAATCAAAATGGAATTGCTATTAGCAATACCGACTATCTTGGGAAAGTGTATGTAGTAGAATTCTTTTTTACAACTTGTCCTACGATTTGCCCACAAATGAATGTTCAGTTGTTAACGCTTCAAGAAGAGTTCAAAGGGAACGCTGATTTTGGAATTGCATCCATTTCAATTACCCCAGAAATTGATACTCCAGAAACGCTAAAAGAGTATGCGACACTTCATCAAATTACGCATCAAAATTGGCATTTGTTAACAGGGAAATCTGAAGAAGTAGTGTATGCTTTGTCCAACAAAGGGTTTAAATTATATGCAGGAAAAGGTGCAGAAGATCATGGAGGTTTTGAGCATTCTGGTTTGTTTGCTTTGGTAGATAAACAAGGAAATATCAGATCGAGAAAAGATTCATACGGAAACCCAATTCTCTTTTACAGAGCTTTAACAGAGCAAACTTTTCCGGATCAATTAAAAGAATTAAAAGAAGATATTAAAATTTTATTGACGGATTCTAAATGAACCTCAAAATAATCGATATCTCCTTCCAAATTTATTATCAATCGTTTTAAAGTTTATTTAGTATGAGTAATTTAGCACAAGAAAAAAAATATAAAAAAATAATTACAGCGCTATCTATTATCATTCCTTTAGCTGTTGCGGCTCTATTTGGCGTAAATTTAAGAAAACTAGGTTTTGATGTAGCACCTTTCACTTTTTTACCTCCAATTTATGCTTCTCTTAATGGGTTAACGGCAATTATTCTAATAGCAGCAGTGATTGCAATCAAAAAAGGAAATAGAAAATTACACGAACAATTAAATACTTTTGCAATAGCGTGTTCTCTTCTTTTCCTATTACTTTATATTGCCTATCATATGACTTCAGATTCTACGAAGTTTGGTGGTGAAGGAGTCCTAAAATATATCTACTACTTTATTCTTATCACCCATATTATTTTATCAGTAATTGTCATACCTTTTGTACTAACAACGTATATGAGAGCAAAGCTAGGTAAGTTTCCAGCGCATAAAAAAATAGCGAAAATCACATTTCCTTTATGGTTATATGTTGCGATTACTGGTGTTGTTGTCTATTTAATGATCTCTCCTTATTATGCTTAGAAACAGATTTTTACTTTTTGTTTTATTGATGATTTTTACAATAAAACCCTCTTTCTCCCAATGTGCCATGTGTAAAGCAGTGGTAGAAAATGGAGATATTTCTTTAGCAGAAGGAGTTAATAACGGCATCACTTATTTAATGGTTTTTCCTTATCTTTTGATTGGAGTGCTGTTTTACACAATATATAATTACAATAAAAAAACTAAAAATTAACATCTATATAAGAGCAATTTCTTGTAACATATTTTACTTTCAATCGTCCTTGTAGTAACGACCAAAAGAATCTTTTCTTTTCGGGATATAGACTAACCAAAAAAAAACGCCTTGAAAATTAAACTTATATTATTTATAACGCTGTTAACATCGATAGCCTTTTTTTCACAAAAAAAATGGACGCTCAAAGAGTCTGTAGACCAGGCCTTAGAAAAAAACATTTCAATTCAACAAAACAAACTAAGATTAGATTTAGCTAAAATAGATGTAACGATTGCAAGAGGTAATTTTTTGCCCAATTTAACAGGATCTTCCTCAGGAAGATATAATGAAGGGTTATCTCAGAATCAACAAGGTATTTTAAGCAATACAAAAAATTTAACGTCTACTTTTAATTTGAATAGTTCGGGAATTATATTTAATGGTTTTAGAAATACAAATACTTTTAAACAAGCCCAATTGGGGGCAGAATCTAGTAAACAGGATCTGAAGAAAATACAAAATGACATTTCATTATTTGTAGTCAATGGCTTCCTAAATGTATTGTTTGCAAAAGAGAATCTCAATGTTGCCAGAGTACAATATAAGATTAGTAAAAAACAAATTGAAATAGTAAAAGACAGATTTGAAGCTGGAGCTGTCGCTAAAGGAGAATTATTAAATACGGAATCCACTGCGGCGACAGATTTACAAAATTTAGTCGCTCAAGAAAATACACTGAATCTTGCACTATTAAATCTGGCGCAAACAATTCAAGTTCCTTCCCTTGGTTTTGATATTGCTCCAATAGAATTAGGAACACCTTCTCCCTTATTAGACGACAATTCAAATTTGGTTTTTGAAAAAGCACTAATTGATAGACCAGAAATAGAAAAAGCAAAGCTTGCAATAGCAGATGCAAACTTGAAAACAAAAAATGCGAAAGGCGCTTATTTGCCAACATTATCTTATACATTAAGTTTAGGAAGCTCTTATTTTTATCAATTTAATAATCTGCGACAAGGTCAAAGTAATATTAATTTCTTTCAACTTTTAAACGATCGTTTTCAATATGGGGCAGGTTTATCTCTAAACATACCAATCTTTAATCGTTTTCAAACAAAGAACAGTGTTCGTAAAACAGTCATTAATAAAGAAATTCTTGAAGCTGGTTTGATTGACGAGAAATTAAAACTAAAACAAACAATAGAACAAGCGTTTTTAGATGTTAAATCTGCATTAAAAAGCTATGAAGCCGCACAAATTTCATTGCAAGCACAAAAAGAAGCATTTAAAAATGCACAAGAAAGATATAATTATGGGGCAATGACTTTATTTGATTTTGATCAAGTAAGAACCCGATTGGTAAATGCACAAGGAACAATGATTCGTTCTAAATATGATTATGTATTTAAAACGAAAGTATTACAATTCTATTCTGGAGAATTAGTTTTAGAATAATTAAAAAAATATTTTTAGAAGCCCCATCCTTTTAAAAGGGGAAGGGTCTTTTTTTTAGATGCTATTTTCATTTCTTGAAATACTATCTTTGTAAAAAAAAACACACAAAAATTGGCAATCATCCTTAATATAGAAACCGCAACTAAAAACTGCTCTGTAAGTCTTGCAAAGAAAGGAGAAGTGATTGCAATAAAAGAATTGAATAATGGCAATTACTCACATGCAGAGGTTTTACACCCATTTATTGTAGCTGTCTTAAAGGAAGCAAACCTAACTTCTAAAGATATAGACGCCGTAGCGGTTAGTAAAGGTCCAGGTTCTTATACTGGCTTAAGAATTGGAGTTTCTGCTGCAAAAGGGCTTTGTTTTGCTTTTGATAAGCCGTTAATTTCAATTGAAACTTTACAATCTTTAGCCCAAGCCATTTCAGTAGAAGAAGGGTTTATTGTACCGCTGTTAGACGCAAGAAGAATGGAGGTTTATGCTGCTGTTTTTGACAAAAATATAGAACAAGTTAGATCAACCCAAGCAGAAATAATTGATAAAAATTCTTTTGGGGAATATTTAGAAACTGATAAAGTCTTTTTTCTAGGTGATGGCGCTCATAAATGTAAGCAGTTAATAACGCATAAAAATGCTATTTTCATAGATGATAAATTTCCTTCAGCGAAAGAAATGGCGCTATTGTCGTATCAGAAATATAAAATAAGCGACCTCGAAGATGTCGCTTATTTTGAGCCTTTTTATTTAAAAGATTTCGTAGCAATTCCAGAAAAGAAAAAGAACCCTATTTTTTAACGTTTACTTGATGTGGATATGGAATTTCAATTCCTGCGGCGTCTAGGGCCAATTTTACATTTTCTGTAACGTCAAAATAAACAGTCCAATAATCATCGGTACTACACCATGGTCTTACAGCAAAGTTCACAGAGCTGTCTGCTAATTCAGACACGTTAACGGTCGGTTCTGGAGAATTTAAAACTTTTGGATGTGAAGTTAAAACATCCATTAAAACCTTTTTTGTTTGTTTTATATCAGCATCATAAGAAACACCAATAGTAAGGTCGACTCTGCGAGTCCCCTCTGAAGTGTAATTAATAATTGTTTCGTTTGATAATAATCCGTTAGGAATAACTATTTCTCTATTAGACAAACCAATAAGTTTGGTGTTAAAAATTTCAATTTCTTTAACCACACCTAATTGTCCTTGGGCCTCAATTAAATCACCAATTTTAAAAGTTTTAAAAATCATAATTAAAACGCCTCCTGCAAAGTTAGCGAGCGAACCCTGTAAAGCTAAACCCACAGCCAAACCTAAAGCGGCAAGTATTGCTGCAAAGGAAGTAGTTTGTACGCCTAATTTTGAAATGACTGTAATGATCAAAAGTATTTTTAGGCCCCAACCAATCAAGTTCCCTAAGAATTTTTGAAGTGTAATATCTACACCACTTTTTTGCATTATTTTTAGACAAGCTTTAATGATAAATTTAATAGCGAACAAGCCAACGATTAAAATAATCAGTGCTATTAAAGCATCTGATATAAATCCAAATTCCGCTAACAAGTTTTTAATTTTTTCTAATATTTTTTCCATTTTTTTTAATTGTAAATTTAATAGAATAATTTTAAAACGTACAAAAAAGAGGTTTCCCTTTTTTTAGTGTGAATTTAGGGCAAAAAAAAACATTTAGAATATTACTTCTAAATGTTTTTTTTATTTATTTTCTCTGAATTACTCTACAATTAATGTAAAAGGAATACTATATTTTACACCAACAGGCTTACCTCTTTGTCTTCCGGGTTTCATTTTTGGTAATTGTTTCATTACTTTAATTACTTCACTCTTAATTTTTGGATGTGGAGCTCTTGCTTGAATATTTACAATATTCCCTGATTTATCAATTTTAAAACCAATAAATACTCTTTTTCTACCTGAAGATAAACCTAATTCATTTGGTAATTCAGCATCGAATTTTCTTGAGAAATGTTTTTGTACTTTTTTACTAAAACAAGCTTTTAATTCTGCTTTGTTTCCCTTACAACCAGGAAAGACAGGTACATCTTCAATAATCATAAAACTTACATCTTCTATGACTTCCTCAACCTCTTCAACTTCTACAATTACGGCTTCTGTTTCGTCTGTTTCGGTAGATTCTATCACCGTTTCCTCAACCTCTTT
>JAOLXX010000009.1 GCA_028343155.1 Polaribacter sp.
ATAGAGCTTGTGGTAAAATTATGGACAAACTAAAAGAGTTGGGTTTAGATGAAAATACAATTATCGTTTTTTCTAATGATAATGGAGGGCCAACAGATAAAAATGCATCCTTAAATTTACCCTTAAGTGGTACAAAATCTAACCATTTAGAAGGAGGATTAAGAGTGCCTTTTTTAATGAAATGGCCTAAAAAATTCAAAGCAGGTAAAGTGTATAATTACCCAGTAAGTACTTTTGATTTACTACCAACGTTCTTTGCTGCAGGTGGTGGAAATATGGAAGAGTTAGAAGAAATTGATGGTGTAAATTTAATTCCTTTTATCACAGAAAAAAACAATGCAAGACCTCATAAAGATTTATTTTGGAAGAAAGAAGCACGTGCAGTTTACAGAGAAAATGATTGGAAATTAATTCGTTTTGCAGACAGACCAGCAGAATTATATGACTTATCAAAAGACATTACAGAACAAAATAATTTAGCATATCAAGAACCTGATCGTGTAAAAAAGATGTTCAAGAAATTGTTTGAATGGGAATTAACCCAAGAACGTCCACTTTGGATGTTAAAACAACAATTCGAGAAATACGATATTGATAGAATGGATCGCTACAGAACTCCTGAATTAGTTAAAAAAGAAATGGAGAAATACAATAAAAAGAAATAATTATTCATCAAAAACTATAACAAAACAACAACTATTAAAAGCCAACACATTGAAAACATTTTATAAAATATTTATTATAGCAATTTTATTCTTAGGATATAGTTGTTCAGACTCAATTTCAGAAAAAAACGAAAGTAATACAATTGAAGTTCCAGTTTCAAAGTTTTATCCAGCTTCAGATCTAGAAAATAAAGAAGGATGGGTTTTAAATGATGAAGTAAGTGATGAATTTGAAGGAACAGCAATAGATACTACAAAATGGTTTGTAGAAGGGCAAAATGGAGATTATTATATCTGGAAAGGAAGAGCTCCTTCTCAATATGCATCTCATAATGTTGTTGTAAAAGATGGTAAATTAATTTTAAAAACACAATGGGAACCAGATTTTGCATTTGCAAAAGAAGTTTACGCAGATGGTGCTAATAAAGACACTTATGGCGTTCACGAAGGAAAGCCTTTACCTGTTACAACTGCAGCAATTGTAAGTAAAAAGAGGTTTTTAAATGGGTATATGGAAATCAAATCAAAATCGCCTCACGCAGCAATGACAGCTGCATTTTGGGCAATAGGTTTTGAGCAAGAATTAGATATGTATGAGCAGTTAGCAGTTCCTAAAATTGCAAAGGAAGGTTCTATAGATAAATATACAAATAGAACTGCAGTGCACGATTGGAGTCCACCATCTACAAGACCAACAAAGGCTTTTGGTTACGATGAAAAACTACCTTATGTTACCTCTCAAGAATTTCATATTTATGGAGTAGAGTGGGGAGAAGATTATCTTAAAATTTACAGAGATGGAAAATTTGTTCACGGATTTACCCAAGATGAATTAGGTACAGATTGGGTATTGAATAACCCTATGGAAATTTGGGTAGATTCAGAGATTTTTAAATGGTTAGGAGTTCCTCATAAAGAAGAATTACCTGCAACTTTCGAGGCAGAATATGTAAGAGTTTGGCAAAAACCTTCAGAAAATTTATTAGCAAAAGACAGAGCTTTTTATGGTTTTGAAGGACCTATTTTATTTGAAGAAAATCCTAGACCTTTAACAATGGTTCCAGAAGATGCTGATGCAAATGATTATCAAAAATTTTGGCTTTTTGATGAAGGCTCAAAAAAATATCTAAAAATTACAGAAGGCCATTATGCAAGTGGTGTAGAAGCACTTCAATTTTTGGGATATGGAAAAAACGAACATTTAGAAGTTGATAAAGTACAAGCCAAAACTCCAGAAGGTTCTTTAAATCTTCCAGCAGGAGAGTATAATTTATCTATGAAACTTTGGTTAGACCAAGGAAGAACTACAGATTCTATTCACGTTACTTTAATGAATCCTAAAACAGAATTGGTTTTTTCTGGATTAAAGAAATTACCAAGAAAAGAATGGGTTACTATTGAAACAAAAGTTTCTAGAAAAGAAGCATCAGCAGCTAATGATGGGATGATTATAGAAATTAAAAAAGAAGATTTACCAGAAACAAAAGCTGTTAAATTATATATTGACGATATCACAATCAAACAAAAATAAAAAACATATACTAAATATTATATTGATGAGTACAATTTCAACCATTCATAATAAAGCAATTACAAACACTACAGAAAGTCCGTTTGTAAAACTAAAGAGTATCAACTTTGGCGATTCTAAATGGAATAAAGGTTTTTGGGCAGATAAAGTAAAAGCTGCAGAAGAAAGAATGCTGCCTTATATGGGTAATCTTTTATGTGGTGATATTGGTCATGGACTAAACAATTTTAAAATTGCAGCAGGAGAAAAAGAAGGAGTTCATAAAGGCTTTTATTGGCATGATGGAGATTTCTTTAAATTTATGGAAGCTAAAACTTATATTTATGGACTTACAAAAGATGCGTCTATATTAAAAGAATTAGACGAATACATTGCAGTTATTGGAAGAGCACAAGAAGAAGATGGGTATATTCATACACACGTTCAAATTACAGATGGTGTAGATCGTTTTGAGAATAGAAAATACCACGAAATGTACAATTTCGGGCACTTATTTATTGCAGGTTCTGTTCATTATAGAATTACTGGTCAACGTAATTTTTTAGATATTGCTGTTAAAATGGCAGATTTATTACATGCTTATTTTATGCCAGATACTAAACATTACCAACGTTTTGGATTCAATCAAACCCAAATTATGGGCTTAGTTGAATTGTACAGAACAGTAAAAGATGAAAGGTATTTAAAATTGGCAGAAAAGTTTATCAACAGAAGAGGAACTTTCGAAATAAAGCATGATTCCACTACTGTAGGGTATCCTATTGGAGATATGGTGCAAGAAAGAACCCCTTTTAGAGAATCTGAAGAAGCTGTAGGGCATGCAGTATTAGCATTGTATTATTATGCAGGTGCTGCAGATGTTTATGCAGAAACTGGAGAAAAAGCATTAATTGAGACTTTAGATAAATTATGGGAAAATGTAACAGGCAAAAAAATGTATGTTACAGGCGCTGTTGGTCAAGCTCATTATGGTGCTTCTACTAATTTAGATATGATTGAAGAAGGCTTTATAGATGCTTATATGATGCCAAACATGACTGCTTATAATGAAACTTGTGCAAACCTTTGTAATGCTATGTTTAGTAGTAGAATGATGGGGATTAAAGAAGAATCTAGATATGCAGATATTATAGAATTAGTATTATATAATAGTGGTTTATCAGGAATTAGTATTGAAGGGAAAGATTACTTCTATTCTAATCCTTTAAGAATGGTAAATAATTCAAGAGAGTATGGTGTTCATGAAAACGAAACAGAAAGCCCAGTAAGAGAACCTTATTTAGAATGTTTTTGTTGCCCACCAAACTTAGTTAGAACAATTTGTAAAAGTTCAGGATGGGCTTATAACTTATCAGAAAATGGTGTTGCTGTAGTTTTATTTGGAGGAAACAATTTAAACACAACTATGTTAGATGGTTCTCCACTAAAATTATCACAAGACACAGACTATCCTTGGAAAGGTTTGGTAAAAATTACTGTTGATGAATGTAAAAGTGATGCTTTTGATATTAAAGTTAGAATTCCAAAATGGGCAATAGGAAGTACATTAAAAATAAATGGAGAAGATGTAAATATTGAGGTAAATCCTGGAAATTTTGCGACAATTAATAGAACTTGGAAAGTTGGAGATGTCATTACTTTAGATATGCCAATGGAACCAACATTTATTGAAGGTCACAATAGAATTGAAGAAGTTAGAAACCAATTAGCTGTAAAAAGAGGGCCAATTGTGTATACCATTGAAAGTCCAGATTTACCAAAAGATACAGCAATTTTAGATGTTTATATTAAAGGTGATGCAACATTAAATGCAGTCCACAAACCAGATTTCTTGGGTGGTGTTACTGTAATAGAAACAGAGCTTTTATTAAGAGAAGGTAAATCTGATGATATGTATCAGGTAACCACTAAACCTGTTTTTAAAACATATAAAACACAACTAGTCCCTTATTTTGCGTGGAGTAATAGGGGTCAAGCAGAAATGACAGTCTTTATGCCTGTTGTTTGGTAAAAAAAATATATTAAATTTTTGTAAAACAGCTTAATTTTTTCAGTACTTCTGATTAGATTAAGCTGTTTTTTTATCTAAATTATGGTAAAATTGAGATATGATGAGATACAATTTAGTAATAATAGTATCTTTTTTTATTGTTAATTGAAACTTGTAACCAGTATATAATTTGATTTTAAAAATCACTAGAAATAAAAAATGATGAACAATATTAAAAACCTTTGGATACTTGTAGCTATAGTATCATTTATCAATGTAAAATCTACAAATGCTCAAAATGATTCATTTAAAGAAGTTTTTAAAGAATTTCCAAGACAAGAAAAAAATTTAAGAAAATGGGATTCTCCTGTTGTGGCGGATTTAGATAAAGATGGTTATAATGATTTATTAATTAACGATCACGGTTTTGGTATTCAGGTACTTTGGAACAATAAAGGTAAATTTGCCAAACCTTATGATATTATTATGGGAGATTTACACGGAGTTTCTGTGGGAGATTTCGATAATGATGGTCATTTAGAAGTTGTAATGTCTAGAGGTGGAGGTTCAGGTAGTAACGCAAGAAACTCAAAAATCTTTAAAGTAAAAGGAAGAAAGTTTATACCTATGGCAGATTTTACAGAACCTTTAGCATTAATGAGAGGTAGAACCTTAAAATTTGTTGATTTAGATAATGATGGAGATTTAGATTTATTAAATTTTGCATTTCCTGATGGTGCCAAAAAAGGTGCAAGCGAAAATTATATTTATGAAAATAATGGTGTTGGCGAATTAATTTTACATTCAACAATTCCTGCAAGTAGAGTTAATGGGCAAAAAGCATTAACTACAGATTTTAATAATGATAACGTAATGGATATCATTTTATATGGATATGAAAATGTAATTACTTATCAAGGAAATGGAGATTTAACCTTTACAGATGTTACCAAAAAAGTACTTCCTTTTGATATTGACGAAGTAACTACAATTGCAGAAATTGATTATGATAATGATGGAGATATGGACCTTTTTTTTACAAGAGGAACAGAGTTTAAAAAAGGAGAAACATTCTACAATAAAGAAACCAAAGATTTAGGCTTTTTCTCAAAAAGAGGCGTTCTAGAATTAGATGATTTTGTTTCTGGAGAAATTTTAGAATTAGAAAACTTTCAATCTCAATGGCCAAATAACGATACTTATTACATAGGTGAAGCTTCTTATGATTATGAATTTAAAGGAGAAACGCATTCAGGAAAAGACATCCGTTTAAATATGAGTGATGCTTTAGGTTTTCCTGATAAACTTAATTACCAAGAGAAAAAAGGATGGTATATAGGTTATGTTGGTAACCAAAAATGGAGAGTTTCAGGATTTCTTTGGGCACCAGTAACAGGCGTTATTCACAACGTTAAAAACTATACAGAATCTAAACATCCAAAAGGTAAAAATGATATTCTTTTAGAAAATAAAGGAACAAAATTTATAGATGTTACTAAAAAAGCAAACGTATTTTTAGAAGAACATACAATGGCTGTA
This sequence comes from Polaribacter sp., assembly GCA_028343155.1. GTDB lineage: Bacteria > Bacteroidota > Bacteroidia > Flavobacteriales > Flavobacteriaceae > Polaribacter. The sequence goes on from JAOLXX010000009.1 coordinate 5,726, forward strand.
ACTGTTGCAGATTATGATAACAATGGGTACAAAGATTTATTGGTTATTAGAAGAGGAAAGTTAGTGTATAACAATGAATCAATTTTATACTTAAACAACGGAAATTCTAATTTTACGAAAGCAGAAAATCATAAAATTATTACAAAAGATTTAGGAGGAATTGGAATGGCTGTAGAAAGTATAGATTATAACAAAGATGGTAAAGTAGATGTTGTTATTGGTGATGAAAGAGCAAAATGGCACTTGTTTAAAAATGATTTAGGTGATGCAAACAGTAATAAGTCATTAACAATTGAGGTTAAAAACTCTAAAAAAGGAAACATCTCTCCTTTAGGAGCTTTAGTAACCATTACTTCTTGTAGAAACACACAAATACAACGTGTAGGAACATCTGCTTCTCAATACTCTTTAAACCATAACACTTTTGTACACTTTGGATTGGGTAATTGCAGTAAAACTGTAAAAGTAAAAGTAACCTATTCTAATGGAGAAGTGATTGAGGAAACAGTAAAAAGTTCAATTAAAGAAGTCTCAATTGGAAAACAATAATTAATTCTGATGTTAAAAAAACACCAAATAAAAATTTTGTTATTTTCAATTTTGTGCTCAATTCTGTTCAGTAATTGTGCTACACAATTAAAAACCATAACAGATTCATCTCTTTTGTTTACAGAAAATTCAAATGTTATAGAATTAGAAAATCGGAATCGAAGAAAATTTGACAACGCAGTAATTGCAGATTTAGATCAAGATGGATATTTAGATATATTACTCACAGAACATTCACGTAGAGTAGAAATCTACTGGAATAACAAAGGTATTTTTAGCAAAGGAGAACCCTTTATTTTTGGTGATACTCACGGAATTGCAATAGGAGATTATAATTTTGATGGCATTATAGAAATTTTAGTGCAATCTGGAGGTGGAGATGGTAAAAATCCTCGAAAAATAAAATATTATAACGTATCCAAAAAAAGAAAAATAACAAAAGGAGGAGAGTACAAACATTTTGACGGAAGTCGTGGTAGAGCAGTAAAATTGGTGGATGTAGATAATAATGGATCATTAGATTTAATTACATCTGCTTTTCCAGCAATAAAACATTTAGACAAAGGAAATGTTGTTTACAAAAGAGATGATAAGCTAGAATTTGACTTTGTTAGCTATTTACCTCACGCTGATAGAATGGCAATGCGTACCTCATTAACAGATTTTAATAACGATAATATTACAGATGTAATCTTTCACGGAGGCAATAGATTTGTAGCTGTTAATGGTAATAAAGGTTTAACTTTTGAAGATGTAACCCAAAGTTTATTTAAAGATTTAACAAATATTAAATTAATAAATAGTGTTTCTGAAATTGATTTTGATAATGATGGTGATACGGATTTATTTTTAACACGTTCTAAACATCCATTTGATTCAGAAAGTGAGTATGATGAAACCCAAAAAACATTTTACTTTTTTGCAAGAAGAAAAGCGTTTGAGTACAATAATTTAGAAGTTGAAGGTGATTTAAAAATAGAAAATCTTCAAATGGCATTTCCAAATTTTGATATTTTTATTGGAGAAAATAAAACTTCATACAAACGAAAAAAAGACAAACACGGACATATTGATGCAACAATAACCCAAAAAGAAGCCAAAGGTTTTCCAGAAGACATCTCCAAAAAAGCATTGTATATAGGTTATTTAGGAAATAATCTGTGGAAAATTGCAGGACATACAAATTCGCCTACATCTGCAGTTTTGCACAATGTAATCTCAAAGCCAGCTGTTATCGAATTAAAAATTATGCCAGCTAAATTGTTAGAAAATAGAAATGGAGTTTTTGTAGATGTTACAAATCAGTTAAACATCAACATAAAAGAACAAACAACAAGTGCAGCTGTTGGCGATTTTAATAATGATGGATGGTCAGATTTATTCATTGTTCGTTATGGAAAATCAGCTTCTACAATAGCACAGTTTTTATACCTAAATCAAGAGGGTAAAAAGTTTGTAAAACAAGAAAATCACGGAATTATTAGAAAAGAATTGGGTGCTACAGGTATGGGTGCAGATGCTTTTGATTATGATAAAGATGGCGATTTAGATATTATTTATAGCAATGAACGTGGAAAGTGGCATTTATTTACAAATAACAGTAAAAATGATAATAATTTTATTGAAGTAAATGTTGGCTATTCTCCGTCAAAAAAAGCTACAGCTATGGGTGCTGTTTTAAACTTTTCAGCTTGTGGTAATCAATATAAAAGAGTTGTTGGTGCAACTTCATCTTCATATTCTCATACTTTTAATACCTTTTTACACGTAGGTTTAGGGAAGTGTAAAAAAGTAGAAAACGCTACCTTAACTTGGTCTAATGGAGAAACCTTACCACTACAAATAAACGATTTAAATAAGATTTATACAGCAGGTAATATCAAACTAAAATAATAAAAAATGAAAAAAAATATATTCTCAAAAGCAATCCTTATTTTTCTATTAATTTTAAGTTTTTACAATTGTTCTAATGAGCCAAAAACTTTAGAAGAAGAAGCTTTAAGTAAAATTAGCATGCTAGAGTCTTTATTGAAAAAAGCTCAAAATAAAAATATAGATGTTACCAGAGAAGAGACAACTTTATGGTTTGCTAATGAGTTTTTAAAATTTGCAAATTGGGACGAAGTTCATAAAGAAGATGTAGAAAAACTATTTGGATACTATGGTCCTTTTAAAGAGGATAAAACAAAATACGCAGAAGAATTACCAGATTTTGAAAGAAATAAAGTAATTGAAATTGTAGACAAAGGGATTAATGATTTAGAGCAATTAATTGCAGGAAAAAGAACAAGAAGACCTGTTTCTGAAGTAGATTGGGAAAACATAGAAGTAGCAAAAGATATGTTTTTAAGTCACGGAAAACCTGTTTTTTTATACGATTATTTCTCAAAAACAGTAGGTAAACAACTCACAAACAAAAGTGTTTATAACGATCATTTAGGTAATATTTATCACGGAGGTCAACGTTTGTATGATGTGAATATGGATCGTGCAATAAATCCATATATTTTAAATGAAGATGGAACGTTTAATGAAAAAATAGAACTAATCACAGAAATTCCAGATACCAATGTTGGTTTTTTAATTCTTTGGAATATGGGAATGCCAGATTGGGTACACAAACAAGCTCCAGAGTTAGAAAAAGGACGTTCATTATTTACAGGTTTTGATATAGATAATCCTACAGCAAGAAAAGTTTGGAGTGATGTTATTCAAAAAGCAGGTGCATTAACCAAAGGTAAAAAAGTAACGCAAATGGGCTACATTTTATCGAATGAACCTCACTGGTATTCAGAAAAAAATCACTGGACAGCGCGTTTTAAAGAAATGACAGAAATGTCTTCTCATACGCTTGCTAAATTAAGAAATTGGTTAAAAGTTAGGTATAAAGGAAACATTAAAGCACTCAATAAAAATTGGGAATCTTCTTTTAAAAATTTTGCGTCTGTAACAATTGAAGTGCCAATTGATAGAGCAAAAAGAGGAACGCCAATTTGGTACGATTGGTGCAGATATAATATGGATAGAAGTATAGATTGGTTTACCTATTTACAAGGAGAATTAAGAAAAACAAATCCAGATGCAGATACTAGCATCAAAATTATGCCAAATATGTTTACGGAAAATGCACGTTCTCACGGAATTGATACAGAAGCATTAACAGATTTAACATCTATGATTGGTAATGATGCTAAAATGAGAGAGCGTGATGTAAGAAGTAAAAAGCCAGAAGAATGGGAAGAAAGATATTCGTATTTCTGGGAAGAAATGAGTGTTGCTTATGATTTTATGGAATCTGTTTCTCCTGATAAAATACATTTTAATTCAGAATCTCACTTTTTATCTGCTTCTTGGTGGAGAAAATTAAATACTTCTGCAGATTATGTGAGAAGCACAACTTGGTTGGCTACATTACATGGAATGGATGCGCAATTGGCGTGGTTTTGGGCAAGAGATCCAGATGGTTCTCCAGAAGATAGATTAGAAGGAGAATTAAACTTTTTTGATCCAGCATTGGCAGGCTCTATAGCTGGTTCTGTAAATCAACAACCACATGTTGCCAATGAATACACGCAAGTAATGATGGATTTGAATTCGTTTTCTGAAGAAATTTTTGCGTTAAGAAAACAAAGAAGACCTATCAGATTATTTCATTCAGAAACTTCTGCCATTAATAAGAAATTTCATATGAAACAACAATTTCATATGTATGAAGCTTTATATTTTGAAGGGTTTCCTATAGGATATGCTACTGAAAATATCATCAAAAAACAAGATCATTCAGACTGGGATGCAATAGTGGTTTACAAAACAGCTTATGCTACTGATGCAGAATTTGATGCCTTACAGAGTTATTTAAATCAAGGAGGAACTGTAATTGTTGATAATAAAGAAAGTTTAGCTTTAAACGAATATGGTCGAAAAAGAAAAAAATCTTTATCCAAAGGAAAAGGAAAGTTAATTGTTGTTGGAGGTAAAGCTTCAGTAAAAGAAATTCAAAAAATTGCTTTAGAGAATATTACTGCAAGTTCACAAGAAATTGTTTTAAAAGAAGACAATGGAACGCATCACAAAGGTTGTGTTTGGAGAGTTGCTAAAAATGATAAAGGTGGTTACATTGTAAACATTTTAAATGTTGGTAAGAATGGTGCTACATTGAATTTGACATTTAAGAATGGAGAAAAAGCAAACGTGACTAATATGATGAATGGTGAAAAACTAGAAGGAGATTTTGAATTAAAATCGAATAAAGTTCTTTTACTAGAAATCACTAAATAATATATTATGAGAGCTAAATATTTGCTCTGCACAACTATTTTTTTGTTAACTTTTTCAGTTAATGCTCAAAATTTAGCTTTACCAAAATATGTAAATCCAGAAGATAGAATTGCATTTGCAATGTACACTGTACACGAAAATATAGTAAAGTTAAATGCACAATTTTATCCTATTAAAAACTTTGAACCTTTTGAAGCAACATTAGAGATTCAAGAAAATGGCAAATGGGTAAAAAGAGCAGAAGCAAGAATTCAATATCCTGGTTATACAGCACTTTTTAGAATAGAAAATTGGGATGATACTATTGAAGCAAAATATAGAGTTGTACATAATAAAAAAGCTTTTTACGAAGGTATTATTCGTAAAAACCCAATACATAAAGATAATTTCGTTTTAGCGGCTCTAACCTGTAATTCTATTTATCCACAACATGGAGGAGATATTCCAAGAATAGATATTGTAGAAAACCTTAAAAAAATAAAACCAGATTTATTGTTTTTCTCTGGAGATCAAGTGTATGATCATAGTCAGCATTATTTGTACTGGTTAAAATTTGGTAAAGATTTCGAAGAAATAATTAGAAATACACCAACCATTTGTATTGTAGATGATCATGATGTTGGACAAGGAAATATTTGGGGAGCAGATGGTAAACAAACAGAAACAAGAAGTGGTGTTTCTGGTGGGTATTATATGCCTGTAGAATATGTAAAAGAAGTAGAAAGAGCGCAAACAAGCCATTTGCCAGATGCTTATGATCCTACTCCAATTCAACAAGGAATTGGTGTGTATTATACAGATTTAAAGTGGGGAGGCATTAGTTTTGCCATTTTAGAAGATAGAAAATTCAAATCTGGATTGATGGATTTACCAAAATACGCTCCAGATATTTTTCCAAATGGAACAAGAGATGCAATTTTTGATCCAAGTGTAGATACAAGAAAATTAGACATTCCAACTGCAAAATTATTAGGCGATCGTCAAATTAAATTTTTAGAAGATTGGACTACAGATTGGGAAAATGCTGAAATGAAAACTGTTTTATCGCAAACCGTTTTTGCAATGGTAAATAATTATACAGGAAAACACGATAGAGAAATTATTGCAGATTTTGATACGAATGGATGGCCACAAACAGGTAGAAATAGAGCTTTAGCAGTTATTAGAAAAAGTTTTTCGCCAATGATTGGTGGAGATCAACATTTAGCTACAGTTGTAAAACACGGAATTGATGATTGGGGAGATGCAGGTTATTCTTTTGTAACACCTGCAATTGCTAACTATTGGATGCGTTGGTGGGATCCTAAAAATCTAGGAAAAAATAAAGATAAAAATGCGCCTTATTACACAGGTGATTTTTTAGATGGATTTCAAAATAAAATTACTGTGGAAGCTGTAGGAAACCCTTCTGCAGAACAAATAAAAGAAGGTGGTAAATTATCTACAAGAGTTGCAGGTTTTGGGGTGATAACCTATAATAAACCTAACAGAACCATAACTTTTGATTGCTGGCAAAGAAACGTAGATATTACAGATCCTAATAAAAAACAATATCCAGGTTGGCCAATAACAATTTCGCAATTAGATAATTTTAATCCAAAGAAAACTTATCAATTACCAACTTTAGAATTGTCTAAAGAAGATCAAGTTGTTACCATAAAAAAGAGCACAACTAATGAGGTGGTTTCATCTTTAAGAATTAATGGAAAAATCTTTCAACCAAAGGTTTTAGAATTGGGTTCATATACCATTGAAGTTGGTGAAGGATATACACCTAAAAAGTATTTTAATATGTACGCAGAGAAAAAGAATAAGAAAAAAATAAGGGTTCAGCTCTAATTTTTAAATGCTTCAAATTTTAAAGGAATAATAAATATGAAAAAATCATTATTTAAAAGCTTTTCTATCATCATTTTACTTGTTTTTATTTCCTGTGGTAAGGAAAAAAATCAATATGAAATTGAGGCGTTTAATAAAATAGAAAAGCTAGAATCTTTAATGATAAAAGCCAAAGCTAAAAAGATTGATGTTAAACGTGAAGAAAGTTTATTATGGTTTTCTAACGAGTTTATAAAATTTGCGAATTGGGATGAAAACAACAAAGATCAAGTTGAAAAAGCATTTGGTTATGACAGATTTTTTAAAAAAGATGCTGCAAAACTCGCCAATGAATTACCAGATTTAGAAAGAAAAAAAGTTATCGAAATTCTGGATAAAGGAATTGCTCAATTAGAAAAAATAATTGATGGTTCTATTACGCGTAGACCAACTCCAAAAATTGATTGGGGAAATATAAAAGTTACAGACAAGGCTTTAATAAACAAAGGAAAACCCGTATTTCTTCACGATTACTTTTCAAAAACGGTTGGTATTCCTTTAACCAACAAAGATGTATATAATGACCATTTAGGGAATATGCATCATGGAGGAGAAAATTTGTATGAAGTGCATCAAGACAGAGCTATAAATCCTTGGTTGTTGAATGAAGATGGAACTTTTGATAAAGACAGATTAAAACTATTAACAGATATTCCTGACACTAATATTGGATTTTTATACTTGTGGAATTCAGGACTTCCAGATTGGCTTAAAAAGAAAGATTCTTCTGTTCAAGTTGGTCGTTCATTATTTATGGGGCTGGATATTGACAATCCAAATGTTAGAGAACATTGGGGAAAAATAGCAAATAAAACAGGCGAGTTAACCAAAGATAAAAAGGTTACTCAACTTGGTTTTGTATTAGCAAATGAACCACATTGGTTTGCAGAAAAAGGATATTGGACACAGAAGTTTGGTGAAATGAATAGCATTTCAATTCATACTTTAGGGAATTTTAGAAATTGGTTGTCTGAACAATATAACAACAATATAACAGCATTAAATAAGAACTGGAAAACCTCATTTAAAGATTTTAATGCTGTTGAAATAGAGATACCTATTGATAAAAAATTAAGAGGAAAACCAATTTGGTATGATTGGTGTCGATTTGGGATGGCAAGAAGTTTAGATTGGTTTACACACATTCAAAACAGTTTGAGAACTTCTTATCCAAACGCGCCTACAAGCGTTAAAATGCAACCTCGTTATTTTGTAGGGAATTATCGTTCTCACGGATTAGATTTCGAATCTTTAACTGAATTGACATCTATTATTGGTGATGATGCAAAAGCTCAAGGAAGTCGTTCTTTAAATGTAAAAAATCCTGAATCTTGGGAAAAAAGATATGCGTATTCTTGGGAGGAAATTCCGTTTTCGTATGATTTTATGGAATCTGTTTCACCAAATAAAATTCATTTTAATTCAGAAACGCACTTTTTATCTTTAACAAAATGGAAAGATTTAAACACCTCTCCAGATTATATTAGAAGCGTGTTTTGGTTAGCAACTCTTCACGGAATGGATGCCAGCACTTCTTGGTTTTGGGCACGTGATCCTGATGGTTCTCCAGAAAATCGTTTAGAAGGAGATTTAGATTTTTGGGATCCTGGTTTAGGTGGAGCTTATGCAGGATCTGCAAATATGCAACCACAAATGGTGAACGAAATTGCGCAAGTATTTATGGATATGAATAGTTTTTCTGATGAGATTATCGCCTTAAGAAATCAAAGAAAACCTATTCGTCTTTTTTATTCTGAAACAAGTGCCATCAATAAAAAACAGCATATGACATCACTTTTTGAGTTGTATGAATCGTTTTATTTTGAGGGATTATCAATGGGATATGCCACAGAAAAAATCATTAAAAAACAAGACAATTCCAATTGGGATGCTATTGTAGTTTACGATACACAATTTGTTACTGATGATGAGTTTAATGCACTTCAAAATTACGTTAATAAAGGCGGAACTGTAATTATAGACAATACAAAAAGTTTATCAAAAAATGAATATGGACAAGCAAGAAAAAAACGTTTGAAAAACGGAAAAGGAAAAGTCGTTGTTTTAAAAACAAAATCTTATGAAGAGGTTAAGCAAAAATCTTTAGCGCTTTTAGACAATGTTTTACCAGAAATAATATTAACAGAATCTAATGGAACAACAGATAAAGGATGTACTTGGAGAGTAGTAGATAACCAAAAAGGAGGATATTGGGTAAACATTTTAAACATCGGTAAAAATAATGCAAAGTTAAATTTGAGCTTTAAAAACGATAAAAAACTAAACATCACTAATATGATTACAGGTGAAAAATTAAATGCTGATTTTAATTTAAAACCCCAAGGAGTATTGTTATTAGAAATATCAAAATAAGAATGAAGTTATTAAAAATAGTATTGTTTTTACTTTTAAGTTTGATGATTTTAAGTTGTCAAAAAGTAGTAAAAAAAGCACCTAAAAAACCAAACATTCTATTTATAGGGATTGATGATTTACGCCCAGAATTAGGTTGTTATGGTTCTGAAATAGCAATAAGTCCGAATTTAGATAAATTTGCAAGCCAAGGTTTGTTATTTGAAAATGCGTATTGTCAACAAGCCATTTGTGGCCCCTCAAGAGCAAGTTTGTTAACAGGTATTCGTCCAGAATCTAGTGATGTTTTTCATAATTACATCAAATTTAGAGAAGCAAATCCTGATGTAGTTACATTGCCTCAACATTTCAAAAACAACGGTTACGAAACTGTGTATACAGGCAAAATTTTTCATCACGGAGATAAAGATGATAAAAAATCTTGGAGCAGATTACCTGCTTTAGACAGTATGAAACACGTAAAAAAACCTGTAGGTTTTGCTCTAAAAGAGAATAATGAAGCAAGAGCAAAAACACGCAAAGAAATGGTACAAAAATATGGTAAAGTTGCACGTTTTGGTTTGGCTTCTGGTGTAGCTTTTGAGTCTGCAGAAGTTTCTGATAATACCTATTCTGATGGTTACAATACAGAATTGGCAATTGCCACAATGAAAGAAATGAATGCCAATAGTAACAAACCTTTCTTTTTAGGATTAGGCTTTAACAAACCGCATTTAAACTGGGTAGCACCAAAAAAATATTGGGATTTATATGACAGAGAAAAAATAAAACTATCAACCCAAACTAATAGTCCAGAAAACGGAGCAACAATGGGTTTGCATCCTTCTTTTGAGTTACGAGTAAGAAGCAACATTCCTAAAAAAGGAGAAATAGATAAAGAGTTAGCCATTACTCTAAAACACGCTTATTTAGCTTGTGTAAGTTATGTAGACGCACAAATTGGTAAAATGATTTCTGCTCTTGAAAAAGAAGGTTTGCGAGAAAACACCATTATTATTGTTTGGTCTGATCACGGTTGGCATTTAGGTGATATGGGCATTTGGGGTAAAGCAACTAATTATGAAATAGCAACCAGAGTTCCGTTATTAATTTGGACGTCAGATATGCCAAAAGGCAGCCAAGGAAAAACCACAGATGCTTTGGTAGAATTGGTAGATATGTACCCAACTTTAGCAGAATTAGCTGGTTTAGAAACTCCAAAACAGGTAGAAGGTACAAGTTTTTCTAAATTGATAAATAATCCAAAGGAAGAATGGAAATCAGCAGTATTTAGTCAATTTCCATCACCAGCATTAAGAGAATGGGGTGCTTTTCCAATAAGACCTGCAATGCGTGAAACCTATTTTGGACCTTTATTAACAGAAGTTGAAGAAAAAATTAAAAAGCAACAAGGTAAAAAATGGAATAGAGATTTGTTCGAAAACAACTTAATGGGGTATGCAATGAGAACTAAACAATATAGATTTATTGTTTGGCAAGATAGATTAAATAAAGAGTTAATACCTGTTTTTATAGAGTTGTATGACCATAAAACAGATCCATCAGAAACCAAAAATATTGCAAATGAAAACCCAGAATTGGTAAATGAATTAATGATACAATTTAATAAAGGTTGGCAGGGAAATAAGCCTAATCTATATAAAACTACTAAAACTACATCAAAATGAAAAGAAGAGATTTTTTTAGAAAAGGAGCAACAGCAGCAGTTGCTGTTGGTGCAATTCCATTAATAGCAACCTCTTGTGCAGGGCCAGATGATATGGTTTACGATAGAAAAAATGATAAATGGTATCATTTAGGAACAGGAAAAACGGGTGTAAATTCAAGAAAAAAGACAAATGAATATGATGTAGCTGTAATTGGTGGTGGTGCAGCAGGAATTTGTGCAGCAGTAGCTGCTGCAAGAAATGGTTCTAAAACAGTTCTAATTCAAGATAGATCTTGTTTGGGTGGAAATGCATCCAGCGAAATTCGTGTGCATTTAAACGGAGTAAATAATATTAAAGGAAAAGCGGAAAGAGAAACAGGTATTATTGAAGAATTATTGTTGCATAACCGTTTTGAAAACGAACAAGAAGCTTTTCCTGTTTTTGATCACGTAATGTATGATTTTGTAGTGAGAGAACCCAATTTAACGTTGATGCTAAACACACAAGCCATAGAAGCTATTATGGATGGTGATAAAATTAAATCGGCATTGTGTTGGCAAGCCACTACAGAAACAATGTTTACCATTAATGCACCAGTTTATATAGATTGTTCTGGTGATGGTTTATTGGCAGCAACTTCTGGAGCAACATATAGAACTGGTAGAGAAGGTAAAAAAGAGTTTAATGAAAAATTTGCACCAGATGAACCAGATGGATGGCAAATGGGTGCAACCTTGTTAATGTCTTCTAAAGATATGGGGAAACCAATGAAATATTCTCCACCTTCTTATGCTGTAAAATATACACACGAAGGTGGGCACAAAAGAAGAAAATTTGCAGGTTTTCAAGATGGAATTTGGTGGATAGAAATTGGCAGTGATGATGATATTATAGCAGATGCAGAAAAAAACAGACACACTTTAATGGCATATTTACACGGTGTTTGGGATTATATTAAAAATTCGGGTAAGTTTCCAGAAGCAGAAAATTTAGCTTTAGATTGGGTGGGTTCTTTACCTGGTAGAAGAGAATCAAGACGTTTTATTGGTGATTATATTGTTTCTGAAAAAGATATGACAGAACACAAACATTTTGATGATGCTGTTGCATTTGGAGGTTGGTCTTTAGATGAACACAATCCAGGAGGAATTTTAGACATCAAAGAGCGTCCAAGTTTTTTTCATTATCATTTTAAAGAAGTGTATCAATTTCCTTTTAGAAGTTTGTACTCTAAAAATGTATCCAATTTAATGTTTGCAGGTAGAAATGTAAGTCAAACTCATATTGCATTGTCTTCTAGTAGAATTATGGCAACTTGTGCATTGCAGGGTCAAGCAGTTGGTACAGCAGCAACACTTTGTAATAAATACAATGTGTTACCAAGAGAAATTTATAAAAAACACATTAAAGAATTGCAAGAGCAATTGATGAGAGATGATGTTTTTATTCCTAAACAAATAGCAAACGACCCAAAAGACTTGGCAAAAAAAGCAATTACTATTTTTGGTGCTACAACTTCTTCTGGTGATGCAATGAATTTAATTAACGGAATTTCTAGAGATATTTATGGAGAAATTAATCACTGGAAGTCTGATGGATTATCAGCTCAAATTCAAGTAGAATGGGAGTCTCCAATAGAGATATCATCCATAGAAATTAAATGTGATACCAACGTAAAGCGTAACATTATGATGCGTAAAGACAGTAAAAATGACGATTTATATGGAAATTCAGTTCCAAAAGAAATGCTAAAAGCTTTAAGTTTTGAAGCAAGAATTAATGGGCAATGGAAATCTTTGGGAGAAATTACTGATAACAGAACACGCTTAATCAAGCATAAATTTGATACTGTAAAAACCACAGCAATTAAAGTGAAAATGACAGAAACATATGGTGCAGAAAGTGTAAAGCTTTTCGAAATACGTTGTTATGCTTAACCTTTTAAACAGACAAAGACATATTATGTACACTAAGTTACATTATTTCAGTTTTTAAAAGATAATTTGGCTTAGTTATTGTTTTTTATATTACGAATGATGCACTTTATAAAAACATATTCTTGGTTACTTGTTCCGATTTTTTTGTTGGTAAGTTCTAATAATGTTAAAGTATTTGATAAAACAAACCAATATGCTATTTCTATAAATCATCCAGCAGAAAAAACGCCTGTAAACGTATTGATTTATCAAGTTTTAGACAAAAACGGACTTCCAATTGAGTATTATATGGATGTGCCATCTGTAATTTGTTTGGAGAAAGTTTGTAAAGTAATTCCTGTTCGAATCTTTTGGAATAATCTTGGAGAATATCAGAAATATAAACTCGAAAAAGGCGCAACTTTAGAAAAATACAAAGCAGATTTATTTGAAACACAAGATTACATTAAGTTGCAAAACATACTATCAGATACTAATTCTCCTTTTAAAGAGGTGTATTATGATGAAGTTCTTACTGTTCCCAAATTAGAAGAAGATGTAGATGCAGTTTCTGGAGCCACAGCTTTAGAGTTAGATGAAGAAGATACTGTTCCTGGAGCAGCATTAGGCTGTTATACTTTATGGCATTGGGCAAATGGAGAAATTGTTCAAAAAATTAAAAATCTTACTGGTAAAGTACTTTCAGAAAATCAATTAGCAAAAGCATTAATAGATAAAAATAGAGGGTATTATTTTATAGGAATTAATGAATTAGAAAATAGAAAAGATTTTAGGTCTCAATTTGTAAACATCATTATTGGTGAGGTTGTAAAAGAAGAATTACTATTAAAATCAACATTTAATTATTTAGAAAAATTACCTATTGAAGTTTACTTTAAAGCCACAAAGAAAATCTTTATTAAAGGAGAAAAAGCACAAAAATTAGCTGTAATTCGCTCCTTGCAATATTCAAAATACAAACCTCAAAAATCGTATTTAGATGAGTTGAGTAATCAAATGTCATCTTTAAAAAGCTTTCAAGAAGTATCTATTTTTCTTGATTTAATGCAATCTAAAAACCAGAATTCTAAAATAGTTATTAAGAATAGTATGCCATTGTTAGACGCTGATTTTATAATTAGTAGAAGAGTTTATTGGTTTTTAAAAGGTCAAGAAATAAGCAATCCTCAAAAAGAAAAATTACAACAATTTTATCAAAAATATAAAAATAGTTTATGATTAGTTTTATAGTAAGTATCATTATTTTAGTTCTTGGATACTTCATTTACGGAAATTATATAGAGCGCAAATTTAAAATTGACCCAGAAAGACCAACACCAGCAATTTCAAAACAAGATGGAGTAGATTTTGTGCCACTTCCTCTGGGTAAAATATTTTTAATTCAGTTTTTAAATATTGCAGGTTTAGGACCAATTTTTGGAGCAATTTCTGGTGCTTTATGGGGTCCAGTAGCTTTTCTTTGGATTGTTTTCGGGTCTATTTTTGCAGGAGCAGTTCACGATTATTTCTCAGGAATGTTGTCTATTAGACACGGAGGTGATAGTATTCCTGAAATTGTTGGTAAATATTTAGGTACAGGCGTAAAGTATTTTATGCGAATTTTTTCAGTGGTTTTATTAATTTTAGTTGGCGTTGTTTTTGTAAAAGGACCAGCAACAATTTTGCACGAACTTACAGGAGTTAGTGTTACCATTTTAATTACTGTTATTTTTGCATATTACTTATTGGCAACAATGATTCCTATTGATAAATTGATTGGTAAGATTTATCCATTTTTTGGAGCATCACTTTTAATTATGGCAATAGGTTTGTTTTTCGCATTGATTTTTCAAGACTATACCATTCCAGAATTATCCATAGAAAATTTAAAAAACTTACGTTTAGATTCAGAGAAATATCCAATATTTCCATTACTTTTTATCACCATTGCTTGTGGTGCAATTTCAGGATTTCATTCAACACAATCACCATTAATGGCACGTTGTATATCTAATGAAAAAGATGGGAAAAAAGTATTTTTTGGAGCAATGATTACAGAAGGAATTGTGGCTTTAATTTGGGCTGCAATTGCAATGGCATTTTTTGGAGGTGTAAGAGAGTTAGGAGAAACAATTGCGCAAGAAGGGCATAATGCAGCTTGGGTTGTAAATGTTATTTGTAACACAACTTTAGGTAAAATAGGTGGAATTTTAGCAATTTTTGGTGTAGTTGCTGCTCCAATAACTTCAGGAGATACTGCATTTAGAAGTGCACGTTTAACCATAGCAGATTCTTTTAATTTTGACCAAGGAAAACTATTAAAGCGTTTTATTATTACCATTCCTATTTTTATAATTGCTTTTGGTATTACTCAAATAGATTTTGCAATTGTTTGGCGTTATTTTGGTTGGTCTAACCAAATGTTGGCAACAGTAGTACTTTGGGCAATTGCTGTTTATGTAAAACAAAAAGGAGTGAGTTATTGGTTTATTTTGACTCCATCTGCTTTTATGACATCAGTAGTTACTACCTATATTTTTGTAGCTCCAGAAGGTTTTGGTCTAGATTATTCACTTTCTTTAACTATTGGAATTTTAGTAACAATAACTCTTTCACTTTGGTTCATTTTTTCCAAAAACAAAAATTAAGGTAATTAATAAGTTGTTTAGGATAAAATTGATTTTAACTTCAGTTAAAAACACTTTTAAATTTGTGTGGATATTCAATCATAAAGAAATGAAAAAAATTCTTATTATAGTAGCTACCCTATTTATTGCAAATAATGTTGTGGCACAAAAACCAAATATTGTTTTTGTTTTGGTTGATGATTTAGGATATGGAGACCTAGGTTATACAGGTGCTACAGACATTCCAACACCAAACATAGATGCGTTGGCAAATCAAGGAACTAAATTTACATCAGCGTATGCTGTACATCCTTTTTGTGGTCCTAGTAGAATGGGATTGATAACAGGTAGATATCCGCACGAATTTGGTGGGCAATTCAATTTAGCAGATCAAGCTTCTGTAACAGAAGGAATTCCTGTTAATGAAAGAATGATGAGTAATATGCTACAAGATGCTGGTTATAGAACAGGATTAGTTGGTAAATGGCATTTAGGTGATGAATCTCAATACCATCCTAATAATAGAGGTTTTGATGATTTTTATGGATTTTTATACGGAGGACACAAATTCTTTCCAGCAGAATACAAGGCAGCCTATAATGGGCCAAATAGCTGGGTGTATAATCACCCTTTAGAACATAATGGAATTACAGTTACAGATGATGATGAGTACCTTACTGATGAATTATCACATCAAGGAGTTCGTTTTATAAACGAGTCTGTAGCTGCCAATAAACCCTTCTTTTTATTTATGTCTTATAATGCTCCTCACACACCTTTAGAAGCAAAAACTGAAGATAAAAATGTTGCTATTATTAAAGATATTGCAAATGCGGATAGAAGAGAATATGCAGCAATGGTTTATGCTGTAGATAGAGGTGTAAAGGAATTAGTAGATGCTTTAAAAGCAAAAAATGTATATAATAATACGTTGATTATTTTTATGAGTGATAATGGAGGAAGGTCTGACAAAGGTGCAAATAATGGTGTTTTGTCTGGTAATAAAGGAAACACTTTAGAAGGTGGTTTTAGAGTTCCAATGTTTTTTCATTGGCCAAATAATGTGCCTGCAGGTGTAAATTATGATTATCCTGTAACTGCTTTAGATTTTTATCCAACGTTTGCAAAATTAGCAAATGCAACCATACAACCTAACAAAGATTTAGATGGTTTAGATATTTGGAGCAATGTAGTTGCTGGCACAAATGCAAGAGGTAATAATGAAATTATTATGTCTATTAGACACGATAATGCTTCTAACAGAGTTGGAATTAGAAGAGGAGATTGGAAAGCTTATCGATTTAATAACAACCAAAATTGGAAGCTTTTTAACATTACAAACGACATAAGTGAAACTACAGATTTAAGTTCATCAAACCCAACAATCTTGCAAGAATTAAAAGTAGCTGGTGCTAATTTAACAAAAGAATTTGTAGAGCCATTATGGTTTCACGCAACAAATGCGACTACAGCTTGGAGTACTAATGGAATGCCAAATTTTGAAGCTACTTTTGGAGAAGCTTTAAATCTAGATGATGAAAATGTTTTTGTAAATAGTAAGCTTTTAATGTACCCAAACCCTGTTAAAGATACTTTAAGTTTTACTTTTCAAAATGCGAAATCATCATTTATAGATGTTACCATTTATAATTTACAAGGAAAAGTTATTCAACAACAAAAAAATATTAATCAGGATAAAAACGGTCAATTTAAGCTAAAATTGTTTTCCGGAATTCCTAATGGAGTTTATATGACAAATGTTAAAAACGGAAATGAAAATTTCAAGTACAAGGTTGTAATTTCAAACAAATAAGAAGTAATTTTAAAAACTTACTTGGTAAATTTGTAATACTTTAAGATATAATAAAACAATTCTGTTTCCAAATAGGATTGTTAGTTGCTGTAATACTTTCTTTATGCTTTGTTTTTTCTAAGAAAAGATAAAAGAGAGTTAAGAGATAAATTTGCTATGGGTTTTGATTTGTTCAACAAACAAATTCGAATTAAATAAATAAAAAATAAAACCTAAAAAAAATAAATGATTAGATTCTTTCATCAGTATTTAGAGAACTGTAGTATTATTGAAAACAGTAAAAGATAAAAATTATTTATATTAAAACTTTATTCATCATAAATTATGCAAAAAAAAAACCACAAACTCAATTTTATATTTATAACGTTATTAATCTTTTCTAATTTTTTTTATGCTCAAAATAAAAATATTACACTAAAAGGAAGTGTTATAGATGAAGCAGGAGATCCACTGCCTTTTGTAGCTGTTAGTGTTATTAATAAATCTGTTGGAACAGCAACTACTGAAGATGGAGATTTCTTGTTTGTCATTAGTAAAAAAGAATTAAAAGATTCAATATCTATTTCTAGTTTGGGTTTTGATCCTCTAATAATTAAAGTTGAAGACTTTTTAAATTTAAAAGATAAAAAGTTAACACTTGTTGCTGTCGCTACTACATTAGATGAAATTGTATTGTTAAAAACTGAAGAATATGTGTTTAATGCTATCAAAAATTTAGAAAAGAATACAATAAGTACACCATATCAAATGGATATTTTATTTAGAAGAGCAACCACAGAAGGAGGTGTTTCTAAGTTTTTAGTAGAAAATTTTTTAAAAGTTAGAGATAAAGGTCCTTCAAATAGGCCAAATATATTTCAAGTTGCAGAATCCAGAAAGTCAGCTGATTACAGGATTTTTAAAAGAAAAATTTGGAGGCACGACTTTTGGGGAGTTTATAATTTAAATCCTTTTAGGCCTCATTCTTCTCAGCACAAAGTAAACTTAAAGAAATTTATTTGGAAAAGAGTTGGAGATTCTTCTTATGAAGGAGAAGATGTAATAATTGTAGAAGGAAAAAAAGATTGGCGTAAAATAAAATTGTTTATTGGTATTGATACTTATAAAGTATATAGAATAGAAAGAGGTAAAACACTTTATATTTATAAATCTTTTGATGAGAAAAGATTGGTATTAAGTTATTATAAAAATGAATGGAAACTTCAAGCAGAACACATTCCTAATAGATACAAAAATACTGATGTAGCAAATACTACATATAAAACAGAAGGGTTTGTTTATAAAATTGAAAGCAATAAAAAACGAATAGACGTTAATCCTTTTGGTGAAGAAACAGATATGGGTTTGATAAAGTTACCATATAATGCCAAGTTTTGGAATAATTTAAGACTTCCTCCTGATACTAAATTTTATAAAACAATTAAAAAAGGTCTAGAGAGCAATTTTGGAGTGCCTTTAGAAACACAGTTTGAGCTTGTAAATAAATAAAAGTTATTTTTTTATAATACACTTTTCTGCATTTAAATATTGTAGATCTATTTATCATTATTAAGATAATTTCGTAATACTTTAAGATACAATTAAGCAATTTTTATTTGAATTAGTAATGTACTTTGCAGTATGTTATTATTAGATAAATCAAAAGTTTAAAATTATGAGATTCCTTCAACTATTTTTAGTTTTAATCATTGCATTTGGATGCAAATCAAAGACAGAAGAAAAGCAAACAGTAAAAAAGAAACCAAACATTCTTTTTATTGCTATTGATGATTTACGCCCAGAACTTGGTGCATATGGCTCAGAAATTGCAATTACACCTAATTTAGATAAGTTAGCTTCTAACGGATTATTATTCAACAGAGCATATTGCCAAGAAGCAATCTGTAGTCCATCAAGAGCAAGTTTAATGACGGGTGCAAGACCAGAAACAATAAATGTTATTGAGAATTTTACCTATTTTAGAGATGCAAATCCAGATATTATTACAATTCCACAACATTTTAAAAATAATGGTTATGAGGCTACTCATACAGGTAAAATTTACCACAAACCAGGTTTTGCAGATCCAGATTTATCTTGGAGTAGAAAACCAGCTTACGATAAAATGACCATTGAAAAAGCAAAAACTCCAGGTGGTTTTGCGTTAGAAGAAAACCAAGCAATGTTTAAAAAAAACAGAGCAGATATGATTGCCAAATATGGACCAAATGCACCAAGAAATGGTTTAGGAAAAGGACCAGCTTATGAAAATGCAGATGTACCAGATACTTTTTATGAAGATGGTTACAATGCAGAATTGGCAATTGTTACTATGAAAGATATGATTGAGAAAAATCCTGATAAACCTTTCTTTTTAGGAATGGGAATGAAAAAACCACATTTAGATTGGTTGGCTCCAAAAAAATATTGGGATTTATACAACCCTTCAGATATAAAATTAGCAACACAAAAAACAGCCCCAGAAGGAGGAGCAACAATGGGTTTACATCCATCATTTGAGTTGCGTGCAAGATTTGGAATTCCTAAAAAAGGGCCTATAGATGATAAAATGGCAAGAACTTTAAAGCACGCTTATTTAGCATCTGTTTCTTACATAGACGCACAAATTGGTAAAATGATAAATGCTTTAGATGTAGCAGGTTTAAGAGATAATACAATTATTATTGTGTGGTCTGATCACGGTTGGCATTTAGGAGATATGGGAATTTGGGGTAAAGCAACAAATTACGAAATTGGTACAAGAGTTCCTTTAATGATTTGGACACCAGATATGAAAGATGATGTTAGAGGAACCACTTCAGACGCTTTAGTAGAATTGGTAGATATGTACCCAACTTTGTCTGAATTAGCAGGTTTAGAATTGCCAGCACATTTAGAAGGACAAAGTTTTGTGCCTCTATTAACAAACCCAAAACAAGAATGGAAAAAAGCTGCTTTTAGTCAATTTCCTAACCCTGCATTAAGAGAATGGGCAGCAAACCCATTATCTAAAGGAATGAGAGAAACCTATTTTGGACCATTAATTGAAGAAGTTGAAGCAAAAATTAAAAAACAACAAGGAGATAAGTGGGATAGAGATTTGTTTGAAAACAGATTAATGGGTTATGGTATGAGAACAGATAAGTACAGAATTATTATCTGGAAAGATTACACAAAACCTGAAAGTGACCCATTGTTTATCGAATTATATGATCATATTAACGATTCAAAAGAAACAAAGAATATTGCCGATGAAAATCCTGAATTAGTAAAAGAGTTAGTTGCTCAATTTAACAAAGGATGGAAAGGAAATACGGCTAAAATTTAATAATCACTGATGTTAAAAAAAAATAAAAATAATTTACTATTTATATTCTTTGCCTTTTTAGGATGGACAAGTTTTGCACAAAATCCATTATCTGATGCTTCTAATTCAGCAAATTGGATTTTAAATGCAATAATGACAGATGAGTTTAATGGTTCTGAATTAGATAAAACTAAATGGTGGATTTTAGGCGAAAATGGAGATTATAGAAGTAAATGGAAAGGGAGAGCTCCTGGGCAATATGCACCTCATAATGTAAAAGTAGAAAATGGCGAACTAATATTAACCAGTCAATGGGAGCCTAATTATTCTTTTGCTAATGAAATTCATTCAGGAACATATTATGGAGGTTCTACTTCTGCAGCAGATAATAGCAAACCTATTACCCAAGCCTGTGTAATGAGTGAAGCTTTTTTTAAATATGGATATATGGAAGTGAAAGCAAAAATTGCTGATGCTCCTGTAGTATCTGCATTTTGGACAACTGGGTACCATTCTGAAATAGATATGTTCGAAAATTTTGGTAAAAGACCTGTTGGAAACCCAGAAAATAAACTTGCAAGTCTTGAAAGAAAATATAGATCCAATGTTATTAATTGGGATCCTGATGCACCTTCAAATCATCAAAATTGGAAAGTGGAAAATGATATGAATAAACGTCTTGCAGAAGATTATCATATATATGGTTTTGAATGGGATAAAGATTATGTAAAAACTTATTTTGATGGAGTTTTAGTTAGACATGTAACCAGACAAATGCTCGAAAATAATAATCAATGGAGACATGATGCACCACAAGAGTTATGGTTTGATAACGAGGTTTTTTCTTGGTATGGTTTGCCATCTCAAGTAGATTTAGTTAACCCAGCAGAATTTAAAATAGATTATGTTAGAATTTGGCAAAAAGAGTTAAATAGTAAAAACTTTAATGCTTTAGGGTTTGAAGGACCTTTTCATTTTCAAGGAAGAAGTTTGCATTGGTGGAATACTCCATCTGCTAATTGGCGTTTAAAAACAGAAAAACCAGCTTCAGGAGATTTTAGCTTAAAATTTGAACATTCATCTCCTTTTTCGGGTAATTATTCCACATTTTCACCTTTTGGTTCTTTATCATTACCAACAGGAAGTAATGCAATTAAGTTTAAAATTTGGATAGATCAAAACACCACAGTAGATCAATTAGAAATATTATTAAACAAACCTTTTATTAATTTAAAATTTGATTTAACTAACGTTCAAAAAGAACAATGGGTAGAACTTTCTAAAACATTTAATAGAAATGGTGCCTCCAATACAAGTCTTACTAGTGGTGATAGACTTCAGATTAGAATTCAATCTGCAAACATAAAAAGTGCTACAGCTAAAATTTATATTGATGACATTGTTTTTAATGATGCTGTTGCTAGTGCATCAAATCTAGAAAACAAAAAGGTAATAATTTATCCAAACCCTACTAATAGGATTTTAAATATTCCTACAGAAGAAAATAGTTTAGTAGAAATTTATAACACCATTGGTGTCTTAACTAAAAAGACAAAAGTAACTCCTCAATTAAAATCTATAGATGTACGAGATATTCCAAAAGGAATATATATAGTGAAGGTTTTAGGTAGTAACTCTAAAAGTATTCAAAAAGTAATTATTAAATAAATACTCAACATTAGAATTTCCCCCCAAAACAAGAAAATTTTAACAGCAACTTATTTACATCAATCAAAATAAAGCAACAATGAAAAAAGGATTAGCAATTTTGTTAGTATCATTAAGTGCATCTTTTTTTGCACAGCAAAAAGAAACAGTATCAATAGAAAAAAATTATAATAACTGGGGTTGGAGTGATGTTTATGTGGCAAAAAACAAATACATCAGTTTAGCAATTGTGCCAGAAGCAGCTGGTAGAATTTTAGAATATAATTTAGGCGATGTTTCTTCTTTATGGGTAAATCCAAAATTGTTTGGAAAATCATTTGGAACTTCAGATGAAGTAAAAATGAATCAATGGAGAAATTTTGGGGGTTATAGATTAGTGCCTTTGCCAATAGAAAATTCATCAATAAATAAAAATAAAGAAAAAAGCAAACGTTGGCCACCACCAGTTGTTATTGGTGATGCTCCTTATAAAGTTTCAATAGGAGAAAATACAGAAGGTAAAAAAACGATAGAAGTACAATCTGGAGTACAACAATTACCAGTTCCTTTTTATTATGGAAGAGAAAAAAGGTTTATACACCCAGATGTAATTGATGAGAAGATTCAATATTCTAGAAGTTTATATATAGAGCCAAGTTCTAGTTTGGTATATATCAATCATATCTTAAAAAATGTAGGAGAAAAATCAATTAAAAAAGGATTGATGTTTTCGAGTCAACACGTTTCTTGGACAGACCCTAAATTGCAAGATGGTCATAACTTTAGCGCTTATATTCCGTTTTCTGAAGATTTAAAATTACCAAATGGAGAACAGTTTGAAATCTCATCAACACCAAAACAACGCTGGAGGTATATTAATAGGAATCGTTTTAAGTTAGATAAAGACAATCCAGAACACGTTAAAAAATACTTTAATAAAGGAACCAATTGGAAAGGAGAAGTTGCTCCAGGAATTTATGAAGTGGAATATGATTATAATATGATGGGAGGTTTACATATTATATCTTCTAAATCTTGGGTTTGTTATGTAAACAAAACAAATAATACTGCATTTGCAAAAATTTTGGAACCATATAACCCTGAATTAGAATACGATCATGGCATAAATATGGCTATTTTTTGTAGTGGTTTAGAAACAGGTTATATAGAAACCGAAGTAAAAACACCATTATATAAACTAAAACCTAAACAAAGTTTTAATTATAAAGAAATACATGGAGCAGCAAAAATAGATGCTTCTCCTGTTTTAGATGTAAATTTAGCAGGAATCATTACAAAAAAAATAACTTTTAATAAAGAAACTAATGTTTTAGAAGGTTCTTATGGAGTTTTTCATGAAGGCACTGCTGTTTTGATTTTATTTGATAAACAAAAAAATAAACTGCAAGAAATTATTCTAGAAGATGTAAATCCGTTAATGGTGTTTCAGTTAAATAAACAAGTGGAAAAAGAAGTTAATCAAGTAAAACTGGTTATAAGAGTCAGTAAATCAAAAGAATATGTTTTAGATGCTCTAACTATTAATTTATAGCCAAAATTACAATTATCAATATGTTATATTATTGAGATAAAATATTGCATGTATAAGATAAATTACAGATAAGAGAGAACGTTAACTTATTGTTAATTTACATTAATATTCAAAGTGTTGAGTTTTAAAGATGTTTTGAATAATCAATCAAATAAATAATAGCTAAAGTATTTAGTTAAAAATTAAAGGTAATTAAATGAAAATTTTAAAATTATTATTGAAAAAAAAGAAAAATAAAAGCTTCTTGCTGCTGTTTTTTTTAATGATCGGTTTTACAACATTTGCACAATCTATTACAGTTAAAGGTACAGTAACAGATGCACAAGACGGTTCTCCTATACCTGGAGTTTCTGTTGTTGTTCAAGGAACTACAAATGGAGTTTCTACTGATTTTGACGGAATTTATGCTATAAAAGCAAAAATAGGTGATGTGCTTGTTTTTAGTTATTTAGGAATGAAAGAACAATCTTTAAAAGTTAAAAACGCAACATTAAATGTTTCTTTAACAGCAGATGTTGAAACTTTAGAAGAAATTATTGTAATAGGTTATGGTTCTGTAAAAAAGAAAGAAGTTACAGGAGCTTTAGTACAAGTAAAAGCAGAAGATCTTGAAAATGTAGTAAGTGCAGATCTTGGAGGCGCTTTACAAGGGCAAGCAGCAGGTGTAAATATTATAGCTTCATCAGAACCAGGAGGAGATTCAGAAATTTTAATTAGAGGTATTACTTCTTTGAGTGGTAGTAATGATCCTTTATATGTTGTAGATGGTATAGTACAAGCTGGTGATCCAAGAATTCCACCTTCAGATATAGAAAGCTTAAATATATTAAAAGATGCTGCGTCTACTGCAATATATGGAGTTAGAGGAGCTGCTGGTGTAATTTTAATAACTACTAAACAAGGAAAGCCAGGTACATTAAGAGTCAGGTTAAATGCAAGTTATGGTGTACAAAGAAGAAATGCAGCTGTACCATTAATGAACTCTGTAGAACAAACTTATTTTGATATTGTAACAAGTAGAAATGTAAATGATTCTTTTGATGAAGATGTAAACTTACAGATTTTACAAAACAGCCAACAATTTCAAAATGAAACAGATTTAAATAAATTATTATTTGATGATAATCAACCTATACAGAATCATAATGTAAATATTTCTGGAGGTTCAGGTGATATAAATTATAACGTAACACTAGGTTTCTTTGAGCAAAAAGGGTTGCAAATAAACTCTGATTATAATCGTTTTAATGTAAGAGCAAATACAGTTTACGAAAAAAATAAGTTGAGAATACAATCTAGTGTTGCTTTGATGACAGATGAAAGAGCTATTCCACAAAATTTTCTATTATCTCAAGCAATTGTATATAGACCTACGCAACCAGGTATAGACTTAAATGGTTTTGATGAGTTATCTCAAGGAGGTGATGATGTAAATAGATTGGGTTGGGTTATTGAAAGTTTAAGAACAACAAATATTCAAAAAAGAAACAGATCTAATGTAAACTTTAATGTTAATTATGAATTGATAAAAGGTTTACAATTAACAGGTAATTTTGGACTTACAAAAGATGATTTAATTGGTAAAATAACAAGACCTTATCAAGAAATAAGAAACTCTCAAGGATTACTTCAAAGTCAGCCTGCAAATAGTTATTTAGATATGAGAACTCGTTTCACTACCAATTTAGTAGCAGAGTTTGGAGCAACTTATAATAAGACTATATTAGAAGATCATAGCTTCACATTTACAGCATTTGCTACATTAACAGATAATCATAGTGAAGCTTTTACAGCAAGAAGAAGAGGGTTAACAAATCCAGATGCTACCACTTTAGATTTAGCTACAGGAGAGCAAAGTGTTACTTCAGGATTTGATTATGAGTATAAAAGTTTAGGGTTAATAGGTAGACTTCAATACAATTATAAAGACAAATATATTTTTAGTTCTAGTGTTCGTAAAGATAGAACTACAAGTTTTGCATCTAACATCAATACTGGGCTTTTTCCATCTGCTTCTTTTGCATGGAATGCACACGAAGAATCTTTTTGGTCTCCGTTAAAACGAACCATTAATAACTTTAGAGCAAGAGCATCTTTTGGTAAGTCTGGGAATGATAGGGTTGGATCTTATTCATATCTTCCAGGTATTGTTCAAAATTTAAATTATTATGGTAATGATAGCACAACAGGCAATGAGACATTAAATTTAGGGGCTATCCAAACAGTGTTTAGAAACGAATTATTATCTTGGGAAACTACAACAGAAAGTAATTTTGGTGTTGATTTAGCATTGTTTAGAAATAAGCTTACTATTTCTGCTGATTATTATAACAGAAGTAATGAAGATATGTTGTTTCCAGTGTTTTTACCACCATCTGCTGGTGGAGGTAATAATGCTACAGTAATCTTAAATGTTGGTAATATGACTAACAAAGGAGCTGAATTAGCTGTTGGTTACAGAGGAAGAACAGGTAAACTTGGTTGGAGAATGAATGGTACATTATCTACAAACCAAAATAGAATTACTAAAATTAGCGGAGATACTAATTTTTTATTAACAGATGATTTTGGTCTAGTAAGTAGAGCTTCTCAACAATCTAGAGTTACTGCTTTATCTGTTGGTAGAGAAGTTGCTGCTTTCTATCTTTGGAGAACTGATGGAATTTTAGACACAGAAGAAAAACTAGCTGAATATCAAAAAATAGATAATAATGCTAGAATGGGTGATACAAAGTTTATCGATCAAAATGGAGATAATGTTTTAGATGATAACGATAGAGTTTATAGTGGTAGTGGATTACCAGATTTTGAAATTGGTTATACATTCAATGCAAACTATAAGAACTGGGATTTCTCAATGAATTGGTATGCTGCTATAGGTCAAGAAATAATGAATGGTTTTGATGCTTGGGCTTATGGATTTGGAAGACACAAAGATTTGATTTATCAATGGTCTCAAGTAAATGGAGATTCTACAATACCTGCTTATAGAAATGATGTTAGAAGACACAATAACTATTTAGGTTATAGTGATCTTTGGTTAGAAGACGGTTCTTATCTAAGGTTAAAACAAATATCTTTAGGATATTCAATTCCTAAAAAGAAGGTTGAAAAATGGGGATTAAATAGAATGCGTTTTTATGTAAGATCTCAAAACCCTCTTACTTTTACTAAATATTCTGGATATAACCCTGAGGTTGGTGGAAGAATTACTGGAAAAGGTTTAGATAAAAATACAGGACCTATATCTATTCAGTGGATTTTTGGAATGAACTTAAACTTTTAATATCACTTAGAAAAAATATACAATCATGAAAAAAATAATATATAAAATTTGTTTGTTAGTTCTTACACTGAGTGTTTTATCTTCATGTGTAAATGACGAATATTTTGAGATAACAAACCCAAATGAAATTGCTAAAAACAACTTTTGGAGAAACTTATCTGAAACTGAACTAGGCTTGAATGCTGTTTATCAATCTTTGCATAACCCTGGTGTGCTTAATAAAATTAACGAAATGTTAAGATCAGATATGGGGTATCCAGGATATGGAAGACCTATTGCACAAAACACTGAAGAATTTTATTTGCATACCTATAATGGCAGTTCAAATTCAATAAGATTAAAGTGGGAAGCAACTTATACAGGTATTTTTAGAGCAAATCAAGTAATCGAAGCTTTATTAGCTATAGAGGCTGAAACTTTGGAAGAAGATATGCCAGAATGGACTTCTCAAATGGCACAAGCTCGTTTTTTTAGAGGGCTATTTCATTTTTACCTTTATACGACATTTAATGAAGGTAAAATTATAATAAGAGATTTTGTTCCAAAATCTCAAGATGACTTTAATCAGCCGCTTTCTAGTGCTGCAGATGTATTAAATTTTCTTAGAGAAGATTTAGATTATGCTCATAAAAACCTTTACATGAAAGGAGTGTACCCTAGTAATGATTTAAGTAGAGCTACGTCTGGAGCAGCTGCAACAGTTTTAGGTACTACATACCTACAAGAATTAGACTATAATAATGCAATGCTATATTTTAACGAAGTTATTACACAACATCCTTATCAATTAGAAACAGATTTAACTAAAATGTTTACTTCTGCTAATGGTGAATTTAACAGTGAGTCTATCTTTGAAATTAACTTTAGTAATGATAACATACAATTTGATTTATCTCAATGGGATGGTTCTTCTGGAACAAATTGGTTAAATCAGCAAACCTCTAATACAAGAGGTGCTGTTGGCCCAGCTTGGATAGCACTTCAGTATAAAACTGAAGCAATGGATGATAAAGATTTAAGAAATTTTTATAACGATGCTAACAATAATAATCAATTAACAAAAAGAAATGTTCCATTACGTGCCTCTTCAATGATGGCATTAGTAGATGACACACAAACTCAATACTATTTAGTAGAAACAAGTGCCTATACTAGATTTCATGGAACAGCTTGGGGATTTGCTTGGTGGAAAAAATATCAAAACCATGATATTGTAACAAACGAAAGTCAATTAGAAGGTGGTGCTGTTTTTTCAAGTAAGAATGTAACTTTAAATAGACTTTCAGAAGTATATTTAATGCAGGCAGAATGTTTGATTAAAACAGGTGATGTAGCAGGAGCTTTAACCTTGATGAATGATATTAGAAAAAGATGGGGGTTGGTGCTTTTAGGAAGACCTAATGGTGATACTTCTAGGACTTATGATAGAGAAGATACAGATCCAGAATTTACTGCAGATGAATTAATGCAACAACTAATGAAAGTTGATAAACCGTTAGAAACGGGTGCTGAAGGACATTGTATTCGTACCATAGATTTCTTACGATGGAAAAAATCTGATAATTACGGATTTAAAGAAAGATTGTTAGAATTATCTAACGAAACGTATTATGCTCAAAATTTTACATATGTAAATTCTGAAGGTCAAACAAGAACTAGAAATAATTTTCCATCGTTAGAAGCGACTATGCCAGCAGGAGCAAACATTGTAGTAAATTATGAATATGATATTTCTGTTTTAAATTATGATGAATCTCAACATACTTATTATCCTATTCCATTTACAGAAGTAAATGCAAATTCAAACATTAATTAAAAAATAATTAAGATGAAAAACATAAAAATAATATCATTCCTTTTAGGTCTTTTACTTCTGGCAAGTTGTAATGAGTCTGAATATAAAGATTATACTGCTCCAGATGAGCTTTCGGATGTATCATGGGTAATTAGCTTAAATAGGTTTGCACAAAACCCAACTTGGATAAATCAAGATACTAGTATCTCGTTTTTCGACTTATCTCAAGGAGCAGTAAGTCATGAATGGGCAATTGAACAAGGAAATAACTTTTTAAAAGAAGGATTTAATGCCAATACAGATACTCTAGTTAATTTTATAGATGAGTCTAAAGGAATATCTTCAAGTGATTTAAAAGCTCATATTTTGTTTCAAAATAGTGGGATTAATAAAGTTAGACTTTTCAATAAATTTAGTTCTCCAGTAACATATAGAGCAAGCTCTGGTATTAAAACTTCAGTAAAAGAAGGAGATTTATGGGTAATAGATACTACTTTTGTTTTTGATGTTTATGCACATTTAGAGCCCGCTTTTAAAGTTTTAAAAAACGGAACAGAAGTTATAAGTATAGCTGCAACTGATTTGCCAGATATTGCAGATGAAAGCACTTGGCCTGAAGTAGAAGTAGAAGCAGCGACATCATTAACTTTCGAAGATTTAACAACAATTGGTAGACCCAATGGAAGAAGTTGGTTAGCACCAGATGGAGTTCCAAGTCAAACAGGAGGAGTTACTGCAGAAATTAAGTTTTACAAGTTAGGTACATTTAATGCAGGTACTTTTAGATCAGTTAGGTTTAATGAATTACCTGGGCAAACAATAGAAAAATTAATTCCTTTAAAAGTTAAAGTTATTCAGTCTTCTCAACCATTTGTATTTGACAACGCTTTAACTGAAGACGAAAGTGAAAAAATATCTTTTAGAGTTAATGGAGAAATTGCATCTTTTACAGGACAACAAAGTAATTTTACAGTAAATGTTAAGAACACAGCATCAGGTTTTGATAAAGATATTACAGTAGCTTCTGTTGGTCCAAAAGATGGTGATGCTACTTTTATGGAGTTATCTTTAACGGAACCAATTTATAATTCTGATGTAATAACGATTTCTTATAATAGCACTGGAGGAATTAAATCGGCAGATGATAGAGTATTACAATCTTTTACTGCTCAAGAGGTTCAAATGCATTTTGGTAATAATGTATTGCCAGCAAGAGGTCATGCAAGTTACGAAGGTCCAAATGCTGCAGCTAATAGAGCTTTTGCAGCGGATTATTTTACTGGAAACAACAATATTTTAGGAGGTGGACAATTTGTTTACGAAAGAGTTACTAGTAAATTCTTTGCAGGTGATGGTGGAATAGCAAGTATGAAATACAGTACTTTATCTTCTAACCCAGTACCAAATGTAAACTTATGGAGTTTTGGTTTAGGAAAACCAACAGCAATTCCTGCAGGAACATACAGAATGTCTTATATGATATGGTTAGATCCTGCTACAACACTAAAAACGTTTAGAACTGAATGGAATAAACCAGCGTTTACTAGACAGTTATGGGACATAGAAAATGTTGAAAAAGGAAGATGGGTAAGGATATTTAATACTTTTACAACTGATGAAATTACTCCAGCATTAAATGTGAGATTTACTTTTAGACCACATATTGCTGAAAATGCAGGTGTTACAGGAGCTCAATTATTATGGGTAGATGATTTTCAATTAGTAGAAATAGAAGTTAGACCATAACTGCCTAAAATTTAAATTAGAAATAATGATGAAAAATATATTAAAATATATAACAGTTTTAACAATTGTATTAGCATTTACAAGTTGTGAAGAAGAGAGTAACTTTAAAGACTCCACAGTAGAATTAACACCTGTTTATAGTATTACAGATATTACAGGGCCAAATGCAGCGTTTAAGGTTAATATTTACAAACAAAAAAACTTAATAACTGAGTATTCTACAAAGTTCAATTTAAAAAGTTATAGTTCTTCTGCATTGTCAGATACTTCAACTGCAACGAATTATGAGGTTACAGTTAATAAGTCAGATGACGGAACAACATATGCTTATGTATTATCTGCAGATAAAACTACTGGAGATGGTACATTAACTATAGATGGAAATACAGTTTATACTGTAAAAGTTTCAGAAGTAGAAGTTTATAACTAATATTTAATAAATTTGTTTAAAAGGATTGCATTTTATGCAGTCCTTTTTCTGCTTATATGTAGTAGCTATATTTGTAAATAATGATATTTAATTTAATAGCAATTTTAATAGTTTTAGTACTTCTTGTATTCTCAATTTCAAAATTGAAAATACACCCTTTTATTGTACTTATTTTAGCAGCAATTTGTTTAGGAGTAATAGTTGGTTTAGATGGCGAAAAAACGATAAGTGTATTGTTAGAAGGGTTTGGCTCTACCATGAAATGGATTGCTATTGTTGTTATTTTGGGAGCATTTATTGGTGAAGTTCTTCATGAAACAGGGGGAGCAATTAGAATTGCTAAAAAAATATTAAAATGGACTGGCCAAAAAAGATTGCCTTGGGCAATGGGTTTTACAGGATATATTGTTTCAATACCTGTTTTTGTAGATGTTGCCTATATTTTGTTTCAACCAATTACAGAAGGTTTAGCAAGAAGAAGCAAAACACCATTGCTAGTAGTGGGCTTATCTCTTGCAGCAGGTTTAACTGTTTCTCATACATTAATGCCACCAACTCCTGGGCCTTTAGCAGTAGCATCAATTTTAAATGCTGATTTAGGAAAACTGTTGCTTATTAATTCTTTTGTTGCCATTTTTGTTGTTATTGGCGGCGTTTTATGGGCAAAATTATTTTGCAAAAAAATCGTTTTAGATTTTGATAAGCAAAGTCAAGTTGAAGAAAATAAACAATCACCTTTTGAGTTAAATAATCTTCAAAAATCTATTTTTCTTTTAGATTTAATGCCAATAGTAGTTCCTATTATTTTAATGGCTGGAGGTGCATTTTTTACAGGCGAATCTAAGATAGAAAAAGTGTTACACTTTTTAGGTATACCAATGGTTGCAGTTCTTATTGGAGCAAGTATAGCAGCCATTCAGTTTTTTAGAGTTAAAACAAAAACAAAATTTAATGATTTAGTAGAAGCTGCTATCGTAAAATCTGCCTTGGTTATCATGATAACTGGTGCAGGAGGTGCATTTGGTTATGTAATAAGAGCATCTGGTGTACAAGATTCATTAGGAGAGTTTTTTGCTTCAATGCCATATTTAGGGTTTTTATTACCTTTTATAATAGCAGCAGTTTTAACAACAGCCACAGGTTCAATAACTGTTTCATTAATTGGATCTGCATCTATTTTAGTCCCATTAGTTAGTGTTATGCCATATTCTGCAGAAATGATGGCAGCTCTAATAGGTTGTGGATCTTTTTGTGTTTTTCATGCAAATTCAAGTTTTTTTTGGCTGTTAAATCGTTTACATAAAATTCCTGTAAATATTTTGTATAAGACATTTACTTTGCAATCTTTAATTATGGGTTTTTCAGGTCTATTTGGCGTAATAATTTTATATTTAATTGGGGTTCGTTAAGTTTTACGGAAAACTACATCTCATTTATTTAAAGAAATAATATTTTATTTTGAAAAGAATATATTTAATGGTTTTTCTTTAAACAACATATACTTTATCTAATATTATAGGTAATATATGATTTGTTTAAGATAAAAATGGAGTTTACCAAAAAGAGCCTATTAACTAAATTTATGCTTTAGCAAAATTATTTTTTCAAATTTTTATTTGCTAGAGAATCAACTAAATATCTAAACCAATGACTATAGAAAAAATAGAAGCATTCATCCTTAAAGACACACTATCTAAAAGTTTTTTCTTTTCACAATGGGAATATGCAGAACGCTGTATCTGTCTTGTTAAAATAACTGCATCTAATGGTCAATATGGTTGGGGAGAAGCTTATGGACCTGCAACAATGGTAGAAGCTGGTATTAAATTATTAGAACCAACAGTTTTGGGAGAAAATCCTTTAGAAAATGAAGTGATTTGGAATAAAATGTACCGAAAAACATTAGATTTTTCAAGAAGAGGAGTCTATATGGCTTCTGTTAGTGCAATAGATATAGCTATTTGGGATTTAAAAGGTAAAATTTTAGGTCTATCTGTATCCACGCTTTTAGGAGGTTCTCATAGAAAGAAAATTAGACCTTATGCTACTGGCTTGTACTTTACAAATCATAATAATTTTTCTGATGGATTTGTAGAAGAGGCTAAAAAATATGTAGCTCAAGGCTTTAAAGCTATGAAAATGAAAGTTGGATTAGGCATCAAAGAAGATGTTGCCAATGTGAAATTGATTAGAGAAACTATTGGACCAGATATTAAATTAATGGTAGATTCTAACCATGCATACACTTTTAACGAAGCTGTAGAATTGTGTAGAAAAATTGAAAAATATGATATTGGTTGGTTTGAAGAGCCAATCTCTCCTGAATTCTATGAACAATATGCAGAATTAAGAGAAAAAACAACAATACCAATTTCAGGTGGAGAATGTGAGTATTTAAGATTTGGATTTAATCAATTGATAAAAAATAAATCTGTAGACATACTTCAACCAGATATTTGTGCAAGTGGTGGATTAACTGAAGCCAAAAGAATATCAGCTTTAGCAAGTACAAATGGTATAGATTTAGTGCCTCATACATGGGGTACATCTATTGGTTTGCATGTAGCTTTACACTTTATTTCTAATATTGAATCTATTCCAGGAAGAATGTATCAACCAGAATTTTTAATGGAATTTGACCAAACAGAAAATGGTTTAAGAGATAACTTGTCTTTTCCAAAGTTAGAAATGAAAGACGGTATGTTAGAAGTACCAAACAGACCAGGGTTAGGTATCGATATTGATGAAGAAGTGCTACGTAAGTATTGTATAAACAATTCGACAAACGAAAACATAATAGAAAATATTTTAAATAAATAAAACAAAAATGAAAACTCAAAATTTTGGCTATAAAAAGCTTTACATTGATGGTCAATTAGTTGATGCAGCAAGTGGAGAAAGAGATGACGTTATTTGTCCTGCAACAGGAGAAGTAATTGCACAAGTAGCTAAAGCAGGAAAAGCAGATGCTTTAAAAGCATTAGAATCTTCGCAAAAAGGATTCAAATATTGGTCTAAACTTTCTTTAGGAGAGAGAACTAAATGGATGTTGAAACTGCGTGATGCTATTTTAGAAAAATCTGACGAACTTAGAAATGCAATGGTGCATGAAATGGGGAAAACGTATGCAGGTTCTGAAGAAGATATATTAAGACTTACAGAAGCATTGGAATATTATCCAAATGCAATGCAAAATTTAAGAGAAGAACAAATACCAGATCTAGATAACTCGCATACACATAAGATGATTTCAAAACCTGCAGGTGTAGCTATTGCTTATTTAGCTTGGAATTTCCCATTATTAAACGTGGGTTATAAAATAGGTCCAGCATTAGCTTCTGGTTGTTCTTTAATTATCAAACCTTCTGGTATATCACCTTTATCAACTTATATGGTTGGTGAAATTATGCATAGCATTAATTTCCCAGCAGGAGTTGTAAATATTATAGCAGGTCCTAGTAGCGAGGTTGCAACACCAATGACAACAAGTAAAATACCAGCAGTAATAACAATGATTGGTTCTACACAAACAGGACAAAGAATTATTGCAGATAGTACAACTTCCATTAAAAAACTAGGAATGGAATTAGGAGGTAATGCTCCTTTTATTGTTTTTGAAGACGCAGATTTTGATACAGCTTTAGATTTGGCAATCGGATTAAGATTTGGGAATACAGGTCAGATTTGTGTAGCTGCAAATAGAATTTTTGTACATAAAAACATCTATGATAAATTTATAAAAGCCTATGTAAAAAAAGCTTCAGAAATTAAAATTGGCTTTGGAACTAAAGAAAATAAAGACGTTTTTATGGGGCCTGTTGCCACTAGAAAAGATAGAGATAGAATGTTCGATTTAGTTGATGATGCTGTAAGTAAGGGAGCTATTTTAGAATATGGAGGAAAAATTCCAAAAGATTTACCACAAGAAGGTAATTGGATAGAGCCAACTATTGTTTCTGGAATTACACAAGAAATGGATTTGTTTACCAAAGAAACTTTTGGGCCAGTTGCAGGTGTTATGTCTTTTGAAACGGATGATGAAGTTTTAGAATTAGCAAACGATACAGAATTTGGTTTAGCTTCCTATATTTTTACAAATAACCATAAAAGAATAGAAAGATTTACAGAGGATTTAGAATTTGGAGAAATTCAAATTAATGGTGTAAAATATGCTATCTATTTACCACATGGAGGGTTTAAGAATAGTGGAATTGGTCATGATTGTTCTCATTTAGCGTTAGAAGATTATTTAGTAAAAAAACGTGTTTCTACAGCAATATAAATTATGATAAAAAATTTATTACAAGAAAGTCTTAAAAAAGGAGAAACCTTATATGGTCCTTTCTGCAAAATACAAGATCCTGCAATTGTTGAAATTGCTGCTTTAAGTGGTTTTGATTTTGTAATTATTGATATGGAACATGGTCCTTATAGCATTGAATCTGCTCAAAATATGATTAGAGCAACAGAAGCTAGAGGAATTACTCCTGTTGTTAGAGTTACAGAAAATTCAGAAACATTAATTTTAAGGACTTTAGATATTGGTGCAAAATGTATACAAGTACCTCAAATTTGTACAAAAGCAGATGCAGATAGATTAGTGAAATCTACAAAATTTTACCCAAAGGGAGAAAGAGGAATGTGCAGATATGTAAGAGCTGCAGAATACACAAATATTACTGGCGCAGATCATTTTGGGAAAGCAAATAATGATATTACTACCATTATTCATATAGAAGGAATGGAAGGTATTAATAATTTAGAAGAAATTGTTCAAGTAGATGGTATTGACGTGATTTTTTTAGGGCCTTATGATTTATCTCAATCATGTGGTGTTCCTGGTCAAGTAAACGACCCTAAAGTGGTTGATGCGATGAAAGGTGCAGTAGAAACTGCTAAAAAATATGGTAAAGCTGTTGGTACATTTACAGAATCTCCAGAGAAAGCAAAAATGTGGAAAAGTATTGGTGTACAATACATTTCTTATGCTGTAGACGTTGGTTTAGTTATGAATACCTTTAAAGACATTACTTCTCAACTAAAAGGTTAAAAGAGAAAATAATAAAATATCAAGCCCTATAACTTTTTAGTTGTAGGGTTTTTTATTGTTTTTGAATTTTTAGTTTGAAGTATATCTTACAAAACATAAGATTTACATTATTAAACAGGTCTTTGTTAAAAGTATAAAACTATAGGTTAGGTATAATTAATAACAAAAAAAAGAGCTAACAAATTTTTTAATTTGCCAGCTCTTTTAAGAATATAATTTGGTAAAATAATTACATTTAGTTTTTAATTAATTTTTTAGTTGATACACCTTTGTCTGATGATAATTTAACTAAATATACAGATTTACTTAAAGAAGAAATATCAACAGTATTTGTGTTGTTAGATGTTAAAACCTTTTTACCTAATAAGTTAAAAATTTCAACTTTGTTAAGAGTTTCTTTAGTATTAATAGTTAATACATCATTTACAGGGTTAGGAGCCATAGAAAATTCAAAGTTGTTAAAACGTTCTGTAGATAAAACTGCTCCGTTTTTCGTAATGGTTAATCTGTTTTGAACAATTCTATTAATATTCCCATCACCAGCCTGGAAAAAACCTAATGCCCAGTTAAAGTAAAAAGCGCCAGAACCAGTTATTGCAGTATAAATTTCATCTCTAATACCAGCTTGAGAAACTACAGCAGAAGTTTCATTACTTGTACCAACGTTTCTAATTCTAACTTTTTTACTAGAAGATGCAGCATCTGCTCCGATTGTATATTCTAAAATGACTTCATAAGCAGACTTATCTGCCTGACTAATAGATGGGGCTGTTGCAAAAGCACCTGTGCCTCCAGCATTTATAAGATCAACAGTTCCGCCATTTGCTATTAAAGAAGCAACAATAACACCTTCTCTTTGCTGTCCTAAAACAGTTCCTGCTTCAGGAGCTACTTCAGGAGAAAGACCAACAATAGTCATGTTTTTATCAACTGTGTTAAAAGCTTGGTTATTGAAACCTAACATAATAACCGAAGTAATTGTAATCACATCTCCATCTGTTGCAGTAATAGGAGTTTTTAAAATTGAATATGCAAAATTAGAACCCGTTAATAATTGATCTGCAGTATTTGCAGTCCAAGTATTTGCGTTGTTAAAATGACCAGCGTTCCAGTCTGGATGATTGTTTAAATCTGTTTGAACATTTGCGTCATCATAAGTAGCCTCATCAAAAGCAGAATCGTAAATTGTAGTTTGGGCACTAGTTGCTACAACAAAACAAAAGATGAATAATAAAGTAAAATAATTTTTTTTCATAATTTAAAATTTATAATTTCAATAAAATTACACCCTAACTAATAACAAATACTGCATAAAATTACCCTTGTTTAGTACATATTTAACTAATAAATTATGCTTGTAGGATAATTTATAATTACAACAGGGTAAATTTTAAGAACTATATTCTACTAACATATATTTACTTTGTTTTTAGATTCTTTATTAATGAATTATTGATAAAGTTAAATTAAATAAAATATGAAGTCCATTAATTATATTCTTACTTTTTTTATTGCTTTGATTGCAGTTGCTTGTGGAAATCAAAAGTCCATTGTAAAAGCTAAAAGTGATTCGTCTGAAAAAGTATTGCCATTTTCTGACCCTCAAAACAAAGGCAACTGGGTTTTAAATACAGATGCTAGTGATGAGTTTGATGCAAATACAATAGATGAAGAGAAATGGTATATTGTTGGTAAGTTTAAAGATGGGAAACCATTTTACAAACATCCAGATATGCCAAATAAAAAAGTTTGGAAAGGGCGTCAACCTTCTCAGTTTTCAGGGAGAAATTATAGATTAGAAGATGGCAAGCTAATTTTAGAAACACGTTGGGAGCCAGATTTTCCTTTTAGTGATGAATTAAGTAAACCTTGGGGACCAAATAAAGACATCAGAAATAAATTTGAAAATATTACAACAGCTTGTTTTATTGGACGTAAGTTTTTTAAATATGGCTATATGGAAATTAAAAGTAAAGCTGCAGATGCAGAAATTACAAGTGCATTTTGGGCAATTGGTGGTAAAACTGAGTTAGATATTTTTGAACAATTTGGAGACCATAGACAACCGCAAAAAGAAGCAAATGGCAAAGACAGAGAACTTTGGTGGTCTATACATGATTGGTCTAAAGAAGGAAAAGGAAGAACTGTTTTTACAGAGCATTTAGATTATGGTTTTAGAGTTGCAGACGATTTTCATATTTATGGAATAGAATGGAACGAAGATGGACTTAAACTATATGTAGATGGTAAATACAAAACAGGAGCAACAAAAGAACAAGTAGAAGCGTATGCTAAAGAAAGAAATTTACCAAATGGTTGGGTAATGAAAAACCCTATTTCTATTTGGTTAGATCAAGAAACTTTTCCTTGGCATGGTGTTCCTGACAGTAAAGAAGATTTAGAATTAAATAGCCCAGAAGGAGAAAAAGAAGATGGAGTTGTAGATTTTGAGATTGAATATGTTAGAGTTTGGCAAAAAAACAAATAATAATAAAATGAAGTTTTATAATTTTTTAATAGTAGCTTTTTTTATATCTGTAAGTTTTTCTTGTGGAGATAATAGCGATGTTTTTAAAGGAGATCCTGTAGATAATATGGATAATGAAGTTGTAACAAACTCTAATTTTCCTTTGTCAGACCCAAAAAATGAAGGTAGTTGGGTTTTAAATACAGATATTAGTGATGAATTTGATGCCAATGTTTTAGATGAAGATAAATGGCAAATTCAAGGTAAAGATGGTGTTTATAAGTCTAACTTTATAGGTAGAGCACCTTCTCAATTTTCTACAAATAATGCTATAGTTCAAGATAATAAGTTAAAAATACTAACAAAATGGGAACCAGATTTTAATTTTCATCCAACAAGAACTCAAACTGTAAATGGTGTTGTTTATAAATACGAAAATATAACTACAGCTGCTGTTATCAGTAAAAAGCAGTTTAGATATGGTTATATGGAGATTAAATGTAAATCTGCAAACACACAAATAACCAGCTCTTTTTGGACAACAGGTCTAAGATCATCAGAATTAGATATGTTCGAAATGTTTGGGGGTCATAAAACAAGTGCTTCTTGGAGAAAAAGATTAAAATTTAACATTATAAGTTGGGATCCAGATAATTATTATTATCAACCAGATGGAAAGGGGCCAGTTTACACAGATAATATTCAAGTAGAAAATAATACTGCAGATGATTTTCACGTCTATGGTTTTGAATGGACATCAGAATACATAAAAATTTATGTTGATGGTGTATTGCATCCTGAAGGTACAATTACAAAAGCAGCATTAACAAATAATGGTGCAAATCCAGAAAAATGGGTTACAGATACAGATTATTGGATTTGGTTCGATTCAGAAACTTTTCCTTGGTTAGGTATACCAACTGCTGCAGATTTACCAACACCAGCAGAATATCAAATAGAATATATAAGAGTTTGGCAAAAAAGTTGATATAGAAAAATAAGTAAATTAATTATAAACAAAAATTAAAATTTAAGTAACATGAAAAAAATCGTTTTAACATTAGTATTATTAGTTGCATTTACAGCTACTTATGGACAGAAAAAATGGCAAATGAAAAAAATTAACTATTTTGTAGATGCAGCTGCCAAAGACTTTAATTTAGATAAAGAAGCCAAAGCTAAATTATTAAAAGTAAGAACAGCTTATTTTATGGATTACATGAAAACCATGAAAGCTGCCAAAGCTGAAGGTTTAGAGCAAGCTGAAAGAAGAAAAAAACTAAATGTTATAAACCAGGCATTTAATAAAGATTTAATTGAAATAACTGGTAAAACTGGTAAAGAAATTCAGCCTTTTTTAAAGAAAATGCGAGAAGAATTAAAAGACGTTAAGTAAGTAGTCATTGATTTATAATATTTAAGGTTGTTTTCTTTTCTGTAATTTAAAGAAAACAACCTTTTTTCTTTCATCCAAATTAAATAAAAAAAATGAAGCTAATTAAATTTTCAACACTACTATTTTCTCTCCTTGTTTTTATAGTATCGATGGTTAGTTGTAAAACTGCAAAAGATAAAAGTAGTACAGTTATTTCTCAGAAAGTTACCCAAACAATAAAAACACCAGAAAAACCAAATATTTTGGTAATTCTTTGTGATGATTTAGGATATTCTGATTTAGGTTTTAATGGATCAAAAGAAATACCAACTCCGGCTTTAGATGATTTAGCTAAAAATGGTACAATTTTCACCTCTGCTTATGTTGCACATCCTTTTTGTGGACCAAGTAGAGCTAGTTTAATGACAGGATTGTATGCACATAAAATAGGTGCACAATTTAATTTGCCTCCAAATAGTGGAGAAACTATTAAAAAAGGAATTTCTTTAGAGGAAACTTTTATCAGTAAAGTGTTAGATGATGCAGGTTATAATACTGGTATTATGGGTAAATGGCATTTGGGTTCTAATGCAGAATTTCATCCAAATGTAAGAGGTTTTGATGATTTTTATGGTTTTTTAGGTGGTGGACACAACTATTTTCCAGAACAATATAGAGCTGCATATAAAAGACAAAAAGAAAGTGGGCGTAAAATTATTTGGGATTATTTACATCCTTTAGAGCATAATGGAAAAGAAGTAAGAGAAACAGAATATATAACAGATGCACTATCAAGAGAAGGAGCTCGTTTTATAAATGAAGCTTCTAAAACAAAAGATCCATTTTTCTTATATATGTCTTATAATGCACCACACACACCATTAGAAGCAAAAGAAGAAGATCTAAAATTATTTTCTCATATAAAGGATAAAAAAAGAAAAACCTATGCAGCTATGGTTTATGCTGTAGATAGAGGTGTAAAAAGAATTGTAAATTCTTTAAAAGAATCTGGTCAATATGAAAATACTTTAATTGTTTTCTTTAGCGATAATGGAGGAAAAACAAAAGCTGGTGCAACTAATTTTCCTTTAAAAGAAGGAAAAGGAAGTACTTATGAAGGTGGTTACAGAGTACCAATGTTTTTCCATTGGGCAAATGTAGTTCCTGCTGGTAAAAAATATAATTACAATGTTTCTGCTTTAGATTTTTATCCAACTTTTGCAAGATTAGCAGGTGCTAAACTTCCTGAAGGAAAACAATTAGATGGTAAAAATATCTGGGATAATTTCTTACAAAATAAAGATGCCAGAAAAGATGAAAATATCTATGTGTTAAGACATAGAAATGGATTTAGTGATGTTGGCGTAAGAAAAAACGAGTGGAAAGCTGTAAAAGCATATCAACAAAAATGGAAACTTTTTAATGTTGATAATGATATGGCAGAAAGCAATGATTTAAGTAAAACACACCCGAAAATTTTAAATAATTTAGTAAAAGAAACAGAAGTTTGGAGTGGTACTCATATACAACCTTTATGGTGGCATGATGTTAAAACAGGAAAAGATTGGAAAGCAGACAATATGCCAAAGTTCGATTTAACTTTTAAGGTTGATTAGTTAGTAATCAAATAAAAGTACAATTTAAAAAGCACCAATGAAATTTAATTTCATTGGTGCTTTTTTTTTTCTTTAAATATCAGTCATAAAATTTAATTCTATTTATATCTAGAACTTCAAATAATCTAAACATTTATTAAGAAGAGTTTAAGTAAACTTACCCTTTTTATTTAGTTATAGAATTGTTATTTTATTAGACTTTTCTTTATTTTGATTTGTAATATGGCATAAAAAACTAAACAAAAACATAACAAGTACTCTTTTTTAATCAATACATACAAGAACTTTATATATCATTTGTACCTTGTAAGAGTGCGTTTTATAGATGTTCGCTTATAACAAGATACTCTAAACATGGATAAATTATATAAACTATTCTTCTTTTATAACTTAACAAGTAAATTGTTTACAATTGCTATGTTTTCTTTTTTAATGTTTGGTTCTTTAAGTGCTCAAGAAAATAAAACTCAACCTTTAAGCAAGTTTGAAGAATATTCAGATAGTTCTACCCAGGTTTTAAATCTATTATATAAAGCTTCTATAAAAAATACGGATACTTTAGAAGCTATTTTAGCGCTTCAAAAATTAGCACTTCATTATAGTCATCAAGGAAATCATAAAGATTCTTATGATAAATTATGGCAGGCTTTATTACTTTCTGATGCTTCTGAAAAGAAAGACATTAAAGCATTAGTATATAGAGATATTGGAAGACACTACAGTTATTTTAAAAGAAAACAAAAAGCATTAAAATTTTTGAATTTATCTATAAGTTTAAGAAAAGAATTAGTAGAAAATAAAAAAGTAAAAGAAGAAGAATTGGCAAATGGTTATTTAGCTTTTGTTGCAACATATAGAGAATTAGGTGATTTGAATTCGGCTAAAATATATTTAGATAGTAGCGCAATTTCTTTAAAGAACTCCACTAGATATAGAGATAAGGCTTTTTATAGTTTTGAGTATGGTGTAATTTTAAATAGCCAAGGAAATTATAAGGAAGCTTTAAGTGAATTTGATATAAGTTCTAGTTGGTTTTCTAAAAAATTACCAGCCTACCAAGTTTTAATTAATACTCATATTGGAGACAGCTATAAAAGTTTAAAAAATTATAATAAAAGTGAAGCCTTTTACACAAAAGCTTTACAAATGTCTAAAACTTACAATGCTCATAAAGATTTTACTCCACTTATTTATGAAAGATTATCAGATTTATATCTAATTACTGGCAATAAAGATAATGCTTTTAAAAGCTTAAAGAAAGCAAAAGAATTAGACGCACTTTTTTTTGATAGCAGAAGTGAAACGAATCATCCACTTTTAGAAATTCAGGATGAATTTTTAGAAGAAAAGAATAGACGAGCAATCGAATTAAAAGAGCAAAGGCTTAATCAATTAGAACAAGAAGAAAAAGTAAACTTTTTAGAGAGAATATTGTTGTTTGGGGTAGTCGCTTTTTTAATACTATTTGGAGCATTATTTATCTCTAATATAAGATCTAAACATAAAGCTGAAAAAAATATTTTACGAAAGAAAAGAGAACTTGAAAGTCAAAAAAATAAAGAAATAATTGAGCTAAAAAACAAAGAATTAGCAACATCTGTAATTAAATTAATAGAAAAAGACGCTTTTA
Organism: Polaribacter sp.; assembly: GCA_028343155.1. Taxonomy (GTDB): domain Bacteria; phylum Bacteroidota; class Bacteroidia; order Flavobacteriales; family Flavobacteriaceae; genus Polaribacter. Next base: position 48,689 of record JAOLXX010000009.1, read on the forward strand.
TAGACAAACTAAAAGAAAAACTATCTAAAGGAAATGGAGATATAAAAAGGTCTGAAGCTAAACAGATTATTAATTCTATTTCTGTAAATAATTTAGAAAATTGGAATGAATTTGAGACAAGATTTGTGTCAATAAATAAAAGGTTTTATACAAAACTTACAAGGAAATTTCCAGAACTAACAGCAAATGATCAAAGACTTTGCGCGTTAATAAAATTAAATTTTTCTAGTAAAGAAATAGCAAAATTATTAAATATGTCTAATGAAAGTGTACATACCACTAGAAGTAGATTAAGAAAGAAATTAAATATTACAAGAGAAATAAATTTAAAACAATTTATTGCAAGTATTTAAAAACAAGAGTTTAAAGTAAAATAACAAGTTATGAAATTAGTTTTACAACAATCGGATACACTTATAAACAAAAAATTAAATGTTTATAAGAGGGTAGAACCATCTTTTGATGCTGCTTGGCATTACCATAAAGAAATTGAGTTGTTATATATATCTAAAAGTAATGGAATTAGATTTGTGGGCGATAATGTATCTCCTTTTTTTCCTGGAGATTTAGTTTTAGTAGGTTCTTATTTACCTCATTTATGGAGAAGTGACCCTTCTTATTATGAAGCAAAAAGTACCAAGAGTGTTAAAACGATAGTGACTAAATTTAGTGATGATTTTTTAGGATTAGATTTTTTTAAGCGTCAAGAATTCTATAAAATCCAAAGATTATTAGAAGAGTCTAAATTTGGGTTAAGTTTTAATAAGCAAGTTAGTCAAGCACTTCATGATGACATTATGAAACTTTCGGAACTATCATCTACAGAAAAGCACATTGCATTATTAAATATTTTACACAAATTATCTACAGTAAAAGAAGATTACAAAACAGTTTTATCTTCATCAGATATGAGACAATCTATTACAAATGGTTCTGGAAAAATTGATATGGTTTTAAAATATATATCAGATAATTATGCTTCAAATATTAGTTTAGAAGATGTTGCAAGTGTAGCTTGTATGACAACGAATTCTTTTTGTCGTTTTTTTAAAAAAATGACAAATAAATCATTTACTCAATTTTTAAATGAAATAAGAATAAGAAATGCTTCTAGAATCTTAATTCAAGAAAACTTACCTGTATCAGAAGTTTGCTATTTAGTAGGTTTTAATTCTATGACTTATTTTAATAAGCAATTTAAACTAATAATGGGTACAACACCCAAAACATATAAAGTTAGTATTTATTAGTTTTAAAGTTGCATTTTATAGATGAATTTTTCTTCAAAATTAATATATTAACAGCTTTTAATTGATATTAGGTAATAATTGTTAAATGATAATAATAAATTTTTCAAACATCAAATAATCATTATATTTGTTTGAAATGAAGTTAGTACTAAAAAATTCTGAAACACAAACCAATAAAAAACTGAACATTCACACAAGAGATGTTCCGTGTTTAGATGCTATGTGGCATTATCATCCAGAATTTGAATTAATTTATATTTCTCAAAGTAATGGAATTCGTTTTGTTGGAGATAGTGTGGCTCCATTTTTCCCTGGAGATTTGGTTTTAGTTGGTTCATACTTACCTCATTTATGGCGAAACGATCCTTCTTATTATGAAAAAAACAGTATTTTAAATGTAAAAACAATTGTTACAAAATTTACTTTAGATTTTTTAGGTGAAGAAATTTTTAAACTTTCTGAATTTCACAAAATAAAAAAACTAATCGAAAACTCTAAAACAGGTCTTTCTTTTGGCAAAGAAATAAGTAAATCTTTACATAAAGATCTCATTAAATTACCAGAATTATCTTCTGTAGAACAACATATAAAAATTTTACAAATTTTACATAAGCTCTCTTTAGTAGGTGATAAAGATATCACTGTTTTGTCTTCGTCAGATATGAGGCAATCAATTACAGAAAGTTCAGAAAGAATAGATACTGTTTTAAAATATATATCAGATAATTATGTGTCTAACATTACTCTAGATGATATTTCTGGCGTTGCTTGTATGACTACAAATTCTTTTTGTAGATTTTTTAAAAAAATGACAAATAAATCTTTTACTCAATTTTTAAATGAAATAAGAGTAAGAAATGCTTCTAGAATTTTGGTTCAAGATAACTTACCTGTATCAGAAATTTGTTATTTAGTTGGTTTTAATTCCATTACAAACTTTAATAAGCAGTTTAAGCAAATTATGGGAACTACTCCCAAACAGTTTAGAGAAGCTATTTAAAAATTATCATCTTACTATTTTTTATATTACTAAATTGATAATTGAGTATAAGCATAGGTTAAATTAGACTTGGTAAAAACTTTTTCTCTACAATAACTTTGAAAACTTAACACGTTTTCTAAAAATGAAAGAAGAAAAAGCTATCTTAAATAATAAAATACAAACAATAGGTTTGCTATTGTTTTTTTCTTTTTTTATAAATGTAATTTACGGACAAACACTCCCTTTTTCAGATCAGCAAAATACAGGAAATTGGATTTTAAATACTGATATTTCTGATGAATTTGAAAACGCTATTTTAAATGAAAACCAATGGCTAATTCAAGGTAGAAATGGAGAATATCAATCAAACTTTAGGGGCAGACCACCTTCACAGTTTTCTACAGAAAATGTAAGAATAGAAAATGGAAAATTAAAATTACAAACCAAATGGGAGCCAGATTATAATTTTAATCCTACACAAAATAATTCTGTTGAAAAGTATGAGAACATAACTACAGCCGCAGTTATTAGTAAAAAACAATTCCATTATGGTTATATGGAAATTAAATCTAAAGCCGCTAAAGCAAGAATTACCAGTTCTTTTTGGACCACAGGTAAACAATCTGAATTAGATATGTTTGAAATGTTTGGTGATACAAGAGCAGGAGAAGCAAACATAAACTGGAGAAAAAGATTAAAATTTAATATAATTTCTTGGAACCCTAATAATAAATACTATTTACCAGATGGTAATGGACCAGCCCACACAAGAAATATTCAGGCAGATTTTAATACTGCAGACGATTTTCACGTATATGGTTTCGAGTGGACATCAGAATATATAAAAGTATTTATAGATGGCGTTTTGCACCCAAATGGAACAATCCTTAAATCTGAAATTACAAACAATGGTGCAGACCCAGATAGATGGACAACAGATGTACCTTATTGGATTTGGGTAGATTCAGAAACTTTTCCTTGGTTAGGTTTGCCAAATGCTGCAGATTTACCTGCAGATTATGAAATTGAATATATTAGAATTTGGGATAAAAAAAACCTAGTAAATTCAGAATTTTTTGGTTTTGAAAAAACAATTAATATTGATAATGATGAGAAACAGTGGTTTATTCCAAACAACTCAACAGCAAACATAAGTGTTTCTAATGATGATGCTTTTAGATGGAATAATTCGTTAAAATTTACTCATAATGGAACATTATCTAATAATATTGTTGCTTTTTCACCATTCAAATCTGTAAATATTCCTACAGATGATTATAAAGTTTCATTAAAAATTAAAAAAGAACCAGGTAGTGTCATTAACAATTTTCAAGTAATATTAGAAGATCCTTATCAAATTTTAGATTTTGATGTTTCTGCAATAGAAACAGAAAAATGGATTACAGTTACTAAAACCTTTTCTAGAAATGTGGTTTCTGGCAGTAATGATCGTTTACGAGTTAGAATTCAACCAGCAGATGTTTCTTCTGGTTCTAGTACAATGTATATAGATGATATTTCTATAAACCCAACAAGCGTTTTAAATGTTGGCTCTAATAATATTGAAGAAAATAAAAGCAAGGTTTATCCAAACCCTTTAGACAATTCAATAGTTAAAAATATAAATATAAAATCAAAAAATGCAAAGCAAATAGTGCTGTATAATGCAGCAGGTATCCAATTATTAAAGATTAAAAAAACGACAGAAACATTAGCATTACCCGTAAGAAATTTATCCTCTGGAATTTATTTCTTATCTATTATATCAGATAAAACAAAAGAAACAAAGAAAATAATTATTAAATAATAAATTATGAAAAAACAATACTTTAAAACTTTAATATTATTGTCTACTTTATTGTTTACAGTAAGTAATTACGCACAAACACAAGGAAGTAGACCCAATATTATATTAATTTTAGCAGACGATTTAGGATATGCAGATGTTGGTTTTAACAGAGATGGAACTTTTCCTACTGATAGAGGTGTAATACCTACTCCAAATATAGATGCACTAGCCAATTCAGGAATCATTTTAAAAAATGCACACGTAGCACATCCTTTTTGTGGTCCAAGTAGAGTTGCACTTTTAACAGGAATGATGCCTCATAGAATTGGTGCTCAATACAACTTACCAAATGACATAACAACAACTTTAGGAATACCAGAAAATGAAACCTATTTTACAGAATTGTTGCAAAATTCAAACTACAATACTTCTGCAATTGGTAAATGGCATTTAGGTTTCGAGGAAGGAAAATATCAGCCTTTAGACAGAGGTTTTGATCATTTTTTCGGGTTTTTAGGAGGTGGAAAAGGGTATTTTGAAGAAGGATATGAAGATAATTTTTATAATAGATTAGGGGGTAGTAATCCAGTGACTAATGAATATCAAGATCCACTGCAAAGAAATAGAGATTATGTTACAAGAAATGAATATAGTAATGTTGCAAATGAAGACTATTTAACCGATATTTTAACTGACAATGCTATACAATATATTGCTGATAATAAAGGGAAGTCTGATCCATTTTTTATGTATCTAGCCTATAATGCACCTCATACACCTTTAGAAGCTACAGATGCTGAAGTCGCTCAATTTAAAGCTGATAATCCCGATTTTGAAAACCTAATTAGAAATAGTGACTATATTACAAAATCTACACCAGTTGAAAAATTAACAACACAATCTGAAAAAGATGATTTAATAGATAAATTTGTAGAAGCAAGAATCATTTATGCAACAATGACTGTAAATATGGATAAAAACATAGGTAGAGTTGTAGATGAGTTAAAAAAGGATATCAACGATTTTAATAATACAGTTATAATTTTCTTGAGTGATAATGGAGGATACACCTATAGTAAAGGAGCTGTGAACTGGCCTTTAGATGCTTTGAAAGGAAGTGTAAAAGAAGGAGGACATAAAGTGCCAATGTTTGTAAGTTGGCCAAATAAAATTACAACGCCAAGTACTTATAATCATCAAATAAGTTCTTTAGATATTTATCCAACAGTATTGGATTTAGCAGGAGCAACAGTTCCACAAAGTAAAATAATAGATGGTGTAAGTTTTATGGATAAAGTAATTTCAGGAGATAATGCTAGACCAAAAGAAAGTTTAATTATTATGAGACCACAAAATGGTTTTCATAATGGAGGAATAACTTACGATAACTGGAAAATTACAAAAACAGGAAATAATGGTACTTGGAATCTATATAATGTTTTAACAGATCCAGGAGAGACAACAAATATTAGAAGTACAGAGCCAAATGGAGATGAAATTGTTCAAGAGATTTTGGATGAAGCAATAGCTGTTGTAGCAGATTTTAAAGAAGTAAAACCAGCTTGGTATGACAATGATAGATTTGATATTGATGGTGATGGAGTAGGAGATGGACATGTACATAGTTTTTTATGGGCAGATGGAACTTTACCTGGATATGATAGACTTTTTGAAACACCTAGTTTGGCACAAGCAATTCAAATAACTGTAACAGGTAACACGAATGCAACAGAAGGTGAAACAAATGGTGTCTTTACAGTTGGTTTTTCTAATGGAGCTGCAGCAACAGAAGATATAGAAGTTACGTATGTTGTTGGAGGAAGTGCAACAGAAGGAACAGATTATACAACTATTGCTAGAACAGTTACTATAGCAGATGGTGATAGTTCTGCCGAAATAACAATTGAAGCAATACAAGATAATTTAGATGAAGATCCAGAAACCGTTACAATTACTTTACAGTCTTCTTCTGTAGAATCAGTAAACACAACTGTGGCAAGTATTGATATTCTAGATGTAGTAGTTAATGAAACATCAGATGATTTAACTGCAGGAGATATAGCTATTGTAGGATATAAAGCAGCAGCAGGTAATGTGGGTGAACTTGCTTTTGTAATTCTTAAAGATATTAATGCTGGCACTAGTATTAGTTTTTCTAATCGAGGGTGGCATAGTGATGGGTCTTTTAATCTAAGTGGTTCAGGAGTACCTTATGGTATAGATGATGTTTTTTCTTGGACGACAATAAATGCTTACACTGCAGGAACTATTTTTAAATTAGGAAGAAATGGTAAAGTAAGCACAGTAATAAATGATATAGAAACTGAAGTGGGTACTACAGTTCAAACACTTGGTACAGATGGAGATTGGGATCTTTCACCTGCAGGAGATACTGTCTTAATATACAGTGGAGACACAAGTGTACATCCAGCAGATGATAGTTTAGATTGGATTACAGGGTTAAATACAGATGGTAAAAGTGCTGCTGCTGGTTGGGCAACAGGTGGAGGTAATGCATATTGCGAATTACCTAATGCATTAGTAGATTTTAATATTGATGTTACAGGTAAAGATCCAGCTTTAAACCTTTGGGATTTAAATTATGGTGTATATTCTGGGGCTGCAACTGGAAGTTCAACTGCTATTAGAGCAAGTGTTAATAACTATGCGAATTGGTCTTTGAGTGAAACAAATGAATATTCTTTATGGAGTATTGATGATTCTGTAAATACTGTTTCTGGGGATATAAACTTAGGGCAAATTACTTTGTCAGCTACTGTAGAAAATATATCAGCATTTAAAGTGTACCCAAACCCAGTTTCAGAAACGTTTACAGTAAAGTTAAATAATACATATAAAAGTGTTCAAATAGAAATTTTATCTGTAACAGGTAAATTAATTCAAAAAATTAATTCAAACAACAGCACTATCCAAAATATTGATGCTTCTAATTTAAGTTCAGGTATTTATTTGGTTAGGGTTAATGCAGATAATAACTTTTCAATAAAAAAAGTAATTAAGATTTAAAATGAAGAGTTCTTAAAATATACCAGACAAAAGCCTAGAATTTATATTCTAGGCTTTTGCATTTGGAAGCTATTCAATAAATAAAATTATCAAAATAATATACAATAGAGTTAAAATGATGCTATAAGAAGATAAAATTCGCGGTATAATAGACTAATAAGAGGTTGTTTTCAGTTTGATTTTTTCAAGTGGACAAATAGTAGGCTCAAATTTTGATTGTATTTTGACAAGATTTATTTATGCTACTATGACTGTTAATATGGATAAAAACATAGGTAAAGTTGTAACTGAGTTAAAAAAGAATATAAACGATTTTAATAATACAGTAATTATTTTCTTAAGTGATAATGGAGGTTGTAGATGTAGTAAAGGAGCAGTGAATTATCCTTTGCAACAACAAAAAGGTAGTGTTAGAAGGTGGTCAATAAAGTACCAATGTTTGTAAGTTGGCCAAATAAAATTGCCTCTTCTAGTACTTATAATTTTCAAGTTAGTTCTTTAGATATTTATCCTACACTAGCAAATTTGGAAGGTGCAACAATACCAGTTACAAAGCAACTTGATGGTAAAGGTTTTATGGATAAAATTATTGCTGGTCAGAAAGTTAGAGAAGATGATGATGCTTTATATGTAATAAGACCACAAAATGGTTTTCATAATGGAGGTATTATTTCTTATCCATATAAATTAGATAAAACTGGTGGAAATGGTAAGTGGAGGTTATATAACATTCAGAATGACCCTGGTGAATCTACAGATTTAAGAAATAACTTAACAGATGGTGAGCAAATTGTACAAAACTTATTAGATAAAGCCATTGTTTGAGTTAGTGAATTTAAAGATGTAAAACCAGGCTGGTTTGATCACGAAAGAAATGGTGGGTGCTCACATAGAAATTTATGGTTTAACACAGGTACATTGCCTCAATATGGTAAATTATTCGACACTACAGAAGAAGCTCTTAGTATAAATGATGCTTTTGACAGTTTGTTTACGGTATCTCCAAATCCTTCTTCTAATGTGTTTAATTTAACGTTTAAGAACACAATTAATAAATTAACTATAGAATTACTGTCTTTAAATGGAAAACCTGTTAAAAAAGTTAATATTTCTAATACTAATAAAGCTAGAGTAGATATTTCTAATTTATCAAAAGGAATGCATATTCTTAAAGTTAATTCTGATGATAAATTATCTATAGAGAAGGTGATTAAAATACAATTACATTCAAAACATTAATTGATGCTTATTTTACTTATATAGTTCCATTCATAAACTTTCTGCCATATAACGCCATTATGTAAAATAGCCATTTTCTAAAATATAAATTATGGTAATAAATAGATTTAATCTTTAGAATACTTATTGGTGTTATAAAAAAGAGCTAAAAATACTTCTAAAAGCCTTAGATATAAACCTAAAATTATGTCTAAATTAAGTAAAAAAGAGTTTTTAGAAAATCACAGTTCTTTTCCGGAATTCCACAAGCAAGTTCTAATGCAATCTGGATTAGAATGGAAACAATTAATTGAACACCCTCAAGATTATTACACAGCAAATAGTGGATCAGTTCCTGGTATGATTTATTATACAGATACTGTAGCTTTTGCAAAAAAGCATCATTTATCAATATTGCAAATACTGGATGAATTCGAATCATGTTGTGGTAAATTGGAAAATAAACCAAGTTCACAAGATGAAACACAATATTTTAACTGGCTTTCATGGTTCGCTTGGGAATCTATGATGAACGAGATAATTGCTTTTGTTGAAAGTTAAAAAAGAAAATAGAAAGAAGAAATTCTTTCTATTTTTTATCCTTTTATCTATAGGTGTGGTAAACCTGGTAATCGTGGTAAACCTCAACATTGGTAGGGGTTTAGAGGGGTTTTTGTAGTGGTAAGCTAGCGGTAAGGTTGGTAAGGTGCATAAAAAAACCACCTATTCAATCTTAAAATTAAATAGGTGGCTAGTTTTAAAAAGCTTTTTTATTTAAACTTTTTCTTGTAATTCCCTTGCGTATCTAGTCGAACAAACAATTTGTCTTTACATAGAAATCGACCAATTGAACCTCCTCGTACATTATGTTTAGTAAACAGTTCGATTTGTTCACTTTTCTTGAATTCCATAGGTAATTCTTTATAGAGGCTAAATTTGTTTTCTTCAAGGTTATCTAGTGGATTTGTAGAAGACAACTTGTTGTAGACACGTAAAGCATTATTTCTAAAATACTCTACTAATATTATAGCATCATTTAAACTTTTATCAGAGAGGTTATCACTAAAAGTATTTGTTGAGGTTTGTTCTATCATCTCTAGAATTAAAGCAAGTCTCCAAACGTAGGTCTCTAATTTTGATTGGATTAATGTTTCTAAATCATCTTTATAACACTGTTTAACTTTTTCACTTTGCCATTCTTTGTAAATTTCTATTTGGCTTTCTGTTGTTTTTAAAGTTTTATTAGTTGTGCCAAATAAATCTTGGATCAGCTTATTGTAGCTTTGATATTGGCTTTCATCTATTTGTTTTCCAGTAAATAGTTTTGGTTCTAGATATTCAGGATATACAAATAAGAAACGAGCTAAAAATCCATCATCCTCTCTATTGTTAGAAGCCATGTCTTTTAGAACTTTTGGTTGCATACCACCAAGAATGTTTACATTAGGGTTTTCAACACGAATAGGTCCCTTAGATACCCTGTCAACAGAAATGGCATCCCCATTAAAGAACTCTAAATACATTTGCTGATCGCCACCTTTTTTATATTTGTCAAAACTCTTAATCCATCCTAAGAGTTCATCTCTAAAAATTAAAACACCTTTTTTATTATGCTGAAGTGTTTCTGATAGTTTTTCTGGAGTAAAATCACTAAGAATAGTTTTATTATAGATGGGTTTCTCTCCATTTTTATCCTCAGAATTAGAATATTTCTGCATATCAGAATGGAATTTAGTAAAGCTTTTTTTATCCATTTCTGCTATGGGTTGTTTAGCAAATTTTAGTGGATGTGTCTTACCGTCTCCAGATCTTCCAATAATATTTAACCATAAAATTGGAGGATTGTCATAGGATCCGTTATTCAATCTTACGGAACTACCTATGGCAGTAGCACAAGTTGATAGTATTCCAGCACTTAAATATTCTGGATTATAACCAACAGTCTCCTCAGCATTTATTATTAATTTTTGGATATTTCTTGGAAATATTTCTGTTGGGAAACTGTGACTTCTAGTTGATAAGCTGTTTTTGGTTACTCTGGTGAAGATGCATAATAACTTGTACAAATTGCGCCTTGTTCTGCTAATTTATCAATATTTGGTGTGTGTACATTATTGCCTTTTCCCCAAACAAATGCTTGATCTTTTGACATTAGCTTCTGGTATGCACTTAACGTTCTAAAATTATGTTCATCCGTTTGAACAATAATTAAGTTAGGCTTTTTCTGCCCAAATGTGTTAATTGTTATTAGAAGGATTGCAGTAATCTTTATTAAAAAAGTAATTTTTTTCATCATTTATGTTTTTGTTTTGCAAGCAGTTTAAACCATTGTTGTTTTTAGTAACAACGAATTTCAAACATTTTAACATAGGGTTTCCCATACGTTTCTTTTAAGTTAACTCTTATTGCTGTTGTTTTAATTTCATTAAACCTAACTTTTACCAATCTTGCCAAATTGGTCTCTACTTTACCAACTTCTACCCAATTCCCTCTAACTCTTGCTTCCACAGTTAAATTTTTTATTAATTCTGGTGGAATTATCATTGGTTGTTCTATATGCCTTTTTGGGTTTTTATGCATTGTAATTTTCTTATGAAGATTGGTATCAAACTTCATTTCTACACTTGTTAGCTTCTGATTTTTCTCCCACTCTAACTGTAATTGTGCATTTACACCTTCTGATTGCCAATGATGAATTTTATCAACCTCATCTCTACTAACACCATCTAACAAATTTTTTACATCTCCAGAACTTGTAGATGATGCAAATAATAAACTCGCTTTTCTAGCTTTATCATTAGGATCGTTTGCTGGATGATGTGGAAAATAAGAATCGTCTCTTAACAATTGTTGCTGCAATTCTGTAATATGTTTTTTATATAACTCTCTTGGGTTAATACCTTTTTGCGCGCACATTGCTGCTGCTGTACCTGCTGCTTGTCCCATCATAGAACACGTACCTATAATTCTTGTTGATGAAAGTGCCATATGTGAAACACTTACATTTCTACCAGCAAACAATAAATTTGATACATTTTTAGAATACAAACAACGAAAAGGGATTTGGTAAATATCATTAAATCGCGAATGGAAAAAACTTGCAGGTTGACTTAAATCTTCTATTCCTCCAGGGTTATGTTCATCTAAAGACCAACCTCCAAAAGCAATGGCATCATCAAAATGACGATTGCCTAACATATCATTTTGAGTTAAAATAAAGTCACCCATAAATCTGCGAGATTCTCTTCTACCAGGAATAGAACCAATCCAATCTAAAGCCATATTATCTGCTTCTGGGTGTTTTCCAGAATTCTTCACATAATCCCAAACTCCGTAAAAATACGCCATTAATTTATGACGAATTTCATCTCTTTCGCCAATAATATCTACATTACTACCAATTTCTACCCACCAAAAACCCTCTTTTACTTGCTTAATTTTTCTATGTCCTGTAGTTTTTGCTTTATCGCCATCAAAAGGTATTGCGTAAGAAGGAGGATAAAATGGTGTTGGTTTCCCCATATCTTTAGTCATCATCATAATACAATCTCCCATAACCCAACCATCTGGTTTATCTGGTGCAAAAGATTCGTTAAACTCTGCTTTTCCTTCACGTCCCATTCTAAATTCTGCACCTGCAGTTGCTGCCATTAAACCATCACCAGAACAATCGCAAAATGCGTGTGCGTTTACAGTAAATTCTGTTTCGGTTGTAGATTGCCAACATATTGCAGATTTTATTGCATCACCATTCATAACAACATCTACAGCTTGTGTATTCATTAATAATTTAATGTTCTTTTCTCTAACCACATAATTATATAAAACGTGGTCCCAAACGTGATAAGATGCTTGTGAGTTATAATGCCAATTTTCTAACATTGTTTCTTCTACAATACCTGTTTCACGCTCTATTTTATGTTTGTTTTTTAAACTTTGAACGCCATTTACTGTAACACGCATTTCACTAGAAGCATTACCACCTAAAACAGGTCTGTCTTGCACTAACAAAACTTTAGCACCATTTCTTGCTGCAGAAACTGCTGCAGAAATACCAGCCATACCAGCTCCAATAACTGCTACATCTACATTTAAAGTTTTTCTTCTTTTAATGTCTATTCTTTTTCCTTCTTTTGGATCTTCAAAATGAATAACTTGTTCTTCTCCTGTTTCTAAATTGGTTCCCATAATAGAACCAGTAACTGGCAATAATCCTGCTGCTAAAATTCCTTTTGCTCCTGTTTTAAAAAAGTTTCTACGTTTCATTTTATTGTTTTTAGCAAGGAGTATAAAACCCTTGTTATTTTGTTAGTTTGATTTTGCTTCGTCTAAATATGGAGTAAATTTTTTAATTAATTCTGGATGCGCACTCGCAACATTATTCGTTTCATTCTCATCATTTTTTAAATTATACAATTCAAAATAAGGTGCTCTATCTTTTCCTTTTCTTGGTGTAATTCTAAAAAATTTCCAATCGTCAACTCTTACAGCTTCGTAATACGGATTTTTTCTGTGTTCCCAATTCCAATATAGATATTTGTGTTTTTTCTGATGATCATTTTCGCCTAAAATTGTTGGTAATAAACTAATTCCGTCTGTATTTTTTGGAGTTTCAATTCCTGTTAAATCACAAACAGTTGGTAAAAAATCCCAAAAAGCACTTGGGTGATTAGAAACCTGACCTTCTTTAATGGTTCCTTTCCATCTAGCTATAAATGGCACACGAATTCCACCTTCATATAAATCTCTTTTTTTACCTTTTAAGCCTTTAGAGCTATCGAAAAAAGAAATGTCTTGCCCTCCTTCATTAGATGGTCCATTATCACTCGCAAACATAATTATAGTGTTTTCTTCTAAACCTAAATCTTTTAATAAATTAATAATTCTTCCAATGTTTTTATCCATTCTAGAAATCATACTTGCATAGGTGATATTTGGTTGATCTTGAGCGCAATAACCATCTGTATATTGGCTTCCATATCCGTGTCCTTTTTTTGCACCACCACCTACTTTATGAGGTGTTTCTGGCCAATTTAAATCTTTATATTGTTGTTTGGAATCTTCTGGAACTGTTAATTCTGCGTGCGGAATTGCAAAAGGCAAATACAAGAAAAATGGTTTATTTTTATTATCCTTAATAAATTTTAAAGATTCTTCAGCAAATTCATCGTGAGAATAGGTTCCTTTACCTTGAATATATGCTCCATTTTCATCACGAATATTTAAATTTTCTGGATATGCTAATTTTGTATGGTTTCTCCATAAATATTCAGGATAATAAAAATGTGCAAATCCTTGATTTTGAAATCCAAAATAATGATCAAATCCTTGTTGATTTGGGCTATTGTCTGCAAACGGACCTTCAGACAAACCCCATTTACCAATTAAACCAGTAGTATAATTTGCTGTTTTTAACAATTCTGCAACTGTTACATCATCAGGATTCATCAATTTTCCGTTTCTGGTAACAGAAGCATTTCCCATATGCAAACCTGTCATTAAAGAAGCTCTGGAAGGGGAACATACTGTTTGTCCAGAATAATGGTCAGTAAATTTTATTCCCTCGTTTGCTAACTTATCAATATTAGGTGTTTTAATTTTTTGTTGACCATAAACTCCAACATCACCATAACCCATATCATCAGCAAGAATATAAATGATATTTGGTTTTTTGGAAATTTCTTTTTTAACTTCAATTTTCTTTTGAGCACAACTAGAGAGCCCAAAAATGGCAAGTACACAACAAAAATAAATCTGTTTTAACATCATTTTAATTTTACACTAATTAAATAAATTTTACTCGCTAAAATGTACTCTCACGTTTTTAAAATGTTATTAAGCGTAAAAAACAAGTTATTAAAATTAGTTTTTCTTCTTTTTCCCTTTGTTCTTTTTCTTTTTACCTCCTGTTATTTTAGAAGGTTCCTTTTTAAATTTAATATCACAGTCTTTAAATGAAAACTTATTACTTGTAAAGATTTCTTTATTTTCTTTTGGAAAACCTACCATTTTTAAATTAGGTGTATGTATTGTGTAAAATCCTTTATTAGGATCTGTACCTCCTTTAGCAAAATAAACGATTCCTGAAACTGAAGGTCCTTTAAAACTTTCTTCATCCTCATTTCTATCTTTACTTACCAAATTTCTTTGGTCACAAGGAACAAAATTTCGTCTTGTGTTTCTTAACTGTGCATTTTTACCATACACAATTTTTACATTAGAGATAATAGATTCAGCATTAAAAGTTCCATAGATATGACCATTTATTGCATTCCCTTGTTTATCTCTTTGCTCTTTCTTTTTGCTTAAAAAACCTGCAGCTATAATTAACCCTGTTTCACAACTTACTGCTTCTACATCATTAATAAATACCTTTCCATTTACAATTGTATGTGGTGATAAAGTAATTGCAGCTTGTCCGTTTTCACAATAAATGTTTTCAGCATAATTTTCATCAACTTTTACATTCTTGTCTTTTAAATATGCATTATGTACAGCACCTGTTTCTAAACGTAATGTAGCACCTCCAGAACCTTTTAAATTTCTATACAATACATTGTAAGAAGCTTGACATTGCACAACTCCATATCCATAATGTGCGTTTGTAACTTCAATATTTTCTATGACACCATTTTTAGCAAACAAGTATTTATTATTACTAAATTTTTGCAAATTCATTGTAATAGATGAAAAACGAGTATTGTTATCTAAAACTTTAAAATTGGCTAATTTAAAGTTATTTGCACCTCCCAATGCAACTGCGATTGTACCTCCATTTTTATCTTCTCCTGCAATTCTATTTGTAAAATCGAATGTGAATGGTTTATCATCATTCATACTAGTTAAACTTATGTTTCCTATTTCTCCTTTACCTTGTTTACCTACTGAGAAAAACTTTAGCACTTTTGGGCTATCTCCTTTAAAAACAACCAATGGAGAAACTTTAATATGAACATTAGATTTTATCTGAATTTCTTGACTAATCGTATATACAAAATTATTTTTTGTGGCATTAATTTTTAATAATCCTCCGCCTTTTTTATTAATTTTATCAATTGCATCTTGAATTAATTCTGAATGGTTTGAAGTTTTAGGTTCAGAAATTTCCACTGAAAATGTTTTTATAACAGGATTATAAAAAGAGCTCTCTTTAGGGAATTCTATTTTTTGTGCATTACAAATAATAGAAAAAAATAAAATGACTAATGTAATTTTTTGCTTCATAATTTTTATTTTAATTCAGACTAAAAAGTCTCAAAAAGGTTTAATTTTTTATTGATAACATTGTACTTAAATTTTTAATTCTGAATCTACTCCTTATCAGAAAACTAAAGGTTATTTTGAAAGCTTCATTAACTCTTCTGCAAAAGCAATGCCGAATCTTTTTTGGCCTTCTGTATTGTAGTGCAGATTATCTGAATATTTTGGAAAATCTGACCAAGGTTTATCGGCTTTCGTTTTAATAATTCCAATATTTTTATCAGCATCTGCGACAGCCAACATTGCTGCTCTAACTTGTGCAGGACCTTTTTTATATTTTCTTGGTAACGCATTTATTTGACCAATAATAAAAGGCAATTCTTTTATGGACAGTTCTTTTCTGTATGCACTTACTAAATCTTTAAGATTCACTTTATAATTAGTTGCTGTAGTTTCTTTATTTGTATCACCTTCTCCTTGCAACCAAGTTACACCAAGAATTTTATATTTTTTTCCTTCTGAATCTAATCTTTTTAGATGATTTCTAATATTGTTGATGTGCGCTGCAAATAATTGTAGGTTTTGTCTTGTTTTACCTCTTTCTGAAATTAGAGCTTTTTCTGATGTCCAATTTACATTCCAAGCACCATATAGAGATGTGCCTCCAACAGCTTTTTTTATCAATAAAAATTCTTGTTTTGGATATTTTTCTGCCAAGGTTAAACCTATAAAAAGTTCTGGACCAAAATGTTTTGAAAAATTATATTTATCACTTTTATTTCCTTTTATGAGTGATAAAGGTTTTGGGGGTTCTCCTGAAGTACTGACAAAAACACGATCAGAAACTTTTTGAATTCTTTCTTTTAAGTTTGTTGAAAGCTCGTCATAATTTCCGTGACCAACCATATTAGATTGACCAGATAAAAGAACTATTTGCAATACTTTTTCAGCTTTTAAATTCGATTGTGATTTACAACTTAAAAAAGCAAACAATAAAGCAAGAAAACCTATTTTTAATTTCATTTTTTAGTGTTCAATTTAACTACTTATTCATTTTAATTAAACTTTCAGCAAAAGCAATTCCTAATCTTTTTTGTCCTTCTGAATTATAGTGTACATTGTCTGTATGTTTAGGGAAATCTGACCAATTTCTATCTGTAGTAGTTTTTATCAAAGAAACATTTGCTAACATTTCTGGTACTTTCTCCATTTGTGCTCTTACAATTTTTGCTCCGTCTTTAATACCATATCTTGAATTTATTTGTCCGAAAACAAAAGGCATTTCTTCAACATTAAAATTCGTTCTGTATTTTTTTATTAATTTTATTAAAGTAGTTGCATACATATTTGCTGCTTTTTCTAAAATGGCATCATTTTCTCCTTGCATCCAAGCCATTCCTATAATTTTATAGCTTTTCCCTTTTTGTTTTAAAATTTCTAAATTTTGGTTAATAAAATCGAAATGCTGTTTTACTAAATTCCAGCTTTGCTTTTTTGCTCCTTTTTCTATTTCTTGGGCTTTTTCTAATGTCCAATCTGGGTTCCAAGCACCATATAAAGCTGTGCCACCTTTTGCGTGTTTTATCAATAAAAATTCTTTGTTGGGATATTTTTCTGCCAAGGTTAAACCAATTAACAATTCTGGCCCAAAACGTTTTGTAAAATCGTATTTTTTACTTGGTTTATTTTTAAACCAAGACAATGGTTTTTGGACTGTATTAGATTGACTTATAAAAACTCTGTGAGCTACTTTTTTTATTCTATTTTTAATATCTTCAGAAAGATTATCGAAATTACCAGCACCAGCCATATTAGATTGTCCTGCTAATAAAACTACTTGTACAGTGTCTTTTTCTTGCATTACAGATGAAGATTTACATTGAACTGTAAAAAAAAATAAAATAATGATGACAAGGCTATATCTATTTATCATTAATAATTATTTTTTTAGTTTCTGTTTTTTGATCATTACTAATTTTTACCAAATAAATTCCGCTAGCAATATTTTCTGTTGCTATTGAAATTGTTTTTCTATCAGTTTTGAAAGCTTTTATAACGGCTCCAGAAACTGAATATATTATAATATCACTACCAATTTTAGCTTGTATATTAAGTACTGAACTTGCAGGATTTGGATAGATTTTAAAAGCTTCAGTTTCTATTTCATCCACAGATAAACTATTAGCATCTGTAACCTCTACAAAGTACACTTCGTAAGGTTTTAGGGTTGGTGTATTGCTAACCTCAATGCCTTTTATTAAATCTTTTGTAATTGTGGTACCTGATACTCCTTTTAAATTAATTGCTAAAGTTGCATCCGTTTTTCCTAAATTAACAATAGATAAAACATTATTTCCTGCTTTATTTTTTGCAATTTTCCAAACACAACCTTTAGAATTGGCTCCATTTGTTTCTGAAATTGTAATTTCTGGAAGGTTATTTTTACTATCAAGAATTGAAAAAGCACTCGATTTTATTGATGAAATAGTGGCATTAGAGAGTAATCTTCCATTGCTTGCATTCAATGAAGAAAGTGATTCACCATATTCATTCTTTTTAAAACTCTGGGCATCTATAATTACAGTTCCTCCATTATCTAAATAGGTTTGCAAAGACGTAAATTCGTCTTGAGTAACAAATTCCGTTTTGTAAACTACAATAACATCCCATAAACTATTGTCTTGTTTTTCAATAATATTTTTTGAAGCAAAACCCAATGAAATTCCATCGAAATGAAGAGCTTCATAGAGTTCAAACAAATCATCCATATGTGTTTCTTTGTTGATAGCAGATGTTTTAGAATAAAAGATACGAATGGGTTTTCTTTGACGTTGCAAAGCCATAATTTCATCAGAAAATGAATTCAAATCTTGAATTGTAGATTCTAATTCATTAGTAACTCTTGGTTGATGATTGTTAGAACCTGCATATCCATTACCAACACTTAATCCGTTTCTAGGAGATCCATCTTCTCTTCTTGCCCAATACCACGTTTGGTTTGCAGTCATACCATACGTATGTGCTAACCAATAAGTGGCTCTTACATAAGCTGGGTCTAAATATAAATCTCTTGATTTAGTAGTAGATAAAAAATGAGTTTCTGAATTGAAATTAATATTGTTTGGCTTTACTGATTTCATAAAATCGTAACCCATACATAACTCTCGCCATTTAAAAGAATAATTGGCTTCCCATTCTTCTTCTGGTCCCCACATATAATTATTGGCGGCTTTTGCATCATTACCTGTAATTTCACTTAATTCTGTTAAAGCTTCTAAATCTATACCGTGAATTCTTTCATTGTCAGACCAAAGATGTGGCATTATTTTTAAATGAACTTTCGCTTCAGTATCGTATTTTTTAATTTCCGATTTTAAAAATTTATACCATTCTGTTACTCGGTACATATTAAACAGCGTCCAATCATACCACATCGCATTTCCGTGATTGTTTGTATGAATAGGGATTGTAATTGTAACATTATTAAAATTCGAAAAATTGGTTCCCCATAAACTATTTAATCTACTAATAGAAGTATGTTTGTTTGCCAACCAGGTTTTAAATTTTTCTATGGTATAATTAGAAACACCACCAGAAGCCCAAGGCAAATTACCACCATTTGTATGTGTAAAAAAAATGGGGTTCGTTAACCAACATATAACCTAATTGGGTGTATTTTTTTCCAGCCATTAGAGGAACTGTTCCACCCAATAAAAAAGATTGCATTTCTTGTGCTCCAGGATTATCGATATCATAACCTGTAAAAGTATCTGTTCTCATTTCAAAACCAGTACCATATTCAGTTTCTGTCCAATTTGGAACATTTTTATGATTCAAAAAAACAAAACCCATAGAACCATTTGGTTTAGCGTTTAAATCACTAATTATATTACTTTTAATGGTACCATTTTTATCAGTTACCATATTAGAAGTTAAAAAAAAGCCATCAAGATTTCCATGATATTCTGTTAATTGAGAAATTCCGGGTTTCCAAGTATAATCTGATAAAAAAACAGGATTTCCATTAAACATTAATTGGTCATTTTCGTGTGTTACTTCTTCCCAATTAATTTTAGGTATTGGTTTTCTAAATGCCTTTTTCTGAATTAATAAATTGATGTACGCAATAGCATCATCTAACATTTTAATGACATCATTTCTCTCGAAATTTGGCAATAAGTTTGCCATTTCTGAAGCATTTTCTTTGTATCTGTTTACCATTGCAAACAAATCTGTATTCATTGTTATGTTTGCTTCATCCCAATTTGCATAGTCTAAAAATATTTCAGAAGTTCTTACTGTCAGTTTCTCTTTTAAAACATCGATATTGTCATTTTCTGCTTGCGTAATTAAACTGTTTAAAGTAGTGATTTTTGTACGCGCTTGTTGCTCTAAAGTTTGGGCATTTATAAGAAGCCCATTCAGTAAAAAAAATGCAATTAAAACAGATTTGAACTTCATAATATCATTATAAAATATTTACAACTTCAAGTTCTCAAAACCTTTATTTCCTTTTATTATAATACCTTTAGATGATTTTTTATCAGCATCTAAATTATTTGTAACAGTTCCTTTATAAGAATTGCCAGTTATTTCTACATTTGTACAGTTAAATAACTGAAAAGTAGCATTTTTAGGAAACTGTGGTTTTTCTGTAGTTGTTTGAATAATTGTATTATTTTTTATGATTAAACCATCTACTCTATCTGCCCAAACAATGGAATTATCATATGTTTTAATCGTGTTATTTTCGAAAACAATGTTTCTATCATACGTAATTGTTTGATCAAAACTTTTTCCTAATCTTGGAGAAACTTTTAAAATTGCGTGTTCTTTTGCACCTCCATATGCACAGTGTTCAAAACGATTATTTCTGATGATTACATCTTCTACATTACCAGATTCAAACCAATAAAAGGTTTCTCCTCTTAACATTATAGAAGACATCATAGAAGATAAATCATTATTTTCTATAATAATTTTCTTTGGCGTTTTAATGATAATATTTCTTGCTCTATGATCGCGAATTGTACAACCTCTCATTGTAAAAACAGGGTTCCAAGTTTTGTTTTCTAAAATATCACCTGTTTTTAAATCTGAAGGAATTGCGCTCGTAAACGTAATATCAGAATATTTATCATTAATTACTGTTACAGAACTTACTGTGTTTATTTCTTTTCTATTTGGATCTGGGTTTTTTATAAACCAAATCTCATCACCTTTTCCTGCAAACTCAAATCCCATTTGCTCAAAATGATTTAAAGAAACTCTTACTGTTTTACTATCTAAAATCTTATTAACCTCAACATAGGTTCCGTGTACATTTGTACCATCATCTAACATTCCTTCCAAACGACAGTTTTCAATTAAAATATCACCTTTACAATTTGCAAAATGAGTAGCATCTGCAATAATAGAAATTGCTCTATCTGAACCTTCTCTAATAAAAATTCCTGAATTTAAAATTTTAATATCTTCTGATCTTTCAAACAAAAACCCCATTCCTAATGCGTGGTGAATTTTAATTCCATCAAAAACAATATTTTTAGAGTTTGTTGTTTGAAATGCTGGTGCATATCTGTTATGTTCTTTGTCTCCTTTAGAATGAATTACTGTACCAACAGTTGGAAATTTTCTAATATTATCATCATAAATTCTTAAAATTCCTCCTGAACGTTTTACAACTTTATTAGGTCGTAAACTCATATCTAAAGCCCCATAAGCAACTTGTTTAGTATCTTTATCAAAGGTTAAAGTGCTTCCTAAAGCAGCAAATTCGAAGTGATCTATATTAGGAAACGTAATTCTTCCTTTTTTAAGTTTCCAAGAATATCCTTCTGAATAAGGTTTTATCTCAAACCAGTTTTCTTTTTTATTAATTGCAGTTACATCTCCTTGAAAGCTAAAAGGAATATCCCAATCTATTGTTAGGTTTTTAACGTCTACTTTTTTACAATTTTTAAATTGAAATGGTGCAACTTGTCCTCTAAATATAAACTCTGAATTGTTACCCTCTATTTCTACAGTATCAAACCCATCAAAAAGAAAAATTATTTTTTTTAACCCATTTCCATGATTGGTAATGTAGCAGTATTTATTTTGTGCGTAATCTGGTAAAAATGTGTAAATACCTTTTTCGAAAACCAGTTTAATATTTTTACTATCTGCATTTTCTATTGCTTTTCTAATTATTGTGGTAACATCTCCTTGTTGATGCTTGATGTTTATCACCTTTGTTGTTACAGCGTTTGTATTTGAACAAGAAGTTAAGAATAAAAAAAGACAAGCTAGGGTTAGATATTTTAATTTCATTTTATAGAATTTGTATATATATGTAAAAAAACATAAAATAAAATTAGGTTTTGTAGTCTAGAATACAAGAAACGTCTTTGTGCATAAAAACCAAGGGCTTTTAGGCAAGATACATATAAACCTTTGTTTAGTTTTTAACGGACAAAAACCTTACTCTATTCATCTCTATTATCTATAATTTTCAATCTATTCTCGGTTTTCCCAGTCAATACTATATCTTCTTCTATAGGTAAATTTATAGGGTATTTTGCATCTGTATAAATAACAGCAATAGAAGCTCCATATACTGCACTTTCTTTTCCTAATTTTCCTTTTTTAATTGAATAATTAGCATCATTTTTTATTGGTTTGAGTTTAGGGTTTTTATAAAACTTAATTAATTCTTCAGGTACATATTTAAGATTCTTAAATGATAATGTTGCAGAATTATCAGAAGCATTCATACTTATATTTTTGAATGTTGTACTTGGTGCAAATATTCCTCTTGCCTTTCTTTTCGAATCTTTTCCTACAAATCCGTCTTTTAAAAAAAGGGTCCAAGTGCTACCATCAGATTTTGCACCATCAACCAAAATTCTACCATTTAATACAGAATGTGGTTGCAACAATACAGCTGCTTTACCATTTATACTTGCAACATTTTTAACTACAATGTTATCTACTCCCAAATCATATTGCCTTCCTGTATGTGCTTCTATTCTGCAAGTCATTCCTCCTTGACTGGATAAATTTTTAAGCAATAAATTTTTACCTACATTGGTTTGTACCAATCCATAACCTATAGAACCACCCGTTAATTCTATATTTGCAATGGTTACGTTTTCTGCAATGTTTGCAGATTCTTTTCCATCTTTGGATGGATTAAATGCAATTGCTGCTGCTTTTGTTAAATCATCTTCAATCTTAAGATTTACAATTAATACATTTTTTGCATAACCAATTGAAAACACTCTGTAAAAAACATTCTTTTTTTTCTCTAAAATGAGTTTTGGTCTATTTTTTAGAGTTCCCAATCCTATGATTTTTACATTTTCTACAATAGGTTGATTGTCAGTTTTACCAATATTAAAAAGTACAGTTTTGCCTTTTTCAGAATGGTCCATTTTAATAATAGTTCCACTTTCTATTGTGATATGAATATTAGACTTTAATACAACATTTCTAAAATTATACTTACCGCTTTTTATAGTTATTTTACCACCACCTTTCTTGTGAAGTTTATTAATAATAGCGTTTAAACGTTTTGAATCTTGATCATTTTTATGCGTAGTAAAATTTACATTTCTATTAGCAGGTAAATTTCCAAACTCTTTTCCTTTATAGCCAGCATCATCTTGAAAATATGGTACTGCAGGATACAAATCTATATCTGAAACGTTGCCTTTATTTACAGCAGTTTTTACAATATTATTTGAATTATTTTGACATTGAGCCCCAAAAAACGTTAGCAGTATTGAAAGTGAAATAAGTATCGTTTTCATATTTTTTATTCAATTATAAATTTACTCCAGAACCTTGTAAAGACGCATCGTGACTCCACATAATCATCCAAGGATCTTTAGTTTCTGTTTGAAATTTTTTCATTTTGGTTTTCATCATTTCTAAAATAACTTCAAATTCTTTATTGGTTGCTAAATTATTTAATTCGTTTGCATCTTTCTCTAAATCGTACAATTCAAATTCTGGTCTAAACAAATAATCTTTAATTTTTTTAGGACCAAAATATTCTTTTTTAGCTCTGTATTCTGCTTGCCAAGTAGAAGCTGCCCACAAATCTGAAGCAAAAGGATATTCTAATTGATAGGCAATATTCCAAATTAATTTATAGTTTTTACTTCTTACAACTCTCATTGGATAGTACATTGTAATCTCGTGAAAGGTGTGAGAAGCATAAATTTCATTAAAATTTTCTACATCTTCTTTTTCAATAATATTGTTGAAAGATTTTCCATGAAATTCATCTTTATTATAAGAAACTTTTGCCATATCTAAAATAGTTGGCGTTAAATCTACCCAAGAAATCATTGAATTATTTGTTGTTCCTTTTGCAGATTTTGTAGGGTCTTTTATAATACAAGGCAATTTAATTCCTGGTTCATGTACTGTAGTTTTTGCTCCAGGAAAAGCCATTCCATTATCAGAAATATAAATAACTATGGTGTTTTTTGCTTTGCCAGTTTCTTGTAACATGTTCATTAACTTCCCAAAACCTTGATCTATTCTAGAAATACTTTGATAGTATTGTGCAATCTCTTCTCTACTTTCTTTAGTATCTGGTAAAAAAGCAGGCACTAAAACATCTTTTGGGTTATAAACCACCTGATTTACATCTTTATAACCTTCTTTTTTGTTACCAAAAGTGTTTGGAGCATTCCAAGGATCTGGTGTGAATGGGTTTCCTCTATGAGGATCGTCTGTACAGAAATATAAGAAAAATGGTTTGTCAGATTTTAAAACACCAGCAGAAGCTTCAGCCATTTCAACTGTATTTCTAGGGTCTGCTTTTAAAACGGTATTAAAATGATAGACCTTTTCTGGTGCTACATGATATTTACCAATTCTTGCGGTTTCATATCCTGCTTTTTCTAATAAAACTGGTAACGATTTTACGTTGTCATAAGTACTAAAATGATGATAGTCATGCACATGGCCATAAGAACCTGTGGCATGCCCAAATTGACCCGATAAAATTACAGATCTACTTGCAGCACAACTTGCGCTTGTACAATATGCATTTGTAAACTTTGTGCCTTCAGCAGCCAACTTGTCTAAATTAGGTGTTTTTATAACCGGGTTTCCATAAGCACCTAGAGCATCTAAACCATGATCGTCTGAAACGAATAAAATAATATTTGGTTTGTCTGTTTGTGTTTTTACTTCTTTTTTCTGATTGTTATTACAATTGAATAAAATAAATGAAATTAGTACAAGAAAGATTTTTAAAGTTTGATTTTTCATTGGTAGAAATTAGTTTTTAATATAGGTACAATTGCTTAAAACATCATCTGTTAAATCGATTAAAGGTTTTTGATCTTTAAAACCAATAGCTGTTATTGTGCTTTCATCAATTTGAACAGTATATGTTGCTAATTTTTTTCTCTTTTTTCCGTTTTTATCTACACAAACAACACCTTTACCAGAAAAATAACCAACAGCAGCCACAGAAACTGAAACTCTAGACTCCTTGGTCTTTGTATCTCTAGGATTGCTAAAAACATTTGTAATAGGAGTTGTAGCTGTATATTTTTCAGTTTGGTAACACAATGGAATATACATCATATGTTTTGGTTTTACTTGTGCAGATTTTCCAAAAGTGGCTGTTACATTTTTCACTGATGATCTTGGATCATAAGTCCCTAGTTTTAAGCCAATATCTTGCTTGTATTTCTTTGCTATAAAAGCGCCTCCAATTCTTACCCCAAATCCACAATTCACAGCAGTAACACCATCTATTGTAACAATTCCGTTTTGCATTGCGTGAGGAGAAATCATAACAGCTGCATTTCCATCATGACATTCAATTTTTTTGCCAAAAACATCATGATTCCCTCCAATTTGAACATTATTCATTTCTTTTGCGCCAGTTTCTAACCTTAAAGTGATTCCTCCTTGACCACCTAAATCTTCATACAACACATTTTTTGCAGCTTGCGATTGCACTAATCCATAACCATAATCTGCATTTGTAGTGGTTGCATTTTTAATTACACCATTTCTTGGGTAAAAATAATTATTATTAAAAGAGGTAATACCTAAAGTAAAAGAAGAAAATTTAGTTTGTATATCTTTGATAATTACATCAGAAAACAAAAAATTATCTATGTTTCTTAACACAAAAACTGCTGCATTATAATTATCTGTTTGTGTTAAATCTATGGTGTATTTTTTATTAGGATTGTTTGAAGTAAAACTTACATTTTCTACAACATCAGCATTTTTACCAAAACTAAAAATCTCAAAGTTTTTATTATTTCCTCTTTTTGATGGACGAATTACAACCTCTGAATCAAAAACTATATGCACATTCGATTTCACTTCTATGTCTGAAAACGTATAATTTCCTTTAGGAACAAACAATTTCCCTCCTCCTTTTCTAGAAATTGTATTGATTGCTTTTTGAAGTTTATCACTATCATTTGTTGCAAAACTATTATCAACTCCAAAATCTGAAACTAAATTTTTTATCACTTTAAATGAGGTTGGTGCTCTATAAAAACTTGTTTTAGATTGCTCACTCGAATTTTTAGATACTGTTGTACAAGAAGAAATTACCACTATTAAAAGGATAAATTTTAGATTCTTTAATTTCATTTTTCTTTTATTTAATAATACTGTTAGATAATCCTATTTTCTATTGTAAAGGTGTGCTTAAAGTGATGTCAATAAATCTGTATGCTCCAGCAGGAATATCTACTTCTATAGAGTTAGAAATATCAAAACTCTTACCATCTAAAATATCTTTTATGTTGGAAGGTTTAACGCTTTGAAATTTAATAATTGCTTTTTTATCAGTCGGATTTAAATAACCTCCATCTATAATTGTCAATCGTAAATTTGTTGGCGATGTTTGTGCAACAACCCAAGCTACATCTCCTGTAACTGTTAAAGGTATTAATTTTTCGCTTTCTTTTAAATCGTTTTTTATCGTTTTATAATATTCATTTGCATTGTATTTTTTACTCCCATCTGCGTTATAATAATAGTGACCATCTGTATAATATTCTTTTAAAATATTTTTATAAATAGGATGTAAATTGTCTTTTAAGAAACCTCTTGTTGCTGTTAAATCTGCAGATGAACCTGCTTGTGGAGGTGTAATTAAAACCAAACCATGTTTATAATTTGGTAAATAATTTTGACGACGATCTTTTACACCAGCTGCATAACTTGAAAAATCCCATTTTGTATTAGGTGCAGCCATCCAAGTAGCGTTTTGTCTGCTAAATACAAATGAATTATTATCTTCAAATTTTTGGTTATAAAAAGTAGACCATTTTAAACTACTGCCTTCGTGCAAATATTTTTTATCTGGCGATAACATACTTAAATGAACTGGAGAATAACTTACAATTTCATTTGGTTTAGGCACAAATAAGGCTCCTTTTGCTATTAGCTCCCAAATAGTACTCATATAATCTGGATCTACATTAAAATTGTTAATGTATTGCGCTCCGTTTGCAAGATGATAAATTATATGACGCATAAAATGATTTGGTAATCTTTGGTGACTAAACTGTCTGGCTCTATCAAAACTTGGGTTGTCTGGAACTGCTCTTGTACCCCAACTATTTACTGCGCCACTTGCCCAAATACCAGTTCTACCTGCAATACTAATGTCCATTGCTTTGTCTGTAGTTTCTTCCATTGCTGGTACAAAAACATTCGAATATTCACCAGAAAGCACTTTTTTCCACATTGGTAAATAAATATTTGCTTGCCAAAAATTATGTTTTGTTCTTACAAAAATATTGGTGTTTCTAGTTTTTGAATATTCTGCAAGTGGATAAAAAAAATCGTCCATTACCCAAGCAAAATCTTCTGAATTATCTTCTAATTCTGGAAAAATTAAAACAGTTTTCTTACCGTTTGCAAAATCTATAATTTTTTCTGTAGTACTTCTTTGAAACATATAAGGGTCGTTTCCATGACCTCCCCAATAGGCGATTCCTGTTTCACCTTCATACCATTTTGTAATATAATCTATGGATTGTTGTTGGGTAAAATCATATTTTCTTCTTCGATCTCTTCTTTTTCTGTATTTCTCGTTTGTTATTGTAGATCTGCCCCAATTTTCTGCATGCCCTAAATGACTTCCCCCTAAAAATATTGGACTTTTATAATTTGATTTGATGTTATTTGCAGTTGTTCTTGCCAAACCTTTGTCTGTAGCAGAACTCATAAAATAAACGGGTAATGGATCTCTTTCTAAAACTGGTTTTGAGTAAGTAGACAAGTTATCTCTAATTTGTTTCGTATTATTTATAATAGTTTGAAGCTTCCCTTTTGGTGCTAATTTTTTGTATTCTTTTTTCCAGTTTTTGTTTTCTGTATCGAGTATATGAATAGTACTACCTCCACTTTGGCTACTTGCTAAAATTATTTTATTGGTTTTAGAATCTTTCCAAATATCATTATAAGAATATGTTGTTTTTATTTTTTCTTCAGACTTTTTAGATAAATTGTTGTCAACTAAAACAATATGATTTCCTATAAAAAGTAATATTTTCTCTTCTCCATCATCATTAATAACAAGTGGTTGTGCAACAGAATAGCCAAAACCTAATCTTTTTGCATCAAACTTTTTCATAGAATTATCTGCTAAATCTACACGCACTAAAGCCATCGAGTTTTGATGTCCAGAAGTACCTAATAAGATTTCTTGAATTCCGTCTTTATTGTAATCTGATGTTCTAAACTCTCCAATTACTGTTGGTGCTTTAATTTTTATAGTTTTAAATGGTTTATCTTCTAAAACATCAAATAAATAAAGCGTTCCTTTAACTTGCATATGATTATTGTTACCATGAACAGCTAACATATCTGTACCATCTTGTTTTTTTACAGGTCTTAAAAAATTAGCATAATGTAAATTGGAAGGAGATTTATTATGTCCCCATGTTTTTTCTAGAGAATAGGTACCTGATTTTATTTCTTTTACTAAAGTTCCATTAGAAGATACATAATAAACGCTTAAATCGAAACCACCACAAACAACATAAGAAGTTTTCTCTTTTTTAACCACTGTAACTGCATACATTGGTGGTGCATTTTTATGTCCAGTTTTAAACGTCCATTTTAGTTTTCCTTTGTAATCTAAACAGTATATATTTCCATCCGCATTTGCTACTAAAATTTCGTCATTATTATCTCCATCAATGTCTGCAGCCCAAATATCATGATTCATAAAACCAGATAATTTGTTTTTCCAAAGGATATCTCCACCATAACCAATTGCCATAATAATTCCTTCGTAAGAAGATGCAATAATGTGAGATTTATTATTAAAATTTGCAGTTCTAACTTTTTGAATTGTATGCCCTGTTTCGATACTTATAATCGCATTAGATTTAGAACCTAAATTGTTTTCTATATTTGTTGCTTCAATTTTTTTAGATGAAAAACAAGAAGTTGTTATTACTATTATTATGATGAAAAATAAGATGTTTTTATTAAAGTTCATTTTATTGTTTTATTCGATTAGTATTTTTTTAACAGAATACCCTTTTTCAATATAAACTCTTACAAAATAAATGCCTCTATGCATTTTTGATGTATTTATTTTGATTTTTTGTTCTTTTGAATTGATAGACTTTACTTTTTTTCCTGCAATAGAAAAAAATTCTATTTTACTTATTTTTAAATTACTTTTTACGGTTATTTCATTTTTTGAAGGAATTGGATATACTTCAAAATTGATATTTGCAGTTAAGTTATCTTCAACAGATAAAGCTGCACAATCTGTAGTTAAAAATTCTGCTGGAATTATATCCTCTTGAAATATAAAACCAACTCCTATAATTGGTTCTTCTACAACCAATGTCTGGACTCCATTTGTACAGGTATAATTTGCATCTGCCAAAACTGTTGCTATAGATGGACCAATAAAAATAACATCATCATAATTACTTTTTTGTGATGGTGCTGTAATTTCTGGTGGGTAATATTTAAAATGTTTCGATTTTATTTCTGCAGATGTTCCAAAAGTAGCATGTACATTTTTTACTCTTACAGACTCGAAAGTTCCATCATCTAAACCAATATTTTGATCGTATTTGTTAGACACAAAACCTCCTTCTATTCTAATAGCAAAACCACTATTTACAGCAATTACACCTTCAATATCTACAGTACCATTATGAAGTGCGTGTGGAGACACCATAACTGCAGAGTTTCCGTTTGTAGATGAGATGTTTCTACCAACTATTTTATGAATTCCACCAACTCTTTTAACTCCTGAATGCAAATTTGTGCCTTGTAAATTATTTAGACCTGTAAAACCAGTTTCTAATCGTAAAGTTGCCCCACCATTTCCTGACAAATCTTTAAAAAGGATATTTTCTGCAGATTGTGTTTGCACATTTCCATAACCATAATGTGCATTGTTAATATGGATGTCTTTTACAATACCATTTACAGGAAAAATATAGTTTCCATTATATTCATCTCCACCAGTTGCTAGTACAGAAAATTTAGTTTGCTTGTCTTCTACGTATAGATTAGCAATAATAAAATTAGTTACTTTACTACATCTATAAACTCCTACATTCACATTATTTACTTGTCTTAGATCTACAGTAAACCTACCTCCACTAGAGCTTGTGGTAATTGTTACATTTTCTATTGGGTCATCTCCTTTTGGGCCTAAATTAAAAATGCCATAATTTTTAGTATCTGCTCTATCTGTAGGTCTTATTGTAACATCCTTGTGAATATCTAAATGCACATTAGATTTTAAACTTATTTCTTCGAAAGTGTAATTACCAGCTGGTATTATTAATGTTCCTCCTCCATTATTAGAAATATCATTAATTGCTGTTTGTAATTGATTACTATCATCGGTAGTAAAATCGTTATCTACTCCATAATCAGAAACCAAATTTTTATTGAAATTGGCATTTGTAATTGTTGTATAAAAATTAGATTCATTATCAATTTGAGTAAATGTTGAAATACAACTAATTAGACCAATTATTATAATGAGTAATTTTGTTTTCATAATTATTTTATTTTTTCACAATTAAAACATTGATAAACTTATGTGCTATATCAAATTAACCTCCTTATTTTTATTTAATTGTATTTCTGCATTTGTATTATGTATCTTTAAATACAAAAAGCTACCTATAAAATAGATAGCTTTTTACTTATGATAAATAAAAAATTATTTAGTCAATAATTATTTTTTTTGTAAAAGATTTACCTTCTGAACTTATTTTAGCAATATAAATTCCACTTGATAAATCAGCCACAGAAATAGCGTTACTTTCTTTTAAATTATTTTCAGATTTTACTGCTACCCCTAAAATATTAAATAAACTCAAACTACTATTATTTGGAGTTACAATATTTAATTTTTTCGTTTTTTGATTTACAAATAAAGATACACCTTCTAAAGTATTATTTTCTATACTTGCAGTTGTTGGAGTAGATATTGTTGCAGACATATTATCAAAATAGAACGTGTCGCCATTTTTTGGATCATTTGCTGCTGTACCGTCAACTACATTAACTGCAAACCAAAAGTTAATTTGCTCTACATCTATAGTAGGAAGAATGGTAAATGTTAATTCTTGCCAAGTATTATTACCAACAACAGGTTGAGTATCGTCAATAAGTTCTTCATTACCTCCAATACCAGATGCTCCATCATTATTATTTTTTAATCTTACTATTATATCAGCATCATGTGCTGACTTTACCCACATTTTTACATTAAATTGTGTATCATCAGCAACAAGATTTGGAGTATATTCTTTAGCAAAATTACTAAATGTAAATTGTGCTGCAGTTGGGTCTGTATTAAACGTCAATTGCATGTTACGATCACCATCTTGAGAATCAGTTTCAATTATACTTCTATCATAAGTAGCACCACCAGACATGTGGCCAAGACCTGTTATATCTTCAAAATTAGGATTTGCAATGAACTCTGAAAACTCAGCAGGAGGTAAAGGAGTTACATTTACTAATTCAATTGAACTAACGAATATATCGCCTTCAGTAGGAATATCAGTAGGATTACCTCTAATAGCAATCCAGAAATTTGACAAAGTTCCATTCCAGAAAGGCACTCCTGTCATAGGAAGGTCATATGTTACATATACAGATGAACTTGCAGCAAGTACACCATTAATATTTGTATTACCAGTTGTATCATCTCCTCCTTTACCACCTACTCTAAAACTATTACCAGCTGATCCATTTTTAATTTTGATTCTAATAGTGTTAAAAGCATCAGCATCAACAGCTCCTCCTTTATCAGGCATAGTAGGACCAAAGTTGGCATTACCACTTGATCTTGTCATTTTTAAGGCTCCTTCACCACCATCAGCATCCCAAACAATTGTTTGACCAGTACCAAAATTTGCAGCAAAGTCTTCTAAATTCGAATCAAATGTCCAACTTTGTGCAGATATTGCTGCAACTGCAAAAAAAGCAAATACAAGTGTTAATTTTTTAAGTAATTTTTTTTCATAATATTCTAATATTTAAGTTTATAATTTAACAACAATATTCAAAAACACAGGCTGTATTTTTGTATTAGTCAATAAATAGGATGTTGTTGTTGGTAAATTTAAAAATAAAATACATTTTTTACTCTTCCTTTTTTAACTTAAAACAAGCATATTTTAACCAAAATTTGAATTATTATGAACTTTGAAGCCTAATTCTTCTTATTAAAGATTATATTTTTCTTTCATAGTAGTAGCATATTTACCTGGAGTGATGCTGTACTTTTCTTTAAACAACTTACTGAAATGCGTTCTACTTTTAAAGCCAGTCATTATATAAACTTCGTTAACTGATAAGTTTTTTTGAACTAGAAAATCTGCCGCTTTTTTTAAACGGTAATCTTTTAACACTTCAAACGGAGTTAGATTTGTAAGTGCTTTTACTTTTTGATAAAAATGTGTACGATTTAAATACAGTTCTTTTGTAAAACTATTTAAATCTAAATTCTGATTATCTAAATTCTCTTCTATTAAGTTATATAGTTTTTCTAAAAATGCGTTGTCATTTCTGTTATTTACATTATTCTCTTTCGTTAACGGAATTCCTATTTGAAAACGTTCTCTTAATTGTTTCCTATTTTCTAATAAAAATTCTATTCTGGCAATTAAATGCTTCATATTAAAAGGTTTTCTAATATATGCATCTGCCCCATCTCTTATACCTTGTATTTTATCTTCTATATCTACTAATGCTGTTAATAAAATAACTGGAATATGACTTGTTTTAATGTCAGATTTAATAAGTTTACATAAATCTAAACCATTCATTTCTGGCATTTGTACATCACTTACCACAATATCTGGCCATTCATCTTCCATTGCATTCAAACATTCTTGTCCGTTTCTAAAAGATTTTACTATAAAGAATTTTGATAATGCTTTAGAAACAAACAACCTCATTTCTAAATTATCTTCAACAACAAAAACCAAAGTTTTAGCAAGAGAATCATCTACTTCTATTTGAGATAAATCATCTTGATACTCCAATTGTTTTTCAAACTTAAATACTTTTTCTGCAGATAATATTACCTCTTTTATTAGATGTGTATCTTTTTCTGTAAGTTTTTTTACAATTGGTAAACGAACTTTCATTGTAGTACCAATATCTAACTCACTATCAGCAGAAATATAACCATAATGCATCTCTACTAATCTTTTAGTAAATGCTAAGCCTATTCCTGATCCTGCTTTGTGAACATTTTGATTGTTGTGAGATTGATAAAAGCGTTCGAAAACGTGTTCTAAATCTATTTTATCTATCCCTTTTCCTGTATCTTTTATAACAACTGTTAAGTCTTTTTCATCACTTTTAAATTCTAGACGAATCGTATCTTCTGGTTTCGTGTATTTAAAGGAGTTACTCAAAATATTATTAAAAATTTTTTCTAATTTATCTTTATCTGCAGAAACAATAATATTTTTAGAAATTGAATTAACTTCTAATTTTTTACCATCATTTTCTGCCATAAATTGAAAATCTATAATAAGATCTTCTATAAAAGTATTAAAGTTAAATCTAGAATAATTAAGTTTTAAAGCGTTTACTTCCGCTTTTTGAAAATCGTGGGTTTGATTAACTAAATGCGTAATTTTTTTAGATTGCCTTTTTATAATTTGCAACTTTTCTGTTACATCTTGGTCATTTTTAAAACGATCTGCTAAAATACCAACAGGACCCGTTATTAATGTTAAAGGTGTTTTTAATTCGTGAGAAATATTAGAAAAAAAACGAAATTTAGCAGCATTAATTTCTTTTACGTTATTTTTCTCCATTTTCTCTATTTGCACATTATGTTTTAGCTTTTGTACTTTTAAAATATAATATATAATAGCATAGGTGATTAAAGCTATCATTAAAAAATAGAGAAAATAAGCTATAGAGGTTTTCCAAAAAGGTGGAGAAATAATAATCTTTAAAACTTTTGGTGCTGTCCATTTATCTAATGCATTAGATGCAAGAACCTGTAATGTATATTCACCTGGCTGTAAACCTGTATATTGTATGGTTTTTTGTTTGGATGAAATTTCTATCCATTCTTTACTTAAGGGAAGTAGTCTGTATTTTAAGTTATGATTATCAGGATTTAAAAAATGTAATGATATTAAATCTATTGAAAATATATTTTCGTTATACTTTAAATTTAGTACACCTTGATCTTTTAAATTTTTAGAATCGAGCACTCTGTTTTTAACAGCATTTCTAGACAAAATAGGTTTGTTAAAAACTTTTAAATTACCAAACTCTAAACGAGGTAAAGGCTCATCATTAGGTAAATCTTCTGGATTAAAATAACATAAACCATCTAAACCAGAAAATAAGAATTTTCCGTTTTTTATTTTTTCAGAAACAAACCAAAAATCTTCGAAAGGTAAACCATCAGACACTCCAAATCTTCTGAATCTTAATTCTTTGGTGTCAAACCTATTTAAACCAATATTTGTGGCTATCCATAAATTATTTTCATCATCATACAAAATAGACTTTACAGCATTGTTAGAAAGTCCGTTTTTTTCTGTAAATGAAGAAAATTTTGGGTCTGTTTCGCTACTAAAAACTTTATTAATTCCACCACCTTCTGTACCTACCCATAAATCTTCATTTGGAAGTCTAATAATAGAAGTTACAAAATCTGATGATATAGAAAACTCTTCAATTTGATTATGCTTATATTGTGTTACATTTAAATTTTCAATAGGAGTATTTTTATCAATCTTTACTCTAAATAAACCATCAGAATCTGCACCAAGCCATAAAAAATTATGAAGAGCATCTGCATAAGCAACCCTAACTAAATAAAGATTATTTTTTTTAAAAAAAGGATTTTTATTTAAAGATTCTACATTAGTAATTTCATTATTATCATCAACAGAAACCTTAAATACGTCGTTAACACAACCAATCCAAATATTACCAAAAGCATCCTCTGTAAAAGATCTGGCTTCAGAATTTTTAAAGCCTGAAATATTATTAATTAAAACTGGCGTTGCTTTTTTTGCTCCATTTTTTATTCTGAAAAATCCTTTTTTGGTAATTTTAATCCAAATATTTTCATTTGAATCTACAAAAACACTTGATGTATTTCTTATATCTTCTATTGAAAGATTAAATGGTAAGGGTAAAAATTGCTCTTTTTTGGTATCGTAAAGTGCTAAACCACCTAATTTAGCTGTTAAAAAAACTTGGTCTTTATTATAACTTGATATAAAAGAAACATTTGTGGCTTGTGCCTGAAAACCATTTTTTAAACCAACTTTATAATTTTTAAAAGGATTTTCGAAAATATTAAATTTAAAAAGACCATCATTAAAAGTACCAAACCAACATATTTTATTGGTAACAGCTACAAGGCAGCTAGAGCGTAAAAAGCCCACCTCTTTTTTAAATGTTTTGGTAACAAAAGGTTCTCTATTTTTATAGGATGTTACGTTATTAATATGAATAATTCCGTTATTTAAAGTACCTAACCAAAGACTATTAGATGCATCTATTAAAGCACTATTAAATTCCTTTTGTTTAAAATCTTTAAACCTTAAATTAAAAGAATAAACGCCATTATTTGCTGTAAAATCTACAAATGCTAAACCTTTTTCTAAAGTAACAATTAGCGATTCTTTAGCTACTTTAACTATAGATTTACTAAATAGTATGTCATCTTTTAAAACTCTTTTAAATGTTTTTGTTTTACAATTAAAAATAATAGCGCCTTTAGAAGTAGATAAAAGATAGTTTTCTTTATCTAGTGAGATTCCATTAAAGAAAGAAACTTTATTTTTAAACGTTTGTTTATTGAGCTTAAACTGACCTATAAAATCTTGAGATTTATCAAATAATAAAATCCCAGAGCTTTGGGTAACACAAACTACATAATCCGATTCTTTATTAATAATTATTTTACGAACTATTGGTTTTTTTATTTTTTTATCATTTAAATTATAAGGAAAAAGTTTCTTGAACTTTTCAGTATTATAATTGTAAAGAGTGATTCCTTTGTCTGTACCAATCCATATATTGTTTTGATAGTCTTCAGATAATGACCTTACTCTATTACTTACTAAAAATTCTTTGTCTACAGTATTTTTATAAGTTGTTAAATCATAACCATCATATTTATTTAAACCTTCATAGGTACCAATCCATAAAAAACCTCTGGAATCCTCTAAAACAGAAGTAACACCATTGTGCGCCAAACCATTTGAAATTGTTATATGGTCTATTTGTTTTAAATTCTTTTCTTGACTGTAGGTCGAATAGATTTTAAAAAATAAAATTATTACAATTAGAAGTTTTCTAATGATCATATTATTCTTAAATAT